>MEPR01000039.1:36734-139871 GCA_001769835.1 Bdellovibrionales bacterium GWB1_55_8
CAATGTCCCGATCTGTAATGATCCCGATCGGTTTGAAGCCGTCGTCCACCACTAAAATGGATCCGACATTTTTCTCTTCCATCAGCTCGGCGCATTCCTGCAGGTTCGCGGACGGCTTCACGGTAATGAGATTTCGATTGATGATATTCTGCAGCATAAATAGCTCCTAATCGTTTCTAATAAGGGGCAGGAGTTGCATCCGCTGGACCATCACGAGGTTCACAGGTAATCTGCGAGCATGTTTCCTTCGACTTATGTCGCATCATTTGAAGCCGTTCTTTTCGACCTGGATGGAACATTGATCGATACCGAGCCCTCCGCTGCGCGAGCGGTAAAGTCCTGCTTCGAAAACTGGGGAATCAAAGTTTCCCTGGAAGACGCAGCTTTCGTTACCGGACGAACCTGGGAAGCGGCTCTCAGTTATTTGTTCTCGAAATATACCCCTCCCGTTTCGATAGCTGCCGCCACTTCCATGATCCTCGACCAGTACCGCCAGACGCTGAAGACCGAACTCATTGTGGTCCCAGGCGGTGTCGAAGCAGTGCACTCCATCGGAGAGGCCTACCCTCTTGCACTGGTATCCGGATCCCACCGCTCGGAAATCGAATGGGCGCTCGGGAAGCTGGGAATTCTCAGCCGTTTTTCTGCGGTTCTCGGCGCAGAAGATTACCCCAGCAGCAAACCGGCACCGGATGGCTATTTGAAAGCCTGCTCTTTGCTCGGGGTCGATCCGAAACGTTGCCTTATTTTCGAGGATTCGGACGCGGGGATTGCATCCGCTCTCAATGCGGGAGGCTGGGTTGTTGCGATTACGGGCACGAATCATTTTCGACAAAACACCTCAGGTGCCCATCTTCAAATCCCCGACCTGAGTCACGTGACACGCCAGTGGGTGGCCGACCTGGCCGTGCGGGCACATGGAACGCGCATCGCGCGCGAACAAAAGTAACGCTTCGCATCCAAAGTTTCTCTCTCGCCTCTACACGTAACCTGTGCAAGTCTTAAGCGATCAACCTGAGCTTGGGAGAAAGCCATTTATGATGACTAAAATGACTGAAAAAAAATATCTTCTCAATATCGCGCTCGGCCTGACCGTAGCGGCAGTTGTATCCATCAGCGCATGCACCAAAAGTTCTGAACAGAAGCAGGATTCGCAGCCGGCCGGTGATACTGCCCAGGCGCCCAACCAGGAGTCACAGATGAAAGCAGATTCGACAGCGGAATTGAAAAGCGAAGACCTCAAAAAGGGAACCGGAGCAGAAGCGCAGCCTGGAAAAACCGTGACGGTGCACTACACCGGGTGGCTTACCGACGGTAAGAAGTTCGATTCATCAGTGGATCGCGGCCAGCCTTTCAAATTCAACCTGGGCGCTGGCCAGGTAATCCAGGGCTGGGATAAAGGTGTTGTCGGAATGAAAGTGGGCGGCAAGCGCAAGCTCACAATTCCTCCTCAAATGGGATACGGCGAGCGCGGTGCCGGTGGCGTGATTCCCCCGAACGCCACTCTCGTGTTCGAAGTTGAATTGCTTGGCGTCAACTGATCACACATCGGAGATTCACATGACTGAAAATACGACTGAAAACAGCAACGAAAAAGAAACACTGGTCGTCGCCTCAAAGGTAAAGAATTTTATTCGCGCCAGCTCCGGAATGAATACGTCAGCAGCCGTCATGGATATCCTCTCGGACCGTGTCCGTGAGCTATGCCAAGCCGCGATTGAAAACGCGAAGAGCGAAGGCCGCAAGACTGTGATGGATCGCGACTTCGGCGGCGGCGAAACGCCGACTCCGGCGAGCTGATTCAGCTCGGTTACTTCGAAAGCTCGAATTCAGCCCAGGTATCGTACAGCTTGCTATGCCAGAGATACCGAGTGGAGTCGTGTATCACGAACACAACAGTGTCTTTCATGCAGATCAGATCGCCCCAGATATCAGAACAATCGTACTGAATCGGGCCTTCTGAATAGTGTTCATTAAAATAAGTCACGCGTATCGCGCGAAGCAACCTGTCTCCCCCCTCTTGGAAGATCGACTGAGTCCTTTGCTGCCATACGTATGAACTGTTGGACGATTTGGGCTTGTACACTCCGGAACGAAGCGCATGCCGATCATCTGCTGTCGCGGAGGCTGAGCTCGCGACAGCAGACAGGATCAGCAGTCGAGCAATGAAGCGGATCAGACGCCCGCCTTTCCAATTTGCTGACGGGTCTTCATGTTGTGGAGCACGCCAGCAACGCTGAGGAGCATGAGCTGAACAAGAACAAAGCCTCCCACTGCTGCCGCGCCCCCGCTCGAGAACCCGTAAGAGTGCAAACCAGCGGCTAGAATGAAATTCACCCCGTACCAGGCCATGACGACCAGAAGATACGCGACCGGCGATGCAGCCAGGATCCCGAATCCACGGAGCCATCCGACATGCCTGGCGTGAAGAATCGCGAGATAACCCAGCAGCGCAATCAATGACCAGGTTTCCTTGGGGTCCCATCCCCAGAAACGGCCCCATGAATAATCCGCCCACACGCCACCCAGGATGATTCCTGCCGTAAGGAAAAATACACCGAGCTGAATGACCCGGTAGGTGAGATGGCTGTACTCCTTGTAAAACTTCTCATCGCGCTCCTGTGAGCCGGACTTGTTGCTGAAAGCCGAGAAGATCCGGCGGAAAATCGCGATATTTCCGAGCAGCATCGCGATCGTGAATCCCGCATAGGAAATCGTGATCGTCAGAACGTGAGTGGAGAGCCAGAAATTGCTCCTGAGCACCGCAACGATCGGGTCCATGTCAGGACTGAGCACCAGAGGCAGATTCTCAGTCAGGAAAAGCGTCAGGGCCGCTCCGACCATGATGATCCCGTAAATGACATCGTGTTTATAGAGCAGGTAAAGCATCGTCCCGAAAAGAACGACGCCGAAGGCGACCCAGACCATGGTTCCATACATGTTCGTCACCGGCGCAAAGCCGGTGATGACCACGCGAATGGCGAAGCCGGACGCATGCACCAGGAACGGTAAGGCAGCCGCCGCAAGGACCCAGTTCTTTGTCACGCGCCGACGGGTCACAGGGAAAAGCAATGTCAAGCCGATGAGGAAATACGCCACCGCCACCCAGAAGAACAGGTGGGCTTTGTTGTACCATACCTCGAGCCCCATCTTGTTCAGATTGCGTTTGACGAGTTCCGGAAAAGGCTGCGCACGAGCAGCGGCGATGGCATCAGCCGCCAGCCCTGCCACGCCTGGATCATTCTCGGGCAGCGCACGAAAGTACTGCTGGAGCTTCTCGACGATCGTGGCACTCGCCGCATTGGATGCTCCATTCGGTTGCAAACCCTGCATCAGGTGACTGCCTGAGATAATCGACCGCGCAAGCCAGACCTGCTGCATAGCCTCCACCAGGGACTTCTCTTCCGGCTGAAGCGACTTGCTGTCTTGCTCAGCACGAGCCAGAGCGGGACGCGCCAGGGACTCGAGAGGGCTCGAGGCAAGGGCACGAAGCGATGCATGCCGCTGATTGCTGGGAAAGCCAAGTTGCACGCGCAATTTGGGATCGCGAAGGTTGACGACCTCGAAATCCTCGGCCGCTTCAGAGATCATGAGGCCCAGATAGAGCTGAACGGAATCCAGTCCGCTGAAGCGGAACTTTCCAGTGAGATAAAGCACGGCTTCCCGCGTATAGGTGTCGAAAGGCTTTAGCCTTCCATGACTCTGAATCGGAAGTTCCGCGATCAAACCGGAATCGATTTTTTTCCCGAGAGCCAGAAACCGTTCTTTCGCCTGACCAGCCGTGAGCATCGCGGGCGCATGGTCACCTTCCCCAGGAGCATGATTGTGCCCGGCGTGAGGATCCGTAGCGGGCATACCTGCTGTTTCCGCCCATGTCGCTGAAGGCGCCCCCAGTACGGAAAAAATCGAAATCAACAAGACAGCCATCTGCGTTTTCATGAATCTCCTTTGACGGTAACCCGTATACCATCTGCTGCGCATAATCGCGAAAATCGCTATACCTAAACAAAGAACCAGACTACCAAGATATTTCACACCACGTCCGGGATCCCGGTTCACCGAGAAGATGGAGGCCGTTGGCATTCCCGGGCCCATTTCATAGCTCGACTGATAGAGTGTGAAACCCTGCATTTTCAACGGCTCGTTCATCGAAATCAAAATCGAATCCCCCTTGCCATCCACGCGAACGGTGCTTTGGAAGCTCATGGGAGTCTCGGTACCTGGGTAATCCACTTTTTCGAATTTATCGAGTTCGATCGAAAACGGCAGATCGACCGTTTCCATCCCGTAAAACACCTCATAGGAGTTATCGCCTGAACCGACGGTCTTGAAGTCACCTTCAACCACCCAGACAGCCGCGGAGGGATCCTCTGAAGAGTGACGAACCAGAAGCGCACTTTCCGCAAGCTGCGAACGAGGCCGCATCTGGGCCGGACGTACCTGGTCCACCGCCACGGCATTCCGCATGACGGAGTCGAGCTTGATTTTCATGCCCATCCAGGGAGTCTCAATCGTCTCCCCTCTATTGACGAGTCTCTCGAAAAACTGTTTGCCATTCTTGTAGAGAACCACCTTTATCGGCAGCGGCTCATTGCCTGTTTTTTTCAACTCTGCCGCGGACACCCGAAATTCAATTCGGTTATCGGATGAGGCAACCCCTGATCCGGCGGTCTCAGCCATATCGGGGTGATTATGCCTCGTTTCGGCGCCGACAGCCGGGTGACCGCCTGGCATTGCGCCTTCGGACTGACCCGTTGTTCCGGCGACGCGATATTCCAGGTGGATACCGATGTCCGCCGAGCCGCCCATGCTGAAATCCGGGTACTTCGCGAAGGCCACTTCACGGAGCGTTTTGCCGTTTCCGCTGATCTTGAGTTCCAGAGCGGGATTCGCGCCCTTTTCTCCCCGCTCCACCAGTCTGTTTTCAACAACGGAAGCCTGTTCGAACTGCTTGATCAGTTCAATCTTGAAACCTTTCACCGCGCGGGGAGATTTCTTCAGCTCGGCCAAGGTAAACTGCCCGAGTTCCGCGCCTGACGCGTCCCGTACCACCAGGACAGACCCGGCACTTGCGACGCGCCTGTCACTCTTCGGGGCAGCTTTTTGAGCCGATCTGGATTTGTTTTTTACCGGAACGGTTTTCCCATCGTCCACGATGAGACGCAGCAGAGCCGGGCCGATCTGGCCTTCGGGCCGATCTTTGGCATGCAACCACTCGCCGGTGCTCCCGAACATCGAACTCTCAAGAGTGAAATTGATCGCCGGAGCACCGTCGTCTCCCGCACGATCCGCATAACCCTGTTCGCGAATCACGAAAGGAAGGTATTTTTCGACGATGATTCCAGTCTTGCCCTGAAGCTCGGAAAGCCCGAGATCCTCACCTGCCTTGGGTTCAAGGCTTCGCTTCACATGATAGCTTTGAAGCGTATTCGCTTTGGCGCTTGCCACCTTGAGCGAGAGTTCCGGCAGACCGACGATGTTACTCGCCTGTCCTTCAACAACTCGAAGCTGACCGTCAATGCCGTACGAACCCGTGATCATTCCACCGGCAAGCAACATCAGAATGCCAAGATGAGTGACCACGAATCCGGTATGATGCGCTTTGAACGGCAAACGCATCAGTGTCGAAAAGAATATATTGACCCAGAGCAAGCTCATCAATGCGCCAAACCACCCGCTCTTGTACACGAGGATGCCGGCAATCTGCGCGTTATAGCGGCTCTCGATCACCGTTCCGACCGAAACAATCACCGCCAGCGCGACCATCAGAATGACCGCCATTCTCAGTGACGCAAGAAACCTAAACACTCGATTCTTCTTGAAACGTTCGATCACAATCTTCTCCTGTTCACATCCCGGACCTTCGTTATCGTATATTCGCGGCGCACGTTTTTGCGGTCAATTGAAAACATGTTTTTCACGGCAAATAAAAGGAAATCAAAGTCCGGTTGCATCAGGAAAACTGATGCCGAAATGGAACCACACGCAAAATGTTTCTGTCACCTGTTCGGTTTCCCGCATACAATCCGACACACTATGACTACCTTTCAAGCGATCATCTATGGAATCGTTCACGGCTTCACTCAGTTTCTCCCACTGAGTTCGGAAGCACATCATTTGCTGCTTCCCTATTTCCTGGATTGGCCTGCGGTGGAAGGCTACTTCTCCGGTACGCTGGCACTCTCGGCGTTTCTCGCCTTGCTCGTATATTTTCGTCACGACTGGGCCAGCATTATCTCGGGCTTCCTTCAGGTGATCCTGCTCCGAAAACGTCCCATGACGCTCGACGAGCGACTTCCGTTTTTCATCATCACGATCTCCCTGCCGCCGGCCATCGCCTGGTACTACTTCAACGAGCGGCTCGCCGAAATTCAGTGGCAACCACTTCTGCTCGCGGGAGTTCTTGTCGTGATCGCCATCGCATTCACTTTTTTCGATTCCTTCAGCAGGAAAAATCGCGGCATGTCGGATTGGAACTGGACGGACGCCCTCATTCTCGGGGTTCTGCAGATTCTGGCATTTGTTCCGGGCGCGGGGATTCAGGCGGGCGCTCTGATCGGCTCACTGTCACGAAACTACAACCGCGAAGCCGCCGGACGCTTCACCTGTTTCGTCATCACACCGCTTCTCGGAGCGAGCGCCTTTTACCAGCTGAGGGGTTTCGATTTCCATGCGGGAATGCCCGCCCCGGACCTGAGCTGGTTGTCGCTCGTAACGGCGTTTCTGGTCGCTTTCTTTTCAGGACTGCTGGCAATCGGCGGTTTTCTGAGAACTTTTCAGAAGAGAGGCCTTGGCACATATGCCACCTACCGCTGGCTGCTTGCAGCGGCGGTTGGTGTCGTTTACTGGCTTCGCTTGAGCTAGAACTCAGGTGGCCTGCGTGGCCTTGCCTTCAATGTAGTCGACCATTTCCTTGAGTTCTTTGCCGACCTTGAAGAAGGGAACGCGCTTTGGGGGAACTTGCACGATTTGGCCGGTTTTGGGGTTGCGCCCCTGATAGCTACCATAGCTTCGATTCACGAAGGAACCGAATCCACGAATCTCAATACGATCGTCTTTTCTCAGTGCGTCCGACATCATATCGAAGACCATGTTGACGACCAGCTCGGACTGCTTGTGTTGAAGGTGGGCTTTTTCCGCGATGATGTTGATGAGATCGGCTTTTGTCATAATGTGTTCCGAAATATTTCCCTTCCTGTCTTACGCTAAAGACAAGTTACCGCTATTGCAAGGAAATTGATGTTCAGGGCCGAAAACCATCCGATCAGGTCCATTTGATGAGGGTCAGGACGATTTCAAAGGCGATCAGCAGGATAATGATCATCTCAAGAAGGGTTTCGCGCCTGTTCTTGGAGAGATCCACGATCACATCCACGCTTTCCTGGATGATTTTGATCTTATATTCGAGTGCCCGATAACGGATATCGACATCCATCATCACCTTGAGTTCCTGGTGCAACTTATCCAATTCCACGCTGTCCCAGGTCTCATCGGGGGAGTCAACGATGTAAAGGTTGGCGATAATGGATTGCTTCGTGTCCAGACAAAGACCGATGAACTTAATAAGATCTTCGCTGCTCTCAAGCATGCGCCCTTGCTGTTGGAGCTTTTTCGAGTAGCGGTTGGTCTTTTCAAGCAGGTTCTCAATCAGTACTTCGTAGTATTCAAGTGCCGTGCTTTCCGCAAGCAACATGCAGGCGATCTTGATGATCTCAAACGAAAGTGCTGGAGCAACCACACGGTCAAAATAGACTTTCGGACCCTGTGGAACGGACGCCGCGCCCGGTGCGGCGGGCTGGACTTCGAGGAAGAAAACATCGGTGGCAAGGCCCTGGTCAGAAGGAACCCGGTACTCCTGGATCTTGCTGAGTTCCCTCTCCTGCAATTCCGCCGGAACGTTGAAAAAGACCACCGAGCCGTAGTTGTAAACGAAGAGATAAGAATCGTTCGCGTAACGAACGATCATCTCATAATTCGAAAATTCGATCACTTCAGCGGAAAAGCGGTCTCGAAGATCCTTTAATTTGAGTCTTTCCGCAACGTGGTAGGCCTTGATGAGGTACGGGGTGTCTACGGGTGCCATGGTCTCTTAGTTTACCAGAAAGCCACGAAGACCCCATCACCATTAGCTGCGTCACAACGCGACCTGAAATATTCCTCCCGACAAATTTTTGGCGGTCTCGACATTCTCTTCGATCACACGGAGTTCCCTCACCTGCGCGGCAGGAGGCCCTTCCTTGCACCACGAAACAAGAGCCAGAACCGAGGACGTTTCGCCAACGAAAAGCGCCTCCACTCGGCCATCTTCCAGATTTTTCACATAGCCCTGCAACCCGGAATATTTTCGCGCCTGACGCTCTGCCGCGGCCCGATACCCCACGCCCTGAACCCGACCCGAAACGATCACCCTGCGCGCGATCAAAGCTGCCTCACTTCCCGGATTCCTGTCGTGACCAGAAGATCTATCAGGAATTTTTTTTGATCGGAACTGTGCCCCCGGTACCTGCAGGTGATCACACTGAGTTCCCCTCGCGCGGCAATATCGAAGTCGTCCAGCTCAAGGTCATTCCTTTCCAGCGACTTGTGAATGGCGGTCCGAACCTCGCCTTTCGGATCCTCGAGGACAATTTCGCAGGTGTATCTGAGCGAACGCCCCAGAATTTTATCCTCGAACAGGTTGATCACGACGAGAACCACCAATACTGAGACCGTGGAAAACAGCGCGATATCGAGTCGCTCGACGCCGATCGCGATTCCAATGGCGGCAACGACCCAGATCGTGGCTGCAGTCGTGAGCCCAAGGACCGTTCCTCGTGATTGAATGATGGCCCCTCCACAGAGGAACCCGATACCTGAAACAATCTGCGCGGCCACCCGGGCCGGATCGCCCCATTGGCCCACGTCAGACGCTGACCGTGAGATCAGAATCGAGATCCACGTGTAGAGCATGGCTCCGACGCAGATCAGAATATTTGTTTTGATCCCCGCAGGCTTGCTCTTCAATTCACGCTCAAGACCGATGACACCGCCGCAAAGCACTGCGAAAGCTATTTTCGGAGCGACGGCGCGGAACAGATCGAACAGCGAAAGCTCCTCCATCATGCCGGTCACCATACGGCTGGGGGATTTCGTGGCGCAAGTCTTGCCCCGTCAAGAAGGGCGGAAAGGTAACATCGCCCATGCAGAAAAGTCAAAAAGGCCGTCCGAGTGCAGCGCAGCAACTGGAGCAGATCCCCCGAAGAAAGTCCGGATTGAACCCGCAGGAACGCGGGCGGCAGGAATTCGGAGGCGTGGCTCACCGCTTTGACCGGGATGTGGACCGGCTCTCGAACAAAGCCAAGCGCGCGATCCAGCAACGCGTCAGCCGGAGCAAGCAGGGGTAACCGTAGGGGGCCGCCGGAGCGTCAGGAGGCTTTCTTTTTCGGAGGGTTCAGGAAGTTCATCTCGCATTCACGGCTGCAGAAGTAGATGACGTCGTCACCACGAAAAAGCATGTTCTTGGAATCCCTTGGATTGATCTTGCGGCCACAGGCAGGATCCGTGACTTCCCTCGGCGAATCAGATGCTTCAACCCGCTCTTTCACCGAGACGACGTTGGTACGGTGGGCCATTAGAGTTCCTCCAGCAGTTCCAGCGGCTGCAAACCTTGTGCAATCGGGAGCAAGGCGCTATCTTCAGCCGCATGAAAAACGCGAATCAATTCACTCGTGAATATCTCGATCTGCACGTAGCCAAGGAAGATGTCTTCTGGACGACTTACATGGGCACCGAAAAAGACGAGAACGCTCTGCCGGCAGCGGAGGGGCGCTACAAGGAATACATCAGTGATCCGTCGAGACTTCAGGAAGTGCGCGCCGCGCTGGCGGCGCTGAGTGGCGCTTCTCCCGATGCTCCGGAAACCGGGGATTCACGAAAGGCACTGGAAGGCTGGCTGAACTTTTTCAGCGCTCACTCAATAGAAGATCCACGCGCTCAGAAACTTCAGAAGGAATTGATCGACCTCGAAACGTCCATCTTCCAGAGAAGAGCCAAACTGAAGCTGACGTACAAAGCCGCGGACGGTGAGGAAAAAACCGCTTCAACCAACGTACTCGCGTCCAATATCGCGGCGAACGAGAATGAGGGTGTGCGTAAGACCTCACACGACGCGCTTCTCCAACTCGAACAATGGATTCTCGCCGAGGGCTTTCTCGAGCTGATCAGAAAACGGAACGAGTTCGCGAGAACGCTCGGATACGACAACTACTTCGATTATCGGGTTCACAAGAACGAAAGCATGACTTCCGGTGAACTTTTTCAGATCCTGAACGAATTCGAGAAAATGACCCGTAACCAGTGTTTCGGCCAGCTCGGGGAACTCGCTAAACTCAAAGGCCAAAGCGCCCTTCTTCCACATAACATCAAATACGCTGTCGCAGGTGATGCAGAGAAAAAGCTGGATCCCTATCTGTCGTTCGCAAAATCTCTGGAGAACTGGTCCCGCAGCTTCGCCCGCCTCGGCATCAGTTATCGGGGAGCGACTCTTCAGCTCGATCTGTTCGATCGCACAGGCAAGTACGAAAACGGTTTCATGCACGGACCGCAACCCTGCTTCTTTGACCAGGGGAAATGGCGTCCGGCGCGCATCAATTTCACGAGCAATGCCACACCCAACCAGGTTGGCAGCGGTCGTCGTGGGCTTCAGACGCTGTTTCACGAAGGTGGCCATGCGGCGCATTTCGCGAACATCACTCAGAATGCCCCTTGCTTCTCACAAGAGTATCCGCCCACGTCCATGGCCTACGCGGAAACACAGTCCATGTTCTGTGACTCGCTGATAGGTGACGGAGACTGGCTGAAACTTTACGGCCGGGACGAAAACGGCACAGCCATTCCGGATGACGTCATTCAACTCTTCGTGACACTCGATCATCCATTCCGCGCGTTTCAGGAACGCTCAATCCTGGTCGTCCCCATTTTTGAACGCCACCTCTACTCCATGCCGGACCAGGACCTCACGCCCGAAAAAATCACGGCTCTGGCTCGCCGCTGTGAAAGAGAGATTCTCGGCGTCGACTGCTCACCCCGTCCTCTAATGGCGATCCCTCACCTGCTGGGTGCCGAATCGGCCTGCTCCTATCAGGGTTATCTTCTGGCGCACATGGCCGTGTATCAGACACGTTCGCATTTCAGGCAGAAGTTCGGCTACCTTGCTGATAACCCGGCAATCGGGCCCGAGCTGGCGAAGTACTACTGGAACCCGGGCAACAGCGTCTCGCACCGGGACACCATCCGCAGCCTCACAGGCAAGGACCTTTCAGGGCGTGAACTCGCGGAATTCTGCAACCTGGGAGCCGAAGAACTTTGGAGCCGCACGCAGAAATCGATCTCAGAAGCTCTTGCTCGTGCGGAAAAAGGCCGCTCTCAGGCAACGGCACTCGACGCGACGATTCGCATCGTCCATGGCTCGGAAACGATCGCCGAGAACACCCGTTCCATGGAACAGATGTGGAGCGATTTCGAAGGTTGGATCGCTCGCCATTATCCAAGTTAGTCGGAAGCTCCGCTCTCGGTACTCGGCCCACTCGAAAGGGCTCTTTTAAGTCACTCAGGCCGGGCGAGTCTGACTCGGCCCTGGTGAACGGGCCCAATGCGGTCACTCAACCAGGCCGAGTCGGGAAGACAGTCTGAGCGTCTGCAAACGCACGCCCTAAACGGCATAGGCGGTCCGCAGACAGTCCACGTTATGCATGATCATTTTTCATGACTCATGCCTATCACTTTGTTGCGCGAGCATTGCCCACTCTAACACCTCTCAAAGATCGAGATGCGTGCGCTGATCTCTGGCACCGGCTTCAGAAGCGGTTTCCTAAAATCGCAGCATGTGTGTTCATGCCAAATCACCTTCATATCCTCTTGTTTGTCGACCACCCGGCTCGCGCAAGATGGGATCTCGGTGTGGAACTGCGCGCTTGGACTCAGCGATTTCAACCCAAATTGAATATCTGGTCCGCGATACCCGAACCGCGCAAAGTTCCTGACTTTCATCATCTTAAACGGCAGATCCGTTATGTACACCTGAACCCTTGCCGAGCGGGCCTAGCGGCCGATCCGCTTCAGTGGGAATGGAGCACGCATCGCGATATTGCCGGTTGTGCGATAGACGTCTGGCCTGATTTGCCGATGCTCGCGAAAACGTACGGCGCTCCCCTGCCACAACTGGGCAGGGTCATGCATCAACACATTTCGAGTGACCCCAGTGTTGCAACGACAGGAACACCGATGATCCGAACCCCGCGCAATGGCGAACCCATTTCAGCCGACATGACGTTCATCTTGTTGGCCTGTGCTGTGGCACGTAGAGAACCCATGATTCTGCAGCGAGGAAAGCTCCGCGACTTGACGGTTCAGACCGCGCATCAGCTTGGATTGAATCCGGAACCAGCCAAGTTGCGCATAAGCAAGAAAAGCTGGAATCGAGCAGTTCAAAGATGCCCCGATCAAACCGCAATAAAAACAGTTCTTAGAATTCTTGCGGATCCGCGCTGCCGAGGGCTACCGCAATAAGACCGGTAGATCAATCCACCAGCTCATAAGGCGGCAAAATATCCTCTTCATTGTAGAAGAAGACCCGCCACGCGACCGGAACGCGGCTCATCTCGTCCTTCGCAAACACTTCCTTGCTTTCGATGTTGCCGGTGAACTTGTCCCAGGGCTGGTGACTGATCGTGCGGCGCCAGACATAGGGAATCTCCACGGAGGGGTCACTGAACATTCCCCTTCGCGCTTGAATATTCCTGGCCACCAGCGCGCCAAAATCCGCGCAGTAGCGGAAGTTCGGATAGATGCAATAATTAACCGCATATCCCTGTTCCACCATGAGGCGATTCAGGTGCACGCCATCGTAATGCACATGACCCAGAATGCGGCCGAACTTGTCGCAACGATCACCTTCAAACTCGATCTCGACTTCGTCACCGGCTGCAACCTGGCGAGCCAGGAACGCGGAGGCCTTCATGGCCCAAGCGCCCTGGTTCTTGCCTTGAAAATTCGTTTCAGGAGTATCAATCGACAGCATCCTCACGCTGAGCTGGCCGCCTGAAATCCCGACTTTTATCGTGTCGCCATCGACGACCCGGATCACGTCAGCGGCAATGCTCGCGCCATTTCCTTCGGTCAGACGCAAGCAATCTTCAAGGTTGGGTTTCGCCCATGCGTGACCATTGAAAGCCAACAGAAGCGGCAGCAGGAGCAAAAACTTCAGACCTAAGCCCAAGTCGTGTCGATTCATTCGATCCCCCCAATGACGTTAGTTTAGCGTCAGACGGCTGACATTGTCGAACGCAAATCGGCCGACTGATTGCGTCAAAACAAAAATCTAACAAGACTGTTTTTCGTGGAATCGCTTTCTTCCCGTGGAGCTCGACGGTAACCTTGCACGATGATTTTGAGCATGCCGCGAGCACTCCTCGTTTCAGCAAGTTTGCTGCTCGGGACAAGCGCACAAGCCGCTCTCCTCCCTTATTCCATTCGTACGAATCCTTACAGCGGTTCCGGAACCACGGTCCACGGCGACATCCGGACTGTCGGGATGGCGGGGGCGACCTTCGGGTTGGGAGATACTTTCATCGCAGCAACGGACAATCCCGCCGGTCTGGCCATGACGCTGAACCAGGCTGATCTCAACGCGACGACGAACTGGTCACATGACGATCGGATCCAGGAGTTCAAAAATTCGGTGCATACCACGAATTTTGGGGGCGCGCTCAGCACCTATCCCTGGGCTTTCAGCATGGGTTACAGAGTTCCCTACCGCGAAGCCAGTCAATATGAACTGGAGCCCGCCGCCCTCGCGGATCCTGCCGCCCTGAACGTCTCAATTCGGGAATTCCGGATGTCGATCGCGCGCGTGCTATTTGAGAACCAGCTTTCGCTGGGGGCCGGCCTGATCCTGGGCCAATCGGAAACCGAATTCAGACCGCTCGGAGGATTCTCACCGGCTACCGCGAACCATGATTATGCCGTCGGCGTAAATCTGGGAGCCATGCTGCAGCTTCCCTCACGTTTTCTTGTGGGACTGGCGTTTCAGCCCTCACTCATGTTCGGCGGGGATACAGCTCGGGATCTGCCCGGACTTTCGGATTTCTTCCAACCGATCCTGGTGCCTGCTCGCATGGGGGCGGGCCTCGGCTGGATACCCAATCGCTTTTTTCGCGCGGACTTCAGCCTTCTTGTCATGGGCGCCACTCCTGGCGCGGCGCCTCTGCGAGACAACTCAGTCATGCTCGGCGAAGCGCTCACGATTCACCCGCGATTCGGCGGCGCCTATCAGTTCGCTGATTTTCCCGAACTGCGCGCGACTGTTTTCTCAGGACTTTACTATGAGGCGGTTCGCGTCGCAGACGCCTTTGATCGCCTGCATTTCACGATCGGAGTCGAGACCAAACCCTGGATATTCAATCTGGGATGGGGCCTGGACGTGAGCGCCGGTTACAGGAATTACCTGGTCACCGCGGGTGTCGACGTCTTTAAGGTCATGCAGAAGCTGGAACTCATTCCAAAACCGCATAGACCTCCTTATGGCGAGGCTCTGCCGCAGTTTTCTCACTTGTCCGACACCGGACTTCCGAGACCACTCGTGCGCCGTTGGCGCCAGGAAGGCCCCGCACTGGACCCGGTGAAAATCGGCCTCGAACTGCCGATGCGCATTCAGGACAAGGCACTCGACGTGGTTGAAGGAGCCAAAGACGTCATGGAAAGTGCGGTCGAAACCTTGCGCTCCCGCCCGGATGCAAAGCCTTCAGCGCCCCGGCGGTCTCAAAAGCGGGCTGCTGGCGCCGGTGGCACATCCGTTGCGGACTAGTGTTTATCATTTGGTTTATCAGGGAGGCTTCCTGAATGGATTACGCACGTTTGAAACAACTGGTTGATGAAATCTCTGTGGCCATGCTCACGACAGTCGAGCCGGACGGTACGCTGCGCAGCCGACCGATGCGGACAGCATCGTGCATTTTTAGCGAAGAGCCCATAAAAAGCGAACTCTGGTTTCTGATCAATGAGAATTCGCCGAAGGCGAATGAGGTAATGAACGACCCTCGCGCCAGCGTCACCTACTCTGATGCCGTGCATGGACACTTCGTTTCCTTCTCGGGAGGTTGCGAGCTCGTGCACGATTCCACGCGGATCGAGAAATTCTGGCGTCCCGAATTTGAGGCCTGGTTTCCCAAAGGGTTGAAGGATCCGGATCTCGCTCTCCTTCGGGTGAGCGTGGAACGCGCGGAATTCTGGGAAGTTGCTTCGCCTCGCGCAAACCCTGTGAGACGCGCGATCGGCCTCATGTCGCGGCGGCAGCATCTGCCGGAATCGCAGAAACGTCACGAGCGCGCCGACCTGAACGCTCCTAAGGTGGTTGGGACGCGGAAGGTTTCGTAAGTAAACAGAGTGCAAGCAGGCCGCTCTAACTTGGCGCACGGTTTGGCAAAAAAATTCTTCCCCCCCCCTCTTCTCAAATGCCGCCCCCCGGCTTGATGATCAAGGAGGGAGAGCAGGGCACCCCAAGGATGGGATGTCGCGAAAATACACAGGATGTCACGCAGGAACAGGCTCAGGCATTTTGTCGGGGATGGCGTCTGGGCTTCAATTTGCGAGGGCGCGGCGGAAACGAATTTTCATTCGTTCGCCAGCACGCTCACCCCGTTCCCTCAGTACATCAGTTATCTGTCATCATCACAAAATTTCGCGGGATGCTGGTTCCAGCTCTGGAGCGATCGCCTGGTCAAATTGGCGGGCGGACCCAAGCCACTGGTCCTCACGGGCGTCTCCCTGCAGGCAGTGACACTATTTCTGATGGTCTTCATGGCTCTGTCAAACGCGGGACTGCTCCCGTTCATGATCGCCATGTTTATATTCACGGCGCTCGGCGGGCTCGCCGGACCGGTTTGGAATTCGTGGATCGCCTCGCTTCTTCCCAGGCGCCGCCGCGGGTTTTGTTACGGGGTCAGGAATCAGCGGACTTACCCTGCTCAATTTCTTGCATTACTCGTTGGCGGCGGACTTCTTCAATTCCTCACGCCAACTGCCACTGGAATAAAGGGAATGCAAATCGCGTTTTGCGCCGTTTTTTTTCTCGGATTTGCGGCGAAACTTCTTTCACTGCGGCACCTGATCCTGCAACCCAATGTCCCTTACAATCCACCCGCACGTGCTCTCGGACCCATGGCCTTGTTGAAATACAGCGCGAAAAATCCGGAGATCCGCAAGGCCGCGATTTTCTTTTCCGCGATGGGGTTTGCCGTGACCATCTCCGGCCCGTATCAGACACCGTTCATGTTGAAGAATCTTCACATGGGCTACTTTCCGTTTGCGGCCGCCGCTGCCGCACTTGTTCTGGCGCGCTTTGCCTCGGCGGCACCTGTCGGAAAGCTAGTAGACCGCATAGGCTACGAAAAACCCCTCCTGGCCTCAAGTTTCCTCATGCCCCTCATTCCACTCGGATGGACACTCTCGACAAATTTCATCTGGATCCTGATGTTGCAAGTTTTCGGAGGTGTCATCTGGACCGTGTTTGATCTCGCAGTTTTCAATTACCTGAGCGAGAACGCATCCCCCGAACACCGTCAGCGACTTTTTTCCATTCGTCACATTTCCTGGAATCTCGCGGCCGCGGCGGGCGCCCTGCTCGGTGGCTTGCTGATCAGCCGCTATGACATGCCTATGCTTGTTTTCTGGAGTTCAACGTTCGCTCGCCTGGGAGCAGCTCTTTTCGTATTGCCTGCACTTGGCCTGATCTCTATTGATATGCTCGGGCGTCCACTTGCACGTCTTCGCGCGGGGCTTCGGCTGTGATATCGTCCCACTCAAATGAAACGGCTGGTTCTTTTCGATATCGACGGCACGATCCTCAACGGAGGCAAACTCTGGCGCGAATGCTTCGAAGCGGCTTTCACCGAGATTTTTCCCGAAGACGAAATCTGTCATGTGGCATTCAGCGGGAAAACAGATAGGCAGATCTGCAGGGAAATGCTTCCGTCCTGGGTCTCTCAGCATGAATCCGAGCTGAAGATAGAGCAGGTTCTCTCTGGATATCTGAACAGAACCCGGGACGCGATCGCAGACGGACGAACCGCGGAGGTAAGTCTCCTTCCAGGCGTCCGTGAACTGATCGAAGAGCTTACGATTCAAAAGCAGATTCGCCTCGGGCTGCTCACCGGGAACGTCCGTGAAGGCGCACGGATCAAACTGGCTGCCGTTCAACTGGATTCGTTCTTCGCTTCTGGTGTTGGAGCATTTGGAGACGACCATTGGGATCGTTACCGCCTTCCTGAAATCGCGGTCCGGCGGGTACAGCAGGAATATGGAGAGTCATATTCGGGTAAACAGGTCGTGATCATCGGTGACACCGTTCATGATGTGAACTGCGGCAAATCGATCAACGTGCGATCCATTGCCGTGGGCACGGGTCGCGCCGAACACCTTCAGGAAATCCTCGAGGCCAGGCCTGACTTCTTCTTCCCGACGCTGTCGGAAAAAAACACCGTCTTGAACGCCATTCTCCAACGCCTTTAACAGCACGGCATTCCCGCCAGCCAGGCTTCGTGGTAGGCTGAGACCATGGACACCTACAGAATCTGGCTTTCAAAGCACCTGCAAGAAGCGACCGCTCAATTCAAGAAGCTCCAGGCCGAGGACGACCAGACCGGCGACAACCGGGATCTCTACGAACAGGTTCACCAGATGTGGGGTTATCTCGCGGGGCTCGAAAAATGCCTGAAAGAGTTCGACGCCTTGACCAAAATTCCCTCTCCCAGGAAAAAACCAGCCAAGAAAAAAATAATATCCAAGAAACGCTAATCAGGGCTTCTGTTCGGGCGAACTCCACGGCGGCGTTGGCGGCTTGCTGCCGATCGCGATATCCCAGTGGCAGGTAGCGCAGAAATTGCCTCCATAGGGCGTGACCTTATCCCTGAAATCATAGCGCAACAGGGTCTCCTGATCCGAGCTGTGGGGATTATGACAGGAAGCACAGCTCATGGGCTTCTCAGGATGAATCCGATCACTCGCTCCGCTGAGAGGATGGTTGGTGATGATATGCCCGCGCATGCCAGGCTGAACTCCAATACTTTTCTCATTGTGACAAGTCAGACAGAGAGGATTGATGTCATCGACCAGGCGATTAGGAAACCGCGACTCCTCTTCATGCGTCACGTGGCAGATCGTGCACTCAGCTACTGCGGGCTCATGAGGAAGGGCCCGCTCGATCATCGTATGGCAGTCGTTGCAACTCGACTCCTCGCCAAAAGCGGAAGACAGCCCCAAGGATAAAGTCATTACCCATCCAGCCAACGCTAGTTTCATCATCGCGCGCAAACTATCATAGGAACCCGAATGCGACAACGTGCGTCAGCTCTCGCGGTTTAAAGGCTCTCTTAAATAAATTCATTTTGAATAAATATTTTCGTAAACAACCGATTTACGCGCTCTATTCGCATCGAACCCGCCTCCGCTGCTCCTAAATTGACGCACCGCACCTTGTTCCAGACTTTAACTCTTCCATAATTTCATTTGGGATGGTGAAGATTCTGTGAAAACGAAAAGACTCAGCGTGGCATTTGGCCTCGATCGGCGCGGATGGGGCGGGACTGTATAACAGTGCTGATGGGTATGGCGCCCCGATTTCTTCCGGTTTGCAGAACTCCGCCTCATACTCGATCGGGCTTGGGCCGAGTGGCGCCGCCACCCTTCAATCCTTCGTGATTCCCGCGAATAAAAACGTGCTCCGGCTCTCTGATTTCTCGCCGACTCCGGTTTATCAGCTTGCAGCTGATTTCACGAACGCGGGCGCTGGCACATATGAGACTACAGTTGTGATCGAATACCTGCTTGCGGAATGACCGGGACTCTTTCGCCCGACTATCGACGATACTCCCATCTAGGCGGCGGATCCCGGTACGGATGGACGGCCGTGATCCACTCGGGCTTCACCTCATAAGGAATGAATGCCTCGATCTTGAAAAGATCGAACTCGATCGACTTCTCACCTACCTGATAGGAGCCCATTCCCTTTGAATGTGACATCCGCAAGAGAGGCCCGGACTGCCGAATCACTTCGAACTCAGGAATATCGATCTCGAAAAGATAAAGCTTGCCTCCTGGCGCCACTTTAACCGCCTGCTCGTGATGGTAGCCAACAGAAGCCGCAAGCTCCATCCAGTCTGAAACAGACACCAGGATCGACTGATCGAGATTCCTGTTCAACTGTCGGTTAAAAAGATCCGATCCAAAGCCGAGTACGTGGCGCTGTTCAGTCGTCCCCTTGTGTTTGATTTCGAGAAGCATCTTTTCGCGAAGGAAGGCCTCGTCCTGGAACGCCAATCCTGCCGACTTGATTCCCTGCTCTTTCAGCCGAAACGCGTACGCCTCGTCATTCAACCGCATTCCGCGGAACACTTTACTCTTCTTACGCAGATTCGGAGTCGCGGCAAAAGCCTGCCGCAGCTGCTCGGCCGAAGCGTTCGGATTTTTCGCGAGGTGCTCCTTGCTCCAACTCAGGAAAGAATCCGTGCGGCAAAGAATCCGAGGATCGAGCATGAGATGCGCGCGCCGCTCGCCGAGGACTTCACGAAACCGAGGATAGATCATCTGCGGGAACATCTCTGATCCGTACCAACTGCGCGCGAGGTTCGTGACCTCTTCGGGATGGGACTCCAGATAGGAACCGAACCGAGGATCGAGCCAATACGCTTTGCTCGTGATTACCTGGTCCACCAAAGCGGCAATTTCCAACTCACCGAGCTGTTGGATAATGCAGGGGTTGCCCGCTGACCATGCGCTCAGGCCGGGAACGCAGGCCCAGCACATCAAAAGCATGAAGATTGACCGAAAAGACACGGAACCCCCTGGTCGTATCATTCTAAGCGCGAAACGAAATCAAATATACTCCTGAACCCTTACATCGCGCCCATTTCCGGATTGCAAAAGTTTACGACAATGGCACTATTTTGACAGTTTCGTTCACCTGTTCAATTCGGATGATTGGACGTACCCACGGAAGGTCAGAGCGAGTTCGGAAGCTACCCCGTTCAGCTTACACGGCCTTGAGGTT
Source organism: Bdellovibrionales bacterium GWB1_55_8 (assembly GCA_001769835.1). Taxonomy (GTDB): domain Bacteria; phylum Bdellovibrionota; class UBA1018; order UBA1018; family UBA1018; genus GWB1-55-8. Next base: position 56,815 of record MEPR01000039.1, read on the forward strand.
GTACTTTTGAACTACGGGACCCGCCCCTCCCTCATGAACCGGAACCCCCGACAGATCGGCATCGCTCAGGTCATGCTCTCCGGAGTCTTTTTCGGCGTCCTTGGGGTTTCGGGTAAATCGGTTTTTGAAAATGGCGTGAAGGCAGGAGAACTGCTGAGCCTCCGGTTTCTCATCGCGGCCATCCTGCTTTGGCCCGTTGTCCTGATTCTGTTTCCCAGACACTGGCGGCTGCGCCCGCGTGAGATCGCGCTGTGCGCTGGCCTGGGCACCGGGGGATATGCGCTTTTTTCCTCATGCTTTTTTCTAGCGCTCCAGGGCATGTCTGCTTCACTCACCGTCCTTCTGCTTTACCTGTACCCGATCTTCGTCTCCCTTCTTGCATGGATGTTTTTGGGAGAGAAAATCCCGAGACAGAAGTGGCCGGCCCTTCCATTAGCGATGATCGGACTGGTACTTCTCGTCTGGGACGAATTTTCGGTGGAGAGGGTCAGTTCCCTGCTTCTTGGAGTCGGATCAGCGGTCTTCTACTCCGCCTACATTCTGGTATCGAGCCGGTTTCTGAAGGGCATCCCCCCTCTTGTTTCGATCACGTATATTTTGAGCTTCGCTGGAATCGCCTTATCAGCGCTTCATCAGAGGGATCTGGAGCATGTCACAGTTCAACTCACGGAAAACTGGCGGGCAATGCTTGCCATTGTTTTCTTGGGTACGGTCGGCGCCATGACACTCTTCCTGGCCGGACTTCAAAAACTAAAAGCCTGGGAAGTGTCGATACTCAGCATGCTTGAGCCGATTACCGGAATAGCACTCGCCGTTTTGATTCTCGGCGAACGCCTGAATTCGTGGCAGGGCATCGGTGCGGCCGGTATTATGGGAGCCCTCGTTTTCGTCTCGCTGCCGTCAAAACGCTCAGAGTCCGGTTAGCGAGGAAGAACTCACCCCTTGGCCTTGGAGCCGGAAAAATTTTTCAAGAAACCGAAATACTCGTCAGGATGTTGGTCGAATTCCAACGTGCTGTTGCAGGTTTTGCAGTGAGCTTCGGGTGCTTGCGGAGATCCATCCTCGTACTTGATGTCCTCCGGCTTGAAAAACTCGAAGGTCCGTCTCTTGCAATTCGCACACTGGTAGGGCACGCAGAATGAGACAAGCTTGCCGCGTTTTCCGAAAATGTTCGGAACAATGCCGGCCATATCGACAAAGGTTTCGCTCGCTTTTTCGAACCTGAGACTCATGCGCGGTTCGATCTTCTCAATAAAGAAGAGCCATGCGCGTATCCCGATGGAGTTCGCGGAAACAACGCCTTGAAGATCAAAAACAACTTCTTTGATGTCCTCGCTCAGCTTCGAAAGACGGTCAAATACAAGATCGAGCTTCGAATTTTCGTTAAGCGCGCCGATGGGCCGCAGCTCCACGGTTTTACCTTCAACATTCAGATACAACTCGACCTTGAATTGTCCATTTTCGGCGACGATTTCCGGGTTGCTCATGAGAACTAAGCTTTCAGTTAAACATATCCCGTGTCAAGCGCTCTTGATGCTCTCAATCTGAATTTGTTTACTTTCATGCTATTTTACAATAAATCTTCGCGTCGAACTCCACCCGCTATCAAGATCCTTCAACTGACTTCTGACCCGCCAGTGATAGGTGCCCGCCCGAGGCTCGAAGAACGAGTAAAAGTTATTTATGACCTGTTCGTTCACCACCGTGGTCGAAAAATCCTGATCACTGGAAACCTGAATCTGGTAGCTTTTCGTTGCAAGGGTTCTCTCCCAGGTCAGAACAAAGTCGCCGTCCAATACGGCACCATCGTCCGGCAATTTTAATACAGGGGCGGCGAGTTCGAGCGGCAGATTAACTCGCCCACTGGTGATGACGGCACCTTCCTCAAGCAAGGCAGTCACTTCGTAGCTGTATTGCCCGCTGATTGAATCAAGCAAAAAGTGCAGCCGCGGTTCAGACGTTGCGCGGTTTTTGAAGACGGCCTTGGATCCATCAAAAAGCGAAACGCGGTATTCCTTGGCCTCCAGAATGGAGTTCCATTCAATGATCAGCGGAACTTTCTGCAGTTCATCGGCAGATCGAAGACGGGTCGAAAGCGCAGGTGTATTCACCGCCAATTTCGGCAGAATACGCGGTGCCGGAACCGGACTCGGAACGGCAATCGGAAGCGGGCTTGGAATCGCCGCAGGGGCAGCCACCGTGAACTGGAGAGTCTCGCTCCAGGGTGAGACCTGTTCGTCGGGCAATACCGACCTGATTCGCCAGAAATATCTTCCAAGGGGCAAATCGAGCCTTAAGTTCGATTGCTCTGTTACTCGAGAGTCTTTCTGACCCTGGAAGTCAGTGGAATCACGCGCGATCTGGACTTCCGTCTTTGCCTCGCCTGGAGCACGACCCCAGGACAGGCTGATTTCCAGATCAGAGACCTCGCTAGTCAGGGTCGTGAAACGCGAGTTGTTCGCCGGTGCCATCGGTTGAGGAGCAGCAAGGCCCAGAACGGAAAAGGTCATCCAGGAACTGGTGATCTGTTTTTGATCCGGGCTGTCGAACGCAAGCCGCCATTGGTATTTACCCGGTCTGACAGAAAGCGTTGCCTTCGCGCTCTCCGGATCGACCCTTTGTTTTGTCTTGTGATTTGTTTCAGTCTCTTGCACTTCCAGCGATAGCGTTGCTCCGGGAGGAACCCTGTCGATCGCTTCCCACTCGAATTCCGCGGGAAACGATTCTGCGATCGCCGGGTTGATGTATCGAGCTTCGCCACTTCCAGGCCTCAAGGGTCGCAGCGATACATCATAGACCCGGGTTTCCTGCTCTTTCTGAATGACGGCAGTATGGCCTGCCGCCACCACCACCGCGGCTTTCGGCATCGCCGAGTCAGGCTTTTCCTCGGTGATCTTGATCTGCGACTCCGAACCGGTCGTTAACTGCAGTCCGCCGGCGGATTTCGGATCGACACTCAGTTCCACTGAGCTATTCGCTGAAACGGATTCCAGCTTGTAATCCGTGTTGTTCGATTTGATTCTCAAGGGCGCCATCTTCGGTGTCAGCCGCAGTTTTACCTGGCCTTGCTTGATTTCCACAGTATGGCGAGCGGGGCCTGCCGCCGATCGATCCGCAAGGCGCGCCAGCCAACCCGATTTGACAGCCGCCCGTTCCTCCTGCTGAATCGTGATCAACGAATGAGGCGTGATCGCAATTTCAGAACCGGACGCCAGGCGAACGAGCGCGTGACCGGATTCTCCGGTGAAAACCGTATCTCCCAGTGCAACCTGATACTCCTGGTCCCCGATATCTCTCCAGACCCAGCTTTTCTCGGAACGCTGGCGCACGGCACCCTTCTCTCTCCGGAGAACCCCTGCTGACTGTGAAGGATCTAAAAGAGAGGCATCCTCATTCCAGTAGGCCCCGTCGAGAACAAGCCAAAAGCCGATCAGACCAGCGCAAAAAAGGGTGATCACCCAAGCCCAATGGAGCGGGCCTGTTTTCAACGCATGCGGCAAGGGTGCTGTTGCTAGGGTCGTCAAAGGCACTGAGATTCTCCGTGTCCTATTTATCGGGCGATCAACGAATTTCTTAATGAAGTTCGTCGATTCTGACGAATTAGAAACACAGGAGATAAGATTTGATTTCCATCAGGCTAAAAATCCTAGCATTGCTTGTCGCCGCCCTGGCCATAAGCCTACTGAGTTACCTTTTCGTGGGAACGTCTCTGATCGTCAAAGACAAGACTTCCTATATTTACGATTACAACCTCGCCCAGGTGAAAGCGGCAGGCGACCAGATCGACTCCCAGCTGGAACGGTTGCGCTCCACCTTTTTACTGATGGGGAATCTGGTGAATCCCGCGCTTCCGAAGTCCAATGCTGATGCGGTCCAGCGCTTTTTCAAGCGTCATCAGAATGCTCTGTCAATCGCCGGGTTCGCCATTTTCCGTCCTTTGAATAGCGAGCACTTCAAACCCGATTCCAATTTTTCAGATGACGCAAGCGCAAGACAAGCGGGTTTGGAAGCCTTGGGCTGGTCCCCCCTCTATTTTGAAAAAAACGAGTTTGCGACCGGCAGTCTGACCCCGGACTCCAAGACAATTCCTGTCGGATTGAGGTTGGTGGATGCAGCCGGGAAGCCGTTCCTGGCGGTATCCCGAATTGAACTGAACCGGAAAGTATTCGAGAAGCGAGAGAGCAATTTCAAACTCATGGTCGTGAATTCACGAGGCCAGCCGCTCGCTGGAACCGAGGGGTCACCAGCCCTGGACCCCGAGTCAGTCACTCTGGTGAACACCTTGCTCAGCTCGGAGTTTTCATCTGGTGCAAGAGATTGGTCCCGCGGGAGCGAAGAGTTCATCGTCGCCTATGAAAAACTTGCGAAGCTGGACGCAATGGTGATCGGCCTGATTTCCAAAGAGGAATCTTTCCATGCCGCCCGCGCACTTGTGCAACGATCAATCGCTTTAGGCATCAGCATTCTGCTGATGAGCATCGCACTCACTTACGTGTTTGCTCGCGGCCTCACACGCCGACTCAGCGAAATGTGGCACGCGACGCAGCGAGTGGCTTTAGGGGATTTCTCCGTACGCGTGGATGCAACACGAGGCAAAGACGAGATTTCAGGTCTGGCCCTGTCCTTCAACAAGATGTCGGAGCGGATTAAAGAGCTCATGGCCGAAACCGCCGAAAAGGTGCGGATGGAAAAAGAGCTTGAGACGGCTCAAGCTGTCCAGAACCGGTTCTTTCCGGAAAAAGGGTTCAGCCATCCGAATATACGCCTGGCCGGAAAAGCGATCGCCGCGACGGAGTGCGCTGGTGATTGGTGGCAGTACGTAAAAATCGGAAAACATCTTCTCGTCGCCGAGGGCGATGTCACGGGCCACGGCGTCTCATCGGCCCTGGTGACTGCTGCCGCCTACGGCGCGTTTTCCATCTCTGTCGGCGACATCGTCGAAAATGAATCACAGACCATCCACACCCCTCCGATGGATAAATTGCTCAAAAATCTCGATAGAGCTGTCAGAGCTGCCGGAGGCGAGCACGCCTCGATGACGATGGTTCTTTCCTCGATTGACCTTGAAACAGGAATGATGAAAACCCTGAATGCCGCTCATCGCGCAATTTACGTTTATCGCAAGAGCCCGGATGCGGCGAGTAACCCGACCAAGTCCTTCAAAGTGATCACCGACGGGCGCCTACCCTCACTGGGATGTCAGATCAGTGACCTTCCTCCTCCCGGTGAGTTTCAGCTCGTTCCGGGCGATGTGGTGTTCTGGTACACCGATGGCCTGGTTGAGTGCAGAAATCCGACCGGTGAGTGTCTCGATCGAAAGACTTTGATGGCGACGATGGCAAACGTTGCTGAACAGAATGGATCAGATGCGGATCGCATCTGCGACGCGGTACTTGCGGAATTCGTCCGGTTCCTTGCTGAAAACGCCAAAAATCCGGATGACGACACCACCCTGGTGGTGGCGACGATTCCGATGGACGCGAAATTCACATAGGTGAATGCCAGACCTGATTCGATCTGCTGAGTTCTCGCATCAAAAGTGCGCGAAGCTTTGGCTGGTATTTCGGAGGTACATCTACAAACTTCACACCTAACTCGCACCTATCCTTTTTCTGTTCGGACGTACGAGCCCACACCACTTCAGCCTCCAGCGTCACGCTCGTCAAACGCAGACCAGGACCACTGAATTGGATTTTAAGGCGGGTATTCAAAGGAATCGGCCGTTCAGTTGTGAGACCGGCGCCCATCATGGACAGATTGCTGATGGTACCTGCTCCAAACTGATCCACTGAAGCCTTCAACTTTGTCCGGACTCGAAAGGCATTCCGCGGCTTTCCAAAAACCTTCTCTGCAGGAGTGGAAAGAAGTGCGTCGAGCGCACCAAAAATAACGCTGGGAGGATGAGCTTTGTGAACAGCCAGAAAGGATGGGTAGATCAACAGGTCCAGCAGGGTATCCGCTTTTTCATCGGCCACTAAAATGGTCGGCACATCCTCTTCGCAACGCTTCAATGCGTGGACAAGGTGCGCGCCGTTGATTCGCGGCATTTCGAAGGCTGTCACGACACCGGCGAAGAATCTGGGATAAAAAAGAGCCAGCGCTTCAAAACCATCCGATGCCTCAATGGCATGGAAACCTGCGGCTTCAAATTCATTACAGATCGCTATTCTGGATACAGGATCGTTGTGCGCAACCAAAACAACACGAGCAGGCTCGGGCGAGCGGTCATCCATAGACCCCTTTCGGATGAAAACCGGAATTTTTTTAGGACTTAGTCCAAACCGAAATTCCGGTCGAAGAAATGAGCTTCAATTCCCGCTTCCTATGACCCATTCAACTGCAATGATTAATGGAATTCAGCCCTACCCTCTGATCAAAACTGGCAATGCCAGATTCCGGTACATTCCCGAAGGATAGCGCCGCCATTTGCCTCCATAAGAAGCGGAAACCTTTTCCCGAAGAATGCTTCGGTCAAAGCATCGGCCTGCTCTTTTGAATCAAAGCGATAATCGGTTCGTATCCAATTTCGTGCAAACCCGAACTCGCGTTCAAGAAACGAGTAATATTCGAAGAGCCTTTCATTGGGCTCCACCGGCAACTCATGTCCCGTACCCAGTGTCTCCAAAATGATAGCGAACCCCGACGGCCGGCTAATTCGTTCCATCTCTTTCACCGCTGATGCAACATGCTCTTTCCAGGCATCGGGATACCAGGAAGTGCAATGTCCGAATGTCCAACCCGCAATTGTCAGATCCGCCGAAGCATCTTCGACCGGAATGGCTCTATTTTCGCCGACTCGCCACGAAACATTCTCAATTCCAAGCACGCCAAGTCTGGCGCGTCCCTCATCGATCATCGCTGGATAAGCATCAAAGGCATGAATGAATTTGCATCTTGGAGCAATCAGTCTGGTGAGACGTCCTGTTCCGGCACCGAATTCGACAACCTCTTTCTGAGCAAGCGGGGAGATTCGTTCTATAGCGGGGAGAATATTCCCCTGAAAGTCCTCCCGATAGACGAGAGCTTCATAGGTCTTCGCATGAGATTCATAGACTTTTTTGTATCGAGGCATCTATTCAGGATCTATAGCCCGGAAACAAAAAAGGCCAGGTCCGAAGACCTGGCCTTATTTCACGTCTTAGTAAATGGCGGGAGCGATGGGACTCGAACCCACGACCTTCGCCGTGACAGGGCGACATTGTAACCGACTCAACTACGCCCCCGCATTTCACTGACGTGAGATAATCAAGTAATCGAACCCCAAACTCTTGTCAACCGACAAAACTGAAGTTGAAAACGAAACTATTCGAGATCCGCTCCGCCGCCCCGGGCCCATTCACCCGTGATCCGGCAGGTCAGGAAGGATTTGATATACCCGTCCAAATCGCCATCAAGGACCTTGTCGGCAACCGGCATTGTAAAGCCTGTCCGATGATCTTTTACCATTTTATACGGATGCAACACATAGGAGCGGATCTGACTGCCCCAGGCGATATCCATTTTGGAATCTTCAATGGCTGCCTGCTTCTTCCGCTCTTCTTCCAAATGGCGCTCGTAAAGTCGTGAACGCAGAACTTTCATGGCCAGGTCTTTATTTTTGATCTGCGAACGTTCCTGCTGACAGGTCACGACCAGGCCGGATGGATGATGGGTGATCCGGACCGCTGAATCGGTCGTATTCACGCCCTGCCCCCCCTTGCCGCCTGCACGATAGACATCGATGCGAAGGTCGGCCGGGTTGATGACAACCTCGAAGTCATCGTCGATTTCGGGACTGACGAAGACACTGGAGAACGAGGTATGGCGACGTGCGTTCGAATCAAAAGGAGAGATTCTGACCAGGCGATGCACGCCGGCTTCGGACTTCAAAAGCCCATAAGCATACGGACCGCTGATCGTCAGAGTTGCGCTCTTGATTCCCGCTTCTTCGCCCTGCTGCGCATCAAGCAGTTCAACTTTGAATCCTTTTGCCTGGCCCCAACGTTGGTACATCCGAAGGAGCATCTGCGCCCAGTCCTGAGACTCCGTCCCGCCCGCGCCGGCATTGATCGTCACAATGGCGTTTTTGGGGTCTTGCTCTTCAGCAAGCATCTTGTGGAATTCAACTTTTTCAAATTGATCGGCGAGGCTTGTAATCAGGGCCGAAACCTCGCGCATGCTGCTTTCGTCGTTTTCCGACTGAGCGAGCTCGTAAAGCGTTTCAGCGTCGCTCAAGCCGGTCTGCAGCTCGTGAAATTCACGAACCTCGTCCTCAAGGCGTGTTTTTTCCGTGGTGAGGGTGCGGGCGCGACGGTTGTCGTTCCAGAAGCCCTCCTGGGTGCTTAAATCGGCAAGTTCTTCGATCCGGCGAGTTTTGACCGGGAGGTCAAAGAGAGTCTCGTAGGAAATCGAGCTTCTGGCGCATCGTCGCCAGCCGCTCGCGGATTTCATGGGGGGCAAGAATCGATGTGCCCGTCTGCTGTAAGTTCATGCTTTGGGTTTACTTGAGCCTGCGCGGTTAATCAAGCCCGGCTTCGCCTTGCTCAAAAGCTTTGCCTCAAAAGCCGCCATCTCATGGCCTCGTGCATGTGCTTTGGGTCCTTTGCCTTCGTGATCCTGACCCAGCAGATGAAGCAGGCCATGCACGAGGAGAACCCGTAGCTCCTCTTTGGCAGGATGCCCTATTTCACGCGCCTGCTTCTTCATGACGGGAAGACAGATCACTAATTCACCCAGGAGGCCCTGTTCGCGGAAAACCTCGGGAGCTTCGAAGCTCAAGACATCCGTCGGCCCCTTTTTCCCGCGGTAGAACTCATTCAAACGCGCCATCTCAGCGGTGCCGACGAGATGAACCCCCGTGACCCACTCGTGCTTGGGCCCGAGTTTTCGGAGTTTCGGAAGGCTCCTGGCTTTCTTCAGATTCGCCGCAAGCAATCTTCGGGCAAGCCGGGGCCACTCAGGCTTCGATGAGGATGTTTTGGGTTTGGACCGGGTCTCAGTTCTTCTTTTTGGGCTCGCCATGGTGGCGTGATATACAGCGAAGAACCATGACTCACAAGAACGAAGCCCCCCAAAGTCCGGCAGACAGCCTGCCGAAGGAAAACCAGAACGTCCTGAAACCCATCGAAGAACTCATTCAAACCGTGCATCGCCTGCGCGCGCCTGACGGCTGCCCTTGGGATCGCGAACAGACGCACCAGTCCATCCGCCAGTACTTCATCGAGGAAACCTACGAAACCATCGAGGTGCTCGATCAGATCGATAAGCCCGAAGACGTCAGAAAGGAGCAGATCCTCGGACGCCTGCGCGAGGAACTCGGAGACGTGCTGTTGCAGGTGCTCCTGCACTCGGAAATGGCCGATGAGCAAAAGGCATTCAACTTCGTGGAAGTGGCAAAAGCACTGAATGAAAAGCTGATCCGCCGTCACCCCCATGTTTTCGGTGAAACACGGGTGAAAGACTCCGAACATGCATTCCAGAGCTGGGAAAAACAGAAAGCGAAGGAAAAGGCCTCAAAACCCGATGCCAGCGTCCTCGATGGCGTGCCGAAGGGCCTGCCCGCCGTGCAACGCGCCACGCGCGTGATCGAAAAGGTGACGAAGGTCGGCTTTCAGTGGACCGGACTGGAGGGCCCTCTTTCCAAAGTGGACGAGGAACTCGGCGAATTGAAGGCCGAAATCGAGCTGCTCCAAAAGGCAGGGAGTGATCCCGCGGCACAGAGCCTGGCGCGGAAAAAAATCGGGCATGAGCTCGGAGATCTTTTTTTCTCGATCTGCAATCTCGCGCATATGCTGCGCGTCAGCCCTGAAGATTCCTTTCGAGGAACGATTCAGCGCTTCGAATCCCGCTTTCGTCATGTCGAAAAACGACTGAAAGAGATCGGCAAGACCCCCGAACAATCCACCCTTGAGGAAATGGACCGGTATTGGGATGAAGCCAAACGGCTTGGCAGGGAATCAGGAGCCGAATGAAGCAGAAAAGACCTCCGGGCCAGCTTTCGGTCGGAAACCGGGAAAGCAAGAACGCCGTGGAAGTTTGGGGCCTGACCGGGGGCATCGCCTCAGGAAAATCCCAAGCCGCTCGCATATTTGCCGAAGCAGGGGTTCCGGTCGTTGATGCGGATAAAATTTCCCGCGAGTTGAGCACGCCTGGAGGCGCTGCATACGATGCCATTCTGAAACGTTTTGGTACGGCGGACCGCGCGGAACTTCGCTCACGCATTTTTCAGGATGCCTTGGCCAAACGCGACCTCGAAGCGATCCTTCACCCCCTGATTCAAGCCGAGAGCATGCGCCAGATTCAATCCATCGCTGAAAACTGGCCCGGGCCTGCGCCCGGGCTTCGCGTCCTGTATGAAGCCGCTTTGCTGGTGGAAACGGGGCGATACCGAAACTTTTCGGGCCTGATCGTGATCGAGGCGGAACGTGAACTTCGCAAGAAACGTCTGATCGCTCGCGATCGGATGGATGAGATCACCGCGGAGCGGATCATCGCCGCACAGACTTCCGATGAGGAGCGACGGCGAGCGGCTTCCGTGGTCATCGAAAACAATGGCACACTGGATGACCTCCGAGCCCGCGTAATTCACTTCATTATTGAAAGAGGCTGGGCGACAGCCTGATCACTTTACAAAGATCGATACCTCCCCTACCCTAAAAGCCTGCTTGTTCATTCATAGGAGAATTCGCCGTGAAGAGACCTTTCTCAGCTGTCGTATCGACTCTGTTTGCCTGTGCATTTTCCCTGACGGTCACCGCCTGCAATGTCTTTGAGCCACTGGATGGTCCCAGCTCAGACGCGCAACTTTTATCTGCTGCGCGGGCCGCTTTTGATCAGGGCAGATTTGAAGAGGCCGCCGATTTCTACGGTCGCCTTTCATCTGATTACGCGGAAGTCTCCGCAAGTGAATCGGCCTTTCAGATTCTGGACCAGTACGGCGCATCCATGGGCGCTTTCATGAGCTCTTTCGGACAGGGTATGGAGAACATCGGCGTGGGATTCACCAGACTCGCCCCGAAGCTGACCTCAGATGGACGTGCCCCCGGCCAGGCCAAGCGCGTTGCGATTTTTGGCGCTTTCCGGAAAATTGACAACATCACCTCGAACCCGGAATTACGGGGCCTGATTCGCTTTGTCTCGGCGGCGGCGCTGCTGTCTGAAATATTGGCTGAAAACACGGGCGCTTCGGGGTTGTTCCAGGAGGCCGATCTTGTTGCCGATCCCAACGCTTGCCTGACTTTGGGCGCAGGTTGCGCAGCCCCCGGCGGCGCTTGCAGAATTCCGACAGGCAAAACGATCAATGACTCCGGCACCGCCTTCGAGTTGAGCCTGAATACAGCCGGGCGCCCTTCTGACCCTGCGGCACTCGCCAAACTCGACGTTGCGGCACCGAATTTTCAAATGATCCAGGCCGCACTGGTGGAAATCAATCACGCCCTTACGACTGAGATCGCCGCGAGCGGTGACCTCGGTGGATCGCTTCAGGGTTTCTCAGCGGAGTTTATCAACGTCTACGGACTCGTCCTTGATGCGACTCCGAACTGTTATCGCCAAGGGCTTCTTCTGAACGGAATCGGAGCGAACTAATGAAAGCACATCACCTGTTGACCGCAGCAATCGTTATCATCTCCTTGTCCTCATTTCCCGAGCGAGCCCAGGCGCTTGAGCAGATCATCCGTCCCTATCAGAACGCGCGAAGCAGCGGAATGGGCGGAGTTAAAATCACGACGGGTTTTTACGACGAGAACTTTTTCGGCAACCCCGCTCGTGTCACCCACAATCCGAAGTTCCGCCTGAGCCTGCTGGAACCGACTTTCGAGATCAACCCGAACTCGATCAGCACCGTCTCGGATCTCGCCGGCGCCGATGATATCCTGCAGACGCTCGGGGATACCGCCGGACGGAGCAATCACGTTCGTGTGCAGACGGTTTTCCCATCGATCTATATTCCGACGAACAATGGCGCGCGAATGTCCTATGCGTTCGGCGTGATCATGAACTCGCAGGGTGACGTGGCACTGAGAAGAAGCTTCCAGGTCAATCCCCAGGCCGTGGTCGATATCGGCCCGGCGCTTACGATTGGCAGGCGCTTCCTTGCGAATGATGCTTTGTCCGTAGGTCTGACTTCGCATCTGATTTATCGTGCGGCAGCTCGCACGAACCTTTCTCTCGGCGACCTGCTCGAAGACTCTTCGATGTCCCCCGAACGAATTGGCGGCGATGGAGCTATGGTCGACTTTGACCTGGGCGCCACCTACGAACTTCCGTGGATCTGGAAAGATTTCCAGTTTCTCACGGGCGCAGCCATTAATAACGTCCTTGGCGGCAAGTATTCGAATCTGAACCTGCAGGTGATCGATAATACGGCAGGTGCCCTCGAACAGCCGCGCACACTCGGCCTTGGCATCACTGCACGCCGCGCGAAACTCGGCCCTTTCCGTGATTTTCAGACGGCTTTTGAGATCACCGACATTGGAAATAACGATGGTGGAAGCCTGTTCCGCCTGATTCATATCGGCGCCGAAGCTCACTACGGAGTCCTGGCTCCGCGGCTCGGGATCAACCAGGGTTACCTGACCGGCGGACTTGGATTGAACACGCGGTTCTTCAGTCTCGATTACGCCTACTACGGTGAAGAGCTCACCTTAAACGCCGGCGGTTATGAAGATCGTCGCCATATCGTGAAAATAGCATTTCATATCTGAACGAAACATTCGAAAGTCCGACAAAAAGGGTGTAAACAGGCTTAAACCCAATGGGTGAGGAGTTCCTGCATGACATCCGCTATTCTTGCGCCACGAGAGAAGCTTTTCCTTCTACTGGCGGTTTTCGCGCTTTCGACCACCGCCTTCGCCGAAGGTAATATCCGGGCAGGAAATGCTGCGGTCAGCGGTTATGCGGACGTCTCCCGAAGATCTGCCCCCAGCGATGCGACCGACTATGCGCTGGGTATCAATAGCTCTTATTTTTTCCGGGATTCTCTCGCGCTTGGCGTAAAGGGTACGATCAGCGGATCTTCCGATTCGGACATGGGCGCCCTTCTCGGTCCGACTGCCACGTACTTCTTCTGGAGTCAGGACAGCCTCGCGAGCTATGCCCGAGCCGGAATTCAATTCGGCCTGACCGATGTCTCGGTCCTATCGATCATTCAGGGAGAACTCGGGCTCGAGCATTTCCTTCTACCTTCGGTTGCTCTCGGGCCGGTGATCTCCTACTCTCATTACAATAGTCGCTACTCGGACTTCCAACGCCTCGGATTTTCCGTGAATCTGGCTATTTATCTGTAGGGCGGCCTGAACGAGATAGGGCCAAGCTCTCGATTTTCTTCGTTTCTTAAGACTCTCAAGTCTTTTTCAAATCAGCCGCTCTTGCGAACCCTTGCAACGCACCGCACAATAAGAGTGCGGCCATAGGCCCAGGAGTTCGTATGTGGCAATCCCCCAATCAACGAGTCCGTGCGATCGCGAATTCAAAAAAACGCGAACGAGAAAGACTTCAGCAGCAATTTCACCTGAGAAGGGTTTCAGTGAGCCTGAAACTCGAACCGGCAGCCAGTGCGCCGCCAGACGCGCCCGCGGAGGCTATTACCCTCCTGGCGCGCGCTGTATTGAACGATCTCAGCCCGCAGGGCATTGGCCTCTTTGTCTCGCAGCAACTCACCTCTGGCGAGATCCTGAGCCTGACGATCCATGGACATAAGCCACTCGAGGTGCGCGGCCGAGTCGTGGCATCTCAGGAGTTCGACAACGGAAGCCATATCCTGTCGCAGCAACACTTCACCTGCCGCGTCGGCATCCAGTTCATCTTCGACTCGCCCGAAAAAGAGCGCGAAGTAAAGGAATATTGCCAGTCGATTGCAGGCGAGCTGCTGGGCGGAAAAGCGGCGGCCTGATATCAACCCAGAAGCGTACTGACTTCGTCCCAATGTCCGCGCAGCTTTGATTTCAACCTGAGAATGGCCTGCGTATGCAGCTGGCTCACGCGTGACTCCGTCACGTCGAGGACCTTGCCGATTTCCTTCAGGTTCAGATCCTCGTAATAATAAAGCGAAAGCACGAGACGCTGTTTTTCGGGAAGATCCCTGATTGAATCGGCGATCATGCGCTTGATCGAAGCCAGCGTCACTTCGCTGAAGGGCGTCGGAACTTTCGAACCGTTCTCACCCGCTCCGTGAAGCAGCCGCTTATCGGATTTCGAGAAGTTCAGGATGTCATCATAGGAAAGAAGCGAGACGCTCCGGACCTGATTGAGCAGATCGTGATACTCGTCCTGCGTGATCTTGAGCTCCTCGCAGACTTCCTCATCAGTTGCCTGCCGGCCTTTCTGCTGTTCGATCTTGTTGTAGCAACGTTCGAGCAGTTTCGCCTTTTCGCGAACCGAACGCGGTACCCAGTCCTGCGCGCGAAGTTCGTCGAGAATGGCCCCGCGGATACGGAATTCAGCGTAGGTTTTGAATTTGTTGTCGCGATTCGAATCGTATTTCTCGATCGCGTCCATCAGCCCGATCACTCCGGAGCTCATCAGGTCATCGAGTTCGATGTTCGCGGGCAGGCGCGCCGCTATTTTCTGCGCGATATATTTGATCAGCGGCGCATATTCCAGCACGAGCCTCTCGCGTGTGCTGTTGACAGGAGACAAATCCTCCTTCACCAGCTGCGCGGTTTGCGAAGCTTCACGCTCAAGCTCGGCCGCGATCTCTTTCTGCAGCTCGGCTTCCTCGCGCGCGGCTTCCTCTGCCGCCTTCGCGGCTTCCGCCGCTTCGCTCAGCGCCTGCTCTTCCGCTTTTGAAGTCTTGGTGCCCTTCGCAGGCGTTTTCGCCTTACCGGGCTTCGGTTTTTCCGGCGTTACAGCCGCAACCGCCTCGACTTCAGCGGCCTTCTTGGCTTTCTGCTCGCCCTTTGGCTCGCTTTTCCGCGCCGTATCCCGATACTTTTGAATTCCCTGGTTCAGCCTCATGCCTTTACCTCGCCCAACAGGATTCGCCAGAATCCTGTTTTATTGCCTGGCGCTGATCGCGCCGGTTCTTCCCTAAACCGACTTGGTGGGAGCCGTCTTTTGGTTACGATCCGTTCAGCATCAAATCCTGATTCTGATCCGGACCCCGTTCCCATTCTCGTTCCCCTGAGATACCGACCTAAAAACCTTTTGGCCAGTAACTCGAAGCAACGAACCGACAAAGCTCCTGACTCCAAGTCTAACAGAATTTTTCGATTCCTCACGGCCTGCGAAAATTTTTCATCACGTCCGCAATGCCCAAGGTACTCGAGCTCAACTCCTGAAATTCTCTCCGCATTCGCCTTAAGACTTCTGAACAACTTCTGCGCCTCAGCGCCATCTCGCGCTTGATTAACGATAACACCGGCTTGCAACCTTCCCAGGCGCGCTTTCAGATGGCCGATTCGCGAACAGGCTTCCGCCACTGACGTCGGCCGCGGCGTCAAGACAATGACGTACTCCGCCTTCAGGGCCTCGCAAATTTTCGAGTGTTCCTCGGCCTGAGCAGATCCTCCGGAACCCAGATCAAGAAACGCCACTTCAGCGCAACCTGCCTTCGCGGTAAGACTGCTTTCATCGGCCCTTTCAATGGCGGGCACCAGCCATAAATCCTGCTCGATTTCGTAGACAGGCTCGTTACTCAGAAAAGGCCCGGCGCCGAACGCATCGATCAGACTCACGCGCGGATTCTTCTCCAGCTCGACCGCAGCCACCTTCCATCCAGAACGAGCCAGAATGGCGGCGATATTGGCCAGAACCGAACTTGTGCCCGCGCCTGGCCCTGAGCCGGCGAATGCAAGGACCCGCGCACTGCGGGTATCCGAGTCCGATTTCGGCCGCTCGCGCATCAGCCTGCGAAGCGTTTCAGCCTGATCCCCCACTTCCATATCCCCCCTTTGAGTCAGGCCTTAGAAATTCATGATCAATGCAGCCACACGTTCACGAGACGCCTCTTCGATGTCCTCCGGAACTCGCTGACCTGTCGTGAAATAAAGAAGCGGGAGCTTGGCCTTTTGCGAAACATTGTAAACCGCGCCGTAAACGGTGGTCTCATCCAGCTTCGAAACGATGATTCCCTGCGGTCGAAACAATGCGAACCGATGGGTGGTTTCGTAGAGCTCCGTATCCCGCGTCGTCGCGGAAAGGACGAGATGCGTTCGAACGTTCGGCACCGCGCTCAGCAGATCATGCATCTCTTTCAAAGTGCCTGCATCGCGCTGTGAACGCCCGGCGGTATCGATCAAGACAAGATCGAGCGATTGAAAATCCTGGATTGCGATCCGAAGCTCCTCGAGCGTGCCGACCGAACGAAAAGGAACGTTCAGAATTTTCGCGTAAGTGCCAAGCTGGTCGAAAGCGGCTACTTTATAGCTGTCCAGATTGATCAAACCGACTTTCAGGTTACGCTTCAACAATCCTTCACTGGCAATCTTGGCGACCGTGGTGGTCTTGCCCACTCCCGTCGGTCCCACCATCGCGATCACGACGGGTCCATTCTCACGCTGGCCGGCTTCAATTCCGCTCAACGGCGAGAGCACCTCGGTGCTGTCCATGAGTTCCATGGCAAGCTGATCCGTGACTGCGTCGAGGCTATTCGCGTTCTCTGAACCTGTCTGCGCGGCTGCCTTGCGCACCAAGGCCAACGCGTAACGGCGATCCACTCCGCTCACGATCAGCTGCTCAAAAGCGTCCTGTAGTGCCGGCGTACCAAGCGCCTCGGAACCCATGAGCGACTGAGCACCCGTAACCGCCGGAGCTTCCTCCTCCTTGGTTTTCATCTCGTGAATCATCGCCTTCAGGTTCCGCAGCTCTTCCTCAAGCGACATTCGCTCGCGACTTGCGGAATCCAGACGGCCGGTAGCGGCGTTGGCCAGTGAAGCGGAGTTCTTGTTCGCCACCGCGGCACTCGTCGCCGTGGCAGGGGCTTCGGGTGAATCGATGTCGATGTATCGCGTTGCCGTGATGCTCTTCTTCTGGGCTGTTGCGGCAGCCTGTTGCTGCGGGAGCTTTTTCGCGCCGCCGCTCAACTGGACGCGATCTTTCGTGTTCTTCGCGCGATCCATGTGCCGTTCAGTGTATTTGTCGTAGAGCTCAGCTTGTTTTTGCGCGCCCATTTTCCCCACTGCGGTCTTGCTCTGAGCGGGAAGCCGGGTTTCCACAAAGGTCTTCTTCGAAAGTGAGCGCTCCGACACGGCCGCCGTCACTTCGACCGATGGTTTCGACATCAGGCCGAATCCCCGCTTATTCCTTTTCGTCTGCAGGATGATGGCTTCCGGACCCAGCTCGCGCTTGATCGTATCGAGGGCTTCTTGAATAGTCGGGGCTTCGAATTTCTTAACTTGCATACGACAACCTCACCGTGGCGAAGGATTTGACGTTCACGTTCGTCGTGATCTCGTTATGCGAGAGCACCGTGACATTCGGAATAAAGCGATCCACCAGCGTTTTCAAATGTGCGCGGATCAGCGGTGAACAGAGCACAACAGGCTGAAGCGCCTGGCTGGAGAGTTCCACTGCCTGCTGATTCAGCTGCGCGATAAAGCTTCGAACGAACTCAGGATCCAGCGAAAGCTGCTGACCCTGGTCAGTATGGATAATCCCTGAAGCGATCGTTTCCTCGATATTGCGATCCAGCGTGAGAAGATTGATCTGACCGTCGGGACCGGCGAGTTTGCGCGTGATCGTGCGCGCGAGCGCCGTACGCACGTGCTCGGTAAGCACCATCGGATCTTTCTGCTGGGGCGCTGAATCGGCAAGGGACTCCAGAATCGTGCGTAGATCGCGGATCGGAACACCTTCCTTGAGCAGATTCTTGAGCACCTTGAGGACAGCTCCGAGCGGGAGCAGATTCGGGATGAGATCGTCGACCACCTTGGGCGCGCTCTGTTTGATTGTATCGAGAAGCGCCTGAAGCTCCTGACGGCCCAGCAGCTCTCCTGCATGCTGTCTCACGAGCTCCGTCAGATGAGTCGCGATCACAGTGGACAGATCGACGACCGTATAACCGGCGTACGTCGCCTCATCCTTCTGCCTCGGCGAGATCCAGAGCGCATCCAGGCCGAAAGCGGGTTCACGAGTGGGAATTCCAGAGACCGATTCCGTGACATTTCCCGGATCCATGGCAAGGAGCTGGCCCACCATCAGGGAGCCTGCCCCGATCTGAACGCCCTTCAGAAGGAGTTGATAATCACCCGGCTTGAGTTCCAGGTTGTCCCGGATTCGAAGCGGCGGAACGATGATGCCGAGGTCGAGCGCGAACTGCTTCCGGATGTTTGAAATACGCTCGAGAAGGTCCCCGTTCTGTTCGGCGTCCACGATATTGATCAGGCCATAACCCACTTCGAGTTCGAGAGCGTCGACTGACAACAGATTCTCGAGCTTCTCCGGCGTGGGCTTGAGCTTTTCGACATCGGCCTTGCGCTGTTTGGCGGCTTCGACGTCGCGTTCTTTGTTTTGAAGATAGTAAGAGGCCCATCCGAGCGCCGCCGCCAGGATAAAAAACGGGATATGGGGAAGACCCGGAACCAACGCCATGAAGAACAGCACGCCCCCCGCCGCGCCGAGCGCCTTGGGCTTCATGATGAGCTGCTTGGAGAACTCCTGGCTGAAGTTGGTGCTCGTCGCCGTGCGGGTGACGATGATGCCAGCCGCGGTTGAAATAATGAGTGCCGGAATCTGGCTCACCAGACCGTCACCGATGGTGAGAAGCATGAAAGTCTCGGCCGCAGTTCCGAAATCCATGCCCTTCTGAAGGGTGCCGATCATGATCCCGCCAATGACATTCACAGCCACGATCATGATGCCTGCGATCGCATCTCCCCGAACAAACTTGCTGGCACCATCCATGGCTCCGTAGAAATCCGCTTCACGCGCTATTTCAGAACGCCTTCGCCTGGCTTCCTCTTCATTGATCGCGCCGGCGTTCAAATCGGCATCAATCGACATCTGCTTGCCGGGCATGGCGTCCAACGTGAAACGCGCGGCGACTTCAGCCACCCGGCCAGCGCCCTTGGTGATGACGATGAAATTGATAATCACCAGGATTACGAAAATGATAATGCCGACGGCGTAATTTCCGCCAACAACGAATTCTCCGAAAGACTTGATGACCTCACCTGCCGCGGCGGTTCCCTCTTCCGCGCCGCGAAGGAGAATCACGCGCGTGGTAGCCACGTTCAGAGACAGGCGAAACAAAGTCGTGATCAAAAGAAGCGAAGGGAAAACGCTGAAATCAAGGGCGCGCGTCGCGTAGACCGACGTGAGCAGAAGAACGAGCGAGATCGCGATACCGAGAGAAAGAAGAAGATCGAGCAGAAAGGCCGGCATCGGGATGACCATCACGGCCAGAATCCCCACCAGCCCCACGGCCATGGCGAAATCGGAATTTCCGGTGAGTCGCTGCAGGAAAGTTTTCATCTCTTACAGATCCCTCTTGTTCTTGAGCCGATAAACGTAGGCCAGGACTTCAGCTACGGCCTGGTACAGGGCCCTGGGTATATATTGCCCTACTTTGACGCTCTTGTAGAGAGTTCGCGCGAGCGGAACATTTTCCACGAGGGGTACCCCTGCATCCGAAGCAATTTTCTTGATTCTTTGAGCAAGGAAATCGGCGCCTTTTGCCACCACCTTGGGCGCGAGCATGCCATCCTTCGAATAGACGATCGCGACCGCGATATGCGTCGGATTTGTGACGATGACATCCGCTTTTTTCACGGCTTCCATCATCCGCTTGCGCGCCATTTCGCGCTGAACCGCGCGAATGCGGGCTTTGATCATCGGATCACCTTCGCGCTCTTTATGTTCCTGCTTGGCTTCCTGCTTGGTTAACCGGAGGTTTTTATTGTAATCTCGCTTTTGCAGGATGAAATCAAACACCGCAAAGACGCTCAAAATCCCGATGAGCGCCAAAAAAATGACTTTTGCCGCACTTCCGTAAGCCTGAAGGACGGATACCGGCTCGCTGCCCACCTGCCCGGGAGACTTGAGTACTTCCGTTTTGATCAGAGCATAGGTTACCACGAAAATGACAGCTGCCTTGAATACCAGCCGAACGCCGTTCACCGCCTGCTTCATGGAGAACATGCGCTTGAGCCCCTGGATCGGGTCGAGCTTGCTCAAATCCATGTTCAACGGGTCCGTCGAAAAAATGCTCCCGATCTGGGAGAAACTCGCCGCCACGCCGACAACGAACCCCGCAATCGCCACGGGCAAACCCACAAGTGCCGTGAGCGAAAGGGCTTTCATCAGGAATGTCCGGAGCACGTCGTTCGCGCCGAGATTCAGCCGCGACGAAAGATCCGCGCGAAAGACCTCGTACATGAATTCCGTGAGCTGGCTCTGCATCTTCGGAGCGAGGATGTAAGTCATGGCACCGGCCGCAAGCAGCGCCGCCAACCCGGAGATCTCGCGACTCTGGGCGACCTTACCTTTGCGCCGATAATCTTCTAATCGGTGCTGCGATACTTCTTCGCTTAAGTCTTCTGAGGACCTTTCGTCCTGATTCTCAGCCATCAGGTTCCCTTCGCCATGGCGCGCATGACCGCTTCCATGCTTTCCCCGACCTTGCCGAGCATATTCGCCGTGACCGCCTGAAATTCAGGCAGGCTCAGCATCAACACGAGAAGCCCGATCAACGCGCTCGCCGCGAAAGACAACATAAGAACATTTAGCTGGGGCATGGCTTTCGCCATCACGCCGAACGCCACGTTGACGGCGAACAAAGCAATCGCGACCGGCGCCGCGAGCTCAACGCCGAACCGAACGACTTCTCCGGAGATCTGGATCAGCTTCTCACTGAAAGCCCCGCCCAGCCCCAACTCCACCGCGCCCAGGCCCCCCACTCCGACAATGGCGTAACTTCCCGTCACGGCCTGAAGCATGATGTGATGGCCATCGAGCGCCAGAAACACGAGCATGGCCATCGCCATCTGGAATTCAGCCACCACCTGGCTTTGGGCTTCAAGGTGCGGGTCATACATGCTGGCGATACCGAAACCCATGAACTGGCCCACCAGGTTCCCGGCGAAAAAAACCGCCTCAAAAACCATCCTGCCCGCGAACCCGACAGCAAGCCCGAACAGCGCTTCCAGGGTGATCGTCCCGACGATACCACTGGTGCTGGAGGCCCAGACCATCGCTTCACCTGGTTTGACGAAACCTTTGGCCACAAGGAAAGGATAGAGCGCGACGCTCACCGAAAGTGAAAGCAGGACTTTCACCGGCGTTGGCACCATGCGATCACCCAGAAAGGGAAGAACCGAGAAAAGAACGCTGAAGCGGACCAGTACCGCGAAAAAGCTGAGCAGTTCTTCCTGATTGAGCTGAAAAGCCCCCATTTCACCTCACCAAGTCGCCGGCATTGCCCAGGACTTCGATCGTATACTGCTGAAGCATCTCGAGCATCCAGGGCGCCATGACCACCAGGACGAGCACTACCGCGACCATCTTCGGGATGAAGGTCAGGGTCGCTTCATTGATCTGAGTGATTGCCTGCAGAACACTGACCAGAATACCAATGACCATCGCGGCAAGAAGCATCGGCCCCGCCAGATACACCACGATCTTGATGGCTTCTGAACCGAGTGCTAAAACCATGTCTTCAGTCATTTCGTTCTCCCCGCACGCTTAAATTAACCGAAGCTCTTGACCAGACTTCCGACCACGAGCTCCCACCCGTCCACCAGGACGAACAAGAGAAGTTTGAACGGAAGCGAGATCACCACAGGCGGCAGCATCATCATGCCCATCGCCATCAGGACGCTAGCAACGACCATATCAAGGACGAGAAACGGCAGATAAAGCATGAAGCCGATCTGAAAAGCCGTTTTCAATTCACTGATCACGAAAGCGGGAATCAGCACATAAGTCGGGACGTCATCGCGATTCTGAGGCTTTGCTTCCTTGGAGAGGGAAAGAAACAGCTCGAGATCCTTTTCCCGCGTCTGCGAGAACATGAATTCCCTGAGCGGCGCCTCGGCCCTTTCGTACGCGACGGACTGTGTGATTTTCTCGTTCATGAAAGGCTCGACCGCGTTCGCGGAAATCGCCTTCCACGTCGGGGCCATGACAAAGAACGAAAGAAAAAGCGAGAGGCCGACAATCAGCTGATTGGGCGGCATCTGCTGGGTTCCAAGCGCGTGTCGCACGAAGCTGAGCACCACGACAATGCGAGTGAACGAGGTCATCATGATCAGGATGGCCGGTGCCAGCGAAAGCACCGTCAGCATCATGATGATCCGAAGCACCGACACAACGTCAGTGGGTTTCTGATTGTCAGCGAAAGACAGGCTCAACGAAGGAAGAGAGAGCCCGGAAGTTCCAGGAATATAGCCGCCCCCGCCGGTGCCCTCGGCAAATGCCGGAACCGCCGCGAGGAGAAGCAGAAAGCCTGAAAGAAACGCCAGGCGCGAGCCTCTCATAATTGTTTCAGCCCTTCCAGACGGCTTTTGATCCGCGCGCGCACGTCCGAATCATTCACGCGCGCCGCATGGGCCGCCGCTTGCGTTGCCACAGGCGCTGTCTTTTGAATCGAAGGCTTACGCGCCTCCGACCTGAGTACATCCGAAAAATCCACCTGCGTGGCGCTTACGCCTTTCGCGGTGGTCGCGGCCAGAAGTGCCGAAGCAGCGCTACTCTGTACCTGACGCGCGTCGGCCTTGGCCTGTTGGGCGGTGCCGAGCTTCCGGGCCTCGGGTTCAGCGATACGGAGTCCGAGATCCTCGAGGTCTGAAATTTCCATATTGAGGGACGACTCGCCGGAATCCGCGCCCAGCTGGGTGATCAGATTGATGGATTCCTCGGTTATGCCAAGGACCATCGTCCGGCCGGCAACGCGCACGACCGCAATGCTTTTCTTCGGACCAAGATAATGATTCGAGAGAACCTCGATCATCTTCTTCTTTCCGATGCCGTTTTTCGCCAGGCGATTCAGGATGGGATTGCCACGAAGAAACTTTCTGAAACCGAAAGCGACTGCCCCGAGCAGAGCGATGATCGCAGCGAGTTTTCCAAAGACCCTGAACGGACTGGGCAGAGGTTTGCCGCCAGTCAGCTGTTTCGTCGCGCCGGCCTTCGAATCCTGACGCATCACCTTCTCAAGAAGCTTTTTCTGTTCCGGATCATTGATCTGGACCGAGTCCGCGGTGCGCGTATCGCTATCGATCTTCGCAACGCCCGCTTTACGCGGCTCGCTCCTGGCTTCGATCGGCTTGGCCGCCGTTGCCGCGACACGATCCACGGTGATTCCGTTCGTCAGGCGAACGGTGAGAATTTTGCCGTTGGGGACGATCTCGATCCGATCCTTGTAATCCTCCGCATTGCCCTTCACGGAAAGACGGCATCTCACGAGTTTCGGCGTGTACTGATACGCGAAGATCTTGGTGAGATTTCCTCCGTTCACGGAAGAGATCTTCGCCGGATACACGGAAGTATCCGACAAGCTGATCTGGACGATGTCCTTGAAGAACTCGGCCTGGATCTGTTTTTTGTTTATCTTTCCGTCAAACAGCAAATCCACCTGGGATCCGCCGGAAACCTGCACCTGCTTCAAACCAAGCAGGGTTGCACCCGCTTCATTGGCCCCAAACAGCGCCACAAGCAGCAGGCCCGAGAAGATTCCCGTGAATGCTCTGAAATTCGTTATGCCCCTCATTTTCGCCTTCCTTGGCACTACAAGAGCTTACCGCTCTTCATCGCCGGGCGTTTAACCCGCGATATTCCTGCGGCCGTCGGAGCCCCCCGCCCCCACAGTCCGCGCGGAGCATCCTGCCCCGCTTGCGAGCTTACTTCAGCTGCTCGATCCGCTCCACCGGTGAAATGATATCTGTCAGACGGATACCGAACTTCTCGTTCACCACGACGACTTCTCCACGTGCAATGAGCTTTTCGTTCACCAGAACTTCGAGTGGCTCACCCGCGAACTTCGAAAGCTCGATCACCGACCCCTGCGCGAGCTGCAGGATCTCGCGGATGGCCATTTTTGAACGTCCCAGTTCAACCGTGAGCTTGAGCGGGATATCCAGGATGAAATCGAGAGACTGCACCTGTTGCGCCGTGGCTCGGGAGCCGCCCGAAGCCTGCGCAGCACTATGCCCGCCGCCGCCCATGCCTTCCATGCCTCCCGCTTGCGATCCGGCAGCCGCGAGCGCGGCTCCGATATCGCCCATATTGATATCACCCAGTGGAGATGCCGATTGATCGTTCATATTACTCTCCTGCCTACTCGTTATCCGGAATTCTGGTCACCTGAACGGCCCGATTGCCGCGCGAGACACCGAAGAATGCCTTGAATTTGGAGACGCCCTCGACCTCGACATCGAGTTCCGCATCCGCGTTCTGCGTCAGAGGGACGATGTCCCCGACGTTCAGGTTCACGAGATCGCCAACTGTGATCATGGCGGCCCCGAGATTCACCCTGACGTTCACCTCCGCATTGCGAAGATGCTCTTCCATTTTCGCGGTCCATTCCTTGTCATGCCGATCGGACTCGGTCTGGAAAGACGCGTTCAACTTGTTTTTAATGGGCTCGATCGTCGAATAAGGGATCACCAGCGCGATTGTGCCGCTGGCGTTCTCCAGTTCAACCTCGAATGTGGTCGAAATGATCACGTCAGAAGGCGGCACCACGCCGACGAACTGCGGATTCACTTCGGTACGCATGAAGCTGATGTCAACCTTGTGAACCGGGGCCCACGCGTCCTCGAGATCCTTGATTGCAAGATCCATCACCTTCTTCATGATGGAAAGTTCGATGCGAGTGAACTCCTTGCCCTCGATCTTGGTGTAGGGTCGGTCCGTTCCGCCGAAAAAGCTGTCAACCAGCGCATAAGCGAGCTTCGATTCGAATACGAGGAGCGCCGGTCCATGAAGGCTTTCAAAGCGCATGATGCACATGCAGCTGGGGATCGGAAGCGTGTTGACGAACTCACCGAATTTCAAAAGGTCCGTTGAAATGATGCTGATAGTGGCGATCTTGCGCAGCGAATTGGACAGCGACATCCGGTACAGGCGGATGAAACGTTCATAAATGATGTCGAGGGTCGGCATGCGACCGCGAATCACGCGGTCCTGATTGGTCAGGTCATAAGGGGCAATATCGGCATCCGGGAGAAAACCGGCCGTCGCATCACCAAAACCGCCACCGCTCGCCTCTTGGGCCTGAGGGGCCGCGGTGGTCTCAACAGACCCCTCGACCACCGCGCTGAGCAGCGCATCGACTTCTGATTGGGTCAGTACCTGGTTCATGCCTTCCTAGCCTCCACGGGCATCCTGCCCGACTTCGTCAGCCTCTCGGCTGCCTAGCTACTCAGGGCGAAATTCGTGAAAAACACGCCCTTCACCTTGCCTGTCACCAGAAACGCATTCAATGCGCTCCTGATTTCCTCCTTCAGATAATCCCGACCCTCCGCCGTAGCCAGATCGGCGGGTCGCTTGCTGTTGAACAGATCAATCACGACGTTCCGCACCTGCGGCATCTTGAGATTGACCTCGCTCTCGGAATCTTCATTGGGAACTTCAAGAGAGATGTTCACGCGGACGAATTTCGGATTCACGCTTCCGGGTGTCGCAAGATTCACGGTGAATTGATCGAGCGTCACCATTTTTCCGAAATTCGTGGGCTTCTTGGCTTCAGCCGCGCCCTTGGCGCCATGCTCGCCCTTTCCATCGCCCTGTGCTGCAGGTGAATTCGCCGCGAGATCCTCAATGGCTGGAGTTTTCTGGTCGCGTTGAAACGCGACGAAAAGAATACCGAGCATTCCGAGAGTCACAAGAGTGTTGATGCCCGTCAGAATGAGTACGAGCTTGCTGCCTCCCCCGCCTGAGGAGGCGCTGACTGGCGCTTCAATTTTTTCGATATCTTCTTTTGCGGCCATGAGTCCGGGGTTCCCTCCACCTGACTGCTATTATTTTGCTACGCAGACTCAGGGTGAAGCAAGGCCCATCTTCAGGCCGGCCGGGCATGGATGTCAAAAAGAGGTCAGAAAAAGGCTCACAACGGGTGCGCGAACTCAAAACGGGCTTACTTACAGGCTTTTTCAGATTGGGCGCCGCCCGGGGGGCAAGGGGGCAGGAAGGAAAGAGCAGTCAAATACCGTCAGTCAAATGACACTCAATCGATCCTGAACCCCTCACCGGCTCAATTCAGCGATTAACCACGTTTGAGGTTAATCACTTCCTGCATCATCTCGTCAGCCGTGCTGACCACCTTGCTGTTCGCCTGGAACGCGCGCTGCGCGGTCATCATGTTGATGAACTCAGTCGCGATATCCGTGGTCGAGGATTCGATGGTCTTCGAAGACACGCGGCCACGGCCGCCCGTGGACGGCGCACCGATTGTCGGCTGACCGGAGAGTCGGCTTTCGCGATAACGGTTCTGACCGTTCTTGAAGAGGCCTTCCGGGTTTTCGAATTTCGCAAGCGAGATCTGCGCCAGATTGATGGTCTGACCATTCGTGTAAATGGCGGAAAGATTTCCGTCATCATTGAAGGTAAGACCTGCAAGAGTACCAGCAGTGAAGCCGTCCTGCAGTGTTTTGTAAGCTTCGGAAGCGGTACCGTACTGCGTGACCTGGAGGCCGGGGCCGCCATTATTCTTGTCTTCACCGAAATTGAAGCGGATCTCCTGGTCCGGAAGAGCTCCCTTGTTGAACTGGAAGCTGGAATTTTCCGTGATCTGCTCCTTCAGGCGTCCGTCGTTGTCAAACAGCAGTTTTCCCCGTGCCTGCTCGAGCATCTCACCTTTTTTACCGCCGACGACCTCGTCGCCTTTGGCCATCGCGCGCCAAGTCCATTCACCGTCATCCGTTTTATTGAAATAAACCGTGACCACATGGGCGGTACCAGCCGTGTCGTACACCGTGGCACCCGTCGCGAAATGCGAGGTCTGATCCGGGCGTTTGGGATCGAACTTCAAAGAGACCTCAGCGCGAAGGTCGAGGTTCATGAATAAATCCACATCCGTCGTCTTCTTCGCGTCGACCACAGTGCGGTTGACCGAAATATCACCCATTTTGGAGGTGATTTTGCCATCCTCATCGGCCATGAAGCCCTGCACCTTGAAGCCGTCCGCATTGATCAGCTTGCCATCCTTGTCGAAATGGAAGGCACCGTTTCGGCTGAAGCTCTGCCCATCCACACCTTCGAGCACGAAGAAGCCGTCGCCGGTGATGGCGAGGTCGGTGGACGATTCAGTCTGCACGATCGACCCCTGCGAGAAAACCGGATTAACCGCGGCGAGCCGGGTTCCGCGGCCGATCTGATTTCCGCCGAGAAGACCTTTCAAGGATTTTGCGATCACGTCCTGGAACTCGGGACGGCTTGTCTTGAAGCCGACCGTGTTCGCATTTGCAATGTTGTCACCGTAGATGGCGAGAGCTTCGCCCTGACCCTGCAGACCCGTGATACCCGTATACATTGAAGAGAGAATACCCATAAAGAAACGCCTCCATGCGTTCATGAATTAAGGTTTTACCAGCCCGTCAATCAATCGGGGCCGGCTAGGCTTCCCTTATGGGTCCAGCCTATATGTGGCAATCCGCCACGCTAAACGATCACTGCTCCGTCAATATTCGTGAACACGTTGCCCGACATCGAATTCTTGTCGAGTGCCGTGATCACAGTTCGGTTCTTCACGCTGACTATCAACGCCGCATCCGGCGTCAACACGAGCGTGTCTCCAAGACCCTTTGCATCAGCCTTATCCACGGCATTGCTGACTTTCGCCATCATCGCCGGGTCCAGTTTGATATTTCGTTCGCGTAGTCTCTGCGTCGCATGCGCCGAGAATTTCAGCGGCGCCCGCATCTGGTCCAGTTCGGGCTGCGCGGAAGTCCCGAGAGTATTCTCGAGAACGCGATCGAATTCTCCTTTTACCGCGTCATTTTTCCTGGGTAGCCGGTCCGATTGTCCGATACCGGACTGCCCGGGCAATGAGGTCACATTGGGGTAAAGAAATGGTCCACTGCTCATCCGTTTTCTCCTCCTTTCTCATTTATGGGTGGTTGCTGGTCATCTGAATCCTGTAAACCGTTCGGGAATCCCCGCTCTGAGTCCGCCGGCGCTGCCTGTCCTGCTCTCGCCTCGGACTGCTGAGACTGGAACTGCTGAAGCGCGGCTTTCGCTTCTGGAGAAAGCTGCTCCTGCGAGAGGTTCGAAGAACCCACGCCCTTCTGGAATGAGATGAAATTGTTTCCGCCGAACTGGGGCTGCACGGCTTGCATGCCCTGAACAACCTGGGGCGCGGCACCCGGCGCCTGCGGTCGAGACATCGGATTTTGAATGGCGCCAGAGGAATCATCGATCTGAATGACATTCTTGAGCGTGATTTTTTCCTGGCGATTGCGATCTCCGACAAGAAATACGGGCTCACTCCCCTCAAAACTCACGCCAACAACCTGCGCGCGAGTACGTGATGAAGTTTCAACCGACTGTCCGGCGGCGTTCTTCGCGTCGACGCGGAACATATAGGTTCCGGATTTCGCCGCGAGAGTGTTCACTTTTTTGCCATCCCAGTTGAAGCTCACGAGCCCGGCCTTCTGCTGCCCAAGATCCTTCGCGAGAACTGTTTCGCCCGCGTCATTGATGATCGCGACACTCACCTCCGTCGCATCCGACGGCAATGAGAACGAAACGAGGGAGTTACTGCCCTCGGTATGAGGGAAACGCTCGCGATCGATGGTGACCGTCTTTCCGATCATGTTCGTCATCGCAAGGCGTTCGAGCGGTTGATTCTGTCCCGCCATTTTCTGGAAATTCTGATTCAGGTTCTGAAGCTGCTCGACTGACGCGAACTGCGCCATCTCCGCGGCCATCTGCTCCGGCTTGAACGGATTCGTCGGATCCTGATAACGCATCTGCGTGACCATGATCTTCATGAAATCATCTTTGCCGAGAGTTTTCTTAATTTCCCGCTGCGGTTTTGGTTTCGCGCCGTATTGTGACTGAATCTTCTCGAGGACATCGCCGAATTTCGGCGCAGTGGAAGGATCTTTCATTTCCTGCTCGAGCATCTGCCCGCGACTTGGCTGAATCGCCGTCTCCGTCGCGGTTTTTGTGATGCTCATTCCTTCCATCTCGTCCCCTCTTCTCTTATCCTAGCGGCTTATTCGGGGGCGCGAAATGGGCTTTTTTTTCCCACTTCGCGCCCTCGTTGCTTAGCGGTTATGCCGTGACGTCAAGACGCCCACTTGCGGCAGCCGCGCGTGTTCTTGCGGCCGCGTTCCAACCTGCGCCCGCCGCCTGAGTACGTGAACCCGCCGAATCGGCACGGGCGTCCGCCCTGCCTTCCGACGACTGTTCGCGGTTCTGGCCCTTTTCCTGTCCCATCATGCTTCCCAGATCCTGGAAACCATGCTGGCCCTGCTGTCCCTGTTCGTTGCCTGAGTTCGAACTGAAGGAAGTCCCGTGTGAAGATCCGACGGCCAACTCCACTTTTCCAAGGCTCAGATTCTGCGAAGCGAGGCTGTCCTTGAGGAAGTTCATGCTTTCCTCGATGACTTTCATCGCTTTATCGTCTGAAGCCTGGATCTGCAGACCCACCTCGGTCCCGCGCGTCACGACCCGGAGATGCAACTCTCCGAGATTTTCCGGTCTCAGTCGGATCCGGATTTCACCGCCGCCGTGGGCAGTCATATTCCGGATGTTCCCGCTGAGCCCCAGAAGCGTGTCCGAGGAAAGTCGATCCCGCGCCATTTCGCCTTTCGCGACGTGTGCCGTGAGCTCGACTGTTCCTGACTGAGACGTGTTCTCGGGCGAACCCGCCTGATGACCCAGAGAGGTCCCCATCAGTTCGGAAAAGCGGCTTTGCTCGCCGTTCTTTTCCGCTCCTCCGCGGATCATCTTGAGTTCGGGACGGATCCCCGCTCTCATCTGAGCCTGGGATCCGGCGCCGCCCTGTCCGGAATCACCGGAAAGCTGCGACTTCGCTCCCTTGACGCCCGCATTACGGACGGAATTCAGGGCGTTCAGAAACTCATCACCCGAAAGCTGGGTGGTCAGTCCCTTTTTCCCGCCTTCCGCCTTGTCGCGCTGACCCGTGATCGTCGGTTCGCCATGAAGGGAAACACCCTCCAAAGCGCCGTTCAGACCATCAGTCAACTTCTCGAGTCCCTCAGGCCCCGTGAAACCGGCTGCTTCCGCTCCCTGCATCTGCAAAGATTGCGGACCTGCATCGCCCCTCGTCTGAAGCGCGGCCGCATCGGCGGCCTTATCCATGAGCCCTTTCACCATTTCCGGTGTCAATTCGGGTTTGCTCTCTCCCGAAAACAAGGGCTGCAACTCCGGGCGCGGGTTTTCGAATCCTTCGAATACCCACTCCCCGCTCCAGGGTTTGAGTCCAGCGATAGCTGCCGCGGTACTCATACCGGCAGCCGATTTCTGGGCCAATTCCGATTTCGCAATGGTGGACTCGTGAAGTGCCGAGACCTTCCCGCCTTTTATAGCGGAAGCGGACTCGACGTTCACCAGCGTGGAAACTCCGACCTGCCCCGCATCATCGCCCAGGGCGACCAGCGCCTCGATATCGGACGCCTGGTCAGCGTTCGGCGTCGGGACTTCGGCCAAATTCGGATCCAGAGACAGCTCCGGGTTTGCCTGTTTGGCCACCACGGCTCCTGCCTGTACCAGCTCGAGAGCAAACTCTTCGCCCTTTTTGCTGCCCTTTTCGGACTTTTCCGCGTTTCCTTCCATTGCAATCGGTTTAGTGACATCAATTGCTTTGATCATATGCTTTTACCTCCTTTCTTTATGCGTGGTCACTGCAGCGTCACTCGACGCATCGGTACCCCGCTCTTTTGGAGCGGAATCGTTGGCCCGGACCACTCCGGCCAGAAGTTCTGTCAACCGCGACGACTTCGCGGGATCCATAAGATTCATGATCTTTGCTAAACGCTGCGTCGAAATCCGCGACATGGCCGAAACCGCGAGCGTCTCATCAAGCGAGGTCAGAAGCTGCGACGCCGCTTTCGGGCTCATCGTCTCGAAAGTCTCCACCAGCTTGTTCACGCGTTCGTCGTTCTCGGACTTGCGGGATTCCTGCACCTTCGCAAGCTCCTTGCGTATTCCATCAAACTTCTTCAGCTCCTCCGCGATCGCGTCCTCGCGCGCCTTGAACTCCGCTTCCTTGGCAACAAGATTGCGTTCGCGCACCTGAAGAGCCTCGCGCTGCTTGCGCAGATCCTCGATCACCGAAGGATCCGTCAGGCATGCGCCCGACGCTGAGCTGGAAATATTCGTTTCCGTAGTGTCGCCCCCGGAACTCTCAGCTGCACCCGCCGACCCAGCCGCTGAAGGAGCCGGGGTCTCTGCACTTGCGAGCACCGTCATGACGGCGGCAGCGAGAAACACCATGACTGCAAGCGTTCTGAGGAGTCTCATCCGACAGCCCTCTCCTTCAGGCGATCTCTCATGACCGACATGTCGTCGAGCAGCTTCTGCTCGCGCTTGCTCTGCATCTTTCGAAATTCAGCATGCTCGCGGTCGTACAGCGACTCCATCATGCGAGTCTGACGCCGCGTATGAAGAAAATACTTCAAAGCCTTTTCGACCGCGCGACTCGCGCGCATGATATCGCGGTCAGCGCGCACGATCCGATGTTTCGTTCCTGCGATGAATTCGTCCTCAAGCTGGAAGGAAAGAACGCCGATTGGTTCGATACCAAGATTCTCACGGCGGATCAGCGCATTCTGAAGTTCGGAAACAAGACGTCCCTTTTTCGAGAGCTCTTCCTGATAAGCCCGTTGCGCATCACCCAACGCACGAAGAGCCTCCTCTTCGCGGCTTTTGCGCAGATTCAATACAGTGGCCAGTCTGAATCGGAAGCGTCTCATGTCTAAGATCAATTCTGATCTTGAGGCTCACCGCCCGCTAGACTGAATGTTTTGCCGCATGAAGGGGCACCACTGCTGCCGAGTGGAAAAAAGTGCCGATCAGAGTGCGCGGCTCTTCAAGCCCGGCGGCCCCACTCCGTTTGAAATGACTTGAAACGGATCCCAGCTCCCGGACCAGAGTCCTTTCGATTCAAGGAAATTCTTTGTAAAATACTCGGTTACGCGTTTGAACTCGTGGCCCCAACTTATAATCCTGGAATAAAGAGTACGGTCCCAGAACCTGCCCTTCGCGTTCGTCTTGCGGGCTCCCATGATCTGAAAGGCCAGCGCTCCTGAAAACTCCCTGAGGAAGCCCTGAAAATTCCGCTTCGCGGAAACGAAGCCCTTCGCGTCTGCTTTCACGAGCAAATGCAGGTGATTTCCCACGTTTACAGATCGATACACGCGGATCCTGTAGCGCCGGGCGCAGTCGGCCAACAGGTGTTCGAACAATTTTGCATTCTCGCGGGTCAGAAGAGACCACTTCCCTTGCGCGCGGCTGGACCGCAGGACGAGATAGATCGGGTGCTTATGGCTGAACGGACGAGCCACCTTTCTTCGCCCCTGACGTACCCCTCCCCCATGCTCGAGACGAAGGGATGGCAGAAATGAAGCCTGTTTCATGACCGGATATATATCCGGTTCAGTTAACCGTGTAAAGACGTTTGTTACGGGTGAACGCTGGGGCAATGGTATTTTGATCGTACAAACACTGATGGAAACAAGGTCTGTCACATCTATTCTGCTAACTGACCCTGGATTTTTCTCGACCTTGTCAAAGCGCCATGAAAGCCGATGCTGTCGCGGAGCCTTTCAATAGGTAAGCTTCAGTTTTTGCGATCACATAAGTCTTGAGCATTCGGCTCATTTTTTCGGCAGACATTATCGATCGTGTCCCAGCAACCACCCGAGTCCAGACACGAGTCCTGCTTCATCCACGTACATGCATTCAGAGCAGATACCAGGAGCAAGCATGCTGAGATCAGCATCATCGAGAAAAGCCGTCCGTTCGCCCTACTCCGGGTCATTCAAAGGCCTTCTTCTTGATCAGATCAGCGATCTCGTCCGGACTCATGTTGTCGGTCTTGATCTCAAACCCAAGCGCACCGTTCAAAAATCTTCCTCTCTGATTTCGTTCCACTTCCTGGGTTTCAGAAACTTCCCTCTCGGCTTGCGGTCGTCCACGTTTCAGAATCCGAGCGGAGAGACTCCGAGTTTCAGCTGAAAGATAGAACACACGGGCAGGCTCGCCCACTCTCTGAATGAAATCTTCCATCAGGTCAGGACTCAAAAACAGGCTATCGAATACGATCGTCCTTGCGCCCAGGCGGCGATAAGCGCTGATCAGATCACAGGCGACATTCAAGGCAAGTTTCTGTCGCGACTGCGTGGCAATCAAATTATCCGAAACGAACCCGAGAACGTCGCCTTCAATATACGCGGCATCGTCCAACTGGCATAGCAGAGTCCTTGCCACCCAGGTTTTTCCAACGCCCACGGTGCCGTTTACGATGATGAGCATGTCTCAATCGTAAGTAGCGGCAGCCCGCCCGTCGAGCTAAAAAATACCGGAGCTCCATGCGAAAACATCGAAGTAAGAATCGCCGATGTCTTCGCATGAAGTTCCGGGTTCGAATTCACTGCAGTCCTATTCGGACTTCTGTTGTACACATCTGATGTTCTGCTGATCGACTGTTTCAATGAACTCATCCACAAGGTCTTCGAGGTGTGAAACGATCTTGTGCCGAAGGTCAGGAGTGTCATCGAAGTACCTTACTTTTTTCCCTCGATCAGAAAGCGTGCTGAATACCGTCACGCCATTCGATTTCACGGCCTTAAGCCAGATTCTGTTCCTGAAAAAACTGGCACAAGACACCACGCCGCACTTTGCAAGCCCGGTCCACCCTGTGTAGTAATCCGTCTCAAGGAATATATGAGCAGGCACTCCCTGCGGCACCACATGATAGCCCTTCGTTAACAAGTGTTGCTGAGCCCATGTGTCATCGGTTGAGATCGTGCAGTTTAACGATGGACCGTCTTTCGCGTACGCTGATGAGACCGCGACCAAGCAGATTCCAACGATAGCCATAATTTTGCCGTTCATATGTTCTCCATTTTCTTCTTCCGGTTCAGCCCGGAAGCGAAAACGAGAATACGCCGCAATAGTCCAGGTCTCCGCTGACATCCTCTGACGTAAAGTAACATACGGAATTCACGAAAGAATCGCGATTCCTGCCGACCCTGCTCTACTTCGGCGCACCCTTGAAATTATCGGCCGGCTATGAGCATATGGCCCTCGTCGACTTGCACAATTCCAAACTTTTAGCGTCTCTATCGAGGTGATCCGGATGAGAGCTTTGTTCATCACACTTCCATTTCTGTTCATCGGCATAAACTCGGCCACTGCCGATGTTCTTCCGATTCAGGCAAACTACGTTTCGACGCGGGCCCAGGAAGGAATCATGTCTTTCGACCATTTCGTCGAGTTCAACGCGGATGCGAGGCAATCCGACACGGCACTTCAGGGCTGGGCGCGGCAGGCGATTGAAAAGCAGCTCATGTTTCTGATCGGTTCAATGAGGTGGCACTTCTCCGTTCCGAAGGGCGATCACAAAATCACGGAGCTGCGCCTTGCCCCGAAAAGCGCACAGGGTGTGACGATGATCGCCTCTTACCATTACGAGGGAACCGTTCAGATCCGCGAGGACGTACCCCTTCCGCTCAGGCTCGTGCTTCCGAATAACCCCTATCGGTTTTACTGGGACGGTCTCGTGCGAGATGGCTTCAAAATAAGCGCGCCTTGCACGCAGAAGCATTATCGTTGGCCGAGCGACCTGTTTTATTTCTGGCACCCTTACGCTCCCGCGTGTCCATGGAAACGCGGCGAGGACTACCAGGAGATCCAGCCTGAAATCGTTTTAAAAAATAACGACGAAACGACCTATCCGGAATACGACCGGCTTGTCGACCCCGCCACCCGTACGATCTCGATGTGGATACTTGTCGGACCTGCCAGCAACAAATCCATGAATCCGATGACCTCTCCTGATATCAATGCGCAGACTTTCTGTGAATTCCGGGAACATTTCCTGCGTAAGGGATTTTCTTCACGGCGTTGGACCTCCAAAGAAATCCGCAGGAAGGGGAACACCCTCTTCGCGAAACTCCCTTGGGTCGAGGATTTCGAAAAACAAGGCGCCCGATCCCGTATCCTGATCCACGCATTCTATGGCCATACCGCGGTGAAGGATTTCAGCCGCGCTTTTTACCACTTTCTTGAGGACGGGGTCGAGAACGCCTCAATGGTGGTGTACGCAGGACATGCAGGATTGGGCAAAACCCTTGCACCTTCCGTAGCGGAAAAGATCGGGCTACTCAGGATGCGACCCAATCGGGATCGCTACCAGATCTATTTCTTCAACGGATGCAGCACTTACGCTTATTACACGCAACCCTACTTCACGCGTAAAGCGAGCGCTTTGGATCCAGAAGGCACAAAGAACCTCGACATCATCACAACCGGCCTGGCCACAGGCGAGGACTTCCTCGGGAGTAGTTCACTCGCCGCGATCGATGCTGTGACGGACTGGGCTGATGGCGGTGCTGCCGCAAGTTATCAGGAAATCCTGAAACGCGCAGGTGGTTCCAATTTGCTGAGCGTCAGCGGAGATGAAGACAATCCGTCATCTCCGCAAAAACCCTTCCAAACGCGCGATTAACAGGTCTAAAATCGAAATTCTATCCTTTGAGACTGGCTCCCCGATTCTCCCCTTTTCGAGTTCCGCAAGCTCCCGCGCCTTCAATGTACGAACCGCCTGCTCGGCTTTCGATCGATCGCTGGCAAGCGCCGCTTCAGCGGACTTGGCAAGAGCCGTATCCGATTGGATCAATTCCTTTTCCCGTCTGAGCTCATCGTCTGAAGGCACCCGCCTTGTTCTGAATTCTGGTTCTGCGGGAAGTGTAAGTTCCACTTTACTCAGCCAGACGTCAGAAGGAGCACCGGTTCTCGCAGAAGGAGCGAGACAACTTGGGTCTGCGGAGAAAATATTGAAACTCAGGAAACTTCGATCGGGGGAAAGCGACATCTGAACGTCCAGCTTCGCGTCCCGATGTGATGCAAGCCACAGGGATTTCGGTGTTCTTGAGAAAGACGATTTGCAGTTCCTGAATTGAATGGTGCCACTCCACGAGTCAGGTTTGATGGTCAGATCAGCACTGAAATCGCGGCGCGATACCTGGACCTTCACCACACCAGCAGCGGCATCGCAGTTCACCTTGAGTTTCACATCAGCAAATTTTTGGCCGTTCGGAACTTCCCCGGCGGAAGCATAATGGGCGATCTCCGGCTTCTTCGGATCAAAGTCGCGTCTCTCAATCCGCACCTTCTTGGGATGTCCTTTTTTATCGAAAAGGTCAGGATCAGAACAGTAGAGCCTGTAAATCTCTTTCGCATCGCGAGATTTCAGACCCCGCGATTTTATGAGATCCGGGAAACGCATACCGGCGGTTTGGATGACTCCGGAAATATCCTCGATCGACTCCGCGCGAATGACACCGCCCCCTTCTTTTCGGATAGCCAGATAGACGTTCCCTAGCGAGTCTTTGATTCCGGTTTCCTTGCACCCAACATGACTGCGGTAGAGGCTGAAATACGGGGAGTTATAGTAACCCTCCTTCGCTATACCGCCGACATCACCACCGCCGCCTTTGCCGACATCACCACCGCCGCCTTTGCCGACATCACCACCGCCGCCTTTGCCGACATCACCACCGCCGCCTTTGCCGACATCACCACTGAACCTCAGTCCAGATGACGAATCCACAAACGGACTCGGACACACGGATTGAAACCGTTCCGTAGTAGCGCCGACACGAAAAGTGATCTCGGGCGTGCCCACAGCTCCACCTGGTGTTTGTGTCACCGTCCGGTCGTAGTAATACGGAGACCCTTCTGCTTTCGAGACATCAAGCCCATTCATGAGCCCTGGAAGGGCCTCATTGATGGTCTCGATCGGAACCGCGACGGACTGGGTTTCGTTCAAGAACGTCTTCAGAAGTATTCCAGAGAGGAAAGTTTTCGATTCGAAGATCTCACTGGTTCCGCTTCGGGGTACCAAAACGGTGTAAATAATCGGACTGCCACTCATGCCTGGCCGGACACCCTGCTTCGGCAATAGGACTGCGCTCCTACTCCCGATAAGCGGATGCTCTGCAGCTTGGGTCGCGAGCTCGATTTGCACGGGAAAACGATTGGGGATCACCTTCAATCCATCTTCAGTCACTCGTGCGAGATGCAGATTTTCCCGATTGACGAAATCCGCCGCTGTTTGGATGTAATGGCTGCCTTCTGGCAGCCAGTTTTCGCGATTAATGGGAAGCAGGTGGCGAACTTCAGCCACGGGCAGTTTGAAACCATCCCAAACAAATAAGGGCGTCAGGTCCGAAACAATCTTCTCTAATTCCAGGACCGCGAGATCCTTCGTCTGGCTGATACCGCGAACTTTTGCCTGAACAACTTTCCCCCCGCAGCGGACCTGGACCTTTTCGGCGCCTGCGACCACGTGTGCGGCGGTCAAAACGAACAGATGTTTTGGTTCATTGGCCGATTTAAAGACAGAGCCTTGCCCAATCGAGGACAGCGAGTCTTTACCGGACTGCCTCTGCCCCTCGATCTCGACTACTTCGCACCGGTCCAGAACCGGGGCGTTGTTCGCGATTCGATCCAGCCATCTCACCAGCTCCGGCTCAAGGAGCGCCTCGCCTGACAAGCCACTATTGCAACAAGGGTCCGCAGTCACTGGCGAAGATGAGCCAGACAAAGCCATTGCAGGGATCATCGATCCCGCGACGCCGAAGAGAATAGTGAGCACTCGCAGTGGAAAACTGCACATCGTTCGTTTATTCATCGGCATAACCTGGTGACTTCCTAAGTATTCTTTGTCTGCTTGCCGATAAGAGTCCTGGAGGGCTCCCGGGAGCTGCGTCATGAAACATAAATACGGCTCTACTGCTCTGAACAAGAGCCCAACACTGAGGAGCAGCGAACTTTCGGCGATCTACTACTCGCTGGTCGAGATGATCTTGCAAGGCCGCTATGAAGCAACGGCGGAAGCCCTGAACCAACTTCGTCGTGGAAGCCCGTTCACGCATGACGATAACGAAGCTATTCGCAGATTGATTGCCGCGCGCCTCGCGATAAAACAAGGCGATGCTGGTGAGGACACATCCTGGCTGGATATTCCAGTTCCGGAGAATTCCTGGCTTGCTGCTGAAAAGGAAATTGTAAAAGGTCATTGGGAGTATCACCTGCAGAACTTTCCGATGGGCATCACGCACTTTAAGGAGGCGGAGCGCCAATTCAAAAACCTGGGAATGCTCGATCGGGAGTTCCTCAGCGCTTTCAATCAAATCATCGGCGAAGTCAGTGGCCCCTCTCAGCTCCCCCCCCTTCAGCAGATCGATCAGCTTCGGCAGTTGGAGATCCGAGTCCGACAGCACCTCGAGAAAGTGGGCTGCGTGCGAGTTCAGGCGCTGATTCATCGACAAAAATCTCACGCATTTGAGGACCTGACCCTGTTCCACGCGGCGGTGGAAGAGATATCAAAAGCGATACAAATACTGGAGCTTCACGGGCCAGCCTCGGACTATCAACTGGCCCTGCTTCAGGCTGCCGACCTGAGCCTGGATTTAGGTGACCAGTTCCGGGGTCGCACCTTTTTCGAATACGTCATTCCACCGCTCGATAAGAGAGTTGAATTTCCTCATGCCTACATAGCCTGGCGATTGGGCGGACCGCTTCCCGAGCAATCCAATTTTGAAATCCTGCCCGGCGGATGGAAGGAAAAGTTCGAGAAATTGAGAGCATCCCTCACTCCCGATAACAGTACTCCTCACGAATGGACCTGGAATCTCACCTCAGGTGAGATTCAAAGCCCTGAGCTTCTCAAACCCATTCAACTCAAACCAGCAAGCCTGGAAGGGCGCCTCGTACAGATGTTGACCCGCAACAAGGCAACGAAGAACCTTCTAATTGAATCTTTCTGGCCCGGGCAAAGCGACAGACAGTTACTGGACAACCGCCTGCACAGGATGATCTCCCGCTTGAACAAAAAGTTGTCGAACCTCATCGAGTTTGACGGGAAAAGTTATCGTCTCAAGCGGCGATTACGGACTAAATGAAAGAAATGCCGCCACTCTTCTTCTCGAAGAGGGCGGCATTCTCATGAACGGCTAAATAAACTCCTAGAGCATCAAAGGACTGAGTCGGAACCCGGAACGCTGACACCCGCTTTGGTGAAATAGGCCTGAAAATCAGCTTCAGAGACTTCCTCGCCGTTGATTTCATACTTGGTTTCTGTTCCATCGAAGGACTGTTTCAACTCCGCCGAAAAATCCGCATACTCAAGTTTGAGGGCCACGGAGCCGCTGCCATCGGCCTCTGTGCTGCTGAATTCCATTTCCACATCGGCTTGCAGTTCGAATTTCACATCACCCTTGGTCTGCGAGTGGACATCGCCCTTAACCTCGCCCTCGATCACGATCGAACCACCGCTCGTGGAGGTCGTTGCTTTGACTGCGATCTCGCCCGAAAGGTCGAACTTGTCGACATCGTTCAGCTTGCGGAATTCGTCGTCTTTCACTTCGTATTTCAGCGTGGCGGCGACCTTGGCTTCCGTTTCGCTGCCTGAGCCCTTCATTTCGATATTCATCGAAATCGGGCAGGACACATCAGGCTTGTCGGAAACCTGAATTTTGATATTGAAGCTGGTGGCGCTCGTCGAAACAGGTACCGAATAGTCCACCTGACAAAGTTCGTCTGCCAGCTTCTCCTGCATTTCAATGGTGGTGGGATCCGTCGTGAGCGCTGCCGAACGTGATCCAGCCGTGCCACTGAGAAAGGACAGCGCATGGAACCGGTTCACAACAGGAAGGGCGAGCGTTGCCGGCGCGCCAGGAACCGATTGATGAGTGCGGCCCGCGCTTTCGATTGTTGCCGACACGATGGCCTTCTGCTCATCTGTCAGCTTCTTTTGTCCACAACCAGTCACGACGAGTGCCATCAGCACGGATACAAGCACAAATGCGTTTCTCATGAGATCTCCTTTTATTTGCAGGGATCATAAGGAAGGAAACGCAAATTCACAAGCTGACGCTTCAGCGAAAGACGCATTCGCCTTACGTCTTATTCTGAAGTTATTCAGTTGACAGCCTTGAGCCGTAACCACTCACGGATGACAGTGGATGGATTCCCTGCCTATTTTTGCTTCTGCCCGGTCTGCTGTGCCGCGAAGGCGGCTTCCACGCTCCGGACAATCGAATAGAGCATCCCGGTGGCCTGATCGTAAGTCGTTCGTTCATCGATTCCCTGCCGGAGAAACGCATTGATCCGCTCGATCGCGAAAATCGCCTGATCGATCTTCGCATTGCTGCCTTTCACATAGGCTCCGATATTGATCAGATCCTCGGCCTGCGCGTAGGCTGCCATCCATTCCCTGACCTGGCCTGCCCAGAGATTATGTTCCTTGCTGATCACCGAACGCATCACACGACTTGCGCTCTGAAGCACATCAACGGCCGGGTAGTGATTGCGTTGCGCGATCTTCCTAGAAAGGACGATGTGCCCGTCCAGAATGGACCGGACGGAGTCCGCGATCGGATCATCCATGTCATCGCCTTCCACGAGTACCGTGAACAAGCCCGTGATACTCCCCTTTTTCGGCGCCATGCCGGCGCGTTCAAGAAGCTTCGGAAGGGTCGAGAACACACTGGGAGTGTAGCCCTTGGAAGCCGGAGGTTCGCCCATGGCCAGCCCGATTTCACGCTGGGCCATCGAGAAGCGGGTCACTGAATCCATGAGCATCAAAACGTCTTTGCCCTGATCCCGGAAATACTCCGCGATCGTCATTCCAAGGAAGGCCCCGCGCATGCGGAGAAGCGGCGAACGATCAGAGGTTGAAACGACGACGACCGAACGAGCCAAAGCTTCCGGCCCCAGGTCCCGTTCGATGAACTCCCGGACCTCGCGTCCGCGCTCGCCGATCAGCGCAATCACGTTCACCTCGGCCGAGGTATGCCTGGCCATCATCCCTAGCAGGACGGATTTTCCGACACCCGAACCTGCCATGATCCCGACACGCTGGCCCTTGCCACAAGTCATCAGCCCATTGATGGAACGAATTCCGAGATCCAGGGGCTCGGTAATCATTTCACGCTCGAGAGGATGGGATGGAACCTGGTACAGGCTCCGCTCCTCCAGCCATTCGCCACGTGAAACCAGCGGTCCCTTGCCGTCGATTGGAACGCCCTTTCCATCGATCACACGGCCGAGAAGCGCGTTTCCAACCGGGACCGTGGATTTATTCTTTCGAAGAACGACCAGGCTGTCGTTATGGACACCTGAGGCATCTTCAAAGGGCATCAGAAGAACACGCTTGTCGCGAAACCCGATCACCTCGGCATCAACGCCTTCGTCCGCTCCTGGTTCGCTTGAGCTGAGAATGCGACAAAGACTTCCGACCGCTGCACCGGGCAGATGCGCCTCGTAAATGAGACCAAGAGACTTGGTCACTTTACCGGCATGATTGTAGAGAAGCGTGTGTTTGAGCCGATCCTCGTACTTCGCGGAATCAATCTCCCAGGTCACGTGGTCTCGCTCCCATGCTCTGTCGAACTGGCGAAGAGAGCCGAGGAGATGCTCTGAAGCTGCGCCTCGACGCTTGCGTTGATCGCGTTCCACTCGGTTTCAATGACGCACCCGCCGAGTTTCACCTGATCAGAAGGCTCGACACTCAGATTCTTGAGATTGCCCAGGGACTGTTCCAGCCCCCGCTTCACCATTTCGGCTGTTTCCGCATCCTGCTGACTGATATGAATCTTTATGTTCTCGCGTACGCCCACCTTCTCGATCAGTTCGCGTGCCAGGCGCAGCACGTACTCCCCGTCCGTGCTCATTTCCCGCAACAGCACCATCCGTCCGATGCGATAGACCAGATCCAGAAGAAACTTCTCGTTCGCGTGATAAACCTGCTCTTTCGCGCCCTCGAATTCCGCGATCATCTTCGAAAAGGAGCCGAGACGTTCCTCACCCTCACGCTGAAATTTCGTGAAGGCCTCATGATATCCCTTCTTCAGACCTTCCTCGTAACCCTGCGCTGAGGCGTTCACACGCGCCTCATCAGCCATGGCAGCGACCCGAGCGCGCACTTTCTCGTCGATGACCCGGCGCTCCTCCTCCTCGATGGAAAGAGGATCCCTGAGCAGTGAGTTCAGCTTGAAACGGCTGTCTTTCTGCGCCCTGCCCGCCCTTTCGGGATCCGTCACAGCGAGGGCTCCGAATTTCTTCTTTACGTCTGCGTAGTTCCGGTTCCCGGGCTCGGAAAGCGCCCCGAACTCAAACGATTTGACAACAGTCTTTTCAGCCTCGCCTCCGAGCTTCACCACCCGAGGTTCAGTTGCGGTGCCTGCGTCCTCCTTGATCTTGATACCGGAATTCTTCTGGGAAGACGGCGGTACATGGGGCGTGAATTTCGACATTTCTTTTCCCTGTCAGTCTTCTTGCTAGACCAGCGCGTCGGATTCGCCGCCGCGACTGATGATGATCTTGCCTTCGGCCTCCAGCCGTTTGGCGATATTGACGATTTCCTGCTGAGCCGCCTCGACATCCGAGAGCCGCACCGGACCCATGGCGTCGAGATCCTCGCGAAGCAGATCGGCCGCGCGCTTGGAGATATTGCGGAAAATCTTGTCCTTGATCTCCTCGGGCGCCGTCTTGAGTGCAATGACGAGCTTCTGGTTGTCGACTTCCTTGAGCAGTTGCTGCATCCCGCGATCGTCGATAAAGACGATGTCTTCGAAGACGAACATGAGTTTGCGAATCTCTTCCGCCAATTGCGGGTCCTTCTCCTCCACGCGAGCCATGATGTTCTGCTCGCTCGTCTTGTCCATGACGTTGAGCATTTCGGCGATCGGCTGGACGCCGCCGAGCTGCTGGGTGTCGATTGAACCCAGCGTGGCAAGTTCCTGTTTGAGGACATCGTCGACCTGCGCGATGAGGTTCGGCGAGATAAAATCGAGGTTCGCAATACGAAGCACGACTTCCGTCTGTATCCCTTCCGGAAGCCTTTTAAGCACTTCCGTTTTCTTGTTCGGGTCCAGATGCGCAAGAATGAGCGCGACTGTCTGCGGATGTTCATTGACCAGGAAGTTCGCGAGAGTTCTCGGGTCCACAAGCTCCAGCGCTTCGAGAGTGCGGCTGCCCTCGAGTACCGAGAGCTGTCCCAGGACGGTTTTTGCGCGCTCCTCACCCAGTGTGGCCAGAACAAAGTCCCGTCCCTGCGCGTGTCCGAATATCAGCGTGTCTTCTTCGGCGATCTCCGCATAGAAGGACTCAAGCACCTGCTTGACGACTGGAATCGGCACCTTGGTGACCTGCCCCATCGCACTCACCAGCCGTTTCACGTCATTATCGCGCATTTTCTTGAAAATCTGAGCGGTCACTTCATTACCCAGGACATTCAGCAGCAACGCTGATCTTTCCAGTCCTGTCAGTTCCTCGAAGTTTTCGTAAGCCATCGCTTATGCTCCGTTCGTTTCCGCTTTTATGCCGTTGCCGATGCCGACGGGGACCGCTTATTACCGTCTTCGTCGGATTTCTTGCGTGAGGTATCCAGTACCATCCAGTCCTTGATGATCAAGGCTGCCTTGTGCGGATTGGAATCGACGAGAGTGATCACCTTCTCGCGAATCATCTCGCCTTCGGTCTTCTCAGGATCCATCTTCTCCGGAATCACGGGAACCGCCTCCTCAAGCCCCGGCAGATTGCCGCTGGTCTGAAGTCTTTCGAGTTCCTCGATTGTCTGAGGCAGGAAGGTATCGACGCTGTCGATCGTGTTCTCGGTGAGCCACTTCATGAAAGGACGAACCACGAGGAAGAAGAAGAGCGCGATCGTAAGACCCACTACCGCGTAGAGGATCATGTTCTGCAGATAGCTCTTCCGCTCTTTCTCGGCGACGATCTTCTGGGCTTCATCGAAATCCTCGCGCGTGAACTCCATGGTCTTGACCTCAAGCGCGTCGCCGCGCTTGCGATCAATGCCGACGGTGCTTGCGACGATGGATTCGAACTCAGCGAGCTTCTCTGCCGACCAGGGCTCAACCTTGCTCAGGGTCTTTCCATCCTCGCCTACGGTCTTCACGGTCTTTCCATCCACCATGACCGCCACTGAAAGACGCTTCACGGTACCCGACGGGCGGGTAGTGCGACGAATGGTTTTGGGCACTTCGTAATTGACGACTTCGTTACTCTTGGTCGTCTCGTTGCGGATGGCGCCATTCGCGGCCGGCAATTCACCTGGCGTGTTCGAAACGGCTCCCGCCACCCCGTAAGGGCCGGGGCGAGTGCCGCTCATGTTGTCATTTCGCTTCTGGACGGAAAGAACAGCCGACCCGTCCGCATCGACGAAAGTCTGGGTTTCAGCAACCTGAGAGAAGTCGAGTTCCGCCGATACTTTCGCCACGACGTGCCCCTCGCCTACCACTCGCGAAAGAATCGACTCGATCCGCTTTTCCATCTCGGATTCGACCTTCGTCTGGAAATCGAGCTGGGTTGCCGTGGCGGCGGCCAGCGGGTCCGAGGGGTTTTTCGAGAGCGTCTTGCCGTTCGAATCCACGATCACGACGTCGGCGACTTCCATGCCCTCGACAGCACGGGCCACGAGGTTCGCGATGCCATAAACCTGCTTGTCATTCAGGACAACACCCGGCTCCAGATCCAGAACCACTGATGCCGTGGATTTCTTCTGGTCTTCCACGAATGTGCTCTTCTGAGGCGTCGCCAGATGGACACGCGAGCGGCGTACGCCCTTGATCGAGGCAATCGACCGCATGAGTTCGCCCTCGAGGGCGCGCTTCTGATTGACCTTCTGGACAAAACTCGTGGTACCG
This sequence comes from Bdellovibrionales bacterium GWB1_55_8, assembly GCA_001769835.1. Lineage (GTDB taxonomy): Bacteria > Bdellovibrionota > UBA1018 > UBA1018 > UBA1018 > GWB1-55-8. The sequence goes on from MEPR01000039.1 coordinate 101,592, forward strand.
AGCGACTGCTTGTCGAAAACCTCATAACCGATCGTGCTCGACTGCGGAAGCCCCATGGTCGCAAGCTCGAGGCGCAGCTGATAGATGTCTTCCGAAGGAACCAGGACGTTCTTGCCAGTCTGGTCCATCTTGAACGGGATCCGCTTTTCGCGAAGAACACGAATGATGTTACTGGCATCCTCCGGATTCAGATTGGTCATGAGAGGGGTGTAAGTCGTCTCTCCCGCCCAGAAGAAAAGCGCCGAAAGGCCCACGATGATTCCGGCCGTGGTCATGCCGACCGCGACCTTCTTCACCGGACTCAAGCCCTTCAGAAACTCGTCGATCTGCCCGAAGATTTTCTTGAAATATTCCATTATCCCTTTACCCCGTCATTACCACTGAAGAATTCTGCCCTATTCCGTCAAAACCGAGAACTACACCTGCATCCGCATGATTTCGCGGTACGCATCCAGGATCTTATTGCGGACCTGAAGCGCCAATTTCAAAGACGTATCGGCGCGCTCGATCGTCAGCATTGTTTCATGAATATTCTTATTCCGTCCGGCAACCATTTCCTTGATCGCCCGGTCGGCCTCATGCTGGTCCTGATTCACCTGATCGAACGAATTCCGAAGCATCTCGGAAAAAGTCTTCGCGTTATCGCCGGCGGTGGAAGCCTCCCCGCCCGCTCCGACAGCGAAGCCTCCCGGAGGCTCCATGCCTTCCGAGCGCATCGCGCGTAGTGCCGAGGCTTCCGAGGCGAATTCCCCTCCTGCGCCAGCGGCACGGGAGGTCTCACCCTGAAGAACCGGCGCCAGATTTTCAAGTCCAAGAGTCGACATTCATCACTCCTTAGCGGCCGATTTCCAGAGCCTTCTGGGCCATGGCCTTTGCCGCGTTCAGGGCCGTTATGTTCGCCTCGTAAGAGCGCTGGGCACTGATCATGTTGGCCATTTCCTCGACCGTATTCACGTTCGGCATGGCCACGTAGCCTTCCTCGTTCGCATCCGGATGCGATGGATTGTAGACCATTCTCGGTGCCCTTTGATCCTGCACGATTTCCTGAACGCGAACTCCCTGAACATTTTCGTCGAGTTCGTTCTGAAGGATCTCGCCAAAGCTTTCACGATCGGTTTCAGCCGCCAGAAGCGGATCTTTGCGGCGATAGGGTCCGCCCTCTTCGGTTCGCGTGGTCTCCGAATTGGCGATGTTACTCGAAATCGTGTTCATGCGCGTTGTTTGCGCGTCAAGTCCCGTGGCACTGACTCTCATGGACGAAAAGAAATCCATTACCGGTTACCTCCACCTTCGCTGATCGAATACTTCAGCATTCCGAGCTTCTTCTTGAGCATCTCGGCCGCAGCGTCATAAAGCAGCTGATTTTCCGTGAGCCTTGCCATCTCCTCGGCGCGATTCACGGTATTGCCGTCAAGCGATTCCACTCCGTTCGGATCGTCGTAGATCTCGGGTTCGACAGCATCCGTGGAGCGGTGAACGATATGGCGAGGATCCCCTTCGCGTGGCGTGAGTTCCGTACCCACGCCAAGGGCATCGCGGAGCGCGCCCTCGAACTCCATTTTCTTGGTCTTGTAACCGGGAGTGTCCGCGTTCGCGATGTTGCCGCTGATCACGTTCTGATTGGCGAGCCTGAGGTTCAGGGCCGTGTTCAGAGCGCCGATTGTCGGGTCAAATCCGCTGTTTTCCATAGTGTTCCCCTGCCAGAAACTCTTCAAGTTACATGCCGCGTCTTCCGATGAGCCCGATGAAGGCATTGCTCGAAATCCGCTGTGGTTCAGGCGTCTTGAAAATTTTCCCCGGATCCTCCTCTACTTAGTCCCGCTCGCCCCTCGGCAAAAGTTGCCGCTTCCATCTTTTCCCAGGGCAAATACTGCCGTCCCCGTCCATCGCCCGGACGACGATGGCAGCATTGCCCTGTTCCACTAAACCTGAATCCCGACCCCGCGATATTCGGCGAGCTTGTTCCGCAAGGTGCGGATCGAAATGCCAAGCGCCTTCGCGGTGTGCGTGCGATTGCCCGAATGATACGTCAACGCCTGCAGAATCACGTTTCGCTCGATATCGTTCAACGTCTGGCCCGGTTCCCAGTTGCGTTCGACAGCGTCTGCCATCTGAGCCGCCGCCATATTCGGCCTGCGCTCGATATGGATATCGCGAGCCAGGATGCCTTCCACACCGGCCGTGATCACCGCGCGCTCGATCACATTCTCGAGTTCGCGGATATTGCCGGGCCAGGAGTGCGACTCAAGAACCGAAAGGGCTTCGGGTGCGAAACCGCTCAAAGTCTTTCCGTTCTTCTCGGCGTAATAGGCCATGAAGTTGTTGGAAAGGATCCGCACATCTCCGATCCGTTCGCGAAGCGGTGGCAAAGTCAAATTCACCACGTTCAGGCGGTAAAAAAGGTCTTCGCGGAAAGAACCCTCACGAACGCAATCCGAAAGATTGCGATTCGTTGTTGCAATGATCCGCACATCCACCGCGATGGGCTTGCGCCCGCCGATCCGGTCCACCTCGCCCTGCTGAAGAACACGCAAAAGTTTCGCCTGAAGACGGATATCCATCTCCGAAATTTCATCCAGGAGCAGCGTTCCGCCATTGGCGAACTCGAAACGCCCGGCCTTGCTGGAAACCGCGCCCGTGAAAGCGCCGCGTTCATAGCCAAAGAGCTCCGATTCGAGCAGATTCTCGGGGATAGCCGCGCAGTTGATCGCAACAAAGGGTTTGTTGGCGCGTGTGCTGTGCTCGTGAACCAGACTGGCCACAAGCTCCTTTCCCGTGCCGCTCTCGCCCTGGATCAGTACGGTTGCCTTGCTCTGGGCCACCGTCCGAGCCAATTGAATCACCTCGCTCATTCTGCGATCCGCAGTGATGATTTCCGTCATTGTCCGCCCTCCTTGGCGTCTCTCTTCGTGTCATTTGCCAGCGTTTCTGCCGCAAGTTTCTTCCAGAACCCGTCTCCGGCGCCGCTGGCGAGCTTCCTCATCGCCGTCCGGCCCTTTTCAACTTCGACTTTCGTCCCTGTCTTCAGTAACGCACGAGCGTTACCGAAAACCGCACGATCGCCGCTCCAACCTTTTTCAATTGCCTTCTCGTACGCGACGGCCGCTTCGGACCACCGCCCCAGCTTTTCCAAGGCTCCTGCTTCGGCGATCACCAGTGCTTCCAGTGAAGGAGCAGGAGCAAGTCCCAGGGATGATGCCACCACGCTGCTTTCGCCCCCGGCCCCCTGAATCCTGCCGATCTTCTGCTCAAGGGCGCGAAGGAGCTCAAGCGCCATACGGGAATCTCCGCCTCCGACTTGAAGCATGGCCACATGGGCCTCGAGCCTGAGCGCGAGGTCACGATCCTTCGCAGCGCTTTCAGGCGCGAGCACCTGGGCTTTTGCCGCATGCGCGAGGGCCGCCGTAAAATTCCCTTCACGTTCCTCGAGCAGGGAGAGAATCACGTATTTCTCAAATGAGTAACGGGACTCGTCGGTCACGCCAGCCAGGAGATTCCGGATTTCCGACGCCGCGGCTGCCGGAATTTTCGAACTCGCGCCATTTTGGGAAACCCAATTCGCCTTGGCACGCGCGAAGCGCTGCTCGGATGCCCTCGCCTGCTCCTCGAGATCGTCCGCAGCCTGCTCGGCCGCGATCATCCGTCCGCCATTGCGGGGCGACTTCGAAACAGATTTGTCGTAGAGTTCGGCGAGCTCCTTGCCGACACTTCCCAGGCCCAGATCGGAACCCGCTCTTGAAAGCGCCAGAAGATAATCAAAGTCGTTTCCAGAATCCTTCAGGAGCATTTCCTTCCGCTCATGATAAAACGCGAGCGCTTCATATTTTTTTCCATTCTCCAGCAGCTGCAGAATGGTTTTCCTGAACAGGAAATTCACGATCTTTCCCAGGTAAGGCTGGGCGGCCGAGTTCGCCGGTTGCGCAAGCTCGCGAAGAGCCAGAGTCACCGCCTGATCATCATGTCCCAGGGTGACAAGCGCGCGGACCTGCGAAAGCGCTTTGAAAGTTCCATAGCGCTTCATTTGAATCTCACCCGCACCATCGAAACGCGCGGCATCCTCCCTGAAAAAGCGCTCCATGCCCGCGAGGTCGAACCCTCCCTGATCACCACAGGGCACGAGCCTCATGCGAGCCAGCGTCGCCCCCGGGCTGAACGGAAAACGGTTGATCGTTTCATTAAACCAGTGCCGGGATTCGGCGCGTGCCTGCTCCCCGCCTTTTCTTCCGCTGATCTCGCCCAGTCGGAACGCCGCCCTCCAGCCGGAAGGATGTCCTGGATGTTTTTCGAGAAACTGCGAGAAAGCGTCCTTGGCCCGGTCATACTGGCCAAGCTGATAGAGAGCTTCCGCACGATTCACAAAAACAGAGGGAAATCCCTTCACCTGTTCCTGAAAGTGACTCAAAGACTCGTAATAGGAGGCCAGCGCCTGCTCGTATTGGAAGCGGTCCATATACAGATCGCCGACGCGGATCGCGGCTTCCGCCTTGTCGGAATCAGATGGCGCGTTTTCGATGACCCACTGATACTCTTTGGCCGCGCGCTCGGTCTGCTTCAGGAGATACAGCGACTCGGCCGCCCCAAGGTGAAACACCCAGTTCAGGGAATGTTTGGGGTGGCGGTTGGCCAGCCAGAAGAAACTCTCCATGGCTGCCAGATGTGAACCCTTTTGAAAACGGCTGTTGGCCAGGAACATGGCCGAATGCAGACCGACCGGAGAATCCTTCGCGTCGATCACAAGCTGGCTCAAAATCTCGTCCGACTCACCGGAAAGCCCGAGCTTCACGAGTGCGCTCGCCTTGAGAAGCCGCATTTCATACCGGAATTCCGAACCAGGGTGCTCTCGTTCAAAAAACTCGAGCGTCCGGACAGTCAGAGCAGGCTTTCCCTGCTTATAGAGTTCGAGCGCCAACCGGACGTACTGTGCGTCTCGCGTTTTCGCCTCGGGAATGAAATAGGAATAATTCTCATCCGGCACCTTTGCGGAGAACCAACGGCCAAAATCAATCTTCTCGTGGAACGGCAGGAAAGAAAGGAAAACGTCCGTGGAATCCTTCAAGGGTTCGGCACAGAAACCCTGGACAGCACTCTCGGCTTCCTGTCGCGTTTTCTGGCTCGCGAGCCTCCTGTCTGCCCGCTGCTTGGATTCCATTCGCGCTTTCGACTCAGCCTGGGCCTTCTTCACCCGCGCCCGGGCGGATTCCACTTCCGAGACCGTCGGGCCCGACTTCCACCAGAAGTCGACCACATAGCGGGGGGCCTTCTCCCGATATTCGAACGTCTCCATGGCCGGAACAGCCGGGGCGTTTCGCCCGATCGGGTACTTCCATTGACCCCGAATGAGAACCCCACTGGCGGTTTCCTCAAAGCTCAGCCCGGCAAGACGGGGGTCGGCAGCAGCCCGGAAATTCGCTTTCCACTCTTCTTGCTGGCCGCTCGGCACGCCCAGATCGGTCAATGCGATCCCTTTGAGCAGGATCTCAAAACCCCGGCTGCCATTCTTCCACTCAACAGGCACGCTTTCGTCCACGGAAAGGGCCAGGCGGCCATGTGTCTTGAAGGTCTGAATTCTAAGCGCTTCGGCGGAAGCATACGGGGCTGCCAGGGCGGCGCCCAAGGGAAGAAGGATTCCCATCAGAAGAAGGTCACGGACCGTATTTGGCTTGAGCATCATGCTCGAAGGTGTCCTTTGCTGTTGTCTCGCTGGTGCCTTTCAGGTCCTTCATGGACCAGGGGCGCCACCCGGGTTAAAAGCAAGCCTGATGCCATGCGCGGAAAAAATAACCTATCCGGCAAAACTTACCGGAACCTTCCGTTCGCAATGGGCAATTCCTTCGCCGGCAGAAAAGGGATGCCCGGCAGAGCTTGCCCGAATCTCGGGGGAATTTTGACCCTCCGTCAGAAAACGCCACAGTTTACGGCGGGCTTTTGACGGTTTACATTAGCGGAATGCGAACCTCATCCCTGTTGATTCTTCTTCCCCTGCTCCTGTTCCAAACCGCCTGCGGACTTCTCATCGGGAACGTGAAACCGGTTTCTGAGAAATCCGAGAGTTACCGCATCATGGACCTTTCCCGTGAGTCGGCCGAATGGGAACGAATTGAAGACACGCAGGGTCCGACAGAAGAAGATGAACCTCTGGCGATTCCGGACGTCGCCTACCAGTCAAAAGTGACCGCCTCCATCATCTCTCTGAATTCAGGCTGCAGACCGAGCATGGAAGCTTCCGAACAGTCCCTCAAAAATTTCACTGAACAGCTCTTTCTCGGAGTGGGAAAAATCACCTCGCGCGAGGAGCGGGAGATCGTGGCCGGAGGCGCTCCGGCTCTTGAAACAACCATTTCAGGACGTCTCAATGATGAAAGCGTCAAACTTCGCACGGTCGTACTCCGCGCCGATCGCTGCCTCTATGACCTGACTTACGTCGCAAGACCCGAGCAGTTTGAAAAGGATGAGAAGCTCTTCTCCCAATTCGTTGCTTCGTTGCGGCTCAGATAGTAACTTTAAGTTTATGCCCCTGGCACATCCATCTGGATACAACTTCCTCCGGCGCATCGGAGGCAAGATGATGTACAGCCTTCGCTTTGCCGGAGGCTTCGGTCTTCTTTGCGTTCAGATCCTCAAAGAACTCTTCACTCCTCCTTTCTACCCCCGGCTTGTCATCCAGCAACTTTTCGCCATCGGCATTCAGTCCTTTCTTCTCGTCGCGGTGACGGGTCTCGCCACGGGATCAGTCATGGCTCTGCAATTTGGGTATGGGCTGGCGAAATTCGGGGGCACCCTTTACGTGCCTAAGATCGTCGCTCTCACGATTCTTCGAGAGATGGGTCCCGTTTTCACAAGCCTGCTCCTCGCCGGCCGTGTGGGATCAGGGATCGCCGCCGAAGTGGCATCGATGAAAGTCACGCAGCAGATCGATGCCGTTCGGGCGCTGGGCACGAGCCCTATCAAAAGAATCGTAATTCCCAGGCTACTGGCCGCGCTGATCGCGTTTCCTATCCTCACCCTTTTCGCGGATTACATCGGCCTTTTCGGCGCGATGCTGGTGAGCCTCCACGACCTTGACATCGATACGGAATATTTCTTTTCCAAAGCCGTCGAATCACTGAGGATGTACGACCTCCTCACTGGGATGGCGAAGACGATCGTATTCGCGTTCTTCATTACGGTGACGGCCTGCTGGCGGGGACTCAATACGCAGGGCGGAACAGAAGGAGTGGGAAACACGACCACCTGGGTGGTGGTGACATCGAGCATTTTCATCATGATCAGTGACTTCTTCCTGACCAAACTTTTCATCGCGACCGTGTACCCGAAATGACCACAACGAGAGACGACAATCAGATGCCAAGCTCCGAAATCGCGCTTGAAGTTCGGGACCTTCACAAGTCTTTCGACGGCAAAAAGGTCCACCAGGGCGTCTCTTTCCGATTGCGAAAAGGAGAGATCCTCGGACTGTTCGGCGGCTCCGGCAGCGGCAAAAGCGTCATTCTCCGTTCCATCATCGGCCTGGAAAAACCCGATCGCGGACAGATCCTCTTCGAAAGCCAGGACCTCACTCGCCTCAAGGAACGTGAACTCATGAAGGTCCGGACGAAGATCGCCTACGTGTTCCAGAACGGGGCCCTCTTCGACTCTTTCACAGTCGAGGACAATCTCGCCTACCCTCTTCGCGAACACACCCAGCTCACCGAAAAACAGATTCATGACAGGGTCAACGAGATGCTGGAGCTGATCGACATGAAGGGAGCGAACCTTCTTCTGCCTGCTGAACTATCCGGCGGGATGCAGAAGCGAGCGGGCCTCGCGCGGGCGATCATTCTTGAGCCCCAAGTGATTCTTTTTGACGAGCCCACTGCGGGCCTCGACCCCGTCAATACCAAGAGGCTTCTCGAAAACATCTCGAAACTGAAGAAGAAAGGCATCACCGGGATTTTCGTAACTCACGACATTCCGGCCGCCTTCGAAATTGCCGATAGAATCGCTATTCTTTACAATGGAAAAATCGCGATCATGGATACCGTGGAGAGCATCAGGAACTCCACGGACCCGCTGGTACAGATGTTCGTGTCCGGCGGTCACATCACGGAGTAAGCGAATCAATGGGGAAACAGCTGGAAATCGAAATCAAAGTCGGCCTCTTCGTGACCATCGGGATCGCGCTGATCATGGTGGCTATCCTGGTGCTTGGCTCCAGCGAAAACTTTCTCGAGCGAAAACACACCTATACCGTCCACTTCAAGACTGTGGAAGGCTTGATCCCGGGCGCAAAGGTGGTCCTGGGGGGCGTTCAGGTCGGCACCGTGAAGGCCGTCCGGCTGAACCCGAAGGAACGGGACATCGAGGTGGAATTGTCTGTCTCCGATGAATCGTCTGAATGGATCCGAGAGGATTCTCGTGCCGAGATCGCAACCCAAGGGGTACTGGGTGATAAGTACATCGGAATCTCCCCAGGAACCACGGATGCCGAGCATCTGAAGCCCGGATCCGAGATCCCAGTCACCTCCTCGGCCGGCCTCACTCAATTCATCAGCAAAGGTGACCAGCTCATGGTCTCCCTGAATCGGATCGCAGGCAGCCTCGACAACCTTCTGAAGAGTTTCGAAAGCGGAAATCGCGCCGACACGCTCGCCAAAGGAATGGCCTCGACGGCCAAGAACCTGGCCTCCGCCTCTGAGAAGCTCAATCGCGAGCTCGACCATCTCAATCTCAAATCCTCGATGGCGAACCTGAATGCGATTCTTTCCAAGATCAACAACGGTACCGGCACGCTCGGCGCACTCGTGAATGACCCTGGCCTTTATGATGACGCTAAGTCCCTCATGGGCGGAGTCAGCCGCAATCGTGTCATGCGAAACCTCATCAGACAGACGGTCCGCGAGTCCGAGGAGAAAAGCGCTAGCTCACCGGTAACGGCGAAAGAAAAGCGCTGAGCCCGCCCCTTTCAGGGGCGAGCCCAGATAAACGAATTCAGCAATCCATCAAGCCAGGACCAGGTCCGGTCCCATCGAAGGCATCCAGGCTTTCGCGCGTCTTCTCGAGCGGAATGATCATGCCCCGCTTGCGAAGCTTCTCGACGAGAGTGGTGCGATTCATCTGGAGCAACTCGCTTGCGCGATTCTTGTTGCCATTGGTCCGGGCCAGAGCCTGGTCCACCAAGTGGTTTTCAAATGCCGCGACGATCGACTTGAGATCAAGCCCGTCGGATGGAAGCGCCATTTTCGGAAACTCCCACTCCGCCATGGCACCTGTACCCTGAGGCTGAGTTTCCGCGTATTTCTGGAAAACCTTGTAAGGAAGGTCGCCCAGGTCCACGGCGCCCTTGCCCTTCAGGATCACCAGACGTTCCATGAGGTTCTCGAGCTCGCGAACATTTCCGGGCCAGTCATAGGCCATCAGGGCGTCAAGCACCTGCTCGCTGAGCGCCTCGACTTCGTTTCCCGTGACGCGATTGAATTTCGCGACGAAATGATTGGCCAGCAACGTGACATCCGTGCGGCGCTCGCGGAGCGAGGGAACCTTCAAGGGGATCACGTTCAAGCGATAATAAAGATCTTCACGGAAGCTGCGGTCAGCGACGGCCTTCTCGAGATCGCGATTGGTGGCTGCAATAATCCGAACATCCACCTCGAGAGTTCTGGAAGAACCCACGGGCTCAAACTGACGGGTCTGAAGGACTCGCAGCAGCTTCACCTGTAGGTGAAGAGGAAGCTCTCCCACTTCATCCAGAAAGATGGTTCCGCCATGGGCCAGCTCGAAGCGTCCTTGGCGGTTCTGGGTCGCGCCGGTAAATGCGCCTTTCATGTGGCCGAAAAGCTCAGCCTCCAGCAATTCCGAGGGAATTGCTCCACAGTTCACGACCACGAGCGGCCGTGCTGCGCGGGGCGAACTTTCGTGGATGGCCCGAGCCACCAGCTCCTTCCCCGTTCCGCTTTCCCCTGTGATCAAGACAGTGCTATCAGTCTGAGCGACCTTCTCGATCGTGCGGAAAATGGTTTGTATGATTGAACTTTCACCGACGAATGGCGATTGAAACGTGAGCATCAATGCTCCCCCCCTTTAACCCTTCCTGAGTTTGGGACTACACCGCTGAACCTGGCTGACCCGTCTTGGTCGGTTTCAGTTCAACGCCCCTATAAAAAGGCTAAGCAAAAGCTGCCTACGTGTCAAAAGTTTTTCGCATGAGCCAAAAAACAGTCGGAGCAGCCATGTTTTTCCAGGGAAAACAGATTCGGGTACCCTACCCGCCGATCAGAGCGCGGACCCAGAGATCTGAATTCTTGTCTCCGCGAAAGACAAACCAGAGCAGCACCAGAACGACCAGCAACCCGGATGCTGACCAGAGCGGGACGAAAACGCGGTTGTTCTTGCGGCGAAAATGAAGCCCAAGATCAGCCAGAATGAACGCAACTGGAATCGCCCAGTACGGGAAAAACCGGAGCGCGGTGAATAGGAAGCGCATCCCCGGATTATAGGGAAGTACCGTCTTATTTCAAACTGCGAAGTGCGGCAACTTGGTCAGTATTTTCCCAGGTAAATTCGGCTTCACTGCGACCAAAGTGCCCGTATGCGGCCGTTTTCGAGTAGATCGGCCTGAGCAGATCCAGTGAATCGATAATGCCAGCGGGGCGAAGATGGAACACTTCGCGGGTGGCTGCTTCAATCTTTTTCAGCTCTACCTTCTCAGTTCCATAGGCATTCACCATGACGCTGACTGGCTCTACGACACCGATGGCGTACGCAAGCTGAACAAGACATTTGTCCGCCAGGCCTGCCGCAACAATGTTTTTTGCGATGTAACGGCCCATGTATGCGGCCGAACGATCCACTTTGGAGGGATCTTTACCGGAGAAGGCACCGCCACCGTGAGCTCCGTGCCCACCATAGGTATCGGCGATGATCTTACGGCCCGTGAGACCGCAATCACCCATCGGCCCACCGATCACAAAACGACCGGTCGGATTCACATAGAATTTTGTTTTGCTATCCAGAAGTTTCGCAGGAATGACCTTCTTGATCACTTCTTCAGTCAGGGCTTCCTGGATCTGCTTATGCGTGATGTTGTCGTCATGCTGTGAGCTGACAACAACCGCGTCGACGCGCTTGGCGATATCGTTTTCGTACTCAATCGTGACCTGTGTCTTGCCATCGGGCCGGAGCCAGCCCAGCGTTCCGTTCTTGCGAACTTCTGAAAGGCGAAGCGCGAGCTTATGGGAGAGGTCAATCGTGAGAGGCATCAGATTGTCTGACTCGCGAACCGCGTAGCCAAACATGATGCCCTGGTCACCGGCTCCCTGTTCCTTTTGGTTATGAATGCCTTGACCGGTGGTTACACCTTGCGCGATGTCCGGGGACTGTCTGTCCAGAGTCGTCATGACGCCACAGGTTTTATAGTCAAACCCTTTTTCAGAGGAATCATACCCGATCTTCTTCACGGTCTGGCGAACGATATCCGCATAATCAATGCGTGCGTTCGTCGTCACCTCACCGGCCACAACCACCAATCCGGTGGTAATGAGCGTTTCACAGGCAACGCGGGACCGGGGATCCTCCGTGAGAAGGGCATCCAGAATCGCGTCCGAGATCTGATCGGCCATTTTGTCTGGATGGCCTTCCGTGATGGATTCAGAAGTGAAAAGGTAGTTGCGTCCCATGACAGATCTCCGCGTCGATCTTTCTTAATTCTCGAGGTGAATCGGAAACTTGGGGGTTGTGCCTTTATTCTGTTCCTGGCGCTTACGTGCTTTGCCTTTGCGGGCCTTGCGAATCTTGCGCGCCGTTTTGGTCTTCATCATACGTGATGGCATAAGGGTCTCCGTGGTCGACTGGTGATAATCCGCTCTGCGGCTAAATAGTTCTGTCAGTTGTTATGATGGAAAGACCGCCCTTGTCAATCAAAGAGGGCAACAAGAGCGCAACAAGGGGCTCTTAACAGAGCTCCCCCTGCCGCGACCGGCCTGTCTCTTGCGCTGCTCCAAGACCTATGAATCGCCTGAAACAGCTCCAGTTACCCCGGTTACCGATGACAGTGATCGCATTCCTGACCCTCCCCTTTCTCGCGGCTCCTCAATCCGCGAGCGGCAACGGGCAGCTGAAACACGCCGCCCCGATCGTACTTTGCCCCGGCGAACAGCGAATTTTGAGCTTCCCCGGGCTGCAGCGTTACGCACTGGGTGCCGATTTTGTCCGGGCAACGAGACCGCCGAACCGCCTGCCGGGTTCGCCTGAGGCCTCCCTCCTGGTAAAAGCCCGGACGCCCGGCCAGACAGACATTTTGGTCTGGAAGCAGGACGGTAGCATCGAAAAGCGGAACATTTCAGTTCAACGATGCCGCGAGACGATCAGCACCCCTTTGGAGACGGCCCTCTCTTCACTCGAGGAAGTGGAGATATACGTCAGCGGGGGATTCGCAATACTGCGGGGCGTATTCCAGACCAAACCGGAAAGTGCGCGGATCCAATCCCTTCTCAGTGGTTTCCCGGGAAAGGTCCGGGACGATTCGCGCCCCTCGCAAGAGCTCCTGGATCAGGAGCTCGCGGCCGTGAACCACTGGATCGCTGAAACCGGGAAATCCGCCCTTCTACAAACTGCGCTGACAGGAAAGAGGGTATTTGTCCGCGGAAATGTCGAGGATTCGGTGTTGCGCCAGACTTTGGAAGAAGAACTCAAGTCTCGGTTCACGCTCGCCACGCCGGAATTGGCGAGCCTGCCCGACAGTGCTCCTACTGTTTACTTCAGAGTATTCCTGCTTGAACTGAAAAAGGCCCGCTTCGGTGCGATCGGATTATCCTGGCCCGATGCAGTTCCAGGCGCTTTTCGCGTGACCACGGCAGGAATTCCCCGCTTTGAAGACCTGCTGCAGATTGACCTGACGCTAGAAGCTTTGGAAGGCGAGGGCTCAGTGAAAGTTCTTTCGAGGCCCGAACTCGCTCTCCGCACCCCGGGGGAAGCGGAACTTTTTGCCGGAGGAGAGCTTCCGATCCAATCGCGCGGTCGATACACGTCGAACATCTCGTGGAAACCCTACGGACTCACACTGAAACTCAAAGCCACCCACTCTACAGACACCCAAGTGCGCCTGGAAGTTTTCACGGAAGTGAGTCACCTCGACACTGCCGTTGCATCCGACTCGGTTCCAGGTATCCGCTCCAATCGCATGAAAACACAGGTGGATGCCAGGTTTGGAAAACCTCTCCTTTTATCAGGCCTCCTCCAGGAGAAAAATCGCGAAAATGCGCGGGGAATCCCGATCCTGAGAAGCATTCCGGTACTCGGGTCCCTCTTCGGGTCCACGGATTACCTTCAGGATAAATCAGAACTCGTCGCGATCTTGCTGCCACTGAGAGCCCCCCCTGCAGCGCCGGAGTCGTTACCTAATCGCCCGCTCCTCACAAATGCTCCGAAAACGGAAATTCCAGCAGCTTCCTTCGCAAAGAAACCCACTCTCAAGCGACGGGTGGCTGGCCCTTTTCCGTACCGAATGGGAGCACTTCGGATTCGTTCGAAAATCAACACAAGAAAGGCGGCCGGCGGGAGGACCGCGAAATGAATACGCCCCTCTGGCTTCGCCATGCCCTGACCAACCCGCAGGTATCCGACATCTGCCTGAACGGGGCAGCGACCGTTTTTATCGATCAAGGACAAGGCCTCCAACCCATTGAGGACAGAACGCCATGGAGCGATGAAGAAATGAAAAGCTGGGTGCTCGAACAGATTTCACTGGCAGGCCGAAGCTGGGACGCGAAGCACCCATTCATTGATGCAACCCTCGCCTCTGGACACCGGATCCATGTCGCTTTTCCACCCCTGGCCAGGCAGGGTATTCTCGTTTCCCTGAGACGTCTGGCTCATGCGAGTGAACACTCTGAAAAAGACGATTCAATCGCGAGATGGGGAAACTCGGAGGCGTTCAGGCTCCTGGCTTGCGCCGTACGCAATGGTGATTCTGTCATCATCTCAGGCGCGACCGGCAGTGGAAAGACGACTCTCGCAAGTGACTTGCTCGCCTCGGTACCCGAAATAGAGCGGATTGTCGCACTCGAAGACACCCCGGAACTCAGACCCCATCATCCTCACTTCGTGACCCTGATCAGTCGTCCGCCGAATTCCGACGGTTTTGGGGAGGTGACTCTGACCACATTGCTCCGGCAGGCGCTCCGGATGCGACCAGACCGCATCGTCCTGGGTGAGTGCCGCGGACGAGAAGTCCTGGACCTGCTGCAGTCACTCAATACCGGTCACCGTGGCGCACTGGCCACTCTGCACGCGAACTCGGCTCGTGAGGCATTGAAGCGGCTCGAACTACTCTGCCTCCTTTCGGCAGGCGGAACGGTCCCGGCAGGAGTTCTCAAGGAACTCCTCGCACTCGGGGTTCAGTGGGTCACGCAAGTGCGCCGAGTAGGCGGCAGGCGCGAGATCTCCGAACTATGGCGAATTGAAGGTAAAGAAGGAGATACCATTCTCATGAGGCCCGTCTTTCGAAGTCACGAGGACGCCCACAGAATTGCCTAAGGCCCGATCGAGCCATGGCTGACCTGCTCCGGGAATCACCCACGGTTTGCCACCCAGCAGAATCCCGAGCAGAAGCGCCCAGAACGACCATCGGATCAAAGCTGCTTCAAATTCCACCATTTCCGCCAAACTGATCCAGCCATGAGAGCCAAAGGCCGAAGCCGAGCATCCCCATCAGAGCGGGTGCCACACAAAGGAAGAGAGGCTTCAATGCTCGCGTCGGCAGCAGGACGAGCTCCCGATCCGTCCTCACCTTCATTTCGCATCGAAACGCCCGCAACGATGCCTCGGAGCGCTCCAGACAAGGACGTCCTTCCATCAAGCTGACCTGAGCAGACTTTTTCAGCGCATTTCCAAGATCGATCAGTGGCAGAATCGCGGGATGCTCACCCACCATTACCGGCTCGGATGTCCAAAGCGAGTATCCCCAGTGCGCCGCCAACTCGGGCGAATGGGTCGCCAGCCATTCACAGCTCTTTGACCAGGCAATATCAGCAGGATTGCCTGCGCGAATAAGCGCGAGAAAACGTTCGCCTGCGCATTGAACCGAAAGTAACCCGTTGCGGTGCCCGCGGGGAAGTGAAGCCCACCTGGCCGTCTCGGCGAGCCTAAGAATCCATTTTGCGCCAAACACCGCAAGAGAAAGCGCGAGCGCGCACACCACTGCCCAAAGTCCCAAATGCGCGTCTATTCCCGGAAGCAAAAGGTAAAGCATGCCTGCGAAAAGCGGAACAAGCCCTGCGCAGGCGATTGCCTGAACCACCGCCTGCGAGGATCGGGATTCCGCATCAGCCAGCACCTCGCGATGATGATTCGCAAATTCTCTCAAGCGTCCTAACGTAGGCAACAACGCTCCGCCCTGCCTCCTGAGTTCCTGAATGCTCTCGTGCGCCAGAACTCCCCAAGGGGCCGACAGGCGTTGAACGGCTTCCCAACGGGAAGGTGCCGGGATCAATCCTGCTGCAAGTGTATCTTCAAGCTCCCTGAAGAGCGAAACAACACGTTCAAGCGCAGCTCGTTCCATCTTCACCCCACCCGCGGCGAAAGACGAAAGCCACCCCTCGCGGAGTTTCCCTAATCCGTGGAAAAGGCACCAGAAACCCACAGTCCAGACAAGCCCTTGAGCCATTTGCGCATTCCTCTGCGCGAGCGCTATGCCAGGAATATTCCAGCTGGCCAGAACCGGCGTAGTCACTTCGACCGAAAGGCTTTGAAATCTCCGGACTCAGGAAAGCAGATTCGGACTTTCCTTGCCGGGAGGACCTGTTCACCCGTAAAATTTCAGAATGCGATCCATTCTGCTCGTTTTGTGTCTCTGTGCAAGCCTACTTGCGGGACTCCAGGCCCTTGCATACCGGACTTACGCCGAAACCGCGCTGTCTTCTCCAGCCCGGCCACAATACGCCGAAGGCGATCAGGCATTTGCAAAACGGAACGTTCCCGAAGAGGCACAAAAAGCGCTCGAACTTTTTCGCCGTTACCATTCGGAGAATCCAAAAGATCCTGAAGCTGGCTGGCGGCATTCCATGGGGTGCTACTTTGCCGGACTGCATCTTCTGAAGGGCAAAAATGACAAAGCTAAAACCTTTGCTGAAGGACGGGATGCAGGAAAAGCTGCACTGAAACTCGCGCCCGATTGCGCGCCTTGTCATTTCTGGACGGCCATCAACATGGCCCTGTATGGACAGACCATCGGTGCGGTTAAAATGCTATTCAGCCTGAAATCAATCCGGGGGCATCTCCAATCGACACTGAAAACCGAGCCCGCTTACGCGGGTGCCGGAGCGCATCGTTTGCTGGGTCTGATCGAGCAAAAGCTTCCGGGCGTTCTTGGCGGCAGCAACGCCCGCGCAAAGGAGCACTTCGAGAGAGCCATCCAGGTTGCACCGGATGAGCCAATGAATCACCTGTTTCTGGTAAAGCTGCTGTTTGAGAAACTCAAAGACAAGAACGCCGCCAGGGTGGTCGCGAAGCAAGGATTGAGAGTCCCCGCTCCTTCTCCGGAGCGGATCGAATCACTGGGTTCGATGAAAGAATTGCAGGAATTCCTGGATGCTCACCCGGAACCCGAAGCCGCAGAGTCGCCCGCCCCGGCCGGGAGCTCATGAACAAGATCCCCGAGCCGCTCCAGCAGTGCTTCGGTTTCGCTGAGGAAATCAGGCGGAATGCTGAGTTCCAGATCCCGATACAGAGCCCCTGAGCGATGATCGAGGGTGGAATAGCTAGTGATGCCCTCATACGACTCCAGAATGAAGTAAACGTATGCTGAGTCTTCCTTGCGTACGCGGATGATCTTCTTGATTGCCGAAACCACGCAGTCAACTTATCCTATGTTCAAGTATGTGCTACCGAAAAATGCTCCCGCTCGTCACCCGCAGAATTTCTATCACTTTCGTTGGGCTGCTCGTTCTGGGAGCCTGCTCATCGGTTCAGAAAGCCTCTGAAAACGAAAACGACAAGGCTGAAGCGGCTCCGCCGATTTCCGAGATGCGCACTCAGATGGGCGCATTGAACGCACGGATCGAGGAACTCGAAGGCAAACTTACCTCTCTGAACGGAAAGCTTGAGTCCATGCAGGCAGCCGCATCCACATCAGCAGACCGCATGGAACGCTCGGCTGCCGCACCTGTCATTCCCCATCCAGCCACTCGCGCGGGCGCTCCGATATCCATATCCAAGGCTTCCAGTGATCCGGAGGCAGGCTTTATGAGCGATGACGCCATTCAAAGTTATCGAAAAGCGCTTGTCCTGCTCCAGTCACAGCAGCATTCCGAATCTGTTCTGGCTTTTTCTAATTTTCTGGAACAATACCCCGACCACCCTCTCGCCGGCTCAGCCCAGTTCTATGTGGGGGAAGCTTACTTTCAGCAAAAGGAATACAAGCTGGCGCTTCAGGAGTACCGCCGTGTTCTGACCTCTTATGATCGCAGTGCTCAGGTTCCCGAGGCGCTCCACAAGATGGCACTCGCGGAAGACCTTCTGAACATGAAAGAAGACGCGAAAGCCCATCGACAGCTTCTCACCTCGCTTTACCCGCAATCACCCGCTGCGGGCGCCAATGCTGAGCAGGAATCCACTGAATCGAGCGCGCCCCGCGGACTGGATGGGGTGCCGCCGACAGCTCCTCTGAAGAGCCAGATGAACGAACCGAAACGAGAGAATGCGCACTAAAAAAAAGCAGGACGCAAATCGCCGTGCTGTCTTGATTGCGGGATCCGCAAGCGCGGTTGCGTTCGCCTTTTTGAGCGCCGAAACCGCCTGGACCGCGATTGCGCCCGGAGTTCGTGAGCAGCAATCTGCCGAGCTCGCCCGGACTCTCAAGCCGATTCCCGACGAGGAATGGCAGATGATCGCCGGAGAACGCGCTTCCCAGAAATACAGCATCGTTCGCGGTGATACGCTTTACGACATCTCGCGAAGATTGTTTGGTGATGCGCGATATTGGCCAAAAATCTGGGCGCTGAACAATAACTCCATTACTAATCCCCATCTGATCAGCCCAGGGCGCGAGATCGCGTTCCTGCCCGGCACAGGCGTTTCATTGCCGGCAGTCGCGATCGGTTCTCTGGAAAACCGGACAGCGGAACCCGCTCGTTCCGGATTCTCACAGGAAATTCCCAGCAAGACCGGTGCAAAACCCCGTTCCTCCGAGTGGAGGCGCCTCCCCCCTCAGGAATGGGAACAGGTTTCCATCGCGTTGCCGCCGGAAGTGGACCCACTCGGATTTGACACGAATACGAAAATCAGTTTTGGGCAAGGCCAGAACGGCTTTGAGCTCGGAGTGCTCGTCCAATCGGAACGGATTGACCCTCTCGGTGAGATCACGGGTTCCAACGACGACGTCGGCATGCTCAGCCCCGAAAACCAGATATTCATCGAGTCAGATGGTAACCTCCATGTCGGCGAAACCTATGACATCACGAGTAGTCCCGCTGTTCTGAAAACCAGCTTGTTCGGTCGCACAGGATACGCCTACCCTCTGGTCGGAACCGTCCGGATCATTGGCGTTAGAGATGAAGTCTTCGTCGGTTTGATTCTGAGCGCCAGAGACAAGATTCGACGAGGTGATTTGCTCATTAATCGCACGCCGCGCGTGAAAATTCATGAGCCTGTAGCCGGTCCCGGCCCGATGGAAGCGACACTTTTTTTCGACAAGACCAGCTCCTCCTTTGTAACCGCGCAGCACAAGCAGGTTTTCGTTGACCGGGGCACCGATGACGGCGTGCAGGCGGGAATGGTCTTCCGTTATTTCGATTATTTTGACCCGGTCACGAAAAAACAGATTTCCGAGAGCGGTTTGAGGGCCAATGGCGATGTGATGATCGTTCAAGTCAGTCCCCGATTTTCTAGCGGTATCGTGATCAGCAGCCGTGAGACCCTTCCGGAAAAAGCCACGGTTTCGTTGCTGACAGACGTCTCGGAAGTGTTCGGCAAAGACGGCCGCAGCGGTCTCGACCTTTTCAGCACCGAAACGGCTCCCGTTTCGCCGCAGGAAATCGATACCTTGGAGCAGCTCGAAGGTGGCGCGGGCATTGGAAAAGGCGAAGCACGAGAGCTTCGCCAGCTCGAGGAATGGCAGGAAACTCCGGCAATACCGGAAGGAACTGAGCCCGAAGCAACTTTGGAACCTACCCTGGAACCGCTGCCTGACGAACCTGCGCCGTCGCAGCCCGAACCCGAGCTGGAAGCGCCGGCGCCCTCCGATATACCTTCGGATGAAACGGAAGCTCCCGTACTCGAAGCTCCGCCGGCCGAGGAGGAGGAAGAACTTGCTCCGCCGCCTCCCCCGCCCACGGCTCCGGAATCTTCTTCCGAAGAATTTCCCGCACCTCCTGAGCTGGAGTAACCCGGCAAGCGAGTTGCACCGCGCATGACTCTTCCAAAAGGAGTCACATGACGAGCTATTCCACAGAGATCCTGACAAGGCCTGATCTTCCAGCCCCCTTCCGCACGGAGGGACCTGAATCCATCTGGAACATCCTTTTTTCGCCGGAACGGCTCTATTTACGCGGAAGCCCCGAAGCTCTGGCTTTGCTTGCAGGTCTTCCTTCGCGCGGGCTCGGAATTGTCGGCACTCGCAATCCGCAGAGTCGCTCATTGCTACAGGTCCGAAAAACAGTACTGGAGCTCGAAAACACGGACCTGATCATCATTTCGGGTCTTGCACGCGGCATCGACTCGGCGGCGCACCAGACCGCACTGGATGCCGGCTTGCCAACCATCGCCGTACTGGGCGGCGGACTCGACCAACTGTACCCAAGAGAGAACCAAGATCTTGCGAACCGCATTCTCGGCTCGAATGGCCTCCTCGTCTCGGAATTTCCGGACGGCGTTCCGCCTCAACCGGGATTTTTCATTCGACGTAATCGTTTTATCGCGGGCTGGGCACGCGCTGTGTGGGTGGCGGAAGCCGGTCACCGCTCAGGCGCCTTGAACACGGCGAAATGGGCCAGGGACATGGCTCGCGAAACCTATGCAACTCCCTGCTTCCCATCGGATCCACATCTCGCGGGCAACCAGCGACTGCTTGACTCGGATCACGCGCGGCCCCTTTGGGCCTCTCACAACCTGGGAGTGACCTGGCTTGACCTTGCGGCACGAATATCGCCGAGCACTCGCCGGGAGAAACTGCAATCAGATCACTGTTCCGTCGAAGAAAATGAACTCGCCTCCCGAGTGGATATGCTCACACGAACAAAAGGTGGAGCAACTGCCGATGAGCTGCTGACCTGGGCTCTCAGCAAGGAATGGAGCCCTCAAAAATTTTTTCTCGCCCTGAATGCGACGCTGCAGGCCGAAAGAGTCATGGAACGGCGCGGAAGTTTCGCCAGCTGCTCCTGAAACCAGCTGGCTAAATCACTCCAGTTACGTCCTGACTTGAAAAAAATGAAAAAGTCCGACTAAAGTAGGGCATGGCCAAAAAAGCGCTCGTCATCGTTGAGTCTCCATCGAAAGCCAAGACCATTCAAAAGTATCTTGGTCGCGAGTACATAGTGAAAGCGAGCGTCGGCCACATTAAGGATCTGCCTAAAAGCAAGCTAGGTGTTGATCCGGACAAGGGTTTTGAACCCGATTACCAGCTTATCCCCACGAAAACGAAAGTGATGGCCGAGCTGAAGAAGGCCTCGGAATCGGTACCGCTCCTTTACCTGGCTACAGACCCGGACCGTGAAGGCGAAGCGATCGCCTGGCATATCAATGAGGAGCTTAAAGCCAGGGGCAAGAAAGTTCATCGCGTTCTTTTCAACGCAATCACCAAGCCAGCCATTCTTGAGGCGATCGCGAATCCTCAAAAGCTGAACGCTGACCTGTACCGGGCGCAGCAGGCCCGGCGCGTGTTGGATCGTCTGGTCGGTTACAAGATCAGTCCGCTCCTCTGGGACAAAGTGAAGCGGGGAATCTCCGCAGGCCGGGTCCAGTCCGTGGCCCTTAGACTCGTCGTTGACCGCGAAGCTGAAATCAAAGCATTCAAACCCGAGGAATACTGGAAACTCGAAGGGAGCTTTTCGAAAGACGGCGCCGAATTCAAAGCAAACCTTTTCAAAATCAACGGGAAAGACCCCGAACTGCCCAATAAAGCAGTCATGGACGACCTCCTGGAGGGCGTGAAGAAAGCCAACTGGGCGATTCATTCAATTGAACAAAAGGAGCGATCCCGGAAACCGGCAGCGCCCTTCATCACCAGCCGCCTTCAGCAGGATGCGTCAAGAAAACTGGGGTTCAGCGCCAAAAAAACCATGACCCTCGCTCAACGCCTCTATGAAGGTGTGGACCTCGGAGACATGGGGACGCACGGTCTGATCACCTATATGCGTACCGACTCCGTGCGAATCGAGCCAGGCGCGCTGCAGTCCGTTCGCGAATTCATCCTCCAGCAGTACGGAAAGCAGTATCTGCCGGCAGAGCCCAACGTCTACAAATCACGAAAATCAGCGCAGGAAGCCCATGAAGCGATCCGGCCCACTTCGCTGGAATTTGAACCCGCGAAGGTTCAGCCACATCTCGAAAAAGATGAGTTCCGCCTGTACCAGCTGATCTGGAATCGTTTTGTCGCATCCCAAATGACTCCGGCAATCTATGACCAGACGGCGATCGACATCATGGCGAAAGACAAGAGCGGCCGCGAAATCCAATTTCGCATGACCGGTTCAGTGATGCGGTTTGCCGGATTTTCCGTCGTATATCTTGAAGCAGCCGAAGAGGGCGACAAGTCGGACGAAGAGGCACTCAACGAGCTGAAGCTTCCCCCCTTGAAAGAAGGAGACCACGTCTCCCCAGTGTCCATGAATCCCACTCAGCACTTCACGCAGCCGCCACCCCGATACACGGACGCCTCTCTTATTCGTGACCTTGAAGAAAAAGGCATCGGTCGTCCTTCCACTTACGCCACTATTCTCTCGAACCTGCAGGATCGCGAATACGTCGAGAAGCGCGAGGCGCGCTACTACCCGAGTGAGCTCGGCACGGTGGTCACCGACCTTCTCGTCGCATCCTTCCCTGACATCCTGAACGCCGAGTTCACGGCCGGAATGGAAGACCAGCTCGATGACATCGAGGCCGGCAGGGCCGAATACAAGAAGACTCTTTCGACTTTCTGGAAGCCTTTCAAAAAGACTTTGGAAGCCGCGAAAAAGCACATGAAGGACGTGAAGCGGCAGGAAGTCCCGACCGACATCCAGTGTGAAAAATGCAGTCACACGATGATGATCAAGTGGGGCAAACTGGGTTCGTTCCTTGCCTGCTCACATTACCCTGAGTGTAAAAATACGCAGGACTTCAAGAAAGATGATCAAGGCAAGATCGTCATCATTCCGAAGGAATATACGGACAAGAAATGTGAGAAATGCAGTAATCCGATGATCGTGAAAAGCGGGAAATTCGGAAAGTTCCTTGCCTGCAGTGATTATCCGAATTGCAAATTCACACAGGCGATCACCTTGGGTATCCCCTGCCCTGAATGCAAAATCGGCGAGCTCACCCAAAAACAATCCCGCTACCGGCGCATTTTCTACAGCTGCAACCGCTGGCCGGATTGCAGCTTCGCGCTTTGGGATAAGCCCATTGAAAAACCGTGTCCTCAATGCGGCTTTGCGCTCCTGACCGAGAAGATCACGAAACGCGCGGGGCTCATGCACAAGTGCCCGAAAAAAGAATGCGGCTACATCGACATCATCGATCCGAACGCCGGGAAAGCCCCGGCCAGCGAACCGGATGAGGAAAAGGCCGCGAGCGCCTGAAGGTGAAGGTGCCGGTTCACCGGCCGAATTCGTGAAGGAGCGCGCGCTTGCGCTTCTGTCGTGCGACTGCGAGTTCCACGAGCTCCGTCAGAAGCGCCGGATACGAGATCCCTGAGGCTTCCCACATCTTGGGGTACATGCTGATCGAGGTGAACCCCGGAATCGTATTCACTTCGTTGAAAAAGAACTCGCCCGTGTTCTTGTCGAGGAACAGATCGCACCGGGCCATGCCCTCGCACTCGAGTGCGGAAAACGCTTTCAGTGCCATGTCCTGCGCCAGTTTCACCTGAGATGGGTCCAGTTTGGCGGGGATAAGAAGTGCCGCGCCATTGTCATCGAGGTACTTGGCTTCATAGGAATAGAACTCGTGACGCGGAATGATCTCGCCTGGAACGCTCACGCGCGGCGCCCCCCCGAATTCCCGGTTCTCAAGAACCGATAATTCGATCTCGCGAGCCGAAACCGAACGCTCAATCAAAACTTTGGTGTCATAGCGGAAAGCGTCTTCCAGCGCGGGACGAAGTTCAGACTCACTTCTGACGCGATGGACGCCAACGCTCGACCCCATATTGGCGGGTTTCACGAACGCTGGATAACCGAGCTCACGCCCCACCCGCGAAGCCAGCACCGACCAATCCTGCTTTCCGCTTTTCACTGAAATATATGGCACCATGGGAATGCCCGCATCGCGGGCCAGGCGCTTCGCGACCTCTTTATCCATGCCCACACTCGATGCCAGCACGCCACAACCCACATAGGCGACTTCCGCGAGTTCGAGCAGGCCCTGCAACGTGCCGTCCTCACAAAGAGGACCATGCATCACTGGAAAAGCCACATCGAACGGAATCGTTTTCAAACTGCCGGAGGAATCAGCCTGAAGCTCGATCAACTCCCCTCGTCCATCCTTTGCTGGATAAGTTCGAAGCGTGACCGGAGTGGCATCTGCCGGAATCGAGAGCGCTGAATCGAGGCTTCCAAAAGAACTGATTTCCGACAACAGCCATCGGCCCTGCTTGTCGATCGCAACAGGAAGAATGTCGAACTTCTCACGATCTAGCTGGCGCATAACCGAAGCACCCGAGCGAAGGGATACTTCGTGCTCGCCCGAGCGGCCGCCATAAAGGACCATCACTCGTAATTTTTTCATTTCCCCCCCCTTACCCTGGCTTGCCATTCGCTTTTCGTCAGCTCCCAGGTTTCTGCTTCCGTGTATGCCGGATTCACGAACTTCGCGGGCCGGGTTCCGATCAAGCGCGCGCCTGATTTCTCCTTCACCCTCCGAGACCGGATGTTTCCAACAGCATTCGAAAACACCAGCCGCTCAAAACCCAGGTGCGCAAACGCATAATCCATGACCGGCATCACTGCCTCACTCATGTACCCATTCCCCCAGAACGCCTTGCCCAGCCAGAATCCGCGATTTTCCGGCCGTCCGTCGCGCCAAAGGTCGACACAGCCGATGAGCTCCGCTAGATTCTCCTTCAGAAAAATACCCCAGACCCAGCGATTATTACCCTGTCTTGGAATAATCTGCGTCTGAAGGAACTGCGCCACCCCATCTTTTGGGTAGGGCCAGGGAACCTTCGCTGCAAGCTCGCCGATCACGGAGTAATCAACAAAATGCTTTTCGTACGCGGCTGCATCCGATTGCTGAACGGCTCGAAGAATCAGCCTTTCGGTTTCAAAGACGGGAAGCGATGTCATGGTTCAAGGATAGAAGTCCAGGCCGCTGTTGGTCCAGCTTGAAATCGCCTGCGCTCCCCGCCATAATTCCAACCTCATGAGAAAGTCACTGCTCTCGCTTATCCTTCTGACCCTTTCACCAGCCGTTCACGCGTGGGACGGCCATGCGCCGCTCGTCCAGAGAATCAGCCGTATGCAGCTGAACGCGCAGGAACGGGCCTCGTTTGCCGCATTCGCAGACGAGCCCGACAAGGGCATGGACCAGAATCTGGATGCTTCCTTTGACCCATTGAACGAACGCCGCTGGATGGGGGGTACCACGGGATCGACCAGCCAGGGGTTCCGCCACATGTACTTCGGCGGCTGGCGAGTGTCCCAGCCTTTGACCACCTTCCAAGTGCCCACACAGGCTATCGGGCAGGCACCAAATCGGGTCCTGGAAACAGCCCGGGATGCTCGTAAGCTGCTCGGTGAAGGCAACCGCGCTGAAGGACTTCGAAGGCTTGCCTGGTCCGGGCATTATCTTCAGGACCTGGCTCAGCCGTTCCACTCAGTGCAGATCGTCCATTGGCGTATGGTCCCTTGGGGGGCGATCGGCGCATGGCCTCCTGCCAAAGGTTTTGAGAACCTCGTCAAGGAAACCACCCGGACAATTTCCAATTATCATTGGGCTTATGAAGGCTACGTCCTTTATCATCTGAAAGAAGGCGCGTTTGATTCCTGCCTGAACGATCCGGCGATGATCACAATACAAGCCCCAGCCACCGCCCTCAGCTCGCCTGACTATCCAAGAGAACTGGCATTGGCGGTCGCGGACGCATCCGTCGAACTTGCGCCGGAACTTGGACGCGCCGAGATGGAAAAATACGGCACCAGACTGAAAGAGTCTGAAATTGATCTCGCGCATGACAAGGGAAACGTGGAATACACACCCCGTTCCGCCGCGCTCGATCAGGTCACATGCAAGGCGCTGGCGAATGCGGCCCGGGCAACCGAACTGCTAGTCGAGTGGGCGCTTCACCCCTAGTTCCTTGATCTTGAGCTGAAGCCCCTTGCGCGAAAGGCCGAGCTTCTCAGCGGCTCGCGTGACATTACCGCCCGTTTCCTCGAGTGCTTTCTCGATCAGCTCGCGTTCCACGCCCTGAGTCTGTCGCTTGACGAGCTCCTTGAAACTGAGACCACCCTCAGGCTCTGGCTCAGACTCCATAGGGCCGAGTGCTTGCGCAATCTCAGCAGGCAGGTCACTGAGACGCAAGGCAGGACCTTCGGACATCAGCACCATGCGCTCAAGCACGTTCTCAAGCTGCCGGATGTTACCTGGCCACGCGTAAAGGCGGAATGCGTTCAGAAGTTCCGGTGAAAGCGCGGAGATGTCCTTCTTGAGCTTCCGGTTCAGCTGCTGGACGAAGAAGCGCACGAGAAGCTCGATGTCCTCGCGCCGCTCGCGGAGCGCCGGAAGCCGCATCGGAACGACGTTCAGTCGGTAAAACAGATCTTCGCGAAAACGCGAGTGACGAACCTCGTCCTCCAGATTCTTGTTCGTCGCCGTGATGATGCGCACATCCACTTTCACCGAGCTGATTCCACCGACACGTTCAAATTCCTGCTCCTGCAGGACTCGCAGAAGCTTTACCTGCATCTCGAGCGGCATGTCCGCCACCTCGTCGAGGAAAAGCGTACCTTCATTGGCCAGTTCGAACTTGCCGGGCTTCGAGGTGACCGCTCCGGTGAACGCGCCTTTCTCATAACCGAACATCTCGCTTTCAATCAGCGTTGCCGGGATCGCGGCACAGTTGATTTTAACGAACGGCTTTGAAGCACGATCGGAATTCCGGTGTATCTCGTAGGCCACGAGCTCCTTGCCTGTTCCACTTTCGCCTGAAAGCAGAACCGTGGTCGGCGATTGGGCGATCTTCGCGATCACCTTGAAAACTTCCTGCATCTCGGCGCTTGCGCCGATGATCGAGGAAATGCCCGGCGTCGGAGCCTGACCTTCAATCGGCAAAATCGGAACCGGCTCCTTCATCCGCTGACGGTGCGTGAGAACCGCTTTTTTGACGACGTTCAGAAGGTCCGTCCGATCAAATGGCTTCGTGATGAAATCAAAGGCACCCTTTTTCAGCGCGGCCACGGCCGATTCAACCGTCCCGAATGCCGTGATGATGACGACCGGGAGCTGCGGAAAATTCTTCTGGCAGTACTCGAGGATCTCCATGCCGCCTTTTCCCGGCATGTGAAGATCCGTCACGATCACGTCCGGATCCTCGTTTTCAATGGATTCAACAGCCTCAATACTGTCATTGAAGACAGCTGCTTCGTAGCCGGCTTTTTCCAGCATCGCCTGAATCACCAGGGTGATGTTTTTCTCATCGTCGACAACTAAAACGCGACCGGACACCTTTTACTCCTTTGCCTGCGGAAGAATGACGGAGAACCGGGTGAATTTTCCTTCTTCCGTCACGACGTCAATTCTCCCCCGGTGAGATTCTATTATTTTCTGCGAAATGGAGAGTCCAAGCCCCGTACCACTTGGAGAAGTCGTGAAAAACGGGATGAAAAGCTTTTCCAGATGCTCACGCTTGATCCCGTGCCCGTTGTCCTCGACCGAGATCACCACATCCTTGGAATGGAGCGCGGAATCCACCTGTCCCTCGAAATCCACTGCGACCCTGATCAACCCGTCGTTGCGCTGCCCGAGCGCTTTCACGCTGTTCTGCAGGAGGTTGATCAGCACCTGCTGGATCTGCTCCGGAGCGGCAAGAATCTTCGCCGGCTGCGCCGGCCTCTGAAAGTCGATCCTCGCCTTGTGTTCAGGATTAGCCCGCATCATATCAATCGTCTTTCCGACAAGCTCGCCAAGATCCACGGGTTTCAAATCCGGAGAGGGCGGTTTCGAGTAATCCAGAAACTGTGTCACCACTCGATTCAGGCGGTCGACCTCCTCGATGATCACGCGGAGGAACCGGTTTTCCGGCCTGGGATCAGCAGGATCTTCGGAGGGCTCAAGGAACTGCGCAGCGCCTTTGATCGCACCCAATGGATTGCGGATCTCATGCGCGAGACCGGCAGCCATTTCGCCGAGAGTCGCCAAACGTTCCTTCTCCCGTTGCCGTGCGTAGATTTCCATATTACGCATGGATTGGGCCGCTTGTTCAAAATAAGGATATAGAATGGAAAGCAGACCCCAGTTGCTGCCCCAAGGCTCCGGCGGCGCCGGAGCACGCATGACGACAAAACCCAGGATCTTTCCGGAATCAAAAAGCGGAATCAGGAGATTTGCGCCCAAAGCCTTCAGCCCCTGAATCAAAGCGGCCAGAGCTTCCCGTTGCGGGCGGCTCGCCGAGCGATCGATTTCGTTTTCCAGCACCTGATCCAGCAGGACCGGAAGATCTCCCCGCCGTTGCAGGCCCTCGCAGTATTGCAGGAGCGTGTGATCGGCCAGCAGCTCCCGGAGAATAGGCTCCGAGCCGGGTGTCGGATCCGCGGCCGGCTCCTTTCCCGTCAGGCGGACCCGCCGAAATTTCGTCCCGTCCCCGCGGAGCAGAAAGAGCGCTGCCCATTCGGGCTGCAGCGTCTGTTCGACGGTCAACAGGATGGCCTGGAAAAGACTGCCAGGATCCATGCTTCCGGCCAGCTTTCTCTGCGCTTCGCGAAGAGTCTGTTCCAGTCGTCTGTGTTCCTTGCTCAAAAGCCGATGGGTAAAGTAACGCACCATGGATCGCAGGGGATCGAGCAGCATCAGAATCAGGAACGAGGCGATGAAGGAATTCAGGATGAACAAGCCTGGACTGTTTTCGATCCAGGCAACGAGAAGCGAATAGACGCCGGTCAGCGTCAGTGCGACCGCGATCAACACGACAAATCGGGAAACCAGCGCACCGAAATTCAAGAGCCTCTGCTCGGTAATGGCCTGGCTGATGAAAAACAGGTAAATGACGACGCCAATGTTCGCGAGCGAAGGGATCAGCTTCCCCATCCACGCCACGTGATCCATCATCGAGGTTCCAAGTACGACTAGTCCGCCGAAGTAAATCAGGTTACGGCGCGATAAGCCGACCGTCGGCGCCTTGGGCTGCCGCTTCATGCGGCCTGCCCTGAGCCGTCTGTCGATCCACATCAGGTGAAGGATCTGAAGCACGACGGCACCCGGTGCGAAGTAGATCAGGCGAAGGACCCAGTCGAGCGCCTCGAAGCGCAGGACAAGCGCCACAGTCAGGCACATCGCAAGGAAAGTCGAAAGGTCGAGCAGCCTCCGACTCAGTTTGTCTTTGATTCTCACCATCACGCGGATCAGGGTGAGGGCACCGGGGGCCAGCCAGATGTTGAAGAAAAGGTGCCAGCGGTAAAAATGCCCGCCCGTCCAGACCTTCTCGAAGAAAAAGGCAAGGGCCCAGCCGGAGACCAATGTCGTGAGCACGGCGAAAGCCAGGAAAAGCTTGTTCCTGACGTTTCGGGCAAGAACCGAAAAACCGAGCGCAAAGCTGGATACGCCCAAAAGGAGCGCGGATTGCCCAAGAATGTCCATCATCGGGGGTCGACTCTAGCATAAAGAAATGACAGGAGAAATTTCGATTCCCATCCCCTGAAGCAGCCGCCACCAGGGTTTTTCAAGTTGCCTCAAGAACTGGGCAAAACATGCCGATACGCAGGTATATGGCTAAGACTTCGAAATTATATCGTTTTCGAGCAAACCCGGTAGAAGTCCTCATCTTTTTGGCGGTTACCGGCGTATTTGCCCGCTCCGTTTACCAGCTGGTTTATGATCCAGAGGTCCTGACGGCTATGACCGTCTCGACTCCCGCGGCAGTGAGCGGCCAGAGCCGCTCCCCTGCTTCGATCAGTCAGACTTTCCTGAATATGGAACTCAGCTGTGACAAAAACGCGGACCACGATACCGGAGCCACGAAAGTTCGTCTGACGGGAAACCTCTGCGGGGTCGATAGCACAACGGATGCGACGAAACTTGTCCGCACAGTCATCTCGAATGAAGCCAATAAATTCGCCGCCACCGTCTTCACCGACGTCCGGGGCGGAAAATTTTCGACTGATTACATTCCGCTGAACTCTGGCAAAAATCCGATCCACGTCGAGTTTTCCTATCGTGACGGCAAAGTCGTCACGCAGGACGTCGTCATTCTGAAAAATTAATTACTCCCGGCAGGCCGACTGTCGAGCCATCCGGCCGTTTTCCTGAACCCGACGCAGAGCACTCAACATCAACTCGGTCCGGCCTTCATGGGCGTAACCGTGGAACGCTACGAAATCATGTGCCACTTCGCCAAGTCGTGCGCGGGGCTCCGCGAGTTCAGGGTATTCTTCGACGGCATCCAGGAGACGCTGAGATACTTTGAGTTGAGCCTCTGCCCAATCGAGCCAGCGATTTCGCTCTTTTTCCTGGTCTTTGACTGAGATTGAGGCAATCGCTCGTCCCCTGCTCTCCTGAAGCACCGCCATAGAAGCTGCAATCTCGTGCTCGAGTTCAGGAAGCTCGCTCACGCACGCATGTTTGAGATCAGAAGAGCAACTGCTCCATCCCGCTAAACCGAATGACGCGATACATAAGATTCCGGCAAGCCTCATCACCTATCTTTTCGGCTGATGAAAACAGGGCATTGAGACTCTTAAGAATTGGGGTGATAATCCTGAGCATGCCCAGACCGATTTCAATTGGAATTCTCATCACCTCCATCTGCTGTGTTTCAGCTTCCGGAGCGCTTGCCCAAGCCCCGGCACCTTCCCAAAAACAATCCACCGAATGTCCCGCCACACGGGAATACATCACGGCTCTTGAATTCATGCGCTCACGTGATGATCTTGCGATTAAAGACCGGGCGGCCCAGGAGGTGGCAACGCGCGTAGCCCAAGGCTGCACAGGAGCTGCAAAACGATTCATCAGCACCATCGCGCTCCTTCGCCAGGCCGAATTGAATTCTCCTGAAGCAGTCGAAATTGGATTGGAGTACGCGCTCGGAACGGATGCGGAAGCAAACACGTTCTCTTTCGTGTTCAAACGGGCTTTTGTTTCGGATTATCTCGACCTTGATCTTCGTTCCGCTCTCCAGATGGCCCGCACCCTTTCTTCCGAACTCAAAACAGATCAGGATTCGGTACGGAAAGACTTCGAGCAACTCCTTGAAACCTGCGCTCGCTCAAAAAAACTCGACCTTCCCCGCCCGCAGTGCGGCACCTTTGCCATGCGCATCACCAAAAAAGGTGAAAACTGGAATGGCGGCGTGGCCAAATCATTTCACGCGGCGCTGGATTTTCTGACCTCGGAAAAAGGACCATCGCTCACGACCGGTGACGCCCTGAAGCTCGCTGAAGACCTCATCGCCAGCGGCCCCGGATCCGTGGAAAATTTCACGCAAGCCTACCGCTACGCGGTGGCGGAAAAAGGAATGAACCTGGATCGTGAGCAGGCGATCGCCTTTTCGCGAAAGCTGTCAGAAATCAAGAAACCTGCGACTTCTTCAGAACAGAAACGTTAGTACCAGGCCGGGAGCCAAGGCTCCTGTCGAGGGTTCAGGCAACACGGTCGCAGTAGCAAGCGGAGCGTAAATCTTTTTCTTATAGTTTCTCTGGTCGCGGGCAACCTGCTGCCAGCGATACGGGAAGATCAGCGGCACAAAAGCACTCACCGCGGCAGCACCAGCTGCAACCATGGAAACACTGTTTGGATTGGCGTTTGCCGCCATAAAGCCGGCCGCTCCAGCATTGAAAGCAACCGAAAACCACTGAAGCCTTCGTGCGGCTGTCGCAGCTGCTTCAAGGCGTTCTTCAGCAATCCGCTCGCGGAGCAACTGTTCACGAGGTGATCGCTTCGCCATTCCCGCCACTTCTTTTTGCGCGGACGCATAAGGCGCGTAATGATTCGCAAGCAGAGAGGTCAATACCAGCCATCCCGCACCGACCGACGCGCCGACAAAGCCGGCTTCGGTTGAATTTTTATCGTCATTCGGATCCATCAGCTGCAAAATGCCCGCAATCGTCGTGGTTGTAGCGGAGAACTGGATCGGCAGATGAGTGGTCCATTTCCGGTCCGCTTCTTTTCCCGCTTCCATATCCAGGCGCTCGGAGGCCCTTGGGGTCACCGCGAGTTCAGGATATTCAAATTCCGCCGCCGGAGCCGCGGCACCCGCGGTCGTCACTGAAAACACGCCTGAAACTGAAATGGTGCAAAGAAGAGCAGAGACACGAAACACGTTTTTTGTAAGCGGCACGATGACAGATCTCCTTTTGTACCCTTATACTCTATTCGTCCCTTAAAAATGACAAGCGGCATTTGCCGCCCGAATACATGCCCCGGAAGTTTGCCCCGTAAATTACCCAGGAGATAGAAATGAAATCATTGATCGCGTGCCTCTTAGCCATCACGTCCCTTCTCGCCTCCGTAACCGTGCATGCCGGTGAGCAGGTCGGCACCCTTACCCAGGTTGATGGCACGGTGGTTTTGTACTCGGAGCCTTCAAAGACCCTCCAGAAGGAAAGCAGCGGTTTGCCCCATGCTCTCTTCGAGGGCGAGTATTTCCTGGTACGCTCCGCGAAAGCCGGTGACCGTGTGAACCTCGGAAATGTGGTGCGAACCAACCCTGGAGCCAAGGCACGTCTGGTTTATGACAATGGCGATCAGTTCAACGTGGGGCCTGCGAGTTCGTTCCGCATCTTCTGGGACAAGGACACCGCCGAAGGCAAAACCCGAATGGACCTTGCTTACGGTAAACTGCGCGGCATCATCGCCAAAGGCGGGCCACGAAGCCGGCTCCAGATCCGCACGAAAGCGGCTACCATGGGAGTGCGCGGAACCGATTTTTTCATCGCGAAAAGCGGTGCCACGGGTGAAACAGAGGTGTCCATTCTTCGAGGCGAAGTGGAAGTGAAGCCCGCCGCGCCCGCTTCCAGGGCGATTGAGGTGAAAACAGGTTTTTCAGCGACGGTCGCCACAGCTCCAGCCGCTCCTGCCCCGGAGAAGAAGACCGGAAAATCGACGGATAAGGCGGAAAAGCCAGCACCCCTGGTCGTTCCGGTCGTTGAGCTACGCAAAACCACTCAGGAAGATCTCATTGGAATCCAGAAATCCTCTCGAATCGAGGCTCCCGCCCAGGCGCCGGCGGAACTCCCCAAAGAAGTCGCAAAGAAGATCGCAGAACTTGAGACGCAGGCGGTAAAAACGACTCTTCAGGATGTGAAGCGCCACGACCCGAAGCTCTTCGCCAAGCTGGAACAGCAGCAGATCCAAAACACAGACCAGATCAATACGACCACCGTGGAGACCCTCATTCAAGTTGCACCCAAGGCTCCGGAACGCCGCAAGCCTTCGCTGACTGAGCTCGAAAACCTCGAGCAAGGGGCCTATGACAAGTACTTCAAAGCCGTCGATTAACCCACTTTCCGCTTATGTCAGCGAGTTCCTCGAGGCAAGAAGGCTTGATCGCGGAGCGGCGGATCGTACCATCGAGGCCTATCGCCGCGATCTCACGCAGTTCCTGGCCTGGCTTCCCGCCGGACTGAGCCTCGAGCAGATCGAGCCACCTCACCTTTCGGAGTTCCTCGCCCAACTGACTCGTGACGGCAATCAGCCTGCATCCGTGGCGCGCAAGGTGAGCGCGCTTCGGCAGTTTTTCAAATTCTGCTGTCTCGAAAAAAACCTGAGAACAAATCCATCGGAACAGCTGGGTGCCCCGTCCCCCGCGAAACGGCTTCCAAAAGCTCTCGCTCCTGAATCCATCACCGCTCTCCTGGAGGCCGCTGACCGGGGACTCCCCTACCCGCGGGATCCGGGGGAGCACCTGCGCTCCCGCGATTGCGCGATGGTTTACCTCCTGTACGCGACCGGAGTTCGCGTATCGGAACTCGTCGGACTCACTCTTCGGGATCTGGAACTTTCAGAAGGCTACATCCGGGTACAAGGCAAGGGCGACAAGCAGCGGGTGGCGCCTGTCGCGGCAATTGCCGGCGAGCGGCTCCTGGAATATCTCAGCCATCATCGGCCCGCGCTCGCCCAATCGTCCTCGAGCGACCATGTCTTTCTGAACCAGCGGGGATTCGTCATCACGCGACAGTCTTTCTGGAGCATCCTTCGGGATTTTGCGCTCGCGGCGGGCATCCGAGAGCACCTCTCGCCCCATACTCTCCGGCACTCCTTTGCCACGCATCTTCTGCAGGCCGGAATCAACCTCAGATCGCTTCAGGCGCTGCTCGGTCACGCCGATCTTTCGACCACCCAGATCTATACGCAGCTCACCCCTGCCCACCTCAAAGCCGCTCACCGAAAATTCCATCCACGAGGGGAGTGACCCGGGCGGCGGATTTATGGTAGCCAATCCAAATGGAAGCATTTTCCGAGCGCTTGCAGCTCATGTCCGTGCAGCTGGTTCCGTTCATCATGGCCGTCGTTTTTCACGAGTTTGCCCACGGATTCGTGGCGAATCGATGTGGGGATAACACCGCGAAGGCGGCAGGTCGCCTGACCCTGAATCCACTTCCCCACCTCGATCCGATCGGGACAGTGCTATTTCCTCTGATCAACATGCTGAGCGGCATGAACCTGCTTTTCGGCTGGGCTCGACCGGTCCCGATTGATCCGCGGCTGTTTAAGAATTACCGAAGCGGTCTTTTCTGGGTGGCCTTTGCCGGCCCCGGAATGAATTTCATTTTAGCGATCGTGTCCTCGCTCGCGTTCGTCGCGATCCGCCTCTGGGTTCCTGAAACGTTCTATTATCATGAGCCTCTGGCCTCGATGGCGCTGATATCCGTTTCGCTGAATTATGCGCTCGGAATCTTCAACCTGATTCCTCTGCCGCCGCTCGATGGCAGCAAGATCATCCAGTCGTTTCTTCCCCACCCGCTTGCGATGAAATACGAAAGCCTGGCTCAGTTCAGCTTTTTCATCCTGATGGCCCTTCTTCTCACGGGTGCGTTCGCGATCCTGAGCTACCCCATCCGGTTCCTCACTGACCTCACGATCACGCTTGCCGCCCTGCTCTTCCATTTTCCTGGAGTTGCTTCATGACCTCAGCCAAGAAAACCATGCTTTCAGCCATTCAACCGTCCAATCGCCTGACCATCGGCAATTACCTGGGCGCGCTGAAAAACTGGGTAAAACTCCAGCATGACTACGACTGCATCTTCTTTTCCGTGAACCTGCATGCGATCACCGTGCGCCAGGATCCCGCTGAACTCAAAGAGCAGACCTATCGCGCGATCGCCACTTACCTTGCCGCGGGGATCAACGCCGACGAAGCGACTCTTTTCATTCAGTCCCAG
Organism: Bdellovibrionales bacterium GWB1_55_8; assembly: GCA_001769835.1. Lineage (GTDB taxonomy): Bacteria > Bdellovibrionota > UBA1018 > UBA1018 > UBA1018 > GWB1-55-8. The sequence continues at coordinate 136,283 of MEPR01000039.1, forward strand.
GTCCCGGAGCATGCGGAACTCGCCTGGGTCTTGAACTGCTTCACCTATATGGGCGAGCTCGGCCGCATGACCCAGTACAAGGACAAAAGCGCCAAGCAGGGGCAGAATATCCCGGCAGGCCTGTTCTCGTACCCGACACTGATGGCGGCCGACATTCTCCTTTACCGAACCCACCTCGTGCCGGTGGGCGAGGATCAAAAGCAGCATATTGAGCTGACGCGAGATATCGCCATTCGGATGAACAACCTGTTCGGCAAGGACCTGTTTCAAATTCCGGAGGTTTACATTCCTCCTGTCGGAGCCCGGATCATGAGCCTTCAGGCCCCGACATCGAAGATGTCGAAATCTGATACTGACGTGAACGCCTCGGTTTATCTCAATGACACGGATGACCAGATCCGCAAAAAGGTGAAACGCGCGGTGACCGACTCCGGAACCGAGATCGCCTATGATGAGGAGAAACCCGGGGTAAGAAACCTCCTCAACATCCAGTCGGCCCTCACCGGCAAACCGATTCCGGAACTCGTCGCGGCTTATGCGGGCAAACAATATGGCCATCTCAAGGTCGATACCGCCGAACTGGTGGTCGAAGCGGTTGGTCCCATCCGCAATCGAACGGATGAGTTGATGAAAGATCACGGGTATCTTGAAAAAATATTGGCCAAAGGTGCGGAACGCGCCCGAACGCGCGCCCGAACTCAACTTAAAATTCTCTATGATCGCATAGGCTTGGTTAACCCCAACGGATGAGACACCCTGGCAGAAGAAAATCCGAGTACCCGGCTTGCCTTATCTTCGTCGATGGCTATGATGTGGGCACTTTATGAGTAACCGGGTTCCAATTACCATCCGCCTGGATAGCTTCGAAGGTCCGTTGGACCTTCTGCTCTATTTGATTCAAAGCCACGAGCTCGACATTTCGAAGGTCGCGATCTCAGAGATCACGGATCAATACCTTGCGTATGTCCGGCTCATTCAGGAGCTGAACTTCGACGTCGCAAGCGAGTTCCTGGTCATGGCGGCCACCCTTCTGCATTGGAAGAGCAAATCGCTCCTGCCGCAGGAAGCCAAGCCAGAGGCGATACAGGGCGAAGAAGACAGTTTCTCCCAAGAAGACCTGATCCGGCAGCTCCTTGAACACCGGAAATTCCTGGCGGCCGGCGAAAGCCTGGCTCAGCTTCCGATGCTCGGGGAAGACGTTTTCAATCGACCCAATCGCCGACCGCCCATCGAACGCGTATGGAAGGAAATGGATATCACCACGCTGACCCTGAACTATCAGAGCCAGCTCACCCGGGCGCGAAAACGCAAGACAGTCCTCAGAAAAGAAACCGTATCCCTGACCGACAAGATGGTCGAGTTCGGTGAACGCCTGAAAGTCGGCAAGCCCATCGAATTGAGGAATCTGCTTTCTCCGCTCGCTGAACGCCCGGAAACGGTCGTCACCTTCCTGGCCTCGCTCGAGCTTGCGCGACTGAAGAAGGCACGCCTCTACCAGGAACAGACTTATGCGGAAATTTTCGTTGAACTGATCGAGAGCCTGAAGAATTTCAACTTCTCGCTTGCATCAGGCTTTGAAAATCCGCAGGCCCCCGAACCGCAGCCGGCGTCTGAGATCGCCGATCAAGTTCTGGAAGACCCAGTCACTTCGCAGGAAATCGTATTATGACCGACAAAGAACAAGACAACGGACAAGGCATCGATTTCGTCTCCCTCGTTCAGGATCCCTACGGGTTCCGGAACACAGAGATCGCGGACGCGCAGAACAGCACTGAACCGCTCGATATCGACAGCGATCTGGACGCGGATCTGGATCCGGAGCTGATCATCACTGAGCGCGATGACACCGAACTCGACCGCGTAGCAAGCGCGGTCGCCGAAGCCACTCAGGAATTCGCGACACAAGCCGCCGCGAACGCCGCCGAAGCGACCGATGATCGCGACGCGGAAGCGGAACTCGCGGCCCAGATCGCCGAAGACGAAGCGCTCGCGCAGCGTATAGCCGAAGAAAACGCTCTTGCCGAATCCGAAGACCCGGAACTCCGGGCCGCGCTGCCCGTCGAGCCCGTGGCCGATTCCGAAGGAAACCTGGATCTCCGCGAAGTCGAATCCTGCATTGAAGCCCTGCTGTTCATGACCGACAAACCGATGTCCGTCAAAAAGCTTCAGGATTTGCTGGGCCCTGATTTCTCGGATGAAATTTTCACGTCCGCCGTTGCGTCTCTGATGACGCGCTACCAGACGGTTCACCACGGTGTAGAACTGGTTGAAGTTGCAGGAGGCCTTCAGCTCCGGACGAAACCAGGCCGCGCCGCTCTCGCGAAGAAACTCGCGAAAGTCCAGACGCAGCGGCTTTCCAGCGGCGGGATGGAATCACTCGCCATCGTCGCCTATCGGCAGCCTGTGATGAAGGAAGACATCGACAAGATCCGCGGCGTCGACTCCTCCTATTTCATCCGTGGCCTTCTGGACAAAAAACTAATCCAGATCACCGGCCGCTCTGAACTTCCGGGACGTCCGATGCTTTACGGAACGACGAACGAATTTCTGGAAATCTTCGGACTGAAGGACCTCTCCGGCCTTCCCTCGCTCCATGAGATCGAGAAGATGATTCCGGCATCCCAGTCCGACAATCCGAACGATGAAGATCCGCGCGTGAAGGAAATGCGCCGCCTTGTCAATCAGATGAAGACGGATACGAGCACCAGCCTCGTTTACAATCCGCGAGAAGACGAAAAGATCCTGAAAGAGATTCGCGAGCGCGTGAACTCGATTCCGACCTCTACTCCTTACCTTGACGAGCAGAAAGCCGCGGAAAAGCAGGCACAGATCGACGCGAAGAACGCGCAAAACCCGCCGGAAATGCCGGCTGTCCTGCTTGCTACGCCTGAAGTTCCCGCCGAACTTCCGGCGAGCGGCAGCTGAGGCACGCAATGGCAACCGAACGCATTCAAAAAATCCTGGCCCGGGTGGGCATCGCCTCACGGCGTGCCGCTGAAGAGATCATCACCGAAGGTCTGGTCACCGTGAATGGCCGACTCGCAAAGCTCGGCGACAAGGCGGATTTGAACCGCGATGCCATCAAAGTCCGGGGCAAGCTCCTTCAGCAGCCTGAAGAACCCGTGTACCTTGCGTTCCACAAGCCCAAGGGCGTCATCTCCACGGTTGCTCCTGATCCACAGGGGCGCCCCACGCTTGCCGGCTATATTTCGAAAGTGAAGGCGCGTGTATTTCCGATAGGCAAACTGCACTTCAATACGGAAGGCCTTCTTCTCCTGACGAACGACGGCCATTTCACGGACGAGTATCAGAAGCGCTCAGACATCCCTCACGTCTATCACGCGAAGATCAAAGGGCATCCGGATACCGCCATGATCGCGGCACTGGAACGCGGCGCGCGTGTTGGCCGCAAATTGATCAAACCGAACTCCGTTCGCGCAACCGATGAGCTCGCCAACAAGACCAAACTTGAAATCGTGTTCCTGGGCTCAGCCGCGCTCGACGTGAAAAGCCTTCTTGAAACCAAGGGCTTCCTGCTGGAACGCCTGCAGCGCACGGCGATCGGCCAGGTCACACTCCACGGCCTGGA
>MEPR01000040.1:0-50944 GCA_001769835.1 Bdellovibrionales bacterium GWB1_55_8
AGAAGATGTTTTGGCGTCAGTACGTCGGATATTTCCTGGAGAACAGCGCGAGCCTGGTGCGGCTTTACGGATAACAAAAGAACTTCTGAATCGGCCGCAAGTTTTCGGTTATCGGTATGACACCTGATGCTGAGGCGACCGGTTACGTCTTTTGCGCTCTCATCTGAGCGAGTGGTGGCGTTCACTGTAAAGTCTTTGGCATGTTGCGAGCGGCGAATTCCAAGTACAACCGCTTCCCCGATCTTTCCCAGGCCGATGATTCCGAGTTTCATTTGATCCTTAGCCTCCGGTTAATGCCTTTGTATCCTAACATAGGGCGGTCGCATTCAGGGCAGATTGTGCCCCTTGGTTGTGTTCTTGACAGGTTAAAATCACATCTGTACATGTGATTTATGATCAGAAAGATTATTCACATCGACGAAGTGAAATGCGACGGCTGTGAGCTATGCATCCCGAATTGCCCGGAGGGGGCGATCCAGATCATCGAAGGCAAGGCTCGCCTGGTGAGTGACATGTTTTGTGATGGCCTGGGTGCATGCCTGGGACATTGCCCCCAAGGGGCAATCACGACCGAGGAGCGGGAAGCCGAGGATTATGATGAAAGAGCCGTCATTGAGAAGATCGTCCGTCAGGGGCCCGCAGTGGTTGCCGCGCATCTTGAGCATCTCAGGGACCATGGCGAGCTTGAGTACCTGAAGGTTGCTGAAGACTATCTCGCGGAAAAGGGCCTGACAGGAGGTTCTCCCGCGAAGCCGGAGCCCAAGGGATTCTGCGGCTGCCCTGGCTCCGCAGAGCGCAAGATCGACAGGACGCCCAAATCTGCCTGCACGACGACCAGCGTGAGTGGCGAGTCCAGTCTCACGCACTGGCCCGTGCAACTTCATCTGATCTCGCCGGATTCCGTTCACTTCAAGAATTGCGATCTTCTTATTGCCGCGGACTGCGTTGCTTTTTCTTTTGGTTCTTTTCACTCGCGTTTACTTGACGGCAAGAAGCTGACGATTTTCTGCCCGAAGCTCGATCAGGGGCTCGACATTTATCGTGAGAAGGTGCTTGCGCTGATTGATCGCGCGAAGGTGAACACGCTTACCGTCGCGATCATGGAAGTGCCCTGCTGCCGAGGCTTGCTGCAGATCGTGGTCGACGCTGCTCGTAGTGCCTCTCGGAGAGTGCCCGTGAAATGCATGATTATCGGCGTCGAAGGTGGGATTCTGAGCGACGAATGGGTCAGTGTCTGACGATTCCTGAGCAAACTCGGTCGACCATACACCATTCTAGTGGATGTCTGTTTTGGCGCAGCGGGTATACTCCGTGCGTCAGTTGGATGACGAGCGTCCAATCTGTTTGAAAAGCCTATTTTCTCAGGTAAGCTCCTGAAAACCTCAAAATTTCCGGGGTTTCGGGCCCAAAAGCGTTCACTTGTCATTCACTCTGGAGGATTCATGGGTAAGAAGAAGGTGGTCATCTGCGGAGCAGCCGGGAGAGATTTTCATAATTTCAATACGGTCTATCGTGACAATCCTGAGTTTGACGTAGTCGCATTCACCGCGACGCAGATTCCAGATATTGAAGGTCGCGTTTATCCGGCCGAACTCGCGGGTAAGCTTTATCCGCGTGGGATTCCGATCCTCGATGAATCGCAACTTACTTCCCTGATTCGCGAGCACTCTGTTGATGAAGTCGTGTTTGCTTACTCCGATGTCACGCATCAGCATGTGATGCATATCGGCTCAATCGCATTGGCCGCTGGCGCAAGCTATCGCCTGCTTTCTCCGACACAGACCATGTTGAAATCCAGCAAGCCGGTTATCTCGATCTGTGCGGTACGCACAGGCTGCGGTAAATCCCAGACGACGCTCGCCGTCGCGAAGGTCCTCGCGGACATGGGTAAAAAGGTGGTCTCAGTCCGTCACCCCATGCCTTATGGGAATCTGGTGGAGCAACGCTGCCAGCGATTTGCGTCGAAAGCGGATCTGGATCACTACAAGTGCACGATCGAGGAAATGGAAGAATATGAGCCGCACGTGGAGGCGGGTCGGGTTATCTATGCCGGGGTCGATTATGAGCAGATCCTTCGAGCCGCCGAAAAAGAAGCTGATGTCATTTTATGGGATGGAGGAAACAACGATACGCCTTTCTTCAAGTCTGATCTCGAAATCGTCGTGGTGGACCCGCATCGGCCGAATCATGAGTTGATGTACCATCCCGGAGAAACCAACTTCCTGCGAGCTGGTGCAATCGTGATCAACAAGGTGGATAGTGCCGAGGCGGCCAATGTCGAAATGATCGAGAAAAACGCCCGCCAGTTCAATCCGAAGGCCACGATCATCCGCGCGAATTCCAAGATCACGCTTGATCAACCCGAGCTGGTCAAAGGGAAGCGGGTTCTGGTGGTCGAGGACGGCCCGACGCTCACTCACGGGGAGATGAAGTACGGGGCAGGTGTTGTGGCCGCGAAACGTTTTGGCGCGGGAAATCTCGTGGATCCTCGGCCATGGACGGTCGGCACTATCACCAAGACGTTTGAAAAATATCCTGCTATCGGGACTCTGCTGCCAGCCATGGGATACGGCAAACAGCAGGTTCAGGATCTCGAGGAGACCATCAATAAGACGGATTGTGACGTGGTGATTTGCGCCACTCCGATCGATCTCACCCGAATCATCAAGATCAAAAAGCCCACGGTTCGCGTTCATTATGAATTGGACGAGATTTCGAAGCCAAATCTGAAAGATCTTGTCGCAAAACTGCTTCGTTGAAGGGAGTTTCGCTTATGCCGATGAATCTGACTGGCCGGAGTTTTCTTACGCTGAAGGATTTCTCACCGGAGGAAATCCGGTACCTTCTGGATCTTTCACGGGACTACAAGAGCCTGAAGCGAGCAGGAATTTACCCTAAGCGGCTTCAAAATAAAAACGTCGCCCTGATATTCGAGAAGTCCTCCACCCGTACGCGTTGCGCTTTCACCGTAGCCTGTGCTGATGAGGGGGCCCACCCTGAATATCTCGGAAAAAATGATATTCAGATGGGCAAGAAGGAATCCATTCCGGATACCGCGCGCGTTCTGGGAAGGATGTTTGATGGCATCGAGTTTCGTGGGTTTGAGCACTCTGTCGTCGAGGAGCTCGCGAAATGGGCCGGCGTTCCGATCTGGAACGGCTTGACCGACGACGATCATCCCACTCAAGTTCTGGCCGATTTTCAGACGATCGAAGAAAATCTCGGCGCCATCAGAGGAAAAAAGCTGGTTTACGTTGGCGATGGCCGGAACAATGTTGCCAATGCGCTGCTGACCGGTGCCATGAAAATGGGGATGCACTTCACTATCGCCGCTCCTGAATCCCTTTTCACGAAAAACGATCTTCAGGATTGGGCTTTCAAGGTGGCAAAACAGACCGGTGCGACATTTGAACTCGAGCGCGACCCGCTTAAGGCAGTGCGGGGAGCGGATGCGATCTATACGGATGTCTGGGTTTCCATGGGTGAGGAGAACAAGCCCGGAATCCAGGAACGGGTCGAGTCGCTCAGGCCTTACCAGGTGAATTCAAAACTGATGGCGGCGACGGGAAAGAGGGAAACCCTGTTTCTTCATTGCCTGCCCGCACACCACACGGATGGCGTGCACGATATGGAAGTGACTGAGGATGTTTTTGAATCAGCCAATTCGAAGGTTTTCGATGAGGCTGAGAACCGCTTGCACACCATCAAGGCGGTCATGGCGGCCACTCTGACCTGATTGGTTCGATAGAGCGAAGTGAAAAGGCCCGGGGCGACGTGAGTCACCTCGGGCCTTTTTGTTTTTTGAAGAGACGAAAATCAGGTCAGTACTTTTCGGATATTCGCGATCATCCAATCGATCTCCGCGCGCTTGATGATCAACGGCGGAGCCAGGCGGATGACCTGGTCATGAGTTTCCTTCGCGAGCACGCCCAATTTCATGAGCTTTTCGCAGAAAGGGCGTGCCTTGCCTGAGGTTTTCCTGATTTCGATCCCGATGAAAAGCCCTTTGCCACGAACTTCCTTCACGTGCTCAGAAGAGATCGCTTGAAGCTGTTCGAGCAGGTAGCCACCTTGCTCACGGGAGTTTTCCGCGAGTTTTTCATCTACCAGCACATCCAATGCTGTTCGGGCCACTGCTGAACCAAGAGGATTTCCACCGAACGTGCTTCCATGATCGCCGGGTTTGAAAACGCCAAGAACCTCGCGAGAGGAAACCACCGCGGACACGGGGTAGACGCCGCCACCCAGTGCTTTGCCGATGATAAGCATGTCAGGTTTCGCATTCGCATCATGCTGGTAGGCGAACATCTTGCCCGTGCGGCCGAGGCCCGTCTGGATCTCGTCGGCGATGAACAGTACTCGATTTTTTGTGCAGAGTTCGCGGACCTTTGTCAGGTAACCCGGGGGTGGCATCAAGATGCCGGCTTCACCTTGCATCGGCTCCACAATGAATGCGACCGTGTTTGGGGTAATGACTTTTTCCAGCTGTGTGGCATCGCCGAAATCGACGATCTTGAAACCCGGCGTGAAAGGACCAAACCCGTCGCGGTATTGCGCTTCCGTTGAGAATCCGACAATCGTGGTCGTTCGGCCGTGGAAATTGTCGCGGCAAACAATGATCTCAGCCTGGCCGTCAGGCACCTTTTTCACCTGATAGCCCCATTTACGAGCGGTCTTGATGGCCGTTTCGACGGCTTCGGCGCCTGTGTTCATCGGAAGTGCCATTTCCATCTCGCAAACTTCGCAGAGTTTGCTGAGGAGGGGACCCATCTGGTCGTTATGGAAGGCCCGCGAAGTCAAAGTCACGCGGCCGGCCTGCTCGAGCAATGTCTTCATGATAGCCGGGTGCCGATGTCCCTGGTTCAACGCGGAGTAGGCGCTCAAGCAGTCGAGATATTTATTTCCTTCGACATCCCACACCCAAATACCCTCGGCTTTCGAGATTACGATGGGCAGGGGATGGTAATTGGCGGCACTGTAATTTTCGGTCTGGTGAATGAGTTCCTGAGTTTTCATATGGCGAGAGTATAGCCCGCGCTCAGGTGCGGCTCAAGGGCCTAGAGAGGGTTCCGTTTGCTCAGGACCCAGACGGCCCAGCCCCCTAGAATGAGAAGCAGTATGACCCACCAGAATCGTCGTAAATTCAGGGCGGCCCCTTCAACGAAAGAGGCAGCGTAGGGAAAAAAACGCCAAAGCAGAACCGCGAACAGGAGGACTGCGGCGATCTGGAGCGCGCCGCGGAGACGGTTTCTCATTTTGAACTTTTCAGTCCCTCGATCGGCAGCAGAATGTTGGAGCCGCCTCCTGAGCCATTGCCGACCACCAAGGGTGCTTTACCATCCCATTTTTCGACGATTTGGAGCTGGATGAGAGCAGGTGTTTCGCGAAGGGCCTGTCCTCGAATCCGAATGGCCTGCGCCTCGCCTTTGGCGCGAATGACGGCGGTGTTGGCCTCGATCTCCGCTTTCTGCTGGATGAATTTGGATTTTGCGGCCTCCTGCTCCTGAACCATTTTCGCCTCGATCGCGGTTTCGAGTTCCTTGGAAAGTGAGATGTTCTGCAGGACGATGTCTTCAATGATGAGGTATTCGCCGATTTTGGCCCGCGCAGCAGCCAGAGCCTTGGTCTTGATCTCTTCGCGCCTTTTCACGATGGTCTCGGCACTCGAGAGGGCCGTGACTTCCTTGATCGCTTCGCTGACTCGTGGAACGATAAGGCTGTCAAAAGGCTCGCCTGCGAAGTCCTGATACATCTTTACGATCGCGTTTTCAGGAATCCGGTAGAGCACTCGGAGCTCCATGTTGACCTGTTGAAGATCGGATGAATAGCATTCCGCTTTCATCGTCTGCGTTTTCTGCCGGATCGATACCGGGAGAACAGTTGTGATGAGCGGCGCTTTCAATCCGAAGCCTTCGGGGGCAAAATGAGGGGAAACCCGCCCCATGGTCACCAGGACACCGCGATGGCCGGGCTCCACGATGTAAGTTCCGCCGAATGCCAGAATAATCAGGATGAACGCGAGCACCGCGACGGCGATATAACGTTGAAGGATCTTTGCATCATTTTTCACGTCGTAAACAACTCTCATGCGCAAACTATAGAGTAAGTACAAGAAAAAGGGCAGCCCGTTTCCGGGCTGCCCGCAGATTGAGCATTGAATCAGAGATTTACTGATGCGTATTGAAGCTGCGAATCAGGTTCCGCTGAAGCTTGTTCAGTTTGGCCGGCTTGCGATACTTCTTTGCAGCAGGACCGCTCAGAACCACACCCAGTTCCGGGTACAGCGTGCCGCCATGAGCGGGTGTCTCACGAGCTTTGTCGATCAGCTGGCGGACGTTGGCGAGGAGTGCGATCCCGCCGTTCCGCTTGATGGCGCCCGTTCCGTCCAGTGTGGGACCGAAAACGCTGGCGATGACGGCCGGTTTGCCTTCGGCATTCGGTTCGAAACCCTGCGAGATCGTGAGGCCCTGCGGAAAGCTCTTATCATCGATGAACTTGAACATGGCCGCAACCCCAAGCCACCTTCCCTGGGTCACGTCAACGTAGCCATAAAGATCGAAGCTCTCGCTGATCGGGTCCGGCGAGCGAATCTCGGCAAGAGAGTAACCCAGACCGAGCGGGATACCGTTCGGAAGGGTGTCCGTGGGTGTGATCTGCGCGTAATCCGGATCCACGAGGACGCCGACATTCAGGTCCATCCCGATTTCGAATGGCTTTGCCGACGTGAACGGATTGATGAAAAGTGTGCCGTAATCCTTCAGGTCGAACGCGCCACCGATGTTGGTTTGCACGTTGTTCTTGAACAGGAGCGATACGTGCACTGTTTCAAGATTTTCTGAGATGCTGAAGTTGACGCGTTCGATGAGCTGCTGTGAGTCTTTTTTGCAGCCAGCCGTGACGGTTAGCACGGCCAAAACGCCAAGCGGGGCAAGCCAGCGATAGCGCATAATGGAGCGATTCATAATTTTTCCTCTTCTCGTTTAAAATAAGCTTAACCTGAAAATTCTAGCAAACGGCCTGTCGCGCGGCAACGCGGGCGACCTTCAAGCCTTTGCCTGTAAACAGACTCATTGTAGTCCGGTATTTCGCTTGCAACCAGCAAACGAGGCGGAGCGTGGGTCAAGATGCGGTTCTGGCTGAAATTATTGCCGGCTCTAGGGTTCTTTGCGCCTCTTTTGACGGGGGCTGTTTCGAGGCAGGTCATCTGTCCGGAACTTATGATACAGGGCGCCAAATCAATCTCTTTGAGTGAGACAGAACGCTATCTTTTGTGTGGCGATCCCGGTACCGAGGAGCCGTTCCAAACCGCGTGGAAAGTGGTTCCCCGCGCACAGGCGGAATTTTTTCTCCGTCGTTTTCTCGAGAACCGCGGATTTTATTACCCTCGCTTTGAGGTTTCAGCCAGCGGGGGGCTCCTAGCTGATCCCGGTCCTTTAACCCGGCTCAGAGAAATCGCGATCTCCGGTGCACCGGAAGACCTGGAGTTCGAAAGACGAAGAGAAGTGATCGGGCGGCCGCTCACGCCAGAACTCCTGGATGAAATCGAGCAGTGGATCACGCAGAGACTCCAGGGGATCGGGTATCCTTGTCCGCAACTGGAGACTGCAGCGGATGTGGAGAGCGGCCGTTTGTCGGTTTCGGTTCAGCCCGGAGACTTTCGAACATTCGGTGGCATACTCGAGGAATCGGTCCCTGGTATTCGCGACAATACCCTGCGCCGGTTCGACGCATTCCGTTTTTCAGATCCTTTCAACGCGGATTATCTTCGTCTCACTGCCGAACGTACGATGAGCGAGGGCACATTGCTCAGTACTCACTTCGAGACGATCTGCAGGCCTCCGGATACGCATCATTCAGCTCGCCAATCAACAGTCCCCGGGTTACCGCATGTATTACGCTTCGGATTCGGAGCGAATACGGAGGGTCTCGTCCTTGCCAGGGCGTCCTGGCAGAATACCCGCCTCGGGCAGGGCGCCTCGATCTTTGATGTCGCGGCCTTTGCATCCACCAAAGAGCAAAGCATCAACACCTCTTTCAGCTGGTTTTTCAATCCGAGGTCTCCCCGTTATTACCTGAAGCCCTATTTCGAACTCAGGCATCGAAACGAGGAACCGTTTGAGACAGTGTCGGTGAGGTATCAGCTTGCGCCAGGGACTACCTGGGATGGGCGAAAACAGGGTCTGCGAATTGAAGCGGGTCCCGCATGGGACCTGATCAAGACATTGCGTGGAATCGGGCCGCAGACATCGAGATTCCTGTCGCTCGAAACTCGCACCATTTTTCAGAGTCACTATTTCGAGTTTCACCGGGCCAGCCCCCGCTCCGGATTTTACTCCGAGGCGACCCTCTCGTTGAATGACCAGAATTTTCTTTCAGATGTCACCGCGCAACGGCTGAACTGGGAAGGCGAGCTTCTGTGGAACTGGCGCAATTATTATCCACCTCTGCTGATCGGGGGCGTTCGATGGGATTTTCGCACGACGATCACCCAGGAGAGGCTATCGGGAACGAGTCTTCTCCCATCGAGCTTCCGGCATTTTCTCGGTGGACTGGCGGATCACCGCGGTTTCGGACGGAACGAGCTGCCCGATAGCGATCAGGGTGCTCTTTCTCTCGCTTATCTCGGCTTCGAGGTTCGTCTTGCGAATCAATTCCCGATAGCGCTCGAGCCGCTCTTTCTGCTCGACGTCGGAATGCTTGGCCGCAGCCCCGTTAGCCTGCGTCCGCCTTTGTATTGGTCACCGGGAGCCGGCGTGCGCTGGGAAACCCCGTTCGGCGCCCTGCGCGCAACGCTGGCTCATGGGTACTTGACGTCCGATGAAACGATCAGCCAGAGAACACGCGATCGGCTCTCACATTGGCAGTTCTATTTCAGTTTTGGAGAAGAATTTTGAAACGGACTATTTCACGAATTGTAAGAAGAGTCCTGATTGCATTTATCGCCTTCTTAGGTGTTTTGTTGGGGCTGCTTGCCTGGATTGTGTATCACCCCGATCTCCTGATCAGCGACAGGGCCCTGCATTGGGGATCCGTCATCGCGGAGAGAGCGGGAGTTCCCTTAAACTGGTCGAACTCCGCAAGCGACGCACATTCGCTCTCCTTGTTCAGGAAGAGGTTCGTGTTTCGCTTTGACAATTTCTGCGTGGGTCGCGCGAAGGAAGGTTTCCATGTCTGCTTCGCGAAAGCGCGCGTCGAATTCGTCGTCGATTTCAGCGGCTTTTCTCCCGCGATATCGAGCCTTGGTCCTGTCAGACTGACCGGCGGGCGGGGTGTGGTAATGTCGTCCGACTCAGGCCAGAATGGGCCTGACGAAGACAAGTCCGAATCGGGTCCGGGAACCCCCCAGGAATGGATTGCCTCGATCATTCCCGGGATACTGCGTAAGGCCGAATGGCAGCGAATCTGGGTGGAGTTCAATTCGCTCAAGCTTGCGTTGGGCGGTGACTCTTATGAAGCTGCGGCGCGCCTGAGCAAGCGCCGCACGGGTGCGCCCGGTGACCCGATGGTCTGGGACCTCCGCCTCTTTGATCTGAGGAGTCCTTATCTGACAGATGCGAATGTAAGGCTCCGATTGGCGAATGCACGTGGCGGTTGGGAAGGTAACTGGAAAGTCAGCGGCGACATTGCGGGAAAAATACCGGGGGGTGGCTTTGCTGAATTCGATCTCCACGGAGACCAGACCGGGCCCCAGGCATTGAGCTATGAGCTGGAGGGCGATTACATGGAGCGCTCGAGAAAACTGGCCGCAAGAATAAAAGGTTCAGTTGCTCCGAACGATCTCTCGATCTCCATGCTGTCGGCGGATATCGAAGGCTGGACCGGTGACCTCCCCAGGCTTTCAATGAACCGTTGCCGTTTTCGGGCGCGACCGGAAAATTTCTTCGCGGACTGCCCGGTGACTCTCCATTTGTCTTCTCGACAGCGGATTGCTGGACTCAAGCAACTTGCGATTCCGGCGGCTCCAAAGATCCGCATCCGCGCGGACTTGAAGACCGTCTATCCTCCAGACCCCGCCCAATCCGCGGAAGGCAGCGTGTTTCTCGATCTTGAGCCGGCTTCAACGGATTTCCTGAGTGGAGGAGCGACCATCAGGGCGAAAATAGCGGGTGTGCCGACTGAGTTTCCGCGGGACTGGCGGCTTGAGACGGAAATCGAGGCCGAGTTACGGCTTCGCGAGTTCCGCAAGCTTGTTCGAGCGCTTTCCAGAACCGACTGGGCGATTCCAGCACCCTTCAATTCAATGGACGGAGAGTCGGTCCTCGCTGTTTCCGGAAACGCGAGTTTACAGGAGGGCCGGATTCCGCTGAGGCTTGCGACAACCCTGGATTCGCGAGGACAGAATTTTGATGTGGAGGCATCCGGCGCGCTTTCGTTCGACTCGCAGGCGCTTCAGGCGGGCTCTTTCGCGAATATTTCGCCTCACCTGGATCTGAACATCCTGCTCTCCGACGTCCGTCTCGTATTGCCGCGCCTGACACTGAAATCGCCACCTAGGGTGCTTCCTGATTCCAGGATTCACAGAGGCGCTGACAAGGCCGCAAAGCAGAATGAACAAAAAGTCCCGTTTACCTATCGCATTCAGGTGGAAACTCGTGCTGGATCCCCGCTGCGGCTGGTATCCAATCTGTCGAAGGGCGCTGTTCCGATCAATCTGCGTTTACTCTTTACAGACCGTGATCCCATGCAGGGCTATCTCCGAATCGCGAATTTCCCTCTGAAGCTCTTCCGCAGGAATGCCGCCGTGGAACACATCGCTTTCGAGTTCTTTCCGCGCGAGGACACACAGCTGAATGGTGTTTTACGGGTCAAATATGCGGACTACCGCGTCAAGGTTCTCCTTCTCGGAACGCTTGAGGATCCGAAAATCCAGCTCACAAGCGATCCGCCTTTACCGGAAAGCGATCTTCTTGCCGCCCTGCTCTTTGGAAGGCCGTTGGAGGAGCTGGATCCTCTTCAGAGTGAGTCGATCGGAAGTGCTCGTGCCGCGCTTGCTGACAGCGCACTCAACCTTGCGTCGCTGTATTTTCTCGCGTCCACGCCGATAGAGAGTTTCGGTTATGATCCCAGTTCCAGGCTTTTTTCAGCAAAGGTGCGCTTGGGCGAGGGCACCTCGCTCAATGTGGGTGCTGAATCCGGGGAGCTGTCGCAGATTGGCGTTCGCAGGAGGCTGAGTCGTTTTTGGACAATTACCACGACGATTGGCGGCGCACAGGAAAAGACCAGTTCAGTCATGGCATTCCTCGAATGGGTGAATCGCTACTAGTCGCGTTGCGAAATGGACTTCAGTTTGCAATGCTATGCGCATGACCATCTTTTTTTACAGAATCGCGTTGGCATTGTTCATCTTAAGCCTGAGCGTAGTAAGCGCGCTCGCGGCCTCGTACACCGGTGACATCTTTGAGAAGGGCACTGCGAAAGGCAGTGTCGTGTATCGTTATGAGCGAGAGGAAGTCAAAACCCCTGGTGAAGTTCGTATCATCACCGCCTATACGGAACCCGCGGGAAAAAAAGTGGTCGAGGAAGAGACCTTGCTTCGAGCTGGAAAGCTGAGCTCTTACCGCCTGACCCATCACCAGTTGAACGCCTCGGGCGAGGTTCGCATCGAAGGCGATCAGGCTTTTTTCACTTATACTCAAAAGGGAAAGAAGAAGGCAGGGCAGGAGAAAATCGATGAAACATTCCTGGTCGGGCCGACGATCGTTCCATTCGTGCAGAAGAATTGGGACGCGCTCATGGGCGGAGATGAGGTAAAGGCACGCTACGCTGTGCCCGATCGCGCTGAAAGCGTGGGATTCACTTACAAGAAAATGGGGCAGGGTATTTTGGAAGGAAAGTCCGTGGTTATGATTCGGATGAAACCCACGAGTCCGATTATCGCGGCATTGGTGGATCCTCTCATGTTCACGTTTTCCCCGGATGGCAAGGAGCTCTTGGAGCTAAAGGGTAGAACACTTCCTCGCAAGCTCGTGGATGGCGAGTGGAAGGATCTTGACGCTGAGATCGTGTATCGAGTGGAGTCAGAAAAGAAGAAGTAAAACCCGGACCATCCATAGTCCGGCGGGCTAGTGCTCCGGATTTTAATCCTGAGTGTTGGGCCCGAGTTGTAGTGTAGACGAAAAAGTGACGATCTCAACCACTTTCGTTCATTTTTTTTCAGGTCCCGAAGAGCTTGAAAACATTTCTAAGCGAGCCGGGAAAGCTGTCGGCTGCCTGTTTTGCGCCGGGGACATCACTAGCCGTGGGCGCAAGCTGAGTGCCGCTGGTGAGTGGCTCTGAATAGAGAAGAGAGTACCAGAAGAAGTTTCGGGCAATCGAGGCGACATACTCCCGTGTTTCGCGGAACGGCACAAGATCCAGAAAGAGCATCCGGTTCTCGACAGGATAACGCTTCATCCATTCCTCGACTCTTTTCGGCCCGGCGTTGTACGCGGCTAAAGCCAGCTCGGCGTCGCCATTGTACTTCTTCAGGAGGAATGCAAAGTACTTCGAGCCGATCTTCATGTTGATTTCAGGATTATAAAGATCTCTGGTCGAAATGCGTCGCCTCTCGATCAGGCGGGCGGTCGCAGGCATGACCTGCATGAGACCGCGAGCGCCCGCGCGGGAATGGGCGTTCTGGTTGAACGCGCTTTCCTGCCGAATCAGTGAAAGAACGAGAAACTCATCCAGCCCGGCCTTTTTGACGATGTCGGTGTTCAGATCAGACCGGGGATAATAAAGGGCCAACGAGCTCCAGGATACTAGGTTGGGATTATCATGCAGAAGCTGAGACATCAGACGAAACTTGCCCAGAAAATCACCGACTCGGTTCAAGAGGTAAGCGACGTAAAGCTGGAACTCCGGCTCGGTGTCGTCCATCTGCGATCCGAGCGCGCCCAGGATTTTTTCGGCAATTCGGTCCTTGCCGGTCGCGATCAGTGCTTCGGTGCTCGCAACCAGTTCATTTAGTTCGGGCTGGATTGCGGATCGAAACCGGACCATGGAGTCCGTTCCTTCAAGGACCGAACGAATTTGCGGGATCGAGTCACTTTGCCCCACAAGGGTATGTAGACTGAACGGGTGTTTTTCCTGCAGACGTCGCTTAGCTGATGCAACCGTCTCCTCTTCGCCGGCCTTTTGGCTGCACTCCGCTTTCCAGAACAGAGCGCGTGAGCGGTAATCTTTCGTTTCGATGGTATAGGCAAGCTGCTGCAAATAGGGAAGCGCCTTCGGGCATTCGCCTGCCCAGATCAGAAGAAGGCTCAGTCGATATTTCGCCTGCGGGGACAGAAGATGATCGCAGTCGGCCGACTTCAGGTAGAGCGCGGTTGCGGTCTGCCTCATTTCGAGGTCCGGCAAGAACTCCTCGGTTTTTGCCCCAAGAAGGTAGCTGAGTTTGGGGCTCTTACAGGATTCGGCGTCGCTGAGCACCGCATCCGTAAGTTTCTTCAAGCTCTTGAAGGAGCGGTACTTGCGAAGCGTCGCTCGAACGTCGCGGTCTGATGCCGCCTCCAGGCCTTTTAGATTCGCTTTTGCGATCATCGCGTCTATTACACGAAACTTTTGCCTTTTTTTTCGGGTAAGAGTGGAATGCGGAATGTCGCCGAGGCGCTTTTTTGCGGCTGCTGGATTCTCGAGAAATTGGCAAAAGGGATGGCGGGTGTTCTGTGTCTGACATTCGGCCAGCGCGGTTATCATAGCGGGCGTTTGTGGCGATTTTGCGATCAGGGTTGCATACTGTTCCGCCTTGGTGCGCACCCAGCTCTGATAATCAGGCGATTCAAAATCCAGCCCCGTCAAAGAGCGGTCCATGACGCGGGAAAGTGGCTGCAATCGATTTGATGCCTGTTCACTCGTGTCATTCGGCGCGGACACTGAAGCGGCGGGTGACAGGGATGGAGCTGAAACGGTCTCTGAAACTTGGCGTTTAGCGGACAAGCCGAAAGCTTCGTTACTGGTGATCAGCGTGGCAAGTCCTGCAGCGCAAAGGAGGCAAGAAGCCGAAATACCGATTCTGCGCTGCTGAGTCATTTTCACTGTGGAATCCTTCCGTGTGTCTCCCTTCAGTCTATCGGTGCGAAAATTCTGAGACAACAGCTGTTCACAAGTGCGGCACCGAATTACCCTTGCCGCGCCCCGCCTAAGCGCCTGGGAGCGTGTTTTGCAGCTGCCCGATTCAGTTCGGAAGAAAGGGTGCCGCGATGTCCCTAGATCCACTCATAACCCGTGGAAGCATTCTGGTTTATCGGGTTTTCGATGTCGGGGAAGAGATAGACCTGAAGCGTCTTGAGGAGCTCTTCCGAGGAGACCAGGGCAAATCAAGGCTGCGGATTTCACGCGGTACGGGTCAGGCCCTGGTTATGAGGGACCCGCCTGTGCGCCTCACGTTGGGGGAAACCTTATTCCACCTTCAGGATAAGCTCGTGCGGGCTGAGACGTTCGCCACCGCTTGGGACTATGGCGTCGTATCGCTGGTATTCCAGATTCCAATCGTCCCCGGCTCGAAATGGTCGGAACTGGTTCGGCAAGCGCCGCTACTGAATGGCGAACAGGCCGGCGCCGAAGAGATGGACTCGGCTGCTCGCAGACGAGTGCAGGAGTTGGTGGGCTTTCTCTCCAGGGCCATGACAGCTCCGGGTGAGTGGGCACCTTTTGAAGACTATGTGCTCTATTTTCTGGAGAAGCTCGAGGGAATGCACGATTTGGCGGATCTCATGCGCGGGGGGCTGATCCCAAAGCTGATCCTGGGGGAGTCTCAGGAGCGACTTGCGCAAAAGAGCCGCTCCGAGATTGAAGACCATATACTTCAGTACGCGGAAACAGATCTGGTCGCGATCGACTGGAACAGCGCTGTGGTGGTTGAACCGGCGGGAAACCGCGATGTGCCGGATGTGATCGAGTTCGCGCTGACTCACCTCCTCGAATTCCGCTATTACGACGATCTGCTCGACCAGCGCTTAGCCTCTGTGTACAAATCCGTCGATGTTCAGGGCCCTCGGTTCCGTCGCCGAAACTTCGCGCAGGTATCCCGCGAGGCGAACGCGCGCTTCATTGAAATATCCGAGTTTCTGGAGAGGATCGACAATTCGTTGAAAGTTGTCGGGGATTTCTACCTTGCGGTGATTTTTCGGGTGGCGGTGAAACGTTTCAGGATTCCGGATTGGCAGGTCAGCATCCGGCGGAAAATGAATTTGCTCGCGCAGGTCTCGCAGATGCTGCTAGGAGAGGCGAACGCACGGCGCGGACACCTGCTCGAAGGGATCATCATTCTGCTGATCGCTTTTGAGATTATTTCGGCGATCTTGAAGTCATCGTCTGGCGGATAACGTCGAGCAGGTTCTGAATATCAACCGGCTTTCTCAAAATCGGAGCGCTGTCTTCCCTGGATAGGCGGTTCCCGGCTCGACCATCAGCCGAGAGAATGATGACCGGAATGGACGACAAGCGGGGGTGAGCTTTTTGACGCAAGCGGAATTCCACGCCATCCATGATCGGCATCATGAGATCAAGCAGGATCAGGTCAGGGAGCTCCGCAAAATTTTCAAGGCGGGAAAGAGCGTCCTGTCCGTTCCCGGCCGTGTCGGTGCGAAAGCCCTCGAGATCGAGCAGCTCGGTCATGGACTCCAGGATGTCTCGGTCATCTTCAACGAGCAGGATATGACCGGGCTGTTTTGGTTGGTCTGTCATGGCTTGTTCTTTTTCCGTTGGTCGACCTCGTTTGTCAATCTTGAAAATGGCTTAACATAGCGTTCCGGTTCGGTTTTGTCGTTCGGTTTGAGGATATGGTAACCCTTTGAAATCCGTTTTAATTTTGTGTTAGAAGCGCTGCATGACGGAAACACAATCACCGGGCCAGCCACTAGGTCAACCACTAGGCTTAATGAGTGAGGCGGAACTGGAACAGTATAAATTGCATCGCCGATTTGATCGCATGGGGCGCCTTGTCGGCGATACCGGCATGGAGCGATTGATGGGCTCGTATGTCATGGTGATCGGATTGGGCGGCGTGGGCTCCTGGGCAGCCGAAGGAGTCGTCAGGGCAGGGGTGGGGGAAATCGCAATTGTCGATTTCGACGAGATCTGTGTGACCAATTGTAATCGGCAGCTTCAGGCCATGACTGGCGTTGTGGGGCAGCAGAAGGCGGAAGTGCTTGCGGAAAGGTTCCGCAAAATCAACCCACAGGCTTCAATCACCGCGCATGTGAAATTTTACAATCAGGAGTCTTCAGATGAGCTCCTCGGACGAAAACCCGATTATGTGATTGATGCCATCGATAACATCACGGCCAAGTGCCACCTCCTGCATCGCTGCAGGAAAGAGGGGATACCGGTTGTGACAGCGACCGGTTCAGGGGGACGTCTGGATCCAACTCAGGTTGTCGTGAGAGATCTCGCCGAGACGGAAGTGGATCCGCTGGCGCGCTCGATCCGGAAAATCCTGAGGCAGCAGTATGACTTTCCTGAATGCGGGTCTTTCGGCATTCCAGCAGTTTTTTCCGCTGAACCGGTGATCATGCCGCAGGAGCTGCACTATGATGGTGGCAAGGGATTTCGCTGCGTTTGCTCCAACCAGGGAAACGAACTCCATACGTGTGAAAATCGCAACGTGATCATGGGCAATGCGGGCTTCGTGACGGGGGCATTCGGAATGGCCTGCGCTTCTGTCGCGGTCAGGCACCTGCTTTCCGGTTCTGCCACCGTCTGATCGTTTCAGAGAGGGTCAGAACTGATCGTAGAATAACTGTTCGATCTTGTCCGTTGCTTTCTTCGGAAGCGGGAACGGTGCTTTCACCCGCTCCGCATTCCGCAGGTCCGCTTCAAAAGAGCGCGTCAGATCAGCGGTAAATTCAGCATCGAGAATGTTGAAGATCGCCTCTCCTTCATACCTCTCTGAACGGGGATGAAGATTGTAGCTTCCCACCCAGCTGTATTTTCCATCCACGGTCATGAATTTGCTGTGCAGCGTGTTTTTCCCGCGTTTGACGTAAACCTCAAATCCGTTCTCCACAAGATGGTTCACGCTTCTGAGGATCGGACGCGTAATGATAGGCTCGTCAATGCTGGTCGAGGAATTGGTGAGAACCCGTACGCGTACGCCGCGTTTTTTCGCCTCCAGAAGTTTTCGGTAAATGGCGGGGTTCATGATCAGGTACGCATTTTCAATATCGATGTTCTTCTCCGCGCCTTCGATCGCGAGCAGGGTGGCGCGAAGAATGCTTTGGTCCACGCCGGGTACATGGTCAACGAGTGACATCCGTGCGCTACCCGCAGCTTCCTTGGAGACGGGCGAAGCGGCCGGCGGTACGTCGGCCTTTCCAAGCGTCAGACCATGGCCTTCCACCTGTTCATTCCAGAGCTTTGAAAAAAGCCGATTCGCTTCGACCGAGGCTTCTCCCTTCGCATAAACGTCCGTATCGCGCCACTTGGGAGTGCCTTTGCGCCCCATATGGCTGTAAACGTCTCCGAAATTCATTCCGCCGCTGATGGACTCCAGGTCATCCACGATCATCATCTTGCGGTGCTGACCATCATACTTTCTGAGTTTGTCCAGGCTCCGCCACCTGACGACTTCGATCCCGGCGTCTTCCATACTCTTTAAGGCTGCCTCGTGGCCCGGCTTCATTGCGACCTGTCCATCGACCATGATCTTCACATCCACGCCGCGACGTTTGGCGGCGATGAGTTCTTTCGCGAAAGTCGTGCCCGTCTTGTCATCATAGAAAGCCCAGGAAAGGACCCGGATGCTTTTCTTAGCGTTCTGAATGAGCGCGCGACGCTCCTTGAAAGACTTCGGTCCGTTTATGAGCGGATGCACGATGTTGCCGCCGGTGAACTTCGCGCCCGTTTGCCTTTCAAACACCTCCACGAACTCGGGGTGATCGAAGCCTGCTTTGCCTGCTTTCCTGAGTGGCTCGAGTTCCCGTTCCGTTTCGGCCATGAGGCGATACGAGAGTCGCGTCCAGTCCTCGTACTTGGCTCCTTTTGAAGCCGCAGTCAGTCCCCGTGCCGATAGTTCGGCATCGATGACTCCTGAAACCTGCTGAATGATCGCTTCCTGTTTTTCCGGGCTCAGGCCGGGCGGTAGCTTGCCCTGTTTACCTGCTTCTTCCGCGACCGCGCGCAGGAAGTCCGGCAACTCCCCTGAGTCCTGAAGTTTGGCACCTATGCGGATCGCGACCATCTGCGCTTCCTTGCTTTGCAGTGAGAGAGCGCCCGCGTCGGCATTCTTGAAAAGTTCAAGTGCCTGGGCGTGAAGTTCCGGATCGCTTGCAAAGGCTTTTGCAAGGCGCGCCTGGCTTTCACTATCCATGTTTTTCAAAACCGAGCTCAGTGTCTCGATGATGCACGCCGGAGTGGGTTTCGCCGGCGCGGGTCCGTCCGCATGTGCAAGTGAAACCAGCAGCAGGAACGCGGGTATGACCGTAAAAGCGGTGAATTTTAGGCGAGCTTTCATGGAGGACCTCTCATTCATTCAAGCATGAAAGGCCAGAGAGGGCCAGTCGGCCTCAGATGTCTATCAATTCAAGATAGGCATCGCCCGGTGCTTCGGCGCTTTCGTCAAAATATTGGCTTGCATCCGCCAGATAGAGTTCCGTCATGTCGTCGGAGCTGGCTGTCGGAGCTTCCGGTTGACTGGTGAGATTTTGGTTCACCACGGCCAACAGGAGGGCTGCCACAGCGGTGGCTGCAACGAATGTCATCCGCCGGCCTTTCGCGAAGGCAAGAGCACGGGCGAAGAGCGATCTTGATTCCTCGTTCTCAACTGCATCGAGGATTCGGTTCCACTCGCCGCGTGAAGCGGGAGCAGGAGGCATATCGTGTCGAGCCAGAAATGAACGGAGTTTCGCATCGTCATTGTTTCTCATAATCGACTCCATTTCTTTTCAAATGCTCAATGAATGCGTTTCTTGCGTTAAATAGTCTGGACTTCGCCGTGCCCAGCGGAATTCCAAGGCTTTCCGCGACTTCTTCCAAAGAGAGTTCCTGTTTGTAAAACAAAACAAAAACCGATTTCTGCTTGGCGGGCAATCGCAATATCGCCTTCCTGATCACCTCATGCATCGAAAGAGCGTCTTCATCATGCGCGGGCAATTCGGGTTCGTGTATCTTCGTTTCCTCCGCAACCCGCGGACTCCGTCTGAAGTGCTCATGAGCGGCGTTGACACAGATCCTGTACATCCAGGTTCTGAGCGACGATTCATTGCGAAAGCGGTCGATGTTGCGCCAGACGCGAATGAAGACGTCCTGCACTACATCATCCACGGCGTCGTCGTGAACCAGCCAGTAGACGGTTTTCCGGACATAGCCGCCATGCTCTTCGTAAATCGACTGAAAGGTGCTGAGGCGGTCGTCCGCTGATACGACCGCCTCGGTTTTCGACATCATTCTTTACTCCTGATCGTCCTCATCTTCATCCTGACGCATCATGCCCCGTCCGCCGGGGCCGCCACGGCCACGCCCCATCGGTCCCTTGCCCTTCCGGAGTTCTTGAAACTTCTTTTGCTGTTCAGGGGTGAGTACCTGCCGGATAGCCAGCACCTGGTCGAACCGGGCATCGCTCATCTTGTTTTTCAGTTCCTGGTTTTTCTTGTGGAGCTTCCGCAGTTCGTCGGTACTCGTATTTGACTGAAGCGCCTGAGTGAGTTTTTCCTGACTCTGGCGCATCTCATCCTTCACTGCCGAGATTTTATCCCGACTGGCTTTCCTGAGTGCGTCCAGTTTGGTGCGCTGCTCGGGAGTGAGGTCGAGCTGCTCCATCATCTGGCGTGGTCCGCCTCCTTTGCCCCCACGATCCATGGGGCCCCGTGCATGGGCCGTCTGGCCGGTGAAGCTGATAACGAGTGCTGCCAATATTGCTGATGCCATCTGTGGTTTCATGTTTTCTCCTTCGTGTTGGAATTCACCTATTAGACGCGGATACGGGGCCCAAAAGTTCATAAATATTTTCATGCACCCGAGGGGATTACAAGTTGCTGTTTTTGTTTGTCAATTTTAAGCGGCTTTGTGGATGCAAACGGAATAGTCCTCCGCTAAAAGACCTCATGCACATCTTACGAGCGGTCCTGCTTTTCAGTTTGATTTGGTTATCTTCTTCCGTTCCTTCAGTTCACGCCTCGCCGGGCGTTGCAGTGGATTCCGGAAATGACCCTTTGTTCGGTTTCATGCTTGGGGAGTGGGAAGCTTCCGGCGAGCGCGTTCAGATCATCAGTGGGCGTCGGATACGTTTGCATGCTGATATCGTCTCCGAGTTGGACGGTCGCGGGCGTCTGGTCTCCTGGAATCGATGGACGGAAGTTCCAGAAGCCGGCGGGAATTCGAAGATTTACGAGCGCACTTACTGGATCGCTCCGACGGATAAAGCAGGCGTCTACCACCTCGGGATGGTGAATGAGAATGACCCGGAAGCGGATGCTCGGGTCGAAGCTGTGGGCCGGTTAACAGAGGAGGAATTCACGGTGGAGCAGGTGATTCCCTCAACTCCTCCGATTCGCGTTCGTTCGGTCACGCGGTTCAGGAACGTTTCAGGGAACAGGTCTTCTGAGACTTCGGAATCCGTGTTCATGGGAGATCGTCAGGTATCAGGAGCGCAGATTCATTTCAGACCACGCTGATTTCGTAAACGCACCTCGTCCCTCCGTGAAAAAGGCACTCCTTTTCGATGAGCTGTCCTTCCTTGGAGGGCGACTTGGCGAATGCGAATTGCTGGAAATAATGCTGTTTGTACCGGCAGAGGAGATCCCCTAGTTCGTCGTTTTTGTAGTTGAAGCGCTTCAGGTGTTCATTCGGCGTGACGGAGAGCTGAATGCTGGTGCTCGAAAAATCCTCGATCTTGTAATCGAAATTGCACTCGTAGAAACGGGCGTTCCTGAGCAGGACCTGCAGCCGGTTCAGCGCGCCGTCCACGGAGTCATAGTGAGAATGCATGCTTCCGTGTGACTCGCGCTGGTTTGCAGCTTTTGCGAGCCGACCCAGGCTCCTTGCCTTGAGATGTCCGTCCTTTATCAGGCGACTCGCGATATCCATGCAGAAGTTCAGATTGATCTGATTGTCGTGGTCCACGATGAAGTCGGGGTCCACGCGGATTGATGCGAGGAATTGCTTCATTCCCTGGCTTCCGTAAATGGACTCGAAAAAGGACAGGAAGGGAAGCATCGCGCGAATTTTTGATCCCCGGTCCGTCGTATAGCGGGAATGAATTTTGAAGCCAGCGGTCCCCTGCGGCGATTCAAGCAGGGCTGGGGAGGACTTCTCGATGAATCCCGTCACAAGTGAATCAGGGGAAATGTCGGTCAGTTTACAGAAATCAAACCAGATCGGAGCTGAAGGGATCAGGATTCCGTGCTCGGTGCGTGACACCGCTCCTTGGGAAATTCCAAGTTTCTGCGCAATGTCCACCTGTCCTAATCCGGCGCGCTTCCTTGCGGCACGCATCAATGTTGCTATTCGCTCTGCTGAGAGTTTTTCTTGTGTGTTCACGCGAATTCCTGATGCTTGATGATTGAGGCCAGGAAGATAGCATTCCATTTTCAATCAATCAATTTTGTTTCAGATTGGAGTCCGTCATTGACTTAACGGGTTGATTGTTCTTTTCTGCAGAAAGGAGAAGTCCCGCATGAGGCAGGTCCTTGGCATCATTGTTTTGGCATCAAGTCTGTGTTCGATCGCTGTGCAGGCGATGGATCAGGAAGCTGCGATTGACGCAGTAGCCTCGTTCGTTCAGTTAAAGGGCGCGCAACTTCACGAAGGCACGGATGAGCAAGGTCATTGCCGGGTTCTTATTTACGGCCAAGCCGCCGAAAGCAGGGATATCTGGTTTGAGGGGACGTTTCAGCAGAAAACCGGCCCGGTACTTGGACTGGCTATTCCGTTTATGTTGAGTTCATCGCCCGAGATGGCGTTGATCGAGTCTTTCCGTGTTTCCGAAGGGCAGATTTCGGCAGAGGTGGCCTATCCGTCTCAAGGCGGAGAGACGCGTATCCAACTTACTTTGAGGCAGGACCGGGACGGACACCTGTCCGATGCGATTTACGTCACCTCTTCCGCGAAGCGCATCTGCGCCAACCTTCGACGCGTACTCTGATCTTTGGGGGGGCAGGCGCCAGACCTCCAGTGGAAGTATGGCGCCTGCGAATGGGCTGTTTTCGGCATTTTTTGCCATGTATTTACTGAGCGTCGGAACTCGTCTCCAGGGCGCGTAATGCTTTCACCACCGAGGCCAGTCGGGCCAGGTCATGAATTTTGTCCACGCTCACTCCTGCTTCCCTGAGTGCCTGCTCGTGGGAGCCTACGCAGCTCTGACACCCGTTCAGCACTGAAACCGCAAAGGCAAGCATCTCGAAACGCTCCTTTCCCAGGACGGGTCTGGCAAGCGAAGTCATTCGGAGTCCTGCCGTGCTGTAGTCGTCTTTGCCGACCATGTGCTTGAACCGGTAGTACGTGTTGAGCATTGCCATGATGGCCGCACTTTCCGCCGCTTCCTGGATCTGTTCCTGCGTGGCATCGCGCTTTTTGAGCTCGGTGCGCGCGAGGGCAATCAGTTCCCGGTCCTCTGTCGAGGTCGCGGTGGCGAGGAGAGCGAAGAGTGACTCCTCAGGGGCTAGTGCCCCTTCCGTCACGATCCGTTTCAGGTTGAGCTTGAGATCACGCGCGATGGTTGTGGAGCGGGCCTCATGCAGTCGGTCGAAGATTTCAGAAGATACGGGTTCCATGGATTCTCCAGTCCTCAGCCGTTGAGGGTTGCTTTGCCCTTCTCCCAATTGCAGGGGCAAAGTTCATCTGTTTGAAGCGCGTCCAGGGTTCGGATCACTTCTTTCACATTTCGACCCACGCTCAGATCATTGATGCTGACCCAGCGAACGGTACCTTCCGGGTCGACGATATACGTGGCGCGAAGCGGAATCTTTTCCGTCGGATGCAGGACTCCAAGGGCTTCACTGAGCTCTTTCTTGTTGTCCGCCAGCATGGGGTAACCGAGATTCTTCAGATCGGGGTGACTCATGCGCCAGGCAAGATGCACGTATTGGCTGTCGCAGCTAACGCCGAGAACCTGGGTTTCACGGTCACGGAAATTGTTGAGGTCCTTGTTGAACTCAGCAAGCTCCGTGGGACAGACAAATGTGAAATCAAGCGGCCAGAAAAAGACGACATTCCATTTTCCACGCATCTGGGTGGAACCCATGGTTTGGAATTCTTTTCCTTTTTCGATCGAAACGCAGGCTTGGGTTGAAAACTCCGGAAACTTCTGGCCGATTCCAAGAACACGTGAAGTCATTTGATATCTCCTTGTTAGTCGCTGTGGCGAGTAACTGTTAAGCCGGCCTGTTTAGAATCGGTCGGCGTCTTGAATTGATGATCGGTGAAAACGGTAGATAAGTGAAACTCATTAATGTTATGAGAGTAATAGGTAAAACTTATGAATGTATCATCCTTGAGCCTGCGCGATCTTGAGTATGTTCTGGCCGTTGCCGAGCAGCGGCATTTTGGAAAAGCGGCGGCACTCTGCGCCGTGAGTCAGCCTGCGCTCAGTGCGCAAATCAAGAAGATCGAGGAGCTCACGGGACTCAGGATTTTCGAGCGTTCACGCCGCCATGTCTCGGTCGCACCCCAAGCGGAGGCTTTTCTGGAACAGGTTCGAGTGGTGCTCAACGAAGCAAGGCGCCTCGTGGAGCTAGTTACGGCAAAACGGGAACCGTTGAGCGGTGTATTCAGGCTAGGCGTCATTGCGACCGTTGGCCCTTATCTGCTTCCACATCTGATTCGCCCTCTGCGCAAAAAATACCCCAAACTCCAGCTGATCATCCGTGAAGGTCTGACCGACGGGCTGCTTGCCGAGCTGCGTGCCGGACATCTCGATGCGGTGATCGCGTCTGACACCTTCAAAGATGATTCTCTGAGCATCGATATCCTGTTTCAGGAGCCCTTTCTTCTTGCGGCTCCGAAGGACCATCCGTTGATGTTGCAGGATTCTCTGCTGCCACGGCATCTGAAGGCGTCGGAGATGGTCCTTCTTGAAGACGGTCACTGTCTGAAGGATCAGGTCCTGGAGGTCTGTCCCGCGAACAGCCGGGGAAATCACCGGCGTTACCACACCACCAGCCTCGAGACACTCAGGCATCTTGTGGCAAGCGGACTCGGTTACACGCTGATGCCCTTGCTGGCGGTTAGGCCTGGTGCCGAGTTCGGAGGCCTGGTGTCTTATCGGGGGTTCGATGGCAGGCCCGTCGGAAGAAATATTATCCTTGTCCATCGAAAGCGGTATGCGAACACGGCTGATATCAAGGCACTGGTCGGACTTCTCGTGGAGAGGGCTCCAGAGGGGATGCTTCCCGTACGCGCAGGGCGTTGATCGCCGTTCGTCCCGCTTTTGCACCCCATGAGTGGGTGGCCACCGCGAGAATCAAAGCAATCGATTTTGCGCGCGGAGTCGCCGTCGCGTTGATGATCGTGAGTCACGGCGTAAAGGGACTCCTGCCGTTTGAGGATATTCCGGCGTGGGGCCTCGTGCCTGTTCACCTGGTGACGAAATTCGCATCGACCCTTTTCTTCATCGTTTTCGGGATATCGCTGGCCGCATCCTATGTGCCCTATACTGAATCGGCCGACTGGCCGCGAAAAAAACGGAAGCTTCTCATACGCGGTATGCTGATTCTGTTCTGGTACAAGGTTCTGACCATTGTGGAGATGTTCCAGCAGTACAAGCCGGGCGAAATCATCGATACTCTGCTTTATCGCTCATTCCCCGTCTACTCGGAAATCCTGGGCTTCTACGCAATTGCGCTCCTGTGGTTGCCCTTCGTCATTCCTCTGTGGCGACGTATTCCTGCGTGGCTGCGTTGGTGCAGCCCGATGCTTTGCGCCCTCACTGCCTGGTTCCTTCATCGCAGTTTTCAATTCTTTGGATGCGAATCGCTCCATGCAATCCTGGTCGAGCATGAAAATCATTACACATGGGGCCAGCTTGCCCGGCTTCCGATGGTGCTCTTCGGCATGCTGATCGGTGGGTACTTCGCCGAAGCCTGGAGTAGAAGAGTTGTCGTTGCTTTTATTCTTCTGGCGGCCTCCATCCTGCTTTTCATCGTGTTCTATTTGACGGTTGGATCAGGGCAGGTTGTCGCGGAACTGTTTGCTCTCGCCCGTAACGAAGGGAAGCATCCGCCGGAATTCGCGTTCGTCGTCTTCAGTGCCGCTGGCGCACTTGGCGTTGTCTCCGCGTCGTTGTATTTTGGAAATCAGCTTGCCGCCTGGTTCAAGCCGATCACGCTGATCGGAAGTAACGCCCTCCAGGCATTCATCTTCCATCTTTCTGTCCTCTTCGTGGGATACCGGTTCCTGCTCGGTTACTGGCATCAGATCTCTTATCAGCAGGCGCTCCTGCTCACGCTGGTACTCCTTTGCCTGACAGCGCTCTGGATTGCAGTGCTCCGCTGGATTCACGGCAAATAGGCCGTTCGTGGAAGCGAGCCGCTCTTTCCATCCCATGGCATTTATTCCGATGAAACATTATTGTTACGGGCGATGAACATCATGAGGCAAGCTCTTGCGATTGCTATCCTGGGCGTTGCGGCAATCTTGGCTATGTTGAGCCCGGTCACGGGGTCAGCCGCGCCCGGGGTTCCTTCGGTTGATGAGGACTGGGTTGAGTTCCTGGACCAGGAGGTCCGCAGGCTGGAGCGTGCTTATCCAGGCAAGTTCGGTTTATATATGAAGCGTCTCAGTGACGATCGGGTGTTTTCGCATCGCGGTTCGGCGCGATGGTATATCGCGTCGGGAGTAAAGGTTCCGATCGCGGTCGAGGCTCTGGTACGTGCGTCGGAGGGCAAGATCTCTCTGTCAGATCGAATAGATCTGTCCGAGGATGATTACGTCGATGGCGCCGGCCAGACCAACTATCATCCGCCAGGCAGTTCACTTTCAATACGTTATCTGCTTCAACAGATGCTGGTTTACAGCGACAATACGGCTGCGGATCTTCTGCTTCGGAAGGTCGGGCTTCAATCCGTCAATGAACGCGTGAAAGTGCTAGCGCCCGAGGCGTTCGGGGAAATCACCGAGCTCTCGGAAGTGCGGCGTCTGGTATATCGACGGTTGCACCCGCGCGCCCGCGGACTTCGTGGCAAAGACCTGCTTGTGCTTGCCTCGTTCCATCAGGGAAAGCGAGCCGCGTCCCTGGCTGCCCTTCTTGGTGTTGAGCGCGACGATTTGCGGCTGCCGAGTATCGGAGCGGCTTTTTCGGCTTATTATCGAACCGGAGTCAACAGTGCCACTCTTGAGGGCTATGCCCGAATCCTGGAGCGGATTGCAAAGAATGAGGTCCTAGATCCTCTTCATACGAAATTGCTCCTGGAGTGGATGGATGGCGTTAAGACAGGGCGAAACCGTCTCATCGCCGCGTTTCCGAATACCGTCGTCTTTGCGCATAAAACCGGTACTCAGTTTCAAAGAATCTGTGATTTCGGAGTCGCAAGGAAGCGGGGCGCAGCCACCCGGAAAGGTGTCGTCATCGCCGCATGTGTTCAAGGTCTGCCAGTGAGAGATGCTGAACTCGTCTTGAGAAGGCTTGGCGCATCGATTCGCAGATCCGGGGTTTTTTCATCAGGATCATCGAACTCCGGTTAGGAGTGCGGCTTGCACTTTTGACGGTGTGCTTCGGGAGATCTGGATCATCGCTATTGTTTTCCTGATTGCATGCTCACCTCGCGAGCAGCAACCGGCTACTGTTGCGCCAAACGCATGGCAAACCGCGCTCGAAGACGAAGTCACTCGGCTGGATGTGGAATCAGAGGGAACCCTGGGTGTCTATGTGCAGCGCCTGGATGACGGATCGGAATTCCATCATGCTTCGGATAAAAAATGGTACCTCGCGTCGACCACGAAAGTGCTTGTAGCCATCGTTGCCCTGCAGCATGTGGACTCAGGTGAGCTATCGCTTGAGCATAGGGTCACGCTCAAGGGGTCAGACCATGTGGACGGCGGCGGGACCCTCCGGTTTCGTCCCCCGGGCACGAGGATTTCTGTTCGCACTCTTCTTGAGCAGATGCTGACGTACAGCGACAGCACTGCGGCTGATCTGCTGATCAAGCTGGTTGGGGAAAGGGAGCTGAATCGTCAGCTCGCGACATTCGCCGAAGCAGGTTCATTCGGCAGAATCACGAGCCTGCTTCAGGTTCGTTATGATGCATACTCGATGCTGCATACTCGGGCGAGGGAGCTTACGAACCAGGATTTCATTCGGCTGAAATCGGTGCCCATTTCCGGACGACTTCAGGCTTTCATGAATCGGCTGAATCTTTCACGAAGCGACCTGGGCGCCAGTAGCATCGAGGCCGCGTTCGAAAGGTACTACGAAACCGGCAGAAACTCGGGCACTTTGAGCGGGTTCGGACGTGTTTTGGCTGCATTGTGGAAAGGGGAGCTGCTCTCGTCCGGCGGTACCGCGCTTCTTCTTCGGTTCATGGAGCGGATGAGAACGGGTGAACACCGGATCAAGGCGGGCTTGCCGACAGGACTGAAGTTTGCCCAGAAGACCGGCACCCAAAGTGGCAGGGTGTGTAATGTCGGCATTGTGCGCGAGACGGCACCTGAACCTCCCCGGCGAAAGCCTCGTGGAGTGGTGGTCGCAGCGTGCGTGGCGGATTTCTCAAGGCCTGCGGCGGCCGAAGCGGTCCTTCAAAAGCTGGGGCGTGCAGTGGGCGCGTTATTTGTCCGCGAGGCCGCCGTGGCTCGCGTTGACCGGTCATGGAACAAGCTGTGCTTCTTGGAGCGGGATGGATACTGCATCGCAAGTAGCCCAGACAATTCTAGCCGGCTTCAACAAGCATTACCGTATTTTCAGGAAGACAAGCGCCGAGGCAAAAGAGCGTTTCGAGCGCAGGGAGTGGCGTGCGCTTCGGGAGGCAAATCGTATCCGTATTGACATGTATGACACGCGGGTGTCCGAGACAGTCCGTGAGGTTGCCCGGATGTTCAGGGACCTCAGGGACGAGTCCCTGTGGCCGGGCATCAAAAAGGCCTATATCGGGCTGCTCTATGAGCATCTGCAGCCGGAACTCGCGGAAACTTTCTTTAACTCCGTCGCAGCGCGCGTGCTTCACCGGGCCTATCATAATAACGAGCACATTTTTTCTCGTCCTGCGGTGGCCACGGAACATATCGAAGGACGTCAGCCGACCTATCGGTCCTATTTTCCGTTGCAAACCGGCATCAGAAACATGATTCAGGTTGTCTTCAACGATTTCGAGCTCACCGCGCCGCTCTTGAGCCCCAAGCGTTGCATGCGTTATCTGATACGTGAAATGAAACAATGGGTGCGGAAAGCGCCATGGGGATCGGATCTGGAACCGAATTTTCACGTTCAGCTACTTTCGTCCCTGTTTTACCGAAACAAGGGCGCTTATGCGCTCGGACGCGTGATCAACGGAAAAAGGAAAGTCCTGTTTGCCGTCGCGTTCCGGCATGAGGGCGACGAGGGGGTGTTTGTGGATGCGTTTCTCCATGAACACGAGCATCTGGTTAACCTTCTCAGTGTGTCGAATGCCTATTTCATGGTGGACATGGAGGTGCCATCCGCCTGGGTTTCATTCATTTACGATGCGCTTCCGGATAAACCGAAAGCGGAGCTTTACATGTCGGTTGGTCTTCAGAAGCAGGGAAAAACCGCGTTCTTCCGGGACATGAACGAACACCTGAAGCACTCCGATGACTATTTCACCATTGCTCCCGGCACGCCTGGAATGGTGATGTTCGTTTTCACGCTTCCTTCATTTCCATTCGTCTTCAAGGTGATCCGTGATTCATTCCCGCCTCCCAAGGATACAAGCAGACAGCTCGTGATGGAAAAGTACCGACTTGTGAAGCTGCACGATCGTGTGGGCAGGCTCGCCGACACGCTGGAATACGTCGATGTCGCGTTTCCCATGGCCAGGTTTGAACCGGAGCTGCTGGAAGAGATGAAAAGACTGATTCCTCTCGGCATCGAGGAGGAGCGCGAGTACCTCGTTATCAAGCACCTGTACATTGAACAACGCTTGAAACCTCTGGATGTGTTTCTTCACGACGCGGACGATGAGCGGGTGAAACATGGGGTGCGGGAGTTTGGGGAAGCCCTTCGCGATCTTGCTGCGGCGAATATTTTCCCGGGCGACATTCTCCCAAAAAACTTCGGACTCTCGCCCTACGGTCGCGGACTGCTCTACGATTACGATGAGGTGATGTACCTGACTGATTGCAAGTTCAGACCGCTGCCGGTCGCCCGCGACGACGAAGACGAGATGAGAGGGGAACCCTGGTACAACGTCGGTCCCAATGATATTTTCCCGGAAGAGTTTCCTTCTTTTCTGTTCAGTGATCCTCGTGCGCGCGCCTACTTTCGGGATATGCACGGAGATCTGCTGAAACCGGAGTTCTGGGACCGGATGCAGAAGAATATCCGCGCCGGAACCGAACCCGATCTATTCCCCTATCCGGAGGAGGTTCGCTTTCCGCCGGTGCCAGCGCCTGATCTTCGCCGCGAACGGAACGCAGCGTAAACGCCGCTTTGGGCAATTCTGAAGTGTGTCGAATTTTTAGACATCTCGGGGGGAATAGACACCGGCATCAGACAGGTTCCGAAGCCCTTGCTGAAAACACCAGTCTTAACCTGTAGCTACAATCACCCGGTCTTGTCGTGGCGCGGCACGTTGGTTGCTCATTACACAGGGATGCGTCTTTTCGTGCTTCAGCGCCGGCTGGCGTTATTTTCACTTCTTCTTTCCTTCGCGGTGCCCACGGGCGCAGGGGCGACTGAAAAGCCTTGGCTCATCGTGATCGACGTTCACGAGACGGACAAGCGTCCTGGCAATCTCGACCTCAATGATGGTCAGGCGGTGGCGAAACTGGAAAAGCTCTTTCCAGGGCATCCCGTTGCCTTGATTCGCGGAAACTCGAACGCTGAGGTGAAGGGCAGGTTGAAGGGGTTCGGGTCAGGTAACACGAAAATCGGCGCACTTTATGTGATGTCTCACGGTTCAAATCAGAATTTAACGCTCTCAAGAAAAGATCAGAAGAATTATTCGCCGCGCAACGCGGCACTTGTGAACAAAAAATTTGTTCCGGTGATTGTGAACGAGCGGGAGGATTTTTACGTCGAGTTGAATGATCCGGCTTCGTTCAACAAGGTGTTTGAGCCGATTGTAGGTCGCTTCAGCGATGGCGCGAAGATCCTGTTCACCGGCTGCAATACGATTGAGCATGGATCCCCCGAAGAGAAGTTGCAGGTGATGAAGAAGGTCGCGAAAAATTTCGGACTGACGAACGGTACGATTTATATGAATGAGACGCAAGGCGCGCTTCTGACCCGATCAGCGTTCCAGCAGCCATTTTATGAACAGAATACTCTCGGAGAGAAGACATTGACGCTGCTGATGCAGGCGTTCCCCTGGGCTACTGTTCCAGCCCTTGCGGTTCTCGAAAACAGGTCTAATCGCGGATACACACTCACCGTCAAGGGACCCGAGGCTCGTCTGGATAAGGACACGTTCTTTAACGCCGAAAAGGGCAAAGCCCCGACTGGTGTAAGGAAAGGCGGGCCCGCTGCGAGCATCTCGGATATATGGAATAAGCCGCATCTGGAAATGATGGCGGCTCACTCCTCGCAGGATCTGAAAGTAGTACGGGGAAACAAGGCTAAATAGGTTTCGTCCGGTTGCTGAGCGCGGGCGCGCACTTTGCAGTGCAATGGCAGCCATGCGGAAATACTTCGCCATTCAGAAATTGCCGGTTCAGTTGGATTGGATCCTTGTCATAACTCGGGTGGTTATCGGGATCACTTTCATGATGATCGGTTCCGGTAAAATCCAAAACCCATTTCAATGGATGGGTGCTGACGCGACTGTGCCAGCACTATTCCAGGCCTTGGCCGCCATTTCTGAGTTTGGCGGCGGACTTGCGTTGATTCTCGGACTGCTGACGCGCTTGGGAGCGTTAGGAATCACGTTCACGATGGTCGGAGCGATCATTTTCCACCTCAATATGGGCGATCCCTACATTCATGCTGGAGGAGGTCGGTCCTATCAGCTTGCGACTGCGTACCTTCTGATTGCTTTGCTGGTTTTACTGGCAGGGCCAGGCCGTTTTTCGCTCGATCGGAATATATTCGGGACGAGAACGTAGATCGACGCAATATTCATTTAGTTGAGAAAGTTTCATCTGTCGGCGCATCAGGGCTTCTGCTACTGGTTGTGTATGCCGGAGGCAGGATCATGACCGGTCATGACGCACGCGGAAGCGCACTCGAAGCTATCTTCGAATCCATGCCCGATCCTGTCTTCGTAAAGGATTTGGATTGTCGAATTGTGTTTTGCAACCGAGCGCTCGCCCAGCTGTTCGGGGTTTCCTTGCCCGACGACTTGAGGGGAAAAGCCGCGGAGGATCTCTTCCCGGCGGAAACGGCAGAAAAAGTTTACAACGATGATCGTCTGGTGATCTCGTCCGGGCGCGCGCGTACTTATGAGGAAACTATCTCCTTACCCACCGGGACAACGCGAACTTACATAACGACCAAAACTCCCCACCGTGACGCGAGCGGCAGGATTATTGGTCTGTTTGGGATTGCGAGAGATGTGACTGACCGGAAGCTGGCGGAGGATCGTTTGAAATCCTCTGAAGAAAGATTTCGCGGCATCTTCGAGCAGTCGCCCCTGAGCATCCAGCTCCTGTCGCGGGAGGGCCGCACCCTCGATGTGAATGAAGCTTTCAAAAAACTGTGGGGGGCGGACGAGGACTTCATGGAGTTTCTTCTGACCCGGTACAATATCCTTGAAGATGCGCAGCTTGCAGCAAAAGGGGTTACTCCTTATATCAGGAAAGCCTTGGAAGGGGAGTATTCGGTAAATCCTGCTGTCTATTACGATGCGGCGGAAG
Source organism: Bdellovibrionales bacterium GWB1_55_8 (assembly GCA_001769835.1). GTDB lineage: Bacteria > Bdellovibrionota > UBA1018 > UBA1018 > UBA1018 > GWB1-55-8. The sequence goes on from MEPR01000040.1 coordinate 31,876, forward strand.
TTTCCAAGGGCGCGCGAGCTCGTTGGGTGGAAGGCCATTTCTATCCGATCAGAGACAACTCGGGACGGGTTCGCGAGGTCGTCTTGATGCACAATGACATCACCGATCGAAAGGGGGCTGAGACGGCTTTAAGGGAGAGCGAAGCCAAGCAAAGAATGGCACGCGAGGAAGCGGAAAAGGCGCTCCATTTGAGGAACGAATTTCTATCGGTTGCCTCGCACGAGCTGAAAACACCTCTTACCTCCCTGTCGATGCAGATTCAGATGATTTATCGGATGCTAGAGAAGAACATCGAAGCAGCCGGAAAGAGTGATGCCTCACTGGATAAAACGTTGGAGATTCTGCGGCGATCCCAGGTTCAGATCAAACGATTCACGACGCTGATCAACGATCTGCTGGATGTCGCCGTCATCTCAGAGGGAAAACTGAAACTTGATATAGAAGACGTTGATATTTCGGCATTGGTTGCGGATGTGATCGAGCGATTCCGACTTGAGTGTGAAAAGAGCGGCTGCGAACTCAAGTTTGAAAGGCGCCGCCCCAGCGTGGCTCAAGTGGATCGCTTCCGGATCGAGCAGGTGCTGGTGAATCTTCTGTCAAACGCACTGAAATATGGCCCTGGAAGGCCTATTGAGATTCGAGTTGAAATGGATTTGGAGCAGGCGCGTATTTCGGTTCAGGATCAGGGGGTCGGAATTGCTGAGGAAGATCAGCGGCGGATATTTGCCCGCTTTGAGCGCGCCGTTTCTTCCAGAAATTTCGGTGGCCTTGGTCTCGGACTTCATATCGCCCATCAGATCGTGCTGGCGCACAAAGGTGATATACGTGTTGAGAGCGAGCTGGGCCGTGGCTCGACCTTTATTGTGGAGCTTCCGTTGGTTCACGGATCGAAGTGAGTGAGCCAGTCCGTCGGCAAGTGGACCCGGTATGTTTCTCCATGACCGTCTGATGTTCCCCAGTTCGCGGTCCACCAGACGCTCAAGCCGTCAAATCCGAGCGCCGCGCTTCCCTCATCACGATAGCTATAGGCCTTTCCTGAGACATAGTTGTTAAAAGAGGGGGTGACTCGCCAAACGATCGGATTCTGAGTAGAGGGCTTGGTCTGGACCATGAAAATCTGGTTATCCCCCCAATCGCTGTTTGTCGTGGATGCGGTGCTCATGAGGAACCACCCCCTTTGCAGAGAGTTGTAGAATTTGGCGAAGTGCATTCCCGCGTTCCAGCCCCAGTCCCCATTGTAAAGAATGTTGATCGAAGAGCCTGTAAGGATATCCCGCGCTTCGATCCAGTCCGTCTTGTTGTTTTGAGAAATGAACAGCTCTCTTCCTTCAGTGTCAAAGCTCCAGCCGGAATGCGTTTCGTCAGCGCTGATCTGGACCGGATCGCTGAAATCCAAATCCCAGGCATGGGGAGCATTCAAGGGCGTGGCGATATCTTCGGGACGGCGCCCCCAATCTGCCACGATCACCTGGGAATTGGGGTCGGCACCCCCGCTGAGCCGGACCCAGAACTTATCACTGGTGCTATTCGCGGCATATTGTCCGTCTGCTGTGATATCGGCAGGAGCACCACTGCTCTCTTTCGTCTTCGTAAGCGGAATGCCGTTCGCTGTCACGAGGCCAAAGGCATTATTTCCCTGTGTCAGGGCCTTGTAGCCGCTGAATTCCCAGATGTTGCCGCCAAGATCCATCCAGGCACCGCTCAGGGTGCATGGGTGTGTGCTGGCAGCACCGTAATGAGTGATGATCTTGGTCCCGAGGGGGGAGATTTCAACCATGTTAGGCCGGGGTAAAGAACCGACATGACCCACATCCGTGGGATTCAGTTGCCCGATTATGGAGTTTGATTGCTTGTCATAGGCAATGATGGCGCGAACGGGATATTTACCGTTGGCGTAGGGGTCCCAGATCTGCCATGCCCAATATCTGGAGTCGTTGGACGAATCTCCCTCGACGTCATTACAGATTTTCGCTGCACCAGGGAATTCCGCGGAAAAATCATGAATCAGTGTCGGGTTGCCATTCGAGCTCAATACATCCATCTGGTAGAAACCGGTACCTCTGACGAAGTAAACACGCGTAGGAAAGTCCCCTGTGTAATCCCAGCGGATCTCATTGACCTCCCCGATCGTATGGATCGGGTTGCTGTCATATGTCAGCGAAGCCACTTTCTGGCGATCAGAGGTCCGATACACATGTGCACTGGAGCTGTTGTCTCCGTGGACCAGATAGTACTGTCCCGTTGTATTGGCTGGCGTGAATCGGCTGTAAACGACCAGGGAATAGTTGGAAGCCGGCACCAATTCGGCGGCCCCTGACATTTTTTCGATCCATGCTCCTGTATTTGAGTCGCGTCGAATCTCACCTTTGATGGGTGATGAACCGTACTCAGACTGGATATAGCTTTTAGTCGTGAGATAGAAAGAGTCCAGCCAGACCTCCACTGGAGCACTCAGTGCCGTCGAGACATTTCCGGCGGCGTCTTTTGTCCATGCATGGAGAACCTTGGCCCCTTCGCTCGAAAATGTAAACGTGGTCGGAGGAATTGTGCTCCATTCAGTCGCGTTCGGCGCGGGAGTGGCCGCTACTTCGCTGATGAGGTATCCGGATACAGCGACATTATCGGTAGCCGTTATGCTGATCCCTTCCACGAAGAATGAATGTGACGTGAGAGGAGCTGAAAATGCCAGGAGGACCGGGCTACTGGAATCCGCGAGCGACGTGTCCGGAGCCGCTGTTCCCATATCGCTGTTGACGCTGACTTTCCTGCACGCCGTGGATAATGAAAAGATCAGCACCGCAACTGAGATCAAATATGTATTTACGTTCGCGAGCATTTGATTCTCCTTGCGGTTTTACTCCGGAGGAAGGCCGCTGAGTTCCCGGATTCGGGCTGCCCACTGAGCCTTGAGCGCCCGGTCCTTCATGTCGGCCACCGGGATACGAAGCTCACGGTAGTTCACCGAAGAGTGCTTCAGGTTCATTTCGGGATGAACGAATATGTGTTCCATGGTTTCGTAAGGATCCCACTGAATGTGCTGCGGTTTCAGGTCGGCTATCATGACGACGATTTCATCCGAATCCAGCGGACTTTTGTATCCCCCTGGGCCGGCAGGCCGTTCTCCGTAAATGAACACGTCGTCCGGTTTCGTTGAAAACATCGAACCCAGTCCATCCGATCTTTTGTAGTGGTTTGCGACTTTCCCGCCCCTGGGAACGCGAATTCCTCGAAAAAATGCGCCGCTTTCACCGCCGAATGTGTCCTGGAACAACCGGACGATCGAGGGATCGGTCTTCGGCTCGAAACCTGCGGTAAACGCCGGCTCAGTGTCTACCACGGCTCGCATGGGGGGAACTTTCGTGGATGTGGGAAGCCGCCCTTTGATATTCTTCGCCAGAACGCCGGCGCCCTTTGCGATGATCGGTGCGGTGATCATCGCCCCGTTCACGAGCGCTATTTCGAGACACCCTTTGTATTTCTGAAGCTGTGGTCCCCCATAGGACTTTCCGGGACAGGATGGACCGGAGACGGCAGTCGCTGCGTCTACATGATTCAGGAGTTCGTCACATTTTTTGACGGCATCGGCTACGCCGACGGCAGTAGTGGCAACCGTCCCACCCATGATCGCGGCGCCGAGTACCACTGAGCTCACAGCCCCGAGTGTCGCAGCTGTCAGGACTACGCCGGAAGCGAAGAGGCCCAGGGACTTATTGGATTCGCTTTTCAGGTTTCTGTGTTCAAGTTTGCAGCGCACTCGATCGAACTGAGAGTTGACGTCAAGGATCTGCTTCGCTGCGGTTCCCTTTCTTTTCCTCCAGTCGATTATCGGAATCTCAGGACTGATGGCGAGCGCGCCCTGCAGCTCGGCGCAGTCGGTGCTCCATTTCTGGCCGCCGTCGAGGCAACGACTGGCAGCCGTGAGTTTACGGTATCTGTCCGAAAGTGCGGCGCGGGTTGCGCTCAATTGTTTCCAGAGAGCATTCCTAGAACTGGAGGGGTCTTTGCGAATTTCCGCCTGGAATTCCTTGCCGCTGAGCCATGGATAAAGTCTCTTCAGGCCATCGATCGCCTGTTGAGTGCCGGTACGAATCCTCTGCGATGCCGGATCCTTTTTCCCGGCGAGTGAAATCAGTTGTGCTTCAAGCGGCCGAAGTTTCGTGGTGAGAACGCGGTCTGTATCGGCCACCAGCTCATCGAATCCACCTTTCGGGGAGCATTGCTGCAGCTTCTGGCACCAAAGCAGGGTTTTCGCGAGTCGCGGATCTCCACAACTGTCTTTCCCCGAAGGTTCAAATGGCTTTTTCCCCATCAGCGAATCGATGGCCGCGATGCTTTCAGTCGTGGAAAGTATGCCGTCCTGGAGGCGATTGATTGAATAGTAATATTCCGCGACCGCCTGCCGTCGTTCCGATAGGGTGAGTTCGCTCATCTGGCTCGAGGAGAGGCAGGAAGGTTCGGTCACCGTGCGGACACCGTTTTGGAACGAGAGTCCGCTTTCGAGCCTCAGGTAATCCTCGAGCTTTTCAGGGCTGGTGAGTACGTCCGGAGCGCGCTCTTGGCATGTTTGGTTTGCCGACGGGACGATCCAGCCGCTGCGACGGTCTTTCATCACGTTCTGGAGGATTGCCTGCGGGCAATCGTAACTCACCGACGAGATCTGTTTTCGTGCTTCGCATTCTCGGCAGCGACGACTGTGCAAAGAGGTCAAGGTGCCTTGGATATTTCTTATGTCATCATGCGCGCCGGGGTAGCTCCCAGGCCCCGCGTTGGCCATACCGGAAAACGTGAAAAGCCCCGCGAGACCGCACGCAAAGCGCAGATATTTGAAGACAGTCCCCCATGAACGCATGCCAATTTTCATTGTAAGGGCAACGAGCGAACGGCGGAACCTGTGTCGATAAGGACCAGGGGGGACTTGGTGACAATTAAAACGGTTTCAAATGGTGCGCGGGTCGCGATCGGATACCCGAGTTAAATTCATCGTACAATTACCTCGGATGGAATATAAGGGCAACGATGCGTAACATTTGCGTAATTGGACTTGGGTTAGTGCTGGCCGGCTGTGGAAGATCGGTGGTCATCACGGGTTCTCCACGAGCCGACTCTATGCCGCCTACATCTTCAAACCCGGTTCTTATGGCGGGTGAATTCCATACTTGTACGATCACGAACGGGGGTGTGCTGAAGTGTTGGGGATGGAATCGCGATGGTGAACTGGGTGATGGAACGACCACGGATCGCATCAGGCCCACCGCCATTAATGACGGAGTTTTGTACACGAAGATTTCCACGGGCACACTTCACTCCTGCGGAATCACTCGTTCGGGCGTGCTTCAATGCTGGGGATCCAATAATAATGGCGAGCTGGGTGATGGCACCACGAATTCCAAATTGACGCCGACCGTGATTGATCCGGGAGTCACGTATTCCAACGTTGATGCGGGAGGGCGTCATACCTGTGGAATCACGAGCACAGGGGTGCTCAAATGCTGGGGTGCTAATTCAAATGGCGAGCTTGGGAGTGGCACTCTTGTCAAAGAACTTCTTCCAGCCGTAATTGATGCAGGGGTGGGTTACAGAGAGATCAACGCCGGTGCTCGTCACACGTGCGGAATCACCGTAGCAGGCGTTCTCAGATGCTGGGGTGACAATGCCAGGGGGCAATTGGGTGACGGAACCCTTGAGAGTCGCACGTCGCCGGTCACGATCGATAGCGGCATCGGATATCGAAGGATTACGGCTGGCAATTCTCACAGTTGCGGGATCACTTATGGCGGGACCTTGAAGTGCTGGGGGTTCAATCGCGTTGGGGAACTCGGGGACGGGACTATCACCGATCGGTCGAATCCCACGGTGGTTGATTCCGGCGTCACGTACCTGGAGATATCCGCGGGCGCCGGACACACGTGCGGTGTCGATGGTCAGCGAGCGCTGAAATGCTGGGGAGGTAACGCTCACGGCAGGCTGGGCGATCACACCACAATCAGTAGAGCTCGGCCCACGGTCATCGATTCGGGAACGTCCTACGCACAGGTTGCGACGGGGGGGTCCCATACTTGTGGCATGACTGAATCTGGAATGACAAAGTGCTGGGGCTTCAACGGCATGGGTCAGCTTGGAAACAGCGTTCAGGCGCATAAGGCGGTTCCTACCGCGATTGAAGTCGAAACGCCTCATTTGCAAGTTGCAGCGGGGAGTGCCCATACGTGTGGCATATCAAGTTCAAATTCATTGCGATGCTGGGGGAATAATCAAGATGGTGAGATCGGCGACGAGACTATCACGAATCGGGCGAGCCCCAGGACCATCGATGCAGGTGTGAATTACGCAAAGGTTGCGACCGGCGGTTATCATACTTGTGCAATCACGTCTTCGGGGGCGCTCAAATGCTGGGGCCGAAATGAAGATGGTCAGCTCGGTGATGGAACGACTCAAAATCGTTATGTACCGGTTTCGATTGATATGGGCGTGCAATACACGAAGGTTGCAGCCGGTTACTCGCATACGTGCGCAATAACCACCGCGGGCGCGCTGAAATGCTGGGGAAGCAATCAGGATGGCGAACTAGGTGACGGCACCTCGATCACCCGATTTGTTCCGACCGTGATCAACGCGGGCGTTCAATACAAGGAAATCTCCGTTGGCCGGTCGAGCAGTTGTGCAATCACGGTTGCCGGTGGGCTCAAATGCTGGGGCAATAATGAGTTCGGGCAAACCGGAATCGGGACATACGAGAAGAAGCTTACCCCATTCCCAACTGATGCAGGGGAGCTTTACTCCCAGGTCGTTGCAACCGGTCTGTACACCTGCGCTGTAACCGTGACCGGCACCCTGAAATGCTGGGGCTATAACCAGTACGGAGTGGTGGGAAGCGAAGAGAGATACCTGAATCGGCTGCTCCCGACGGTTGTCGATGCGGGGGTCAGTTACGCTAAAGTGAGTGGAAGTGGCTATATCGCCTGCGCCATTACCAGTTCCGGACTTTTGAAATGCTGGGGCGAGAACGCTACTGGTCGACTTGGAACCGGTAGCACCACTCCGCAATACGCGCCTGTCGTGATCGACGGGGATACGACCTACGCGAATGTTACTGTCGGTACCATGCATGCTTGCGCCGTCGCCAGCACCGGCACTCTGAAATGCTGGGGAGATAATGTCTTCGGTGAATTGGGTGATGGGACAGCTTACCTTTCATCTCCCCAGATCATACCCATGAATTAGGCCACGTGAGCGGCATCATGAATTGAGCCTTGCCACTGCCTCATCGAGGCGAATCTTGTTGCTTGTCTGCCGAAGTCTGCGGAATATGGCCCGACAAAGGCGAGGAATGGTATGAAGCAACTCGATAAAATATGGGCACTTTTGCGTTCCGTGTTCGGTGAGTTCCGCATGGACTGGAACCCTCCCGCATGGTGGATCAGCATGAGCTCACGGCTGAGTGAGTCTCGAGTCGGCGCGGCTATTCGCCGCGGTATGGACCGGGCGAAAGCTCATCCCAGGCGGGCCATGGGCTGGGGCGCCGGCGTGGCCGTTGCAATTGCAGCGATTGTCGTCGGTGTGCAGCAGTATCTGGAATACCTTGAGAGCCGGCCGAAGCCGGCTTACGTAACGGTCACAATCAGGCCGCCTCGGCCTACGGATCCCGAGAAGAAAATCGTCGACAAGCTTGCTATCGAATTCTCGACGTCAGCGGCAAGCCTGAGCGACCTTGATCGCGAAATCAATCAGGGCGTGAGTATCAGTCCGAGTGTTCCCGGTATCTGGAAATGGGAGAGTGATCGCAGGCTCGTTTTCGTGCCCGGATCCGCCGTATCGAAAGACGAAGCCAGGAAGTTTAACTGGCCGGCTGGTCAAGAGTACCAAGTCAAATTCGATAACTACTTTTTCCCAGGTCATCTTGAGTTCGAGGAATGGGCGCACAGCTTCACGACATCACCGATCGAGCTCAGCTTTTCAAACGCGGAATTGTACATCGACCCGCAAAATCCGAAAAACAAAAGGGTCATCGCGACGATAAAGTCGAACTATCCACTCGAACCCGAGGAGTTCAAGAAAAAGGTCGAGTTTGAGTTCCAGTCAGCCGATGAATCCGTACTGAAGAAACCAGCGCGACAAGTTCCCTTCAGCGTGGCCTTTAATCCGTATTTCACGGAAGCTTACCTTCAATCTGAACCGATCCAGCTTCCAAAGGAAAATCATGTGATGAAGGTGCAGGTCGGCCAAGGCGTCCGCGCGTCCGTTGGCGGGGAACCTTCGGATGATGCGCGCGAGTTCAGTGTCGACGTCGCGGGCCTTTATGAAGGTTTCAAGGTTGGCGACGTTCAGGTTATTTTCGCGCGAAACGAAAAATTCGAGCCTGAGCAGGTGCTGATCCTGGAGACCAGGATCGGAGTGAGGTCCGAGGATATCTCCCAGGCTCTAGAGGTTTTCCTACTTCCAGCTGATCACCAACCTGCAGGATCCAGAAAAATCATAAGCGATTACCGCTGGAGTTCCCCGGGCGAGTTCACTGATGCCATCAAAGGGGCATCGATTCCTGTCGAATTGAAAGTCATCCCTTCCGAGAACACCTACACCGACCGCCACAGCTTCAAGGTGAAGCTGCCCGTGAACCGGTTCCTTTTCGTCCGGCTGAAGAAGGGTGTGAAGGGCATCGGGGATTACGAGCTTGGAGCCAACCACGAGCAAATCGTGGCGGTGCCCGATTTTTCTCCCGAGCTGCAGTTCATGAGCGACGGATCGTTACTCAGTCTTTCAGGTGACAAGAAGCTTCCGCTGCTTGCGAGAAACATCGAGGAGGTGACATTCGAGATCGCCCGGATCATTCCCGCCCAGGTGAATCATCTCATCTCAAGCATCGGCCAGTCAGGAAGCTTCAAACGACCGTATGTGTACGGTGACAACATGATCGCCGAAAAATTCAAGGTGGACCAGAAGCTTGCGTTCAAGTCACGATCGGAGACGATATATTTTTCGCTCGATCTGGAACCCTACATCAAGGAAAACCGTGGGTTTTTCCTGGTAAAGGTTTCGTCCAAGCCATCGAGCGATTCCAAGACCTATGTTCCTCAGAAGGACGACCAGCGACTCATCCTGGTCACGGATCTTGGCATCATGGCGAAGCAAAGTATTTCCGGAGCGACCGATATTTTCGTCCAGAATGTCCGTACTGGACATCCGGTTTCGGAGGCTCAGGTCGAAGTTCTCGGCATGAATGGAATTTCGGCGCTCTCGGTCAGTACCGATGCTCAGGGCCGAGCGCAGCTTCCGGACCTGAAGGATTTTGAAAACGAGAAGAAGCCGGTGGCGTTCCTCGTGAGGAGAGGCGCCGACTCTTCCTACATTCCCTATCAGAACAGTACGCAGCAGTTACAGTATTCTCGATTTGAGGTGGATGGCGTCCACGAGAGTTCTGAGTCCGACCAGTTGACGGCGATGCTGTTCTCGGATCGAGGAATCTACCGACCGGGGGATACGGTCAAGCTGGGAGTAATCCTGCGTTCCAAAAACTGGCGCCCGGGGCTTCCAGAGGTGCCCATGATCTGGACCGTAACGGATTCGAAAGGCGCATTGATCAAGAAAGAGAATTTCCGCGCAAGCTCTTTCGGATTGCTCGAACTCTCGTTCGCAACCCAGGATATCAGCCCGACCGGCAATTACGAGGCGCGGGTCTCGATCGTGAAGGAACGAGGCGAGCTCGAATACACCGAGCAGCTAGGCTCCCTTTCGATCCGAATTGAGGAGTTCGTGCCAGATCAGATGAGAATCAGCACAGTACTCGATCCCTTCCGCACGACAGGGTGGGTGCCACTCGGTAAGCTGAAGGCGAGTGTGTCATTGAAGAATTTGTTCGGAACTCCGGCGGAAAACAGAGTGATCCAATCGTCCATCGCCTTGGTCCCAACTCCACCGCATGTCCCCGGCTTCAAGGACTTCCTGTTTGCGAATCCGAACACAAAAGACGCCAGGATCACGACAGAGGCGCTGGATGAGAAGCGAAGCGACGATAAGGGTAACGCGTCCTACGATATCGACCTCGCAAAGTACGAGGGCTATTTTCAGCTTCGGTTCCAGACGGAAGGCTTCCAGGCTGAAGGCGGAAGGAGTGTCAACGCAAACGCCAGCATCGCAGTCAGCAGCCTTCCCTTCCTTGTCGGTTACAAGCCCGACGGCGATTTGCATTTCATCAATCGGAGCGCTGAACGTGCGGTGCAGCTGATCGCGGTTGATGCCGCTCATGAATCCATCGATGCGACCGGGCTCAAGCTGGTGCTCGTTGAGCAGAAGTATGTCTCTTCGCTTATCCGTCAGAACGATGGAACCTACAAGTACCAGTCTGTTCGAAAGGATTTCGAGCTGAAAGAGCAGAAGCTCCCGGTCAAAAAAGGTGGATCGACTCTGAAGCTTTCTACCGAGTCTCCCGGAGATTTCGCCTATTCCATCAGAAACGACGCGGGACGCGAGCTGAACCGGATCGAATTCAATGTAGTCGGCGAAACCAATCTATCCCGATCTTTGGATCGAACCGCTGAGTTGCAGCTTGTTCTGAACAAAGTGGACTTCCAGCCGGGAGAGGAGATTGAGATTCAAATCAAATCTCCTTATAGTGGAGCCGGCCTGATCACGATTGAACGCGACTCCGTCTACGCGCACAAGTGGTTCAAGGCATCAACGACCAGTCTGGTTGAGAGGATCAGGATTCCTGCCGGCCTTGAGGGCAACGCGTATGTGAATGTCGCGTTCCTGAGGGCTATTGATTCTCGCGAGATCTTCATGAGCCCGCTGAGCTATGGTGTTCAGCCATTTTCGATCAGCCTGGATCGACATCGGACGAAGATCAATCTGAAGGCGCCACAGAAAGTAAAACCCGGCGAACGACTGAGCATTGAGTATTCTTCCGACCGCCCGACGCAGATCGTGCTTTACGGAGTGGATGAGGGAATACTTCAGGTTGCCGGCTACAAACTGCCGGATCCGATCCGGTTTTTTTTCCGCAAGAAGGCGCTTCAAGTACGGACTTACCAGCTCCTGGACATGCTCCTCCCTGAATATTCCCTGATTCAGCAGATGGCGGCTCCCGGTGGCGACGAGGGCTATGGTGCGCTGGGCAGGAATCTGAATCCGTTCAAGAGGAAGGACCAGCCTCCGATCGCTTTCTGGTCAGGAATACTGAAAGCGGACGCAACACCTCGGACCTATACTTATACGGTTCCTGAGTATTTCAACGGCAATATCAAATTGATGGCCATATCAAGTTCAGCGGAGGGGCTGGGTTCGCTCGAGACAGCGACGCTGTCCCGCGGTGATTTTGTGATATCGCCTACCACTCCTCTCTTTGTGGCGCCAAGTGACGAGTTCGTGATTGGAGTCAACGTCTCCAATCAGTCCGAGGAACCCAATGCTCCGTCACAGCTGGTCGTAAAGCTTGCCGCTTCCGAACATCTCGAGTCCGTGGGGCCGTTGACGCAAACGATCGACGTGACACCCGGGCGTGAGAAAGGCCTGGACTTCAGGCTCAAGGCCAAATCGAAACCCGGGTCAGGGGATATCCGCTTTGAGGTCAGCGGTGGTGGAAAGTCCGCACGATTGACAGCGGGAGTGAGTATACGACCCGCGCTTCCTTATGTTACCTCGCTTCATATGGGGCTCACGGACAAGCTGCCGCTGGAGCTTCCGATTGATCGTATGAGAATTCCCGAATTCCGGAAGACGTCCTTGGATGCATCCGCTCTTCCTCTGTCTTTAAGCAAAGGGCTTCAATCCTTCCTGGACGAGTATCCCTATGGCTGCACGGAGCAGTTGATCTCGCGCGCGATTCCTGCTCTCGTCTTCCGGACCAGGCCCGAATTCAACTTTGATCCAGGCAAGGCCAAGGCGACCCATGATCACGTGATCGGAATGCTGAGAACACGTCAGACCTCAAATGGCGGCTATGGCCTGTATCCTGGCGCCGACTTGGCTTCAGTTCCTGCAAGTCTCTATGCGATCCGCTACCTGACGGAGGCCGAAGCACGAGGCCTGAGTATTCCGGAAGATCTGCGAGCTAGAATGCTGGCTTATCTGAAACTCAGTGAACTGAGAAATACTCAGAGTCTTGCTTCAGCCAGACTGTTTGCAGAGGCGATTTATCTTCAGGCCAGGAACCATCAGGTCCCGACTAATGATCTGAACTTTCTGCGCGAGGTGCTCGAGAAGACTTACAGAGACGTCTGGGAGAAAGATGCCACCGCCGCATTCCTGGCGGGAACGTACGCACTCCTGAAGCAGGAAGGCAAGGGCTTGCAGCTCCTTCGAAGGCTGGAACTGGGACAGTCCGGGGCTCGGGACGGCGCCTATTATGACGGAACGGTTCGCGATGCAATCGTGTTGCAGATTGCTGGACGGTTTTATCCGGAGCAGTTGAAGCGGCTCATCACTCGCGATGGAATGGAAAACCTTGTTCGCCCGCTGCAAAATGGCCAATACAATACGTACTCATCGGCACAGATGCTGATGGCGATGGAGTCGATGCTCGCGGCTGCCGAGAACGCCGGGTTTCCTGACGATATGTCGGTCGAGGAGATTGTCGCTGGCAAGCCTCGAGCGATCTCGTTCGCGAGATCCCTGATAGCTCATGTTGAACCGTCAGGCGAAGCCACCAGCGTGCGGGTTGCTGGATCTCTCAAGACGCCGCTGTTCTATGCTCTCAGTCAGCAGGGATTTGACAGGGAACTGCCTACGGAGGAGATAAAGAACGGCCTGGAGATCAGTCGTATCTTCCTTTCGAAGAGCGGCTCACCGGTGAGCAAGGTGAAGCTCGGCGAAGAGGTGACCGTGAGCCTCAGGACGCGCGGTCTGGGGGATCCTTTTGATCACCTGGTGCTTGTGGACCTGTTTCCAGCGGGCTTCGAGCTGATTCCCGAGTCGCGGGTTACCGGAACCGCTTGGGAGGCCGAGACCGGTGAAGGCGAGCAAGAGTTTGAAGAAGGTGAAGAGACAGAGGAAAGTGTCTGGATTTTACCGTTCCTCCGCTCGGCTTACGCCGAGCAGGCTGTGAGCCTGAGTCCGCTTCAGGTTTTCTTCGCCGATTATCGTGAGGACCGGGTTGTAGTCTACGGACGCGCAAGTCGTGAGCTCGCGGAATTTCAATACCGGCTCAAGGCGATTAACCGAGGCAAGTTCGTCGTGCCACCTGCCTTCGGCGAATCGATGTATGACAGGTCCATTCACTACAGGGGAATGGCGCAGGCGTTTGAGATTGAGTGAGCATGAGAATGCGACTTCGATCACCACTGTTAATACTGGGAGCGACAGTGTCCGCCTTACTGGCCGGGCGCACCTTTATCCCTCCTGTGCTTGATGGCGTCTCCTTCTCACGACAGGTCCTTGACCGTCAAGGGAGCTTGCTCAGGCTGACTCTCTCTGGTGACGAGAAGTATCGGCTCCGCACCCGTTTAGACGAGGTGGATCCCAGATACATCAAGGCGTTGCTTCTTTTGGAGGATCAATATTTTTATCGCCATCCAGGTATCAATCCGGGCTCGGTATTTCGCGCTTTCCGATCGTATTTAAAAGGGGGCGAATCGAGAGTGGGTGGGTCGACACTGACGATGCAGTTGGCCCGAATTCGCTATGGGATCCGAACGCGGTCAGTGTTTGGAAAACTCCGGCAGATGGCTTTTGCGCTGGCCCTTGAGTTCAAACATTCCAAAAAGGAAATACTGGAAGCTTATCTGAATACGGCTCCTTTTGGCGCGAATATCGAAGGCATTGGCGCCGCGAGCCGGATCTACTTTGGAAAGAAACCCGGCGAACTCAGCCTTTCTGAAATTCTGCTTCTGACCGTGATTCCGCAGAGCCCGACGCAACGGAATCTAGCGGAAGGCGGAGCCGTTTTTTCCCGGAATCTGCTTCGGGCAAAGGCGCGGCTGACCAAAAAATGGCTGGCGAGTCATCCGGCGGACCGGGAGCGACTTGCAGATCTTGAACTTCCATTGGTGACCGGAAGGCTGAAGCTTCTTCCGTTCAGCGCACCTCACTTCACGGAGTTAACGCTCAGGAAAGAGCCTGGCAATGAGGTAATTCGGACATCGCTGGATTCCACGTTGCAGAGAAAACTTCAGACGAAGATCGAGAGTCATTTGAAAGCGCGACAGGCGTATGGTTTGCGGAACGCGGCTGCGCTCCTGGTGGAAAACAGAACTGGCGAGGTGCGTGCCCTCGTGGGCTCGCGTGATTTCAATGACTCGACGATCCAGGGTCAGGTCAATGGCGTTGTCGCCAGGCGCTCTCCCGGCTCGACGCTCAAGCCATTTGTCTATGCGCTCGCAATGGAGCGCGGGATTATTCATCCATTGAGCCTCCTGAAAGACACTCCTAGGAGTTTTGGTGGTTTTGATCCTGAAAATTTCGACCGGAAATTCGCCGGTCCGCTCTCTGCGGAATCCGCGTTACTGGAAAGCAGGAACGTTCCCGCCATCGAGCTGGCCAAGTCTCTGGGTGAACCGGGGTTTTATGATTTCCTCAGAGGCACAGGTGTTCATCTGCCTCAGGCTGAGCGTCATTATGGTCTTGGAATAGCGCTGGGCGGAGCCGAGCTGAGCATGTGGGAGCTGGCCCAACTCTATTCCGCGCTGGCGCGGAACGGTGTGATGATTCCGATCACCGTCCTGGCTCGTGATACAATCCCGGCCGGAAAAAAAATTCTCTCGGCGGAAGCGTCATTCATCGTTCTGGACATGCTGACTCGCAATCCGCGCCCAGGGCGTTCGTATTTCGAGAGCTGGCTGAAGACGCGGTTTCCTGTGGCCTGGAAAACGGGTACGTCTTTTGGGTTTCGCGACGCATGGACGGCGGGTGTCTTTGGACCCTATACACTCGTGGTTTGGCTTGGAAATTTCGACAATGAGCCTAATCCTGCGCTCGTGGGCCGGGAGGTCGCGGCTCCGCTTTTCCTTGAAATAGCGGACTCGTTGTATCGCCCTGAGTTCTCGATTCCAGACTGGCAGGTTGCCTCGGGATTGAATTTGAAAAACGTGCAGGTCTGTTCTGTGTCGGGTCATTTGCCGGGTGATAGTTGTCCGCACAAAACGATGACACGTTTTATTCCGGGCGTATCCCCGATCACCCCTTGCACGATTCACCGTCAGGTTCTGGTGAATCGCAGGACAGGCCTGCGGTCGTGTGCTTTTCCATCCAAAGCCACCGAACCAAGGTCCTTTGAGTTCTGGCCATCTGACCTGCTGGAACTTTTCAAGTTGGCTGGAGTAGTGCGAAGGCTTCCTCCCGCTTTCGCTCGGGATTGCCCTCTCAGTGCGCAGGGCGGCGGTGGGCAGGCGCCGGAAATCACTTCTCCGCGCGAGGAGGTCACGTATCTTCAGAGCGTTAACGCTGGTCCGGATAAAAATCTTGTTTCCTTGCGAGCCGTGGCTGATGGCGATGTTCGAAAGATTTATTGGTTTATCAACCGGGAATTTCTGGGAGAGACCCTGCCAGAGCACGCGCTGCTTTTTCCCGCGCGCGCTGGTGATTACCAGGTCAGCGTGGTCGATGATCAGGGCCGCAGCGCGAGCAGAAGATTAAGTGTTCGCGCCGTCCAGTAGGTCGTTTCCATGTCCGCGTGACTCTCTTGGAGCTTTTGTGAAAAAAGTGATCACCGTCGCCAGTACGCAAAGTGCCGCCGATAGATAAAATGCGATTTTGTAATTTCCGGTGGCATCGAAGATCCTGCCTGCGGTCATGCCTCCGAATACTCCGCCAACGCCCCACGCGGTGAACACCAATCCATAGTTCACGCCCAGATTCCTCGTGCCGAAGTAATCAGCCGTTGTGGCGGGGAATACCGATAGATTGGCTCCGTAGTTGAAGCCGACCAAAGCCGATCCGAACAGCAAAAGTGCTGTGCTGTTCAGCTGTGGAAACATCGACAGAATTCCAGCTTGAAGCAGGAAGACAGCAGCCATGGTGCGCACGCGCCCGAATCGATCCGACAGAAACCCGGCGACTATCCGGCCGCTTGCGTTGAAGATGGCGAGAATCGCAACCATGATAAATCCGAAATTGATGCCCGGGAGCTGTTGCGCCGCGATCTTGGCCATATGCCCGATGATCATCAGGCCGGCAAACGAAGCGAACGCGTACATGAACCAGAGCTGGTAGAACTGCGGAGTGCGGACCATTTCCCGCCAGCCAAAGTCACGCTTTTGCGCGATCACGTGGACAGAGGTGCCTGGTTTCGCCGGAATCGCCGCCGGTACGTACCCGGATGGGGGATTCTGAATCAGCTGCGCAAGCAGGAGGGTAACGACCAGAAATGCGACTCCGAGGATCAGGAAAGTGTTTCGTATCCCGTAGCTTGAGAGCAGCGTATTCGTGAGCGGAGCGATATAAACGGATGCCAGTCCGAACCCGCTCACTACGATTCCGGTGATCAAACCTTTCTTCTGCAAGGGAAACCATTTCACCGCGGCCGGAGTCACTGCGGCGTAGCCTAGTCCGAAACCGGCGCCTGCGAGAATTCCGAATCCCAAGATCAGGGTTCCTACACTCTCACCGAACGAGGCGATGATGAGGCCTCCTCCGGTCATTGCGCCTCCGGCCGTCACGACGAGACGGGGACCGAGCTTATCCTGCAGCCGGCCGGCAAAGATCATGGTGAGCGCGAAGGTTCCGATCGCTACAGAATACGGGAGCGACGACTCCGCCGCGCTCCAGCCCCACTCGCTCGAAAGCGCCTTGCCGATGACGCTCCAGGAGTAGAGCACCCCGAGCGCCAGATTAATGCCCATTCCGGCGAATGCGACCGTCCAGCCTTTACTGCTTTGCTTCATGAGCGAACAGGGTAGCAGCAGGAATGCCAGATTAAGGACGGTTGTTCCAACCGTTCGGACGAGAAGAGAAACAGGGAAGGGGCGTTCGCCACTTCCCTGTTTCTTAATGATTAATCGTCGAACCTGCAACTCAGGGATTCGCAGGGGCAGGAGCAGGAGCGGCGGGAGGTGCCGGAGGAACAGGGACAAGGTTCCTTATGAATTCGACCTTGCAGGCGCCTTCCAGCTTATGGGCGCCACCATCGTCGTGTACATTGACCAGCTCGGCTTCGAATTTGTGCCGTCGGTCATGATCGGTGGGGAACACTCCTTCAATATCGAAAATCGTGAGGAATGAGCGGTTTCCATCATCGTTTCCAAAAATGGTGAAATCATCTCGCTCGGAGGTGAATTGTGTATAGCGGTCAAACAATTTGAAACCATCCGTGCAGTGCACTTTCAATTCGCTGTTGTTACGGCCCTCGGAAAGGATTTCTCCACACTTTGTTCGATCCGTTGTCCCAATCACGTTAGCGCACACGACGCCTTCGGCGTGACACGTCACCCCGGGCTCTTTGCCTAATGAGGGAATCTCGAAACGGCATTCGAACTCGAAAGATGAAGGGATCGGTTGGGCATAGACAGAGGCACTTGCGCCAAAAGCGAGTGCGATAAGCATGTATTTCATTGGGTCACCTCTTAATGGTTATTTTTAAGGCTGGTCGTTAACAACCGGGGCGACTCATTCAAATTCTATTCCGCCGCAAGTGCTCGCACTGATGCATGACCTGCTGCGCGCACAGCTGCGTCTGTTAAAAGAGGAATCCGGCGGAAATCGCGAAGGTGCCGATATTGAAGTCCTGAATGCTTCGGTAGGAATAATTGGCATTCATCAGAAACCGTGTTTGATCGTTGATGCCCCAGCCATATCCCGCGCCCAGCAATGCACCAACTCCCCAGTCGGAAACCGCGATGCCCTCCAGGAATGTGCTCGATTCCATCAGGACATTGCGTGCGGCTCCTGCGTCCGCACGGAGAAAGAAGCCGTCGCCCATGTTGGCTCCAAAGAAGTGCAGTAAAGAAACGCCGTACGTGTACTGATTGAACTGCATCCATTCTGTTCCAATGGTCCACCTGTCGCCGACCCCGCTGACAATGGGACCCAATGCGGTTCGGTGGTCACTGGTCATGGGAAAGTAGAAGCCCAACAGGTCCATCGAAAGCGGAAAATGGCTTACGCCAGGCTGGCTGTTCAGAGCGTCGAAACTTTCCTGGAGTGATGCCGGATAACTCGGTCCTGCCCAGCCCAGTCCTGCGTAAAAATACCAGCTTTCGTTCTTGGATGGCGATGCCAACGTTGTTGTGGAGGCAAGAGTAGTGCAGCCGAGAGCGATGATCGTGAACGTTTGTTTCAATGACATATTGTGACCCACCGAGCCTTTCTCCTGCAGATGGCTGGAAATTATTAGAAAAATTTTGTTCAGTTTAGCGATCCTCAGCAAGCCGCACAAGCAGCACGATACGAGAATGGAGCTATGTTCCGCGCATTTCGATGATTTCCATTGAGGTGGGTGTGTCAAGTCTGAGTCATCTTCGGAAGGCCGTATTCCTGATAGGCTTAAGGTATTCGATCTCTCGTTGGGGCGCGGTAAAAAGGGGCTTTGCTTGTGAAATTCATCGCTTTCATTTGCCTATTCGCGGGCATTTTGCAGATCGGACTCTTAACTGGGTGCCGAACTTCGGTCACAGTCGTCACACCGGAATTGGGTACGTCTCCCGAAAGTTCGGTGCAGACGGCCCCGACACCGACCCCTGAGACAACTCCGACCTTCGAGCCTGCGAAAGCGTTCCCCGGCGCAGTGGGTTTAGGATCCAACAGCTTGGGTGGACGCGGCGGAGCCGTGATTAAAGTCACCAACCTGAACGATAGCGGTCCGGGCAGTCTCCGAGAAGCCTTAGCGGCTTTGGGGCCTCGTATTGTCGTTTTTGATGTCTCTGGAAATATCAATCTGACATCGATCCTCACTATTACTGAGCCTTACGTCACAATAGCCGGGCAGACTTCGCCTGGAGGAATCGCTGTTTCAGGCAAGCAGTTTAACATCGGAACACATGACGTCATCGTCCGCCACATGAGGTTCCGTTCGGGTGGACACGAGTACGACGGCAATGACAGCGATGGCGACAGCCTGTCGATCTGGGGACAGTTTTGGGGAGGAAACCCCGTTTACAACGTCATTGTCGATAAATCCTCGATCACTTGGGGCACCGATGAAACGTTT
>MEPR01000040.1:50963-56283 GCA_001769835.1 Bdellovibrionales bacterium GWB1_55_8
CTGCGGTCACCATTCAACGCTGCCTCATCGCCGAGGGTTTGAAATTCGCCAAATTCCCCACAACCAACCACAGTAAAGGATTGATGGTGAGCGGCAAGTATCAATACGATGTCGCTGTTTCCCTCTACCAGAATTACATCGCCCATAATTGGGATCGCAGTCCGCTACTCTATAATCCCGAGCTCAATATGGCTAAAAACGGTCCCAACGGAAACACGTTCGTTGTGGAAGGAAGCAACAATGTCATCTACGACTGGAAGGGAGGTCTGAGATCTACAGGCGGAGGAAATGCCCGGGTCAACTGGATCGACAACTATGCTAAAGAGGGAATCAACTCGAACAGAATCGATTATATTTTTTCCGGCGAGGCCGTGCCTGCCACACCGGAACCCCTGTTTTACCTGAGTGGAAATATTGGAACCGCACGCTCGGCAACAGACCCGGAATGGAGGGTCGGTGTCTCTTATACAGCGGATCCGCTTTCGGAAGGGTTCCGTCAACTCACGCCGTGGCCCGTCGAAATCCCTCTGCCGAGGCAGACCATGACGGCATCTCTGGCGTCCCAGATCGTTGCTGATTCCGGAGCAAGCGCGCCCGTACGTGATTCCGTCGATCAGCGAATTATCGATTCTTATACAGCGGAAACCGGAACTGTTCCCGACACTGTCAGCTACCCCGGTGATTGGCCGGTTTATTCCAGTGTCGCGCCAGCCCTGGACAGTGATGGTGATGGTATGCCGGATTATTGGGAAGAGGTTCAGGGCCTCGACCAGGCCATCGATGATTCGGCACAGGATGCGGACGGCGATGGCTACACAAATATCGAGGAATATCTGAACACGCTGGCCGATGCTCCTCAAACCAATTGAGCTATGGACCGTGGTGAGGAAAATTGGTGGGCCCACCAGGACTTGAACCTGGGACCAATCGGTTATGAGCCGACCGCTCTAACCAGCTGAGCTATGGGCCCTCTCGCTCAATCGACGAATGCTTTGAGAAGCTTCGCGCGTGACGGATGGCGGAGCTTCCGGAGTGCTTTGGCCTCGATCTGGCGAATACGTTCGCGGGTGACGAAGAAGTCCTGGCCCACCTCTTCCAAGGTGTGGTCGGATTTCTCGCCGATGCCGAAACGCATACGCAGGACCTTTTCCTCGCGAGGGGTGAGGGTGGCCAGTACTTTGCGGGTCTGTTCCGAGAGGTTGATGTTCATCACCGCTTCGGAAGGATTGATGATCTTCTTGTCTTCGATGAAATCACCCAGATAAGAATCTTCTTCTTCACCGATGGGTGTTTCCAGCGAGATCGGCTCTTTCGCGATCTTGAGGACCTTGCGGACCTTGTCGACCGGAAGTTCCATCTTCACGGCCACTTCTTCAGGCGTCGGCTCGCGTCCGAGCTGCTGAACGAGAAGGCGTGAGGTGCGGATCAGTTTATTGATCGTTTCGATCATGTGCACCGGGATACGGATCGTACGAGCCTGGTCGGCGATGGCGCGGGTGATCGCCTGGCGAATCCACCAGGTTGCGTAGGTCGAGAACTTGTAGCCACGGCGATACTCGAACTTATCGACCGCTTTCATCAGGCCGATGTTGCCTTCCTGAATCAGATCCAGGAACTGAAGGCCGCGGTTCGTGTATTTCTTCGCGATCGAAACGACGAGGCGGAGGTTGGCTTCCACGAGCTCGCTCTTGGCCTGGTCGGCTTTGCGTTCGCCAATCGTGAGCGTGTCATGAATGCGGCGAAGTTCCAGCACGTTGATGCCGGCTTCTTCCTCGAGGCGCAAAATCTTCCGTTCGACTTCTTCCTCGTTCTGCATCAGCTGCTGAAGCTTCTGAGGAGTGACGTCGTATTCCTTGCAAAGGGCCGGATGCGCTTCGGGACCCTTTTTGTATTCCTTCGCCAGTTCGCGCATGACCTTAGGGTCTTTGATGACCAGGAAGTCGTAGATTTTCTTGCGCTCAACCAGGAGCTCTTGTCCGCGATCCCAGTAGTCTTTGATCTTTGAGGCAAGATGATTGATCGTCTTGCGGTTGAAGGCGATGTCTCGGAAAGCCGCTTCGACGCCGCGTTCACGCTTGAGGACTTCCTTATCGACTTCCTCTTTTTTCTTCGCGCCGGTCTTCGCGGTGCCGTTCAGCTTCTCGTTGATTTTTTCTTCGTAGCTGACGAGGGCCTTGACCTTCGAGATCGCGTTCAGGACTTTCGCGAGATAATTCTTCTCGTCATCGATGGAGACTTCTTCATCCACTCCGCGAATGACATCTTTGACTTTCGTACGGCCGGTTTCAAGGCGTTCGCCGAGATCGATGATCGCAAGAGTGCCAAGTTTGGACGCGAGAAGAGCGCGGAGAATTTCCACTTCGCCTTCTTCGATCCGCTTGGCGATTTCCACTTCGCCCTCACGGGTCAGCAGAGAGACGCTTCCCATTTTCTTGAGATAAAGTTTTACGGGGTCCGCACCCTTGGCGTAAGCCGCGGCGACCGGAGCTTCTTCAGCTTCCGCGCCTTCAGCAGTGGCTGGGGCGGCGCCTGTCGGCGCTTCTTCGCTTTCTTCTTCGTCTTCCGAGTCCTTCGGACGTTTTGCGGCGTCGATGACCTCAATCTCGTTTTCACCGAGAAGGGTCATGATCTCGTCAATTGAATCCGGAGTGATGATCTCCGGAGGCAAGAGCTCGTTCACTTCAACGTAGGTAAGAAACCCGCGCTGAACGCCGAGATCGAGGAGCTTTTTAATTTCTTTATTCTTCAGTGCACCGCCACTTTCCCCGGAGACCGAGGAAGTGGGCGCAGTAGCGTCCTTAGGCTTCTTCATAGAAACTGCTAAACTCCTTCATCTTACGCTGAACGTCAAGGTATTCTTTCATGAGCTTCGCTTGTAATTCTGCGTCCTTGCTGGCCTCAGCTTCAGCTATCTGGGCTTTGATTTGCTGCGAAAAACGTGCCCAAGCACGCTCAACGGCCCGATCAAGTGCCGTTCTAAAATCATGTTCTGCCGGATTACCCGGTAATCCCTCTTCACCAACCTGTTTCGAGGGTTCTCCCGGCGGCAAGTCGCCCGCTGACGAGTGCACCAGCGCCTCTGTCAGTATGGAGCGTAGTTGCGGGTCTTGTGCCTGTTGCAGGAGGGCTGGCAAAGCTGCTGTATAGCCCGGCTGCAGTGCTGTATCCCTATAGAGTTGTAAGAGAAAGCCTTTTGCAGGGAGGTACTCGAACAAATCGGCCAAGGCAGTGCCCGGGGGCAAATTGCTCCCAGCTTCCGTGAAAAGACGGCCATACTCGCCCCCAAGCGCGATTCCTTTTAGAAGACGCGTTTCGCCTTTGCTCGGACGTTTTGGGCCTTTCGACGGAGTAGACGGAGTAGTGGTGGCGGGCTTCGGTGCGGGGCGAATTCGTGGTGCCGGGGAACTTTGAGGCTGCTGTTTTACGACCGGAGTGGGTGTTCCGCCGGGTTTTCCAACAGGAGCCCTTTTTTCCAGCCCTTTTTCCAGAAGGTGGCGCGGTACTCCTAAGCCCTTTTCCGCCACCTGGAGGCGAACTTCTCGTCCGACGGGGTCCTGATAGAGGGCAAGCCATGCACCGATTTGTTTGACGCTTTGAGCACGGTGTTCGGGGCTCAAGGCTGCGTGCTGAATGGCCTGTTCGATACGTGAGTCCAGAACCGGCTTGGCCTCCGCCAAAATCGCTTTCATGCGGCTGCCCCCTTCAGGAGTGGGCTGGCCGGTGCTTTGGTCAAAAAGGATTTCGTCTGGATCGAGCCCCTCGGGCATCACTGCCCCATGAAGGATCACGCCGTGCTCCATGCCCAGGATCATGGCTCGTTCCGTGGCGGCTATACCTGCTTTATCGCCATCGAATAGCAATACGATCCGGCTCGCGAATTTGCGGAAAAGTTGCAGATGATCCGGGGTGAGCGCGGTGCCACAAGTGGCAACAGCATGCTCAAACCCTGCAGCATGCAACGCCAGGACATCGAAATAGCCTTCCACGAGAATGATCTCATTCTTTTCGCGAATATGTTTTTGAGCCTGATAGAGACCAAAGGCGAGCTTACTTTTTTGAAACAAGAAGGAATCAGAGGAATTGAGATATTTGGGACCCTGGTCGCCCTCTCCCGGCGAATTCCCCGCGAGCGCCCGCCCTCCGAAACCTACGACTTTTCCGCGCAGGTCCAGGATGGGGAACATGACACGGTTTCTGAATAGATCGAAATAACCTGAACCGGCCTGTGCGCCCGTTTTCTGGGACGGGCGGATCAAGCCCAGTTCCACCGCCAATGGCAGCGGTGCTTTCGATGCGGTGAGTTTCAGAGCAAGGCCATCCCATGCAGCAGGTGCGGCACCGACATAAAAATTTCGAAGGAGCTCGGGAGTGCACCCGCGACGTTCGAGGTATTTCTGAGCTTCGGGCGCGAGCGAAAGGTGCTGGTGATAAAAGGCCGCCGCGAACCGATTCAGCTTGTGCGCCGTGGCGAGCTTATCGCGAGCCTCCTCTCGGCGCTTCTGAGTTTCGGCATCGCCACCCTGTTCATCCGAGCGATCCCAACCTTTCGGTAATGGGAGGCGTGCGCGGTCGGCAAGCTCCTCGATGGCTTCGCGAAAGCCGATCCCGTGCAGATCCATGACGAAGCGGAAAAGATCGCCGCTCTTCTTGCAGCCATAGCAATGATAAAGCTGCTTGTTTTCACTCACGCTGAAGGACGGCGTTCGCTCCGAATGAAAAGGGCAGAGGCCCGAATGGTTTGAGCCCGATTTTTTCAGGACCACGTGCTCGCCGATGACTTCAATGATATTGACCGCCGCCTTGATCTTATCGAGAAATTCCTGCGGCACGCGCTTCGAGCTGATGGTCATTTTCTGGACCCTCTGCTCATCGTCGCGTTTTTGTTCTCGGAAACCCGGCTCACGAAAGGATGTCCGGTGATGAAAAATCTCCAGGGACGGTCTGTCCCCTGGCTGATTCCCACTCGTGGCGATACGGAGATGCTCGAGGGCATCGTGCCATCGCTTGAAACGAAAAGCTCCGGGCCCTGGAGCGGCTGGCCATTGTGCCGACGTTCGATGCCGAGAGCGAGACAGAGTTTCCCCGGCCCATTGGTCAGGTCCTGGCGGGATCGTACTTTGCGTCTCCGGTTCATGAGCGCTTCACCCGCAACAGGCTCGACCGCGCGGATCAGTACCGCGCCCGGGCTGCCTTCAGGTTCAGTCACAAAATTCAGCATCTCGTACATTCCGTAAATGAAGTAAACATAGGCCCGTCCGGGCTTTCCGAACATGAGTGAGGCTCGAGGCGTTTCACCTCGAGCCGAATGAGAGGCGGGGGC
>MEPR01000040.1:56301-85543 GCA_001769835.1 Bdellovibrionales bacterium GWB1_55_8
TTCGGTCTCCACGATTCTCGCCGAGGTGACTCGCGCTTTCGGACTCTCAAGCGGCTCCGTTGGATCTGAACGGACCGTTAAGATCTTTCCGAGCAGATCGCGGGCCACTTTGACGGTGTCGCGGGCGAAAAATTCGACTGGAAGTATGTCAGCCTTGTCCAATCCGCTCCTTGACGATCTGGTTCACCAATTTTCCATCCGCGCGGCCCTGAACTTTGGGCATGAGAAGCTTCATCACATTGCCCATTTCCTTCGGGCCTTTCGCACCTGACTCGGTCACGGCCCAGTCCACCAGTTTGCGGATTTCCGCTTCGCCCATCTGTTCGGGCATGAATGTGCGAAGGAACTTGAGCTCCGCTTCCTCTTTCTGCACCAGGTCTTCGCGTCCACCCTGGCGGAACTGGTCGACTGAGTCCTGGCGTTGTTTCATGGAGGTCGCGATGATTTTCTGAACAGCGGCATCGTCGAGATCCACGCGATCGTCGATTTCCTTTTTCCGGATGGCGGCGTGGAGATTTCGCGCGAAGGCGAGCGTGTCTTTGTCTCCGGATTTCATCGCGGCTTTCATCTGTTCGGAAAGACTTTCTTTGATGGTCGGCATGGCGTCAGCTCCTTAGGGCTCTTACAAAGAGGCCGGGACCGCTCTGGAGCGATACCGGCCGGAATTAATTTGGACCTCTGTGGCTCAGAAAGCGCGTGGGGGACGTCCTTTTTTCGCGAGGCGCTTGCGGGCTTCGACGTCCTTTTTCTTCCGTTTCACGGAGGGTTTCTCGTAAGATTCGCGCTTGCGAAGCTCCGAAAGGATGCCGGCTTTCTCGCACTGTTTTTTGAACTTCTTGATCGATAATTCGAAGGAATCTCCTTCGCGGATAAAAATGCCAGGCATGCTTTGTCACCTCCTCTCAGAATGGAATAGGTTCACAGTGTATATTGGGATTTGCCTCGAAAATCTAGGGTTTCCGCCGTGAGCTGCTGTACCTGAGTTGAAAGGTTGGTTGCGGACGCTAGTAATCATAACGTTTTGATCCGGTATGGTGCGGATTCGAATCAAATTGGTCCTGAGCCAAGAAGCATGGATACTTAAAGAACTTTGCTGATTTACGCGATCGATTTTGGCACTTCCAACTCGCTTTTGGGCGCCGCTGATGAAAGTGGTGCCCGGGGTTTTGCTCCGCTAGATCCTCACGCGGCCGACCCTGCCGTTTTGAGGAGCTTGCTCTATTTCCCGAGTTCCGATCAGGTCTTTTTCGGCAATGCCGCCATTCAGGAATTCATTGCCCGCGACCATACCGGACGCTTCATTCGCTCCATCAAGAAGCAGCTGCCCAGCCGAAGTTTCATAGGAACTTTCGTCGATAATCGCCCGTTCAATCTCGAGGACCTCATCGGGGTGTTTCTCGGGGAAATGCGACGGCGGGCGAATGCTCATTTTGGTGAAGACGTGACACATGTTGTAATGGGGCGGCCCGCGCGCTTTGCTCCGGACGATGCCGATGACCTTTATGCGGAGGGGCGCCTTGAGCGGGCAGCGCGGAATGCGGGTTTCAAGAAAATCGAGTTTCTTCCAGAGCCGGTTGCTGCGGCGTTCGGTTACGACCGCGCGGGCGCAAGCGTCAGCAGCCTGGAAAATAGCGGAGAAAAATTGGTGCTGGCGGCCGACTATGGCGGCGGCACTTCTGATTTCACAGTCTACCGACTGGGGAACAAGCAATTCGAGCGCTCGGACGTGGTTGCCATGGGCGGAGTTTCCGTGGCTGGGGACGCTCTTGATTCGGCGCTCATGCGCCATCGGATCGCTCCCCATTTCGGGACCGGTGTTCAGTACAAAGTGCCTTTCGGATCCAATGTCCTGACAATGCCAAGGCATCTCATGGAGAGAATCTGTCATCCGGCGGAAATTTCGCTGCTGCGGAAACAGGACACGATGGAGTTCTTCCGCAACGTGCAGCAATGGTCGCTGAACGGGATGGATCGCAATAAAATGGAGCAGCTTTTCACGCTCCTGAATGACCAGCTCGGATTCCCGCTCTTCGAAAAAGTGGAGAGCGCCAAAAGAGGCCTCTCTGTCGAACTCACCACAGAATTGGACTTTGATTACCCCGGAATCGCCATACGCGAGAATGTTTCGCGGAAGGAGTTCGAGAACTATGCGTCCGCTGCTCTGGAGGAGATCACCCGATCCCTTGATGACACGCTCAGGTCTGCGGGGGTGAAACCCGAAATGATTGATCGCGTTTTGTGCACGGGAGGGACCGCCAGGGTTCCCTGGATTCGAAAGTCACTTAGCGAGCGCTTCGGAGAAGCGAAGTTACATGACATCGATCCGTTCCGAGGCGTCGCGCGAGGGCTGATGGAGCGTGCTGCGGAACTTGCCGCTCACTAATCCGACGGCCAGAGCGCGATCAGAAATCCACCGCCCCCCGCACCTGTCAGTTTACAGGCCAGGGCGCCTTCGGTCAGAAGACGGGTTTGAAGCTTTCTCGCGGCATCCGGAAGAAGACCCCACCCCGCGTAAGATTCTTGGGCAAGACGCATGGACTCAGCGAGATGTTTCAGGGCCGGGGCCCCCTGCTGATTGAAATCGATCAACGCCTCACGAGCCATTTCGGCGGCCTCACGCATTCCTTGGTCGAGCCTGGCCGCGATTTCAGGAGAGCGCGATGCAAGTTCGCGCACTTTCGCGATGCAATCACTCGTGTTAGCGCGGAGTCCGGTGTCATGAAACGTGAATCGCGGAAGGCGTTTGAGATTGAGTGGAACCGATCCGCGCGCGGTGCTGAATGTGATTGGTGTTCCGGCGAGAATGGTTGAAACGTCCATCCCGCTGCTTTGGCCGTGAAAACGATTCTCAAGACTCCTTGCCATCTCCTGCCAGTCGGATTCCGGAATTCCGAGCGCTTCGCCAGTCCAGCGGGTGAGCGCCACGCAAAGCGCTGCTGAAGAGCCAAGCCCAGCGCCTGTCGGCAGGGTGCTTTCAATGCTGAGAAGTCCCGAAGGCGGGGCGGGCTCATGCCCGCTTCGACTCAGGATCCCGGAAATCATATCGAGAAGGAGGTCAGACGCTGAATCTGGAGTGATCCTGAGGTTTTCAGCTGAAGGCCGAAAGGTGAGTTTGAGCGAGTAGTCCGGTAACGGAAGAGCCACGGCAGTGGCTCCGCGTAAAACCGCATGCTCGCCTGCAAGGACCCATTTTCCAGAAACGGTGACTTCGAAAAACTTCCAGGTCACGGACGTGGCCCTTTATGGCTGATGGCGACGGCTCCCGCGCCGGGCTTGTCCCTGAGGAGCCGGATAGCAGGAAAACTGGCGCGCAGCCGTTCCTGCCATTCCGTTGCATCGGCCGCCTGCACAAGAAGGTGAATATTGGGTCCCGCATCGAGAGTGACGATCGGAGGTTTCGCCCCGCTCAAAAACGGTGAAAGCCATTGAAGCAAGGCCATCGTATCGCCTGTCCAATAGGAAAACGGCTCTGAACATGTATGGAAGAGGCTATGCATTTCCCACGCTTCATTCCATGCAATGCGTGCGATCGCATCGAGATCACCCCGCCTGAAGGCGAGCTGCATCTTTGTGAGTCTTTCCTGCACGCGTTCCACTCGGCCTATCCAAAGGGGTGAGGTTTTCACGAGAGCGTGGGCTTGCGACGAAGACACCGCCTTTTCCTGATCCGAGACCAGAAGGACGAAATGCGCGAGTTCCGGGAATGCCTGCGAAACAGGAAGTGGTTCGGCGTCTTCTTGTTCCCAAAGCACAAAGGGACCGGTCAGGGATCTGCAGGAACTTCCTGACCCAGCGCGGGCAAGCCGCGCGAGTGCTCCCTTGAGCGCAGGATTTTTTGCCCAGTTTTTTGCGAATTCCGCGGGTTCCCTCGCCATGGCGAATGCTGTCGAAAGCGTGATGGCGGCAAAGCTTGAGGCGCTCGAGGCGATTCCTGAGGCAGCCGGGAACGTGTTCGCCGTTCTCAAACTCCATTTTGATACTTCGTTATTTGGAGCGATTCCGAATTCCGAAAACAGCTTGGGCGCCGCTTCGCGCACTGCTCTGAGATGTCTCAGCGCCCGTTCTGCCGCTTTTTCCGAAAGCGCCGGCACCACCGGGCTTCCGACCAGGTCTTTCTTCGGAATTGTCGGGAGTTCCGGAATCCATTCTTCCGTGACTACAGCAGCGGGAGCGCGGCTGATCTCGGCGTAGGTGCAAAGCGCCTCCAGAGTGACCGACAGACTGCCATTTTCAGGAATGTTGCCGGGGAGTTCTTTTTTTCCCATGTATTTGATGAGCGCGATATTCGACGGAGCGCGAGCGAGGCTTACTGAGGTCATTACAGGATCCCTTACAGAAGTCATGGCAACACTCCCTTGCTCAATCCGTATTCGGGTGTGAGCCCGTCGCATAACAGTCGAAGCCCGCGTTGCCTGGCTTTCTCGATCAACTGACTGCGCAGCGGAGTCCCCCGCCCGAGGTCAGCATCCAGGAGAACGATCAGCGAGTCCGCTTGAAGAGCACCACTTCCCTTGGCCGCACGCACTCCGATCTGCGCGGAAAACCAGGCCCGGTCTTCCGTTGCCGAAGCGGCTTCAAATCCCGCTGTATCGAGACAGTCGGCGAATGAGTTCAAAGCTCGGGCGAAATCGCCGGTGTTCTGGTCACTTTCGCGAAGCGCATGGATTCCTTCATTTGTGATCGACTCAAGATCCTCAAGGAGTGCGCGCGAGGTTTTCGGGAAACCCGAGCGTGCAAGCTTCTCCAGGTGCTCATGAGTCGCGACCTTGCGCCCGGGAATGCCTGCTGCCGAGAAAATGAGAATCTGGTCCCCTTGAAAATTACTGGTGAGATCCTCGGCATCAGGCCCTTCATCCCGAAGAACGATTTTATGTACACCGCCCTTGAACTGGGAAATGAGGTCGGCACCACTGGGTGGAAGTGCGGATCGGCTGGTGAGTTCACGATAGGTTTTCCAGCACGCGTTCCAGTCAGTATGGGCATTGGCGGGAGTATCGATACGCGTCAGTGTCCAGAGCAGGATGAACTGAGCGGTGGAGGCACCGAACCCGCCACCTTGAATGCGTTCGTCAAAAACGAAATCCCATTCAGCCCGCAAATCAGCAACAGAAAGGAGCAGTCCGGCAGGGCTCTCTGCATGAAAGGAGCTGGAATGAGCAGCGGTTCGCGTTCGCGGGAATCTTTCCATCTGAAACCGAGGGCCAATGGCAGCGATCAAACACGGCCGTTGATCGAGTACGGCATATTCGCCCAGAAGAAAAATCTTTCCGGGGCAGGATGCCGAAAGCGGAGTTCCGCTGTTTTCAGAGAAGCGCAGCGCTGTGTTCTCCGACACGGATCGCCTCGAGGATTTCCTTGGCCCGGCTTAAATTGATGCGTTTTTCCACGCGAAGCACTTCGGCGAGCCGGTCCCGCACGGCGGCGATTTCATGGATCTCCGCGCCGGCAGCTATCGCGAGATTCGCTGCGTGGAGCTGCATGTGACCTTTCACGATGCCGACCGTTGCGAGTGCCTTCAGTGCGCCAAGGTTTTGCACCAGCCCGACCGCGGCGCAGATTCGGGCAAGCTCATCAGCGTGAGAAACCTGGAGCATCTTCAGCGCTATCGGGGCGATAGGATGAAGCTTTGTGACCCCTCCCACCGTTCCAACCGCGAGTGGGACTTCGATCCGGCCGACGAGATCCGAGCCTTCCATTTTCCAGTCAGTGACAGGATGATAGGTGCCGCTTCTAGCGGCGTAAGCGTGAACGCCGGCTTCGACCGCGCGCCAGTCATTTCCGGTGGCGATCAGGATCGGGTCAATCCCGTTCAAGACTCCTTTGTTATGAGTCGCTGCGCGGTAAGGATCGGCCTTCGCGAAAAGCGTGGCTTCCTCGATTCCGCGACCGAGCGCCGGTTCAACATTGCGGATCACGACTTCGGCAACCGCGAGCCTCGTATCCGTCAGGTTCGATAGAATGCAGAGGCCCACTCGTTCGCGTGAAATCTCCTCGACCCTGGGCTTGAGAGCTTCGCAGACCTGATTGATGAGATTCGCGCCCATTGCGTCGCAAGGATCGCAAAGAATGTGCAGGACGAGCATGGTCCCGCCATTGTCCGGGCGCGGAATTTCGCGGATCGCGATATCGCGCACGCCACCGCCCCGAGCCACGAGGGCGGGAATGCAGGCATTTGCGAGGCCCATCAGAACTTCGCGTTTTTCGTGCAGAGCGCGCCTGGCATTCGGGACATCCCGGACGCTGGGGAGCTGAACCTGACCGATGATCAGGCTTCCTTTCGAATAAGTCCGGATGCTGCCTTCCTTGCGGATCCATTTCGCAGTGGCGCTTGAGGCGGCAATGATCGAGGTTTCCTCGACTGCCATCGGAATAAGGACGTCTTTCCCGTCAATGGTGAAGTTCGTGGCGACCCCAAGCGGAATCGGGAAATAGCCAACGACGTTTTCGATGAGATGCTCGGCCACGTCCAGTGACATGGTCTTCTTTCCCGAAAGCGTGTCGAGTTCGTCTTCAGTCAGGCGGCAAAGTTGACGGACTCGCTTCAAGCGCTCAGCGCGTGAGAGACGATGAAATCCTTCGGTGAGGTGGCGCATGGTTTCCATAAACTTCAATACTCGAGCTCAGCCGCACGCTTGTCTGTCGGAACAATGCGGGTGACGGGTTGACGGATTCGGAGTTCGTTGGGGTTTTTACACCCTGTGCAAAACAGCGCAACCCGTAATTCGTACTCACGAGTTTCCATCCAGGCGTCCAAGGAGTCGGCGCCTTCGAGAGCCGCTTGAAGAGCGGGCTGGGCAAAGCCGATCCGAATGGCACCCAATGCTATGAGTTTCGCTGCATCAACGCCGGTTCGTAGCCCCCCGGAAGCCCAGATTTCCATTTCATTGGAAGGGGCCTGGCCGCTGAAGATCTTGCGCGCGGAAATGACGGAATCCACCGTGGTTTCACCCCAACTGGCGAAGGCAGAAGCCGCCCGCGAATGAACCGAGTGCACGGGGGCTCGTGCGCCCTCGAGACGCCCCCAGTGAGTCCCTCCGAGGCCCGCAACATCTAAGGCACCTAGCTTGACTCTGGTGAGCCGTTTCAGGGTGTTCTGGGAAAAGCCGCATCCTGTTTCCTTTAAAATTACAGGCACTTGTGAATTTTTGCAGAGATTTTCTAGAGCTTCGAGGGTACCTCTGAAGTCTGGGGTGCCTTCTGCTTGTAGGGCTTCCTGAAGAGGATTCGTGTGCACGACAATCGCGGCAGCGCCGAGCTTTTCGGAAAGGCTGAGAATTTGGGATATCGGGCGATTCGGAAGCTGGCTGATTCCGATGTTCGAGTAGATGTTCAGATTCGGGAAAGCCGATCGAAGTTCCTGCCACTGGTCCACTCCGCTTTGCTCGCTCTCGAGTTCTCGACGCTGAGAACCGACGCCAAGCGCCCATCCCCGTTTTTCGCAAGTCTCCGCAAAAACCTGATTGAGCGCCGCGGCTGAGGAATGTCCAGCAGTCATGGCCGAAATGAGGAACGGTGTTCGAGCTGTTTGAC
The DNA here is from genome assembly GCA_001769835.1 of Bdellovibrionales bacterium GWB1_55_8. Lineage (GTDB taxonomy): Bacteria > Bdellovibrionota > UBA1018 > UBA1018 > UBA1018 > GWB1-55-8. The sequence continues at coordinate 63,832 of MEPR01000040.1, forward strand.
CGAGAGACTCGGTTTCGAGCGAAATGTCCGCGAGATTCAGTTGGGGCAGCGCTTCGTGATAAAGATGAATCTTTTCCAGCCCCGAAAGATGGGGCGTCTGGTGTGCCGAGTCGAGCGCGTGGCGCAGATGTTCCTGTTTGCGCTCCTCGAACTGCCGGATGTCCATAGGGGCGAGAACCTACCTCTTTTTGCTCGATGCTGAAAGCCCGAAAACACGCTACTCTGGGTCGAGGAGAATCCCCACCGTTGCATCAGGAAACGCCCCCAGTCTCATCGTCGACCAAGCCCTCGCCCGAAGTCACTGAGTCGAGAAGACACCAGAGGCATATCCGGCCTTTTCTTCTGGTCGGGACTGTTCTTCTGGTGATCGGGCAGATAGTGGTGCTTTCTCCGGCTTCCCTCGAAGAAAGCAGGAACGTGGTTTTGGTCGAACCCGAGAAATTGCTGGAGTGGGTATCAGGACAACCCCATTCGCAGCAGGTGTTGGCTACAGGTATACCGACAGGTCGGATTCCTGATTACAGCGTCGATCAGTTTGATTTCCTCTCGAGCCGGGAGGGTTCGCGAGACTGGCGGCTTCAGGCAATTCGCGCCCATCTTTTCAATCAGGAGCGGCTCGTCCACGCCACGACCGTAAAGGCTTATCTTTTCGATAGCGAAGGAAAGACCACCATCGTCACGGGCAAGGAAGCGAAGTACTTCATGAATGCCCGGGATCTGGAGATTTTCGGGGACGTCCGAACTGTTTTCCCGGATGGCTTTGAATTAAAGAGTGAATATCTGCGCTATCGGCCTAACGAGCGGAGGGTTCAAATTCCCGCAACCTATGCTGTTCAGGGTAATGGGGTGGATGTGGACCAGAGTATCGCGTTCACCAGCATGGGATTCGACTTTTCGATGGCTCGGCAGGTGATCACCTTGCCCGCCGCCGTGCGGTTGACAATGAAAAAGACGCCTCCTGCAAAATCGGATGCGACCGTCATTGAGTCGGATCGATGCGTGATTCACCGGCGGACGAAAATAGCGAATTTTTCGATGAGCCCGGGGCGAGCGAACGCTGATAAATTCGTGTGGATCCGGCAGCCTACGCTTCTTGTGAAATCCCGGCGTGCTGAACTCAGGTACGGTGATTCCACGACTGAACTGCATTACATGACGGCCAGCCAGGATGTTCTGATTCGTGAGACTGGCAATGGCTCCGCCCTCCGGTATGCGACCGCCGGGCAGGCGGACTTTGATACTCAGGAAAACCGGATTGTTCTTTCGGAGTTCCCGCAAGTATACCAGGATAACGATACAGTGGTGGGCGACATGGTTGTTCTCCATCGCGACACGGACATCGTGGAGGTACGAAACAGCAATGCATTCACCCAAAGCAACCGACAGTAGTCAGGGGGTAGCTAACCAGGTGGCGACACTCCAGGTAGTCGGGCTGCGGAAGGCCTTCAAGGGCCGTCAGGTGGTCGATGGCGTGGGGTTCGAAGTGCAGGCCGGTCAAGTCGTCGGGCTGCTTGGGCCCAACGGTGCGGGTAAGACCACGTCTTTCTACATGGTGGTGGGTCTGGTCCGCCCCGATGAGGGGCAAGTTCTCCTGAATGGCAACAATATCGCCGCCTGGCCCATGCACAAACGTGCACAACACGGGATTGCCTATCTCCCTCAGGAGGCGTCCGTGTTTCGACGGATGTCTGCGGAAGACAATATCGCAGCCGTGCTGGAAACAATGCCACTCAGTGCTGCGGAGAGGCACGATCGACTGACCCGGCTCCTTGATGAGTTCAATTTGAACCCGATCGCCAAGCAGAAGGCTTATACGCTTTCGGGTGGCGAGCGTCGGCGCGTCGAAGTCGCGCGTGCACTGGCGCTGAATCCGGTATTCCTTTTGCTAGACGAACCTTTTGCGGGTATCGATCCGATTGCGGTCGCCGACATTCAAAAAATGATCCATGTCTTGAAGAAGAGACAGATCGGGGTGCTGATTACCGACCATAACGTTCGAGAAACATTAGAAATTTGCGATTTGGGATATTTGTTGAACAGTGGTAAGATCTTCGAGAAGGGCACTCCGCACGAGATAGCAAACAGCCGGGCTGCTCGAGAGACCTATTTGGGGGAGAATTTTCAGTTTTAAAGGATTTAGCCCCAGCTGGTGCAACCAGGGTTCGTACAAAGTTCGTGAAAAGTTCGCACTCTAACGGAATATCGCAGGGAAAATGGCGCTAGAAATCAAACAAAGCCTCAGACTCAGTCAGCAGCTGGTAATGACTCCGCAGCTCCAGCAAGCGATCAAGCTGCTCCAGCTGAATCGAATGGAACTCGCGGAGGTCGTGAACCAGGAAATGATGGAAAATCCCATCCTGGAAGAACTGAGCGAGACCCCGGAAGGCGAAGCTGTTCCGACGCCAGAGGTGGCCGGAGAAACAGCGGATCCTGAGGCTGAACAGCGCCGCGACGAAGATTCCTTCATTAAAGCCACCCCGCAGGAAGAACAGCTCGTCGTCGGCAAGGACGACTTCAATTGGGAGTCCTATGTGGAGGACTTCAATTCCTCGTCGAGTTCCGCGCCTTCGATGCGCGAAGTAAATGAGGAGCTCCCCAGTTTTGAAAACGTACTGACCAAGACGACATCACTGGAAGAGCATCTGGCCTGGCAGCTTTCCATGCTGACGGCGAATGAGAGTGAAAAGAAGCTGGGTGAGCTGATCATCGGGAATCTGTCGGATGATGGGTACCTGAAGGCCAGCCTGGAAGATCTCGCGCGTGAAGCGAACATGGACGTCGAGGATGCTGAAGAGGTCCTCAAGCTCGTACAGAATTTCGATCCGGTCGGAGTGGGTTCGCGAAACCTACAGGAATGTCTGCTGATTCAAGCGAAGTTCATGAATCCGCGGCACCCCCTGGTCGAGCAGATGATCGAACATCACCTCGGTGATCTGGAGCGCAAAAATTATCAGGCGATCGCCAAGGCTCTCGCGGTTCCGCTGGACAAGGTCATCGAAGCCACCCGGCTGATCCTGGAATTCGAGCCTAAGCCGGGCCGCTCTTTTCACACCAGCGATACGCAGTACATCACCCCGGATATTTATGTTTACAAGGTGGCTGATGAGTTCGTGATCGTCCTCAATGAAGACGGGATGCCGAAACTCAGGATATCGCCTTACTACAAGAGTATCCTGGCATCGGCCCAGAAGGATCAGAACAAGGTCACTAAAGAATACGTCCAGGACAAGCTTCGTTCCGCCGTCTGGCTGATTCGTTCGATTCACAACCGGCAAAAGACGATTTACAAGGTGACCGATGCCATCGTGAAGCGGCAGCGTGACTTCTTCGAAAAGGGCGTTCAGTATCTGAAGCCGATGATCCTGAAAGATGTCGCCAACGATATCGGAATGCATGAGTCCACCATTTCTCGCGTGACCACGAACAAGTTCGTTCACACGCCCGTTGGCATTTTTGAGCTCAAGTATTTCTTCAATTCGAGCATCAATTCGGCGGACGGAAGTGATTCGCTCGCAAGCGAAGCGGTCAAGGAAAAGATCCGTCAGATGATTCAGAAGGAAGATCCGAAGAATCCTTTGTCAGATCAGAAAATCGTTGAATTGCTGCGCTCAGACAACATTGACATCGCCCGGCGAACCGTGGCGAAATATCGAGACATGCTGGGGATCCTTTCTTCCGGAAAACGGAAAAAGATCATCTAAGCGTTTCAAATGCATTAACACGCCGGAAGATCCGGCGATCAACAGGAGAGAGCGGATGGATCTGCAGATCAGCTTCAGGAACATGGATACGAGCCAGGCCCTTCAGACTTACACGAGAGAGAAATCAGAGAAGCTGAAGAAGTACTTCAATGGACGTATTTCCGTGACCTGGAACTTCAGTATCGAGAATCTGAACAAGGTCGCCCATTGCCGCCTCGTTGGCAACAACATGGATTATTTCGGGGAAGCTGCCACCGGCGATCTTCATGCGTCGATCGATTCCGCGTTGGAGAAAATCGAAAAGCAGCTCCGCAAGCATAAGGAGATCGTCAAAGATCACCTTCACAAACACGCGCGGTCCGCGCATGAGCTGCCGCCCAGCACTCCAGCTGACGTTGATAACGAATAGCTAAGGGCGCTCTCCGGGCGTGCTCAGTTCGTAAATGACCAGGTGGCCGTTATCGAGAGCGATGATGAGCCGGGCTTTTGCGCGCACTCTGGAGGTTCTGAAGAGCGTGGCTTCCGGCCGGACCGGGATCTCGAACGATTTATTTCGGAACGGGTCCCAGAGCAGGAAACAATCGGGACAAGGTGCGCCAAGCGCTACCTTATCGCCGCCGGGGAATTCCATCCAGGCCGGGCCTACCCCGGGGATGCGGGATTCTGCTCGTTTTTTAAGCGTCGCGCGCGCAAGAGGAGTTCCGTCCACGGAAATCTCGAATGCCGCGAGTACAGCCACGTGGTCGGACTTCGACCGATGCCCGCCTCTTATCAGGAGGTGATTCGCGGTTCCTGAGAGTTCCAGTTGTTCCGCGGCGAAGCCCAGCGCGACGGGACTGGAGAGTTTTCCTGAATGGTCCAGGGTCGCCAGTTGTGTTTGATTGACTGCTCCCGGCTTTTTGTCCCGCGAGATAACCGTAACAATGGGACTTGTCCCGCTTCCGACAGCGATATCCAGGATTTCGCCTGGAAGGGTTTTCTGAACAAGCGCTCGAACTGAGCTTTTCAATGATGTTCCGCCATTTTCCAGAAGGATCACGCGACCGTCCGTCAATGCGAGCGCCAGGTTTCGTTCATCAGTGGAGATGGCAAAAGCCAGAATGTCGCCAATGATTGGAAAAGAGAGCTTCTTTTTTCCCGATTTATCAAACCAGTCGAATGCTATATCGGGAGCGGAATCTTCATCGTGATAGCAGAACACACTCAGATTTTTCAGGACGTAAGGTCGGCAGGTCTCCTCGGTTTCCCAGACAGTGCGGCCCTGTCTTCCTATTGCGGTGAGTTTTCCGTCGTACGTGGATATCACCGCGAGTGTTCCATCGGGTGAAATGGATTGCGCCCGCACCTGCCAGTTCAAGTTTTTTTTCCAAATTAGTTTGGCCGCAGAAGAAATCAGCGAAATTCCGTTTTTGCCCCCACCCGGAATTTCCGGGTCAGATCGTGTGGCAACCAGGAGGTCGCCGCTCTTGCGGGCAACATCAAGATCAATGACGAGACCGTTCATCGGGCGTTTTGCTATAATTTTCGCTTCCGTTTGGCAGGGCCAGGAAACGACATGGAGAGCTACGATCGCTGCTGCTATGCGCAAGCCTGACTTTCCTAGTGAATTGAGGTGTTTCTGTCCGCTTATCGGCAAAGCTTGGTCCCTCGCACGCGCAATGCTACAGTAACGCAACACGGAACATCAACATGCGCGTAGCTATTCTTTCCAGAAATAAAGGACTCCACAGCGTTTCGCGGCTCCTGGACGAGGCGAAGAAGGCGCGCATCCACTGCGATGTCATTAATCCGCTGGAGTGCCAGCTGGTGGTGGATGGGCGAAAGAGCTGTATCCTTGTGGGTGCCGTTGAACTGCCGAAATACAACGCGGTCATCCCTCGTATCGGCGCGTCGATCACCGATTATGGATTGGCCGTGGTTCGTCAGTTTGAGACGCTCGGGGTATACGCGGTGAACGGGGCGCAATCCATCGCGCAGTCCCGCGACAAGCTGCGCAGTCTTCAAGTCCTGTCGCGTGCGGGTCTCCGGGTGCCTAAAACGGTTCTGACCCGAAGCACGCGCGGCGGTCTTCGGGAAGTGGTGGAAAGGCTGGAAGGACTTCCGGTGGTGTTGAAGGTGCTGCAGGGCACGCAAGGTCTCGGCGTGATGCTCGTGCATTCCGCTGTTTCGCTGGGATCGGTTCTGGAAACGCTTCACGGCCTCGAGCAGGAAGTGCTCGTTCAGCAATTCCTGGCGGAGGGAGCGGGCCGGGATTATCGTGTTTTTGTCGTTGGCGAAAAGGTGATCGCAGCCATGATGAGGACAGCGCCTAAGGGTGAGTTTCGCACGAATATCCATCGTGGCGGGCAGGGGACGCTCGTCAGGCTTCCGAAAAGCTATGAGCGCGCTGCCGTTCGGGCGACAAAAATTCTGGGTCTCCAGATCGCAGGCGTGGATTTGATGGAAACACCCCGTGGGCCTGCACTCATCGAGGTCAATAGTTCACCGGGCTTTGAAGGAATCGAGCGCGCAACAGGCCTCAATATCGCGGCTGCCATCATGAAGCATGTGCGCGCATGCACGAAATAGAGTGCTTCAGTCCTGGTGAAGTAGTTTTCTTAATCTCAGCATGGTGGTCTGGAACTCGACGACCTTGCTCCAGCTACCCGGATCAATATCCAATACGCGATCAAGCTCCGCCTGAAATTCTGATTCACGTTCAAAAAGAGCGGACACCTTTGAAACCGAACGTGTCTTCAGCCACGACGAGTAGCCGGCTTGAATCGCGCGCGCGTATTCCCGCAGACCGGAGTTGACGTTGGCCAGGAGGCCGATTCCAAGAATGGCATCTTCGAAGAGCGATTCCGGCGTTTGCTTCACACCGGAAGCCCGGGGGGCAACGACATCCTTGAGTGCGTAGTCCAACTCAGGCGTTTCCGCCGTCATGAAGGCTCTCGCCAGAGCGATGATGTCGTTGATCTGGCCGCCATCGGCGGTTTCCCGGACCACCATCTGCGCGCCACCTTTTGCTTGCGCGCGCCGGAGCACGCGCTCCATCGCCTGCAGTGATTCCGGTACCTGCTCGCCCGTAAGGCCCACTACTTCCACGCCACTGTCTGGAACGGCACCGCCAATTCCATCAGGATGGCCGCCGCCGGCGCTTGCCACGATCTGATTATCGGGGCGATCGCGAAAACGGAAGCCTGCGACTTGCAGCTCGCTCTCGCCTCGGCGAATGGCAAATGGGAGGGGCATTTCGATGGAATCGTTTTTTTCCCCGAGCATCCGTTCCGTGTGTTTGATGAGATCTTTTGAAGCCAGGACGAGCGCGCCCCCTTTGGTGCTTTCGGTCAGGCTGGTCCACTCCTTTTGGACGAGCCCGAGCAGCTTGCCTTGAGCGTTGAGCAGCGCACCGCCACTCATGCCCTTTTCAGCCAGTGCCAGAACTTTGATCTGCCTGAGTGGGCGGGCAATCCTGATTTCCGGCGAGGCGGTGTCCGCAACAAGCGCATCTCGAGCCGCTTCGCTATCATCCTGAAGAGGGTAGCCTCTCAGAACCGCGCTTTCGAGCTTGCGTGCTTCCGAACCTTCGCAACTTTTCAGGCGCTCCAGGCGGGTGCCTTGATTCGATCCATCGGGCTGAAGAATCATCATGTCCGCGGCCCAATCGCGTTTCACGATTTTCAGATTCGTGAGCTGTTCCGAGCCCAGTTTCGCGCGAATGGTGAAACCGGTCTGATCGAGTGGAATGAAGTGATCGGCGGTGACGATGACTCTGGACTTCCTGACGTCCAGGACAATGCCGGAAGCAGCGAACCGGCCGCGAGGCGTGTCGACCGTGAGTTTCACGACGTCGCAGGCGTCTGCGACGGGACTCAAGAGGGAGAGGGAGCTCAGAGTGGCCAGTGTAAACAGTTTCAGACGCATGATTCACCTCATCCAGAAAAAGGAAAGTAACGTGTGGCCCGGCCCATGCCGGAGCGTAAAACCAGTTTCGCCCGTACCAGTCCGGCGAGTTCACGGACCGCGGTCCGCTCAGAGAATTCCCCTGAACGGATCACATCCGCTTTGCTGAGTGAGCCTTTGTATTTGAGCAGTGTGAGAATGCGGATCTGCCGGGAGCTCAGTTTCGTGTCTTCCGCCAATGTGCGGGTCGCGCCGCGCATGGGCATCCAGGCCGCAAACGGACGAACGCCCGTCCATTTCAATCCGGTCGAGTCCCATGTGAACTCTGATTGATGGGAGCGAGGAAGAAGCCGGCGAAGGCGCGAAACCGCGCCATGAATCAAGGTGTCGTGAACGAGCGGGTTGTAAGCTTCTTCCCAGACCAGCGGTACGAGATCCTCTTTCGAGATCGCGTGAGGATGACTTGAGAAAACTGCCGTCAGGAGGCGCCTTAAAACCGGTTTTGAGCCGAGTTCGATCGTGTCGCGCGTTCCGATGCGCCCGATTTGTATGACTCCGCAGTTGCCGTCCCAGAACAGCAGATCTTGCGCTGCGAGGGCATGCGAAATGGCGGCGGCCTCGTTGGCATCCGTCAATTCGCGTCTCAGTTTGTCGGTCACAAGCAGGTAACGCCGGGTGTGGTCCGGTATGACTGAGCGGAGCGTGGCGCGAACTTCGGCCTGGCGGGGCGGGAGTTCGCGAGAGGGCGCTTGCGCGGATTCAGGGTGGAGCAGGTTCAGGTCATCCCGAATGCCGAGGGTCATGGAAACGAGGTTGTTTTCCTGGGCTACTTTGCGAGCACGCGCCAGCCACTCGGAGGCGGAGGACAGGTTCTGCTGCTTGATTTCCAGCCAGGCTTTGGCTCGCAACGCGGCGCTTTGAATCACGGGATGCGAATCGGTGAGGGTCGCGGCCGTCAAGGCCTCGAGTTTTTTCCACTGGCGTTCAATCAGAAGTTCACGCATCCAGCCCGCAAGGCAAGCGCGATAGCCCTCAGGAGTATTGGAGCCGCTTAAAAGCGAGTCGGTTCCTGGTAAAACGGCGCGAGATGAAGTGCTCATCCCACGTGTGCCTTTTTGAACGAATTCCGTTACCATTCCGAGTTGGATGGATTCTGACTCGAACTGGTTGTTGCGGATCTGGCGGCAATGACTTTGAAAAGATTCCTGAGCACGCGCGATCTCTGAAGCGGATTGGGCGCAAAGCGCATATTCCCACTGATAAAGTCGGAACAGCGTTTCCTGCGAATGGTTCAAGTCGAGTACGCGGCGATTGAATGCCGCGGGAAAGGGGCCGTGATCCATCTGGAAGCGCCATTCGAAGAGCGCATAGGAAGCGAGGAGAGGCGAGGTTCTCAGGTTGCCGAGGGCTTGTTTTCCCTGGTTGAGCGAATGACGGGTGTTCTCAAGCTCGTTCAGGCGCTCCCATGAAATCGACGCGTTCAGAAGGGCTCGTGCCTGGAGCTCGGAATTTTTCAGCGCAAGGCCAAAACCTGAGGCCTTCAGGTTCATTCGGGCGGATTCAAGAAAATCTTTTTTTTGAAAGGCGAGAATGGCCTGATCGAGCGCCAGATCGGCGCGCGCGCGAAGGGCGTCCTGGTTCTCAGATCCGAGCCGGTCAAGCTGGCTCAGCGCATCGAAGTGAAGTTTTTCCGCGGCATCAAACTGATTGCTTCGCCTGAGCGCGACGGCTTCATGAAATGCCGCGATCGCGGTGTGAAGCGCGCTGTTCATGCGACGGGCAAATTCGTGATAATTGCGCGCAAGCACGAGGGCCCGCGAACTGGAGGCATGCTTCATGGCGAAGCGCGAGGCCACGGCATGCGACTCGATTGCGAGGGCGCCGGGCAGAATCTCAAGCGGGATCTGTTCGAGACGCGAAAGCCCTTCCCGTTCCTCTTCCGCCGAAATGCCCACGGAAGAGGCGTTCACCCAGCGGCGTGCCTCTTCCGTGAAATCCTGAGGTGCGGTTGTGCGAGGCGGGTTCACTTCATGCCTCCTGTACTACTTCCTGCTCTTCTCAGATTTCAGGCGATCAATGTCTTCCTTCTGGAAAACTTTGATCTGGGTGTTGACGGCGAGTCCGATCTTATAGGCCAAGCTGTTCATGTTCAGGATGAGGCCATTCAATTTGATGTCGGTGGTAGAAAGCCATTCCGACATGAATTGCGTGAACCCGGGCGATTCCCAGATGACCTTTAGTGCCAGGACCTCATCCTCTGCGGCCAGATCGCCGTTTACTTCGGATTTCGCGACAAGCCTTGCGAGGAGAGAGGCGGTGGGGCGGATGAACTTCCTGCGTTTGGTTTCGTCGACCAGGGGGGCTAATTGATAAAGTAGAAGGTCGCTGAGTACGCGCCCGTAATCCGCGATTTGCTTGGAGGCCAGGTCAGTCTCCAGGCCGTAAGATTCGATCAGATTCGAAATGGCGACATCGATTTCCTGAACTGCGCGGAGATTGGTCTGATCGACTCCGCTCCGTTCCGATGAGAGTTCGGCGGACTCGGCGAACCACTCCTGAAGATATCGGTAATATGCGACAAGCAGCGTCGTTTGGGCGATGAAGTCCCGGTGCATGAGTGGCTTGTATTTTTCACCTTTGGCAGCTTGCCTTTGTTCAGTTTCGACGGCCTCATGCATGCGCTTGGCCGCCTCAAAAAAGCTCTTCAGGATTTTCCTTTGTGAAGGAAGAAGTTTGATATCCTTTAGGGCGGTGCCCAAAGCGAAGATGGATTGTTCAACGCTTGAGCCCTTTTTTAAATTAGCCCCGCTCACCAGATCAGTTTCGGATGCCAGGGAGATAAAGACAGTGTTGCCACGGAGTCTGAGGATATCGTCAGTGCAGTAGTAGCCTCCTGGTAAAAAATCGAACCGGGCGAGCGAATCGTCCAGCTTGACTAATTTTTCATTTCCCCCCGATCTCAGGATTTGTAGACGGGTCCACTCGGGAAATTTCTCTTTGAGTTTGAATTCAATATGTTCCAAGTGTTTGGTCTTAAACTCATCCCAGAATTTATTGGCAAGTTTCTCGGAGGATCCGAGGGTTGCCCCGCTAAGTGATACGTTTTCCATGTGGTCCATAATGGAAAAGGGGCAGATTTCCGTGCCGTACCCGATAGTGGTGGTACTTCCAAAAAGCGATCGCTCTAACTCTTTCAGGTAAGTAATGACTTCATTCTGAGTGGAAAGCTCACTTGCGTTTGCAAAAGGTCCGTTCGACCCAAAGGCGATGAGACCGGCAATCAGAAGAATTGTTGGGATTTTCATAGATAGTTCCAAAGCTCCCGGTAACCTATTTGCGCGCCTTCTGGCCTTTCAGCCGATCAATGTCTTCCTTTTCGAAGACTTTGATGGAAACGTTCGCGGCCAATCCGATCTTATAAGCGAGGCTGTTCATGTTGAGGATCAGGCCGTTCAATTTCAGATCCGTGGTCGTGAGCCAGTCAGCCATGAAATCACCGAAAGCCGGTGATTCCCATGCTGCCTTTAACGCCATCACTTCATCCCGGGCGACCATGTCTCCATTGGCTTCGGAGATGGCGGTCATTTTCGCGAGCAGGATGATCATGGGGCGGATGAATTTCTGGCGTTTGGATTCGTCGACAACCGGAGAAAATTGATAGAGGAGCAGGTCGCTGAGGACCCGTCCGTAGTCGGCGATCTGGCGCGAGGTGATGTCCGATTCCAGTCCGTAGGCATCAACCAGGTTCGCGATGGCGGTATCAATTGTCTTCACGGCGAGCACGTTCGTCGTGTCAACGCCGTAATACTCTGAAGAAAGTTCTGTCGCCTCAATGAAAGTGTCTTGCAGGAAGCGGTGGTAGGCGATCAGCAGGCTTGCCTGAGCCATGAAATCGCGGTGAGTGACTTTTCGAGCCTTTTCACCCTTCAGGGCTTTCTTCTGTTCGACGTCCAGTGCTTCGTACATGCGTTTGGCGGCTTCGAAGAAGCTTTTTAGAACTCTTCTTTGGGCTGGTACGAGCTTGATGGCTTTCAGCGCATTACCGAGTCCCATGATCGAATGCTCGACGCCGGCGCCTTTTGGGATTGAGAGGCGAATGATCGATGCTCCGACGGGCGTGAATGTAATATGAACAGTGTTAGCTCTGAGCCTGAGGCTATCGGTGGCGCAGTCTCTCGTGGAATACTGATCAAATCTCGCTTTTGAATCATCAATTTGAAAAAATGAACGAAGTCCAGCTCGTTGGACCACGTCTGATTTTGCCCATTCCGGAAAGCGCTGCTCAAGACGTTGGATCAAGGTTGTGAGAGCCTGATTTTTGTGTGCTGCCCATGTTTGGGCCATCTCGTTGGGCTTGCTGAGATTGTTGAGAGTAGCCCTCAAATCAAGATTTTCGAGCTGCCCACTGTTGGATCGGGAGCATGCAGGTTCTCCTACTCGCCCGTATTTGCCGAAAAATTCAGCTTCTACCTGCCGTACGACGTCTTCCGCGGTCTCGGAAAATTCGATCGGTTCATTTGCCATGGCCAAACCACCGCTGATGGCCAGAATCGTTAAACTCGCGGTCAAAATTACTCGAAAATCTTTCATATATTCTCCAGAGACGTTTCTTTGGGGCTGGTAATCACGCCAAACCGCGCCAAGTCATATCATTCTGTAGTAAAATGGTCAACAATAAGAAAAGTCAGTTTATTTAGCTAATTAGCTTCCATTTGAGTGAGGTGATTCCGGCTTATGGAACCCGAGAATCACCTCACCGCAGAATCAGTAACTGACTGATCCGAAAAGGGCTTTGTAGCGCTCACGGATCGTCATCAGAGTCAGGCCGTCTTCATAAGTGTCAGTTGATTCCAGCAAGGATGAAATGAAGGCTTCCTGGGCGATGAATTCCTGCTCGAGTCCGAGGACTGCGCTTGAAACGTCTGCCCGATGCATGTTCCCGCTGGCCTTGGCGACCGCGAAGACCTTGGCGGCGGCTTTTTTCAGAGGAATGATGTTCGCGCTGATGCTCGCCGGCACGATTTTGTCCTGAAGATCGCGAAGTACGAACACGAGCTGGCGCGCGAGGTCGTCCGCATCCGCCAGGGTGCCGACGAGTTCAGGAGAGGGCGTGTTGCTGGGGGCTTCATACTCGGATTCCGGAGTGGCGAGGTAAAGCTTGGCCCAGTTGGCGTAAGCGGAGCCTTGATCGACGCGGATCTCGATCTGGCGAACGGTCTTGCGAATCGTCGCACGGAAGGTCGGGTCGTAAGCGGGGATCATTCCGCTCCAGACCTCGAAACCATCGGCATAAATGCGAGCGGTCACCGCATGACCGTTTGCGCCGCGCCAGTTGACGTCCATCATCTCAACGAAAGTCGGGTTCCGCAGGTTGATCACCTCGGGATTGCTTTCGCTGATGTTGCCGTAGATCGAGACCTCTTTGACGTAAGGGGATTTTGCGAACGCATGGGACTGTCCGCCGAAGAGCATCGCGCTGATTCCGAGAAGCATGAGAGCCAGTTTTGAAGTTTTCATTTTCCAATTTCCTTCCTAAATTTTTCGCCGTTTGTTTGTGGCGAGGGCAGGTTTAACTGCAGAAGGAATTGGTTTCCAATGCAACGTAATGCAAGGCGTTAAGTCATTGTGATTCTGATGTTTTTCCCTGAATTTTTACGTCGCCACGCAACTCAGGGTGAAAAAATAATAAAGGATTTCATCCACTTGCGTAAGGGTGTTTGAGATGTGTGGCGCGATTTGGCGTGAATACTTCCAAAAAAGGCAGCTCGAGGCTACCAGGCCACGCCAGCGCTGACGAGCATGGTCGTTCCACGGTGATCGGCGGAGCCGACTCGCCCTGTATCGGACTCTTTATTTTTCATTTTGATTCGATCGTGAATCGCTTCCGCGCGAACGAAAAACTGTTGGCCCTTTTCAAAAGGCGATTTGCCAAACCGTGCCGTTGCGGCCGCTCGGGCCTGGACCCAGGAGCCCGTGCCTTCCTGAATGAGGGAGCCTTCAATCACGGACTTGTCACCGTTGTCGCCTCCGAAGACGAGAGCGGCTGTTACCGCTGCTTCGAGATCCAGAAAGTTTGCGATGGTCTGCTCGCCGACAACCCGTGTCCCTGCGGTTCCAGAGGTGATCTTATCCTTAGGCTCTGTGAGTCCGCCAAAAGTCCCGAGAATTCGCACATGCCCGTCTTCGTTCGTTCGGACGCGCGCGCCCGCTTCCATGGTGACGAGTTCTGTAACGATATTGCCTTCGCTTCGAAGCCCCACGTCAAAGCTTACGTCTCCCGGATTGTCGATGCGATCCGTAGCACCGTTTAAAGCCCCGAGCCAGTAGCCCTCGATTGTGTCGCCTGTCTTGCCAGCGCCCCAATGAAAATCCACGCTGCCGTTCCGTGAGCCTGCATGCAACCCCATCACTCCGGCTGCGCTGTTCTTTCCGGAAATGCCCGTTACGCCCGCTCGCGTGATCGGCTCTCCTGCGAGTGCGCTTGTTCCGAGCATCGTTGAAGCCAGAATAGGAATCAGGAACAGTGTTTTGGATTTCATGGTTTGGCTCTCCGTGCACTCATCAAGAGCAAGCGGTATGCCTGTCGATTTGCCGGAGGCTTTTTCGATTGTCCAGTGATTCCGGTTTCTTACGGGAATTGGTAGCCGTGGTGATTGTCTACAGTCTGGTCGCCTGAAGGCACCCGAATCTGTGTCAGATCTGACATCTCGTCCAGTCTTCTGGATCTATTTCTGTGCGATTTTTGAGTATCGCTTGCGGGCGGTGCGCTTCTGCGTGCCGTTCGTGCTCTTTCGGAACTCATCGATGCTGAGGCAGCCGTAGATCTTCTTCACAAGCATCGTGTTCACCTGGCTTCCGAGCTCTTCAATCACGGCTTTTTCCAGCGCGTGCGGGATAATAATATTCATTTTCCTCAAATAGGTGAGGTACTCTGAAATGATATTACCGATGAATGTCTTTCGGTCGGCGTCAGATTCCTGGAAGTTGAAAAGATGCTGCTCAAAGATCACGTAAAGGGGGTCGGGGTGGTTTTGTTTGGAGACAGTCATTGTTGCCCTCACCTCACTCCACATTTCGGAAGGCTGGGTGAGTAGCTTGAGTGCCAAAGAGAAGCCAGTTGCGATGTCGAAATCCAAGGAATTCCAGGTATTTAAAAGTAGCCTCGAAGGGGCTAAGCGAGTGCTCATTTCGACGCACATGCTTCCTGACGGAGATGGTCTGGGCGCAGAAGCCGCTCTTTTCCACTACTTAAAGCGCGCGCGCAAGGCTTGCCGCATCTACAATCCTGATTTACTGCCGAAGCGTTATTCCTTTCTGGATCCGAAAAAAAATATTCTGCTCGGGCCAGGCGAGGTCGAAATCTGGGACACGTTTGATCTTTGGGTCATAGTGGACACGAACGATCCGCGAAGGCTCGGCAAGCTCTGGGGAGAGTTGTCGCTGCGCGCGAAAAAAATCGTATTTCTCGATCATCATCAGCATCTGAACGGCGGCACGGATCCGACTTATCCGCCGCATGCGACGCTTGTTTCAGACACCGAGTCCAGCAGTATCGGTGAGCTGCTCTATCATCTCTTCTCGGAGTTGAAGCTCGCCAAGATCAATGCGGATGTCGGGGTCGGGCTCTATGTTTCTGTGATGACGGACACCAATAGCTTTCGTTATGCCCGCACGACGCCACTTGCTCATCAGATCGCCGCGGAAATGATCCAGCTCGGGGTCAATCCCGAGGAGATTTACCAGGCGATCTACTCTTCAAAGGAAGTTTCGCATCTGCAGCTTCTTGGAACCATGCTTCAGAACGTGAAAGTGGGCGCCGGTGGAAAAGTCGCCTGGCTCGAAATGGGCCTCGATCTTCGAAAAAAACATCGCGCCTCCGCGGACGACACGCAGTCGTTCATGAATCTGCTTCTTCTTTTGAAAGAAGCCGAGGTCGTTTGCTTTTTTCGCGAGGAAGACGATGGGCAGATTCGTGTTTCGATGAAGTCGAAAGGGATTGTCATTGTGAGTCGGATTGCCACCGAGTTCGGTGGCGGCGGCCATGAGTACGCGGCCGGCATGGCTCTTTCGGCTTCCATGGAAAAAGCCGTGGAAGCGGTCACGAAACGTCTTGAAGCGCAGATCGAATCTCACCTGAAATTTGGCAAGTGGGTGGGCTGACGCGGCGCATTTACTTCGCACGAGCCTTTACCTCTCTTGACATCTGCCAAGTGAACATCATTAATACTGCAAGTGGGTAAAATCCTTTAAAAATCAGCGAACAGACGGGTTCTTTTCTGCCCGTTTGCGCGCACCATTGGCTAGCACAGCGAGGATTGAAGCATGATTCAAGTATCGCATCTGACAAAAATATATGGCCCGAGAGCGGCGATCCAGGACCTGAACTTCGAGGTGAAGGAAGGCGAGATCGTCGGCTTCCTGGGGCCGAACGGCGCGGGTAAAAGCACCACGATGAAAATTCTCACCGGGTTCATGCCCGCAAGTCACGGCAAGGCGACGATTGCCGGTGCCGAGGTTTTCGAGAATCCGATCGAGGTGAAACGGAATGTCGGTTTTCTGCCGGAAAATCCCCCGGTTTACCTTGAAATGCAGGTTTATGATTACCTCGAATTCGCCGCACGTCTTCATCGCGTGCCTTCCGGTTCGGTTGCAAGGAGCGTGGATACGGCGCTTGAGAAAACCGGTCTGGGCGAGGTGAGAAAGCGGCTCATCGGGAACCTCTCCAAAGGTTATCGTCAGCGCGTGGGCCTCGCGCAGGCCATGGTGCATAACCCGAAGGTTCTGATTCTGGACGAGCCGACTGTCGGGCTCGATCCCAAGCAGATCATCGAGATCCGTGAATTGATCAAAGGTCTCGCGGGCGAGCATACTGTCATCCTGAGCTCGCACATTCTTCCTGAGGTGACCGCGACCTGCCAGCGGATCATCGTGATCAACAAAGGCGTGATCGTCGCTGAAGACACGCTCGATCGGTTGACGACCCGGCTGAAGAAGGGGCTCGTTTACAGCCTTTTTGTGAAGGACGCCGCGAAAGCGGGTGTCGACGCGATCGCCGCCGTTCCGGGCGTGACGGGAGTCAGTGTTCAGCCGGATCGGAAGATCGTGGTCGAAATCGCTCCGGGCGTCGCGGAGGTCCGCGATCGGATCGTTGAAACCGCCGTTCAAAAAGGAATGGGCGTTCTCGAGTTCAGCGCGGAACGTGTGAGCCTTGAGGACATCTTCCTTCAGCTGACCACAGAGGAGAAAAGCGAATGAGTACCATCTGGACCATTGCCCGCAAGGATTTCAAAACCTATTTCACCTCGCCGATCGCTTACATCCTGATCGCGCTTTTTCTTTTCATCATGGGGTGGATGTTCTTCTTCAACCTGTCGCACTTCAATCTTCAGAACATGCAGTACCAGCAGTTCAACATGGGGAAGGGGATCAGTATTACGGACGGCATTATCCGGCCGCTCTATGGCAACATGAACGTGATCCTGCTCTTCATCATTCCGCTGATCACGATGCGGCTTTTCGCTGAAGAAAGGAAAGGTCACACGATCGAGCTCCTGATGACCTCGCCGGTCACTCTCGGACAGGTAGTCCTCGGAAAGTTCCTTTCCGCGCTTCTGCTTCTGCTCGTGATGCTGGCGTTCACGTTGGTTTACCCGCTCGTCCTCTTCATTTTTGGAAACCCTGAACTCGGGCCGATCGTGACGAGTTATGTGGGAACCGTTCTCGTGGCTTCCTGCTACATCGCCATCGGGGTCATGTTCTCGGCGGGCACGGAAAATCAGATCGTCGCCGGGTCCCTGACGCTCGTCACCTGCCTGTTTTTCTGGTTGATCAGTTGGGCCAGTCAGGCGGTCGGCAGCGTCTGGGGTGAAATCCTGACGCAATTATCTCTCATTCATCACTATAACAACTTCGGGCAGGGCCTTCTGAATTCAAACGACGTGGTGTTCTTCCTGTCGTTTATCGGCTTCGGATTGTTTCTGGCTCACCGGCTTCTTGATTCCTTCCGGTGGAGGTAAACAACATGAAAAAAATGAATTTCAAGTTCAACATCAAGGACCATGTTCAAACCATTCTCTGGGTAGTCATTGCCGCATTGCTCGTCGCGATGCTGTTCGCTCGCGCGGTTTACCCGGAATTCCTCGGCCTGACGATCGCCATCGGTATCCCTCTTGTGGTGGCGATGATCGTGCTCATACGGAAAAATCAGCAGGCATTGAAAAGCCGAACTGCGGCTTACGGGCTGAATTCCGCGATCACCATCCTGCTTGTTTTCGGGCTTCTGGGGATCGGAAACTTTCTGGTCTTGCGTTATCCGCTCAAGCTCGATCTGACGCAGAACAAGATTCATTCCCTTTCTGACCAGACAGTGAAGCTGGTCAAGGGTCTGAAAACAGACGTGCGCGCGGTTCTTTTCGCGAAGGTGCAGCAACGCGAGCAGATGCGGTCCCTTCTGGATAATTACAAAAGTCTGAGCCCGAAGTTCGTCGTTGAGTACGTCGATCCGGACAAGGAGCCCACGCGTGCGAAAACCTCCGGGATCAAGAAATACGGCACCATCCTGCTTCAAGCTTCGGGTCGCGAGTCGAAGGTGGAGGACGCGACGGAAGAGAAGATAACCAATGCGCTCATCAAGCTGCTCAAAGAGAAGAGCCCCACGTTATGCGCGGTGGTCGGCCACGGCGAGAAGAGCTTCTCTTCGGCTGAAGCCGATGGCTACCAGTCGGTGAAGGGGGCCCTTTCCGAGCAGGCTTACGAGGTGACGGAACTCAATCTCATGACTGAGGGCAAGGTTCCGGATACCTGCTCCGCCGTGATCATTCTCGGACCCACGAAGTCCTTCTTCGCGCCTGAAGTAAAGGTGATCCGGGAATACCTGGCACAGGGGGGGCGCGCCATCATCGCTCTCGATGTGAACCTCAAGGGCGGCGAATATTCGCCCGAGCTGAATGGAATTCTTCAGTCGTGGTACGTCAAACCGATCACGGCGTTGATCGTGGATCCTCTTTCCCGAATGCTTGGGGTCGATGCGGCGGTGCCGATCCTTGCCACGTTCTCGAAGGAAAGTGAAATCACGAAGGATTTTCAGGGAAATTGTTATTTTCCGTTCGCGCGCCCTCTGGAAGTGATTGCTGGCGCCCCGGCGGGAATGACTGTTCACTGGATTGCGCAGACAACACCCAAGAGCTGGGGAGTTGTTGACCTCGGTTCCATTCAGAAGGGAGAGGTCGCCTACAAGCCAGGTCAGGACAAACAGGGACCTCTTACCGCGGCCGTTGCCGTCGAGGGAAAACATCCTGAATCCAAGGCTCAACGCAACACCCGACTCGTCGTTTTCGGCTCGTCGAGCTTCGTGACGAACAATTACTCGCGTTATGGCGGCAACCTCGACTTTTTCCTGAACGCCGCGTCCTGGGTGATGGAAGACGAGAGTTTGATTTCGATTCGCCCGAAGGAATCAGGTGCCGGAAAGGTTGAGTTGTCTCAGAAGCAGGGCACGACCGTGTTCTTGCTGACGGTGGTTCTCCTGCCGCTGCTGATCGCTGCCGCAGGAATCGTGTTCTGGGTTTATCGACGCAGATTGTGAGGTTTATTCATGGCTAACGTGAATTGGCGAAACCAGCTTGCACTGGCACTTGCTCTTTTTCTCCTGGGGTCGGCAGCCTACTGGCTTGAGTTCCGGCACAAGCCGGAGACTGAAAGCAAGGAGGAGCAGTCGAAGAAACTCTTCCAGCTGAAGGACACTCCCGTGCACCGGATTCGGATGGCGGCGGGGAAAAAGCTGATTGAGCTGAAGTGCGCCGATGCGGCCGGCAAATTGTGCAAACCCGGTGATAACGCGAAGTGGGAGATCTCTGATCCCATGAAGGTTGCGGCGGACGATGCTGCGGCGAATTCCCTGGTGTCAACTCTCAATAATCTCAGCTCAACCGATTCGATCGGTCTCGAGGAAGAGACTGAAAAAAAACGGGAGGCACTCCTGAAGGAGTACGGGCTCGATCTCGCAGCGCTTGAATCGGGCTCCGCGAGAAGTATTCAGGTGGAAACGCCGGAAGAGCGCCTGACCCTGTTCATCGGGAACACTCACCCGATCAACGACAACTTCTTCGGGATCCGGGCTGTGCAGAAACTCGATGATGCCGATTCGGCGATCAAGGCCGTGGATCGGAATCATGTTCTTCTCGTTCCCAGTCATCTGAAGACGAATTTTGAACGCGAGCTGACCTATTGGCGTGACAAAAAGCTGCTGACTTTCTCTTCGCACGACATCGCATCCTTCATTCTGGATTCGCAGAAGGGTGGGAAAATCGCCGCGGCGAAGAATGAGTCTCAGTGGCAGCTGAACGTCGCGGGCCAAAGTTATCCGGGCGACATCGAAAACATTGACAGTCTGCTCAGCTCCGCCGCGCAGTTGACCGCGAAAGAGTTCGCTGCGGATGATAAGAACAGTATTCCGGCCAAACGGGCATTGCGCGGCTCCCGGCGGGTGCTCTCGTTTGAAGTGGTGAGGAAGGCGCCGGAAAAATCAGACAAGAGCGACAGTTCCGCCGCTCCGGTAACGTTGACCATGTTCCGCCACACAAAATCAGGCAAGCTTTTCGCGACCGTTTCCAGCCTTGATCCGCTGTTTGAGCTCGAGCCGGCTGCTTTTAATCGTTTGAACAAGGACCTGAAAGATCTCCGATTGGTGAAACTCATTACCTCATTGGATCGCTTTACGGCGAAACGTCTGGAAGTCTCCGGCGCCGCAATCGGGGAGAAAGCGATCGTGTTGACGCAAGACGCTGGGAAATGGATGCTGGCCCCGGAGAAAAAGGAAGTCGATGCTGAAAAGGTTCAGCGGCTTCTGGATCGACTGACCGGCAACCGTATCAAGGATTTTCTGCCAGCGGCGAAAGCGCCCGCAATCAAAGACGGCTTGCAGATTGCGCTCGGAGATGAAAAAAAGGATGTGAAGCGTCAAATCCTTTTCTGGAAAAAGGGAGGGAAGCTCTATGGCAAGGACCTCTTGTCGACACGGCGGGGTGAGGTATTCCTCATAGACAGCATCCTGATGGACGAGTTACCGTGGAATCGTGCTTTCTTTGACAAAGCGGATCCCACGGCCTCGCCGAGCGCCGTTCCCGGCTCCAATTGAAAAAGGGTCCTATGTCCCGTTCACCTATGTCCGATGAGTGTCCCCGTTGCGGGACAAAATGTGATTACACAAATCGCGCGGACACGGTGGAGTGCCCTTCCTGCGGTCTTACCTTTTCGCCTGACAAGGGGGACGGGGGCTCCACGTCTCTTGTCCGGCGTTACTTTCGTGGCCTAGGTGGGATTCTTTTTCATCCGGTGGATTTTTTCCGGCTCATGCCCGTCCGCGGTGGGCTCGCGGGTCCTTTGGCTTTCGCGCTGATCACTCATTGGCTTGGAAGCGCTCTCTCCTTTCTCTGGAGCGGTCTTGCCTCCGGGCCCAGCACGGCCCTGGACGCTTTTTTTCGACTCGCGCCCTATTGGTCCGAAGAGGTGGATCATCCGGGGCGCGGCGCCGCGTTTGATCGCATGAGGGATCAGACGCAGGAGTGGTTCTCGGGTGTCAGTTCGGTGATTATTGATCCGTTTCTGACCTTATTTTCGATTTTGCTGACGGCTGTTTTCGTATTCATCGGTGCGAGGATACTGGTGCCGCTCCAAGATGGAAAAAACCGGCCTGCGGTCACCTATGAATCCGCCGCCCGGATTGTGGCGTATGGAATGGCGCCCGCCATTCTTTCCGGACTGCCTTTCGCGGGGTCAGCGCTTTCAGCGATCTTCATTGCGATCTACACGATCCTTGGGGCTCGCGAAGTCTACCGCGTGGGCATGGGAAGAGCTGTTGTTATTGCCCTTTTCCCCAAGTTACTGATCATTGGTTTTGCGCTCGGTACGCTGTTTTTGATCTTTTTCTGGCTGACGCAGCTTATTTTCTCGTTCTAATAACAGCCGTCAGCGCCGATCAGGTACTCCCACCAGCGGCAATCATCCCTCTGTGGTGGTTTGGCGCCGCGTTTCGGGGGTAATCGCGGAGAATCATATTCGGGCTTCGGGGGCACGTATGCGCCGTATGCGATGTCTTTGTGGCAGGTGGCGCACAAATTCCCGTCAAA
>MEPR01000040.1:85558-93591 GCA_001769835.1 Bdellovibrionales bacterium GWB1_55_8
ATTCCATGGGAAAAGAGCCGGCATTGCTGAGCTATGAGGATTGTGGCAGTTCGTGCAGTTGAACTCCGGAACGTATTTTTCCAGGTCTCCGTCATCCCACATCGGGTCGCGCTCAATCCAGTAGGGGTGTCCCGCTCCGCTTCCGACCGCTGCTGATGCCGCTACCGGGTGTCCACCGTCCATACCAAGAACGGTCTTCTGATGGCAGCTCAAGCAGAGTTCCGTCACGGGTGCTCTGAGTTTTTTGGATGGCGTCGTATCGAGGTCGTGCTCGAAGTGGCAAATGGTGCAATCCGCTACGGCTGGTTCATGTATGTATTCCTTGTCCAGTACGTCATGACAATCCGTGCACGACATTTCGGCGAAAGCCGAGCCGGGCAAGCAGACAGCGCTGAAAAGGACCAGCAGAGCGGTGCAGCTCGGCATTCTAAGGTTCAACATACGGGGCCTCCAAACGCCGAAGTCATATCATTTTGGTCTGTTATCTGCAACTTTAAGATTTGCCAGTAAATTCATCTGCTTGCATTGTTTACTTGCTGAGCTATGAACCTTGAAATTCGTACCGTCCGATGAAGCACTTCATTCCCAAAGCCGGGCACGTTTGGTATGCCGGAAATACCGGGAGAATTGATTCATGTTTCACAGGGCTTTGCACGGGTTCATTGAAGTGGTTTGCGGCAGCATGTTCAGCGGGAAAACCGAGGAGCTGCTTCGACGCGTCAGGCGCGCGCAGATTGCGCGACAGAAAGTTCAGGTTTTCAAGCCGGCCATCGACATCCGTTACAGCCAGGATCATGTGCAGAGCCATGATTCCAACCGCGTCGCATCCAGGCCGGTCCAGAGTGCCCGGGAGATTCTGGATCTCGTTGATGACAACACGCGTGTGGTTGGAATCGATGAGGCGCAGTTCTTTGATGATGCCGTCGTCGATGTGGCGCAGAAGCTCGCGTATCGGGGCATGCGAGTGATCGTGGCAGGACTCGATATGGATTTCAAAGGCCAGCCGTTTGGCCCGATGCCGAAACTGCTCGCCGTCGCTGAAACGGTCACCAAATTGTCCGCCGTTTGTGTTGTCTGCGGAAACCCTGCTTCGCGCACTCAGAAGGTGGTCGGTGGTGACGAGCGCATCGCGGTCGGCGCGAAGGAAATGTATGAAGCGCGTTGCCGCTTTTGTCACGAACCGGACGTCATCGATCGCACCTCACCCAGCGAGTCGCTACCAGCCCAGGCTCAGTAAAGAAAGAAGGGATTATGAGCGGCCTCACCTTTCCCCGTCCCGATTGTCAGTTCAATGAGGTTCCGTATTTTCTGTCCGAGATGGAGCATCGTTACGGCGATAACGTCCATATTCTTTCAGATCCGTTTCTGCTTTCGCATCTTGCAAGGCTTTGCGCGGAGGAGACCACCCAGCCCGTCATCAACGAGCTGGTCACTACTCTTTACAGTTCCTTGTTGAAGGTGGTTGTGAACCGTGAATTTCCGACTCGCCGGGCGGCAATCCGAAGCCGGATGGCGAGCGCCCATGCTGAGGCGGTTTATCAGGGCCCGATCATTGACCCTGAAGTTCCCGTAGTATCCGTCAATCTTGCTCGTGCGGGCACGATTCCATCGCATATCTGCTACACCAGCCTGAATTATTTCATGAATCCCAAACGCGTCCGGCAGGATCACATCAGCATCGCCAGGCAGACGGACGAGCGTGAAAAGGTCACCGGCAGCCAGATTTCGGGACATAAGATCGGCGGGACAGTGGACGACTCGATCGTGCTTTTCCCGGATCCGATGGGAGCGACCGGCGCCTCCCTGGTCGAGACCATAGACCTGTTCAAGAAGCGCGGCAAGGCGCGCAAATACATTGCCATTCACTGCATCATCACTCCGGAGTATCTGCGCAAAATTCAGTCCCATCATCCGGAACTCTTGGTGTACGCTATTCGCCTGGACCGAGGCTTATCGCCCCCGGAAGTGCTGGACACCGTGCCCGGAACGCACTGGGATCGCGAACGCGGTTTGAACGATAAACACTACATCGTCCCCGGTGGCGGGGGCTTTGGGGAGATCATGAACAATGCCTACGTCTGAAAAAACAAAACAGCCGAAAATCCTCATCCCAGACGTGAAGCTCCATGCTCGCCTCGCTGAAATCGCGCAGGAGATCAGTCATGATTATCGCGGCAAGGAAATCGTCGCGATCTGCATCCTGAAGGGCAGCTTCGTTTTCTTCTCGGATCTGATCCGTCTGATTGATGTGCCGATGACTTGTGAGTTTCTCGGGGTATCGAGCTATGGCAACAAGATGGTTTCCTCGGGTGAAGTGAAGGTGACCCTGGATATCAACGAACCGCTCGAGAACAAGCATGTGATCGTGTTCGACGACATCGTCGACTCAGGGCTGACGCTCACGTACATCATGAATTCGCTACGCGCCCGCAACCCCGCTTCCGTCAAAAGCTGCGCACTGCTCCTGAAACCTGAGTGCCTGAAGACCGAGGTCGAGGTGGATTACGTCGGGTTCAAGATCGGCAAGGAATTCGTCGTTGGTTACGGCATTGATTACGCCGGACAATTCCGGGGACTTCCTTACGTCGGCTACATCGAGCAAGGGCACTGACGTGAAGTCGCTGGTGATTCGGTCCCACGCGCCAACGCGAATTGACCTGGCCGGTGGCACGGTCGATCTTTGGCCGCTTTATCTGTTCCTGAAAAATCCCGTCACGATGAACGTGGCTATCGACCTGTATGCCGAAGCCGAGCTTCGCACGACCTCTGGCAATGAGATCGTTCTGAAAACGATTGATCAGGGGACGGAAAGCCGACACACCTGGGAAGAGCTCTTATCCGACCAGGAAAGTGAAGGGATCGCGCCAGGCCTGCAGCTCCATTACAAATTGCTCCGATACTTCGCCCGCTGGCGAGTTGAATCAGGACAGCCGCTGTCATCGTGGAATAACGGTCTTGTGCTCTCGACTCAGGCCAAGAGCCCCGCAGGAGCCGGATTGGGTGGTTCATCGACATTGAGTGTCGCGCTCGTCGGAGCCCTTGCGAACTGGGCGAAATGGGGCAACGGTGAGGCCTCGCAGAATGGAATTGATCCGATCCGTGACGGAGAACAGCTCGTCGAAATCGTTCGGGACGTGGAGACCACCGTCATTCAGGTTCCAGCCGGCGTTCAGGATTATTATGGAGCCATGTTTGGTGGGCTTCAGAGCCTGCGTTGGAACGCGGGTTCTCACAAGCGGGAGTGGCTGCCGGACAGTGCTTTAGCCGGTCTTGAGGACAGGCTGCTTCTTTTTTACTCAGGCCAGTCCAGGAATTCCGGGATCAACAATTGGGCGCTTTTCAAGGCATTCATTGACGGCGAGTCTTCGGTGCGCTCGAAATTCGGACGAATCGCGGAAGCCGCGGGTCGCCTGGATGCCGCGCTCCGGAAGCAGGATTGGGAGCTTTCGGCTGACGCAATTGCCGATGAGTGGAGTGTTCGCAGAACTCTTGCGCCTGGAATCAGTACACCTGAGATCGATCGGGCGTTTCAGAGCGCCAGCAGTGCCGCGAAATCCGAGCGGATCGCGGGAAAAGTCTGCGGTGCCGGGGGCGGCGGTTGCGTGTTCATGTTCGTTCCCTCTGGAAATGAAGAGTTGAAAAATAAAGTACGCGACGCCTTCCTCGCTGAAGGCATGCGGCAACTGCCGCTCAAAACCTGCGCAAAGGGTCTTGAAGTTCAGGTGAGCCGTGCGTGAATCCCGGCGGTACCTCGGCTTGGAGCTGGCCGGGGCTAAAAACCAGAAAACGGCACTCGCGGTTCTGGAATACTACCCGAAGGAACAGAAGACTTTCTTGCTCGATATCTTCGATCGGATCGTCGCTGCTGAAGAGCAGAGCGCGGACGAAGCCCTGGTTGAATTGATCCAGGATTTTCGCCCGGCCACCAGCAGTACGGCTGTCGTGACCCGGATGGGGGTCAACGTGCCGATGGAACTTCCTCCCTGCATCGGCTGCATTCGCCGCAGTTGCCCGATGCCCGGTCACTGTTCGATCCACGCTGTGAAATGGATGCGGGAATTCTCCAGGAAAAACTATCGGCAGCTTGGACGTAAATCCGTACGCGAGTTTACGCCCTATACGCAGCGGCCAGTCGAGCTTTACATCCGGGATCAGGTTCTTGCCCAGCTTCCGCCCGCGAACCGTTTCGAGATCGACGAGGCTTTGGGCGGTAATAAGGCCCCGTTGACTGCCAGGATGATGTTTCTCCTCAGGCACCTCAAGTCTGTGGATTGCCATGAGGTCTGGCCGAAGCTCAGTGTCTCGCTCCTGGCACTTGAGCTTGGTCTCAGCCGGCGCCTTGTCGCCAGCTATCGTAATCTTGAAGAAGGTGCGCATTCGCGTGAAGAGATTCTGGAGCACCTTGCCCACGAGTATGGGGTTTTTATTTACGAGAGAGACATTCAGAAGCTTGCGCACAGTTTACCGGCGTTTGATGCCTTTATCTGTGCCTTCACCATTCTGCTGATGGATGAAGGCAGGTGCGCGAAAATGCCGGCCGGCTTTCCGCATTCGGCATGGGTCCAGTTTCCCCAGCTGACTAAAACGGGGAAAACTTGAGATGCTGACCTACACGATTCGCAGGCTCGGCAGTGCGATTCCTCTTTTGTTCCTGCTTGCGGCAATGACTTTCTTCCTGCTGCGACTGGCGCCCGGCGGGCCTTTCGATGGCGACCGCGCTTGGCCTCCGGAGGTCAAAGCGAACATTGAACGGCAGTACGGGCTTGATCTTCCGATTCATATCCAGTTCGGCAAGTGGGTCTATGGCGCCGTTCAGGGTGACCTGAAAACGTCCTTTCAGTTCGTCGACCGCCCGGTCACGGAAATCATAGCGGGCACTCTTCCCGTATCCATTTATTTGGGCACGGCGGCGCTTCTGTTTTCGATTCTTGTGGGCGTGCCTCTGGGCGCGGCGGCCGCGGCCCGGCAGAACACCTGGATTGACAACGTCGCCATGTTCATCGCGACCTCGGGGATCAGCATTCCGAGTTATCTGGTGGCGAGTCTGCTCGTCATCGTCTTCGCACTTTGGTTGCCCTGGTTCCCGCCGGCCCTTTGGGAGGAGCCTTCGTCAGTCGTTCTGCCGGCACTGACTCTGGCGTGGCGGCCGATGGCCATGATCGCGCGCCTGACTCGTGCGTCGATGCTCGAGACGTTCCGGGCGGACTTTGTGCGCACGGCTCATAGTAAGGGCGTTCCGGAGGCCCAGGTCATCTTCAAGCATGTGCTGAAGAATTCCCTGATCCCGATCATCACCTTGATGGGGCCGATCGTCGCAAATCTCCTTACCGGATCGTTTCTTGTGGAATTCGTGTTCGAGATTCCTGGCATGGGCAAGCATTTCGTCCACGCGGTGCTGAACCGTGATTACCCTTTGGTGATGGGCGTCACGCTTGTTTATGCGGTGATTCTCGTGGCCTCGAACATGTTTGTGGATCTGGTTTATGCCTGGGTGGACCCAAGAATCCGGTTGGAGCGCTGACGTGGGAAACAGTTCAGATCAGAAATGGCGGGGATTCAGAAGGTTCTTGAAAAACCGTCTGGCCGTCGTGAGTTTTTTCTTCATCGCCTGGATCAGTCTGATGGCGGTCTTCGCGCCCATGGTCACCCATTATACCTATGACGAGCAGAACATCTCTGAGAGGCTGCAGACCCCCTCGACCACTCACTGGCTTGGGACGGATCACCTGGGCCGCGATGTTTATAGTCGCATCGTTTACGGCGCGCAGATGTCGCTTGAGGTCGGCCTCTTCACTGCTTTGTTCGCTCTCATTATCGGAACACTGACGGGCGCCATCGCGGGTTATAAAGGCGGCTGGGTTGATCATGTGATCATGAGGATCGTGGATCTTTTTTACACCTTTCCCTCTCTTCTTCTGGCCATTCTGCTGATGCTCCTGCTGGGTCGTGGAGTGACCGGGATCGTGCTTGCTCTTGGGCTTACGGCCTGGGTGGTGCAGGCCCGGCTTGTTCGTGGACAGGTCCTGCAGGCTCGCGAGATGGCCTATGTGGAAGCCGCTCGGGCGATGGGCGTGCGGGACGCGGTGGTGATCTTCCGTCACATCCTCCCGAATCTCTGGGGGCCGATCATTGTTTCCCTCACGATGCAGATTCCGTCAAATATCATGTCCGAAAGTTTCCTGTCCTTTATCGGGCTCGGAATTCAGCCGCCTTATTCCAGCTGGGGGACGCTCGCCAACGAGGGGTTCCGCGCCATGCGGAGTTATCCGCACCTGATTATCTTCCCTGGCGGAGTGCTCTTTCTGACCATGCTGGCGTTCAATTACCTGGGAGACGGCCTTCGGGACTGGCTGGATCCGCAAGGTGAGCGCGGAATTTGACGTCCAGACCAGTCACTCTTGAAGCAAGCCTGCGTCCAGTGAAAGCGGTACGAATTTGTTTGCCGCATTTCCAAGGAAAGAATTGAAATCACCTCCGGCCCAAAGCGATGAACCACTCACCACGAGTACGCTGACGGAATTATCAAAGGGGTCAGCAGACGCAGGATTGAAGGAGGTGTCGATGTCTCCGGTGCTGGTATCCAGTTTGGCAAGATTGATCGAGGAATCTATACCTCTGTACGTGCTGAACCAGCCTCCCACATAAAGCGAACCGTCATTTACCGCCAGCGTCTCGACCGCTGAGTCGAATCCATTCGCGCCCACCGGGCTGAATGTGGTGTCGATCGCTCCCGTCGAAAGATTCAGCTTTGCAAGATTCATCGCGGAGCCCATCACGCCTTTGTATGAGCTAAACAGGCCGCCCACAAAAAGCGAGGTGTTGTCCACCGCGAGCGCATAAACCTCCCAGTCAAATCCGTTCGCCCCCACGGGACTGAACGTGGTGTCGATCGCGCCTGTGGTCAGGTTCAGCATAGCCAGTTTGTTTGCGGAATTCGCCACTCCCCGATAAGCAGAAAACTTGCCTCCGACGTAGAGGGATGTGCCGCTTACGGCAAGAGCGTTGACGGTGTTCGCAACACCGCTGAAGCCATTTGCGTTGGCCCCTATAGGACTGAAAACCGTATCTATCGTTCCCGTCACAAGGTCCAATTTCGCCAGCCGGTTTGCGGAATTCGCCACGCCCTTGTACGAGTCAAACATGCCTCCGACGTACAGGGAGTCGGCGGAAACCGCCAGCGCACGGACATTGGCGTTGAAGCCGTTCGCGGAGGCGCCAACAGGAGAGAACGTCGTGTCAATGGCGCCTGTCGCCAGATCCAGTTTTGCAAGGCCGTTCGCGGAGTTCGCCACTCCTTTGTATGCGGAAAAATAGCCCCCAACGTAAAGAGAGGTGCCGCTGATTACAAGCGCAGTGACCATGGAACTAAAGCCGTTCGAAGAAGGGGGGCTGAAATCAGAGTCGAATTCCCAGGTGGTTGCGTCAAATTTCGCGATATTGTTTGCGGACTGGCCGCCGTAGCCTGAGAAGTCACCGCCCAGATAGAGCGCAGTATCGCTTGCCGCAACCGCTGAAACCAGTTCGTTGAAGCCGTTCAGGGACGAGCCGGTTGGGCCAAACGTCGTGTCCATTGTGCCGGTGATCAGATGAATTTTTGCAATATTGTTGGCGGTGGTGCCTTTATAGGCGGAAAAAAAACCGACGACATAGAGCCATTCGTTATTTGCGGCAATGTCGTACACGGCGCCGTTTGTACCGTTCGCTGAGGCGCCGATGGGGCTGAAGGCGGAATCAATTGCCCCTGTTGCAGCATCGATTTTGGCAAGATAGTTCGCGGAGTTCTCGACGCCTTTGTAGGAGTTGAAGTAGCCGCCGATGTAAAGAGAACCATCTTTAACCGCGAGTGACTCGACGTTAGCGTCAAATCCATTCGCTATCAGGCCCACCGGGCTAAAGACGGTATCAATAGTGCCGGTCGCAAGATCAAGTTTTGCAATATTGTTGGCGGTGGTGCCTTTATACGTTGAAAATGAACCGACGATATAGAGTGAGTCACCATTGACGGCAATGTCGAACACGGCGCCGTTTGTACC
>MEPR01000040.1:93610-118437 GCA_001769835.1 Bdellovibrionales bacterium GWB1_55_8
TTATTTGCGGCAATGTCGTACACGGCGCCGTTTGTACCGTTCGCTGAGGCGCCGATGGGGCTGAAGGCGGAATCAATTGCCCCTGTTGCAGCATCGATTTTGGCAAGATAGTTCGCGGAGTTCTCGACGCCTTTGTAGGAGTTGAAGTAGCCGCCGATGTAAAGAGAACCATCTTTAACCGCGAGTGACTCGACGTTAGCGTCAAATCCATTCGCTATCAGGCCCACCGGGCTAAAGACGGTATCAATAGTGCCGGTCGCAAGATCAAGTTTTGCAAGATGGTTCGCGGAATTCGCGACACCTTTGTAGTCCGTGAAGTAGCCGACTGCAAAAAGCGAGGTGCCCTCTATCGCGAGCGCTTTAACGAAATTATTGAACCCGTTCGCGGTAGCGCCTGCGGGACTGAACGCGGCATCGAGTTCGCCTGTGGCGAGCTGAAGTTTGGCAAGGCGATTCGCGGAATTCACCACGCCCTTGTATGCGGTGAAAGTGCCGCCGACGTAGAGAGATGATCCGGCGATCGCGAGCGAAGTCACGCTATTGTCAAATCCGTTTGCGGTGGCGCCTGCTGGGCTGAAACCAGTGTCAATTTCTCCTGACGCGAGATCGAGCTTGGCAAGATAGTTCGCCGAATTCGCAATCCCTTTATACGCCGTGAAAGCGCCTCCGAGATAGAGCGATGTGCCATTCACCGCAATGGCGTGGACCGCTCCGTCGAATCCGTTCGAATCGGGAGGGCTGAAATTGGTGTCGAGGGCACAAGTAGTAGCGTCAAGCTTCGCCAGATAATTGGCCGGCTGCCCTTGGTATCGCGTGAAGTAGCCCCCCACGTAAATCGAAGAGCCGCTCTTCACGATGGCGGTGATGCCTGAATCGAAACCTGTCTTCAGATCGCAAGTGGGCAGAGGATTTCCTGTCAGGTCGAGTGCGATGATCCTGGGAGCATTCAGCGGATTCACGGCGGAGAACTGCCCACCGATATACCAGGAAGTGCCATCGGTTACCGCGGCTTTTACCGCCCCATTTGTTCTGAATCGAATATTGTTGATAATTGCATTCGCGGAGTTGCCGATGGAGTCAGTGACCTTGACGGTGGACAGCCCTGGCGACGCGGGGGTCGTGTACATTCCAGAGGAGGGATCCACGGAGCCCGACCCAGAGAGCATCGAATAATCATAGCTCGGTACTCCTCCTTGTCCTTGAATGGGATAGGGGTAGTTTGATCCAATCACCGCGGTGAGGGAGAGCGGACTGATAGTCACCGCAGGATTCACGGTGGCGGTGGCATCTGACGTTCCGCCGGCGTGATCAGTGATACGGATCGTGTACACGCCTGGCGTTACTGGAGAGGTATAGGCGCCCGTAGCGGGGTCGACCGATCCTCCGCCGACGGACACGACCGAGTAGGTGTAGGGGGGCACGCCTCCGCTCCCGACAAAGGTAAAACTATTGCCCGCGGCCAGCGTTTTTGTTGTCGGAGAGATTGCAAGAGAACTGATCCGCATCTCCTCAGAAGTGAGTGCTTCGTTCGGAAGGCGCATGATGGTGGGAGAGCATGCCGACGCGAAAACTGCGGAAATCCCGAACAATCCCCAAATGCTGAGTCGTCCCCGGCCCTGACGCGAACCCATACGTCTATTGTCGGCTGTTTGACAATATTACTCAAGTACTAGAATTGCGAGTCGAACGTTTGGGTTGCGTCGTAATTACAGCTACTTAGGATCTTAACAGTCTGTATTGAAGGATTAGAACGCAATTCCGGCAGTCGCACCGATAAACTCGTTCCGTTCTCTTTCGCCTTGGACTCCAAAGGAGCTCGAGCTGGCTTTCATACCGCCGTAGATTCGGCGTCCGCTCGTGCGTTTGACCAGGAGCTCGCCAGAAAATTCCTTCGTGGGCCCGATGTCATCGTTCAGTGATCCGATCAGATTCACGGCCATTCTGAGTTCGGCTTCCGTCATTGCAGATAGTTTTTTGGTGAGAGACGCCTTGGCGCCCGCCTGGATCCCGAAACCTGAGCCAGACAGGGTTTTCTCGCCACGCGTGATGTCCTGGTCCAGCTGCGTGAGAGCAGCGATGAGTTCTGTTTTGAGCTTGAAATCATCCTTCAGGTCGCGCTGGCCGGTTCGCGAGGCACTGATCACGGAAAACTTCTGAGAGTGCGAGCTGTCGCCGTTATTGTGAGAGGAGTTGTTGATATCGAATTCGGCGACATTGACCTTCACGTTACCTTCCCGATATAAATCCGGAAAAATAGCAAGTTTTGCCCTGACTCGTTCGGTCCTTCCGCCTTCAAGCCCGATTCCGAATTTTCGTCCATAATCGTCCGCTGCATCGAAATCCACCTTGAAGGCGTTGCCGCCTTCGTTGGCGCCGGTCGAAACGCTGAAGTCGGCATTTCCTGATTTGGCGAAAGTGGTGGCGGGAGTGAAGGCAATCAAAGCCAATGCAGCGATAAACGAAGTATTCAGAAATTTCATAAATCCCCTCTTGTTCATGTTTGCAGGGAACTATTGCAAAGCGGCGGCCAGCCCCGCTGCGCATCGAAACCGCTGAAACAAAGCTGATTTCGCCTTAGTCTGTCTCCGGACCTGTTCACGGATTTGTCATTCGCGAGACAAAGAACAATGTGTCCGGAATGACCTGAGTGGAACAAAAAAAATGAGAAGGATTATCTTGCAGCTGCCATCGAACCCACGGTTGGGATCGAAGCGGAATTCGCTGCTGATGAATCCGAGGACTTTCCCAGCATCCGGTCGGAAACAGCTGATCCGGTTTTCGAGTCTTGCACCTTCAGCTCTTGCAAGACGTCCAGGAACGAGTTTACCGCCGCTTTGTCGGCATTCCAGGCCGCGACTTTTTTGGTGATTTCGTTATCAATGTCTTGCGTCGTGTTGATGGCGCACGCAGTGCCGGGCGTGTGCACGAAAATCAGAACAAGTTCTTTGCTTTTGCCTTTGTGGTCATGAAAGATCGCTTTAGCCCTGAACTCCAAGGCTGTCGATGTTGTCACATAATTCAGCCAAACCTTGTTTACGGCGGCTTTTTCCTGCTTGAATGGTTCTGAAGCAGCCAGTGCCTTCAATTGTTTGAGAGCGCAAGCGCGTTCTTCAGTCGTCATCAGGCTTTCGATGCTTTTCTTGTCCGTCAGGGTGCCCTGAATCGAATGCCCGTTTTTGATCGTGTAATACACGATCTGGGGATCGGCTGCGAACGTGGCTCGTGGTGCGGCGATGGCTCCCAATATAAACATTACGGAAGCGAATACGAAATTTTGATAAGTGGCTTTCATACTCTCCTCCGTTATTACTGAAGAAGGAGCAAAGCTTATGCCGCCCTTGACGGCGAAGACTTGTTCAATAAATGAAGCAGTGTCGCTCGCGACACATTAAAAAAACCTGGTCAGCTGTTGAGGAGATTGTGCGATGCGATTATGGGACCGGTTATTCGACCCATCGGCCTCGAGTGAACCGGATCGTCATATAGATCTGTATCGCCAGCAACAGGAGGAGAAGGAAAGCGTAACCCCAGAATCGGCGGCTTCTTGGATTCCAGCGAAGGGAGAACCCGGGTTGGTGAGCAAAGGCGAGCGCCAATAAAATAAACAAAGTGTGGCCATGTCGTGCCACGCTGATGAAATCAGCATGGGCTTTGGACGAGACCAGCAGATAGTGCATGCAAATCACCGAGAAGTAGAAGCCGGCGCGTACTTTCCATGCGGGGTCCGAGCGCATCGCCAGCAAGAGGCCGATCATGGTCATGGGCGCGATGCTTCGATCGAGAGACAATTCGGTTGTTTCGAAGAAGAAACGTGGAAGATAATTGAGCGGGCGGAATACCGCCCAGGGATCCTGGTAGACGCCCCAGCCCACGCGGCTCGAGATCATGTAAAAATCCCAGCGGCCAAACTCCAGCTGACAAAAGAGGAAGAATCCGGCCGTTCCAAGAAATGCGATTCCTGTCGCGGCCACCGCCCAAGACAGGTCCTTTCGCATTGAAGACGGGGGCCTTTCGCCCGAGTATCTGTTTTGAGCCCATTGCCGGAGTACCGGATAAAGCAATATCGGCAAGCCCATCAGGCGAGTGGAACACATTCCGAATCCAAGAAGGCCGGTGAGGCTCCAAGCCACGATGCGAAAGCCCCTGGTCCGGGAACTTGCGGTCACAGCTGTTTCGGTTCCATAGATATAGCCCATCATGCAGGCCAGAAAGAGTGACTCGCTATAACCCATGGTCATGTAGAAGGCGGTCGGAAACGCAAGAACCCAGAGCCCGAGCAATGAGCTGCTCACGCGATCCAGCTTCAAAACCTGGAGAAACCCGAAGAAGAAAATCCAGAACGCGAAAGTGGAGAGGTGCGCCACAAGCAGAAGGGCGATCTGGATGGCTGCCCCGGTAACCTGGCTTAAGATGCGGGCCAGGATCGGATAACCCGGAAAAAAGACTACATTAGCCCTGAATTTTTCAAGATCCTCGCGGGAGAGGAGTTCTGGGGCAGGCGAGTGGTAACCGTTTCGCGCGATTTCGAAATATCTGAGAGAGTCCCAGTTGTTCAATCGCAGATACTTTTTCAGAAGGTCCGGATATTCAGCGACGGAATCCTGCCAGCCTTCGGGCGGACTCACCTGCTGGTATTTTGAGAGCGGCTCGTCGCCCGAAGGCGCAAGGACTACGGCAGCCGAAATCTGCAGTGCAGTAAAACATGCGGAGATCGCAAGTATGAATAGAGGCCGTCTCATGTGAGCGAGTTTCAGTGCTCGATCAATCTCTCAGCATCACTTTACGGAGCAGCAGGTAATTGATGGGGTTCAGTTCCAGGCCTTCCACGCGGGAGCGGACTAGCGCCATGTTCGGTTCGTAATAGAGCGGAAGCACGACCGCCTCCTGTTCCTGCAGGATCTTCTGCGCTTCCAGATAGAGCTTTTCCCGTTCCCTGGCGTTCTGGTGATAACGCGCTTTGAGCACGAGCTGATCATATTTCACATTCTTCCACGTAGTGCGGTTGTTTCCGGTGTCGCTCAGAAAAAGCGAAAGGAAGTTGTCCGGATCCGGATAGTCCGCGCTCCAGCTCGATTCGAACAGTGCGAATGCGTGAAGATCGAGTTGGGCCCGGAAGGTCTTGTGGTCAAACGGTTGCAGAACGGCGGTGATTCCCAGATTTTTCTTTAATTCACCCTGAATGAACTGTCCGATCGTGACCGCCTTGTCCCAGTTCGGCATCACGATCTCGACCGTAGGCGGACGGACCAGATCGACGCCTGCAGCCTGAAGTTCCCGTTTCGCTCTGATCGGGTCATAGGGGAGCCCGAGACCTTTCGAGTGAGCCAGCATCGACGGTGGCACGAAGGAACTTGCGGCTTGCTGCCCGCCGTGAAGAATTTCCCCCAGGCGATTCCTGTCGATGGCCATCGCGACCGCGCGGCGGAAATTCGGATTGGTCATCGGGTATTTGCTGGTGACAAAGCCCAGGTAACCCGTCTTGAGATAGGGGAATCTCTTCAGGTCTTTGTTTCCGGCCATTCGCTTGAGGTCGAGAGTCGAGATGTCCGTTAGGAAGTCGATTTTTCCCGCTTCATAGAGCGTCATGGCCGTCGACGCGTCGTTCACGATGAGCGCCACGACCTGATCGATGTTGCCGCGTTTTCCGTAATAGGTCGGATTGGCTTTCAGGATGATCTTGGAATCCATGTCATGCGCCGCGAGCATGTAGGGGCCGAGCGTGAGCATTGCGCCTGGCTTTGCCCAGCCGGTGCCGTGTTTTGCAACCATGTCTTCGCGCAGAGGGAAGGTCACCCAGAAGGTCGGAATGCTGATCCAGTGCGCCACGGGTTTCAGGAGTTTCACCTGCAATGTGCGATCATTGAGAGCTTTCACACCGACTTGCGCGAAGTCCTTGATGGTACCTTTGTTGAACGCTTCGGCACCCTCGACGTCGAAAAGAAAATAGGCGTAAGAGGCCGCCGTGAGCGGCGAGAGCAGCCGTTTCCAGCTGTAAACAAAGTCAGCCGCTTTAAGTGGAACGCCATCGGACCACTTCACGTCATCCCGAAGCTTGAACGTGTAAGTGAGACCGTCACGGCTGACCAGCCAGTTCTTGGCCAGAGAAGGGATGACCTTCATCTGCGCATCGAAGGTCACCAGACCTTCCATGATGTTCATCAGGATGTACGTCTCGATGGGAGTGTGTGCGAGATTCCAGTCCAGGGTCTCGGGCTCGCCGGGAATTCTGAGCGTGAACGTCTTCAGTCCCGACGGGGGGGCGGCTTGCGCTTCGGCGGTGAGGCTGGTTGAGGGCTGCTGCGTGCACGCCGCAAAGAGAAACGTACTCGCCAAAATCATTAATTTTCGGATTGTCATCAGATTGTTCACCGGATTTCTCACTCTCTTCAGTCCTCGAGATTGACTACTTCGATTGTAACATCATCTCGTACACGCGCCTGACAGGCCAGTCGGGAATGCAGCGTAAGGCCGTTCGCCCTTTCCAGACGCTCCTCTTCGCATTCCTCGATTTCAGACAGCGCTGCTCCTCCTGCTTTCACGATCACGTGGCAGGTCGTGCAGGCGCAATAACCGCCGCAGGCGTGTTGAATGGGGATGTCGGCCCTCAGTCCCGCGTCCAGAATGGTCTCGCCGGGATTTGCTTCAACGGTTCGGTTCATGGGCAGGAAGGTGATTTTCGGCACAGGGGCGGTTCTCCTTAGCTTTGCTTTTCATCGACAGAGCTGGACAGCACGCCTTTCATGAGCAACTCGGCGAGGTGAACGGTCGAGGCATTCAGGTTCCGGCTGGCTTCCTGGATCAGGGGCACATCGTTTGTCTCGAGGGCTTCTTTCAAATTGGCGATGGAAACCTGGATAGTGGCAACCTCGTCCTTGCTGAGCAGGCGAATCGCCTCGGGAATTCGCTTTTCAGCCGCGATCAATACCGCTTTGGCGTCGTTTTTCACCTCGGCTACACGCCGGAACTCGGCGTCGGCTTCGACGTTCTCAAGACTTGCAAGAAGCATTTTCTCGACTTCCGTGTCCGTGAGGCCGTAGCTGGGCCGAACCTCGATCGACTGCTCGTTGCCGGTGCGCTCGTCGCGCGCGGCGACTTGCAGAATGCCGTCAGCGTCGATCAGGAAACTCACCTCAATGCGCGGCATCCCTGCCGGCATTCGTTCGATGCCCTTGAGCTTGAAGCGCGCGAGGCTTCGGTTATCCGCCACTTTCTCGCGTTCGCCCTGAAGCACGTGAATATCGACTCCCGTCTGGTTATCGACAAACGTGGTGAAGGTCTCGCGCGCAACGGCCGGAATACGCGTATTGCGGGGAATCAGGGTGGACATCAGGCCGCCGTAAGTCTCGATTCCGAGGGAAAGCGGGACAACATCGAGGAGCAGGAAATCCTTGTTTCTGCCGGCAAGGATATCCGCCTGGATTGCGGCTCCCGCAGCCACGACCTGGTCCGGGTGAACTGAGGTGTTCGGCTCGCGGCCGAAAATCTCACGTGCGGTCCGCTGAACCAGTGGAAGGCGGGTAGGGCCGCCGACCAGGACCACGTCCGAAAGGTCAGAGTCTTTCAACCCGGCATCGGCCAGCGCCTGAAGGCAGGGCTCGCGGGTGCGTTCCAGAATCGGAAGCGCGAGTTTCTCGAACTCGTCGCGAGACCACTTGCGCTGGTAAATGCGGCCCGAGGACAGTGAAATGCTCATCCGGGCTTCCGGGGACTCGGACAGCGCGATTTTCACGTTCTCGGAGGCCAGCAGGAGTTCCGCGCGCATCTGCGGATCATCGAACGGGTCTTTTCCGGTCTGCTCGGCGATTTCAGATGCAGCAGCTTGTGCAATCGCGAGATCCAGGTCGTCCCCGCCCAACATGGAGTCACCATTGGTGGCGAGGACTTCAAAAATTCCGTCCTGGAGCTTGAGGATCGACACATCGAATGTGCCGCCCCCCAGATCGTAAACAGCGATGAGGCCCTGGCGTTTGCGATCCAGTCCATAGGCTAATGATGCCGCCGTGGGTTCGTTGATGATTCGAAGAACATCGAGCCCGGCCAAGCGCCCTGCCGCGCGGGTCGCCTGGCGCTGACTATCGTTGAAGTAGGCGGGGACGGTGATCACGGCGCGTGTCACCGGGACTCCGAGAGCGGCTTCGGCACTGAGTTTCAGTTCCCTCAGGATTGCCGCGGAAATTTCGACTGCGGTATAAATGCGCTGACCTACCTGTATCCGAACGGCGCCTTCTCCCGGCAAGAGGCGATAAGGAAGCGTGCCTGCCATTCCCTTCAGATCGTCGAAGCCACGGCCGAGCAGTCGCTTCACGGAAAACACCGTGTCCTGAGCGCCTGAGATTTTCTTTCTCTTGGCAGCGTGCCCGACGACAGGCCGGTCGCCTTCGAAAGTCACCACGGACGGAATGAGCGAATCACCCTCGCGCGAAGTCAGGATGACCGGGTGTCTTTCCGTGTCTGGCGCCACCGCCGAGGGAGGGACGTAAGCAATCAGGCTGTTCGTGGTGCCTAGATCGATGCCGATAATGGGACTGGCGTCCCGGTTGGCGTTGGATTCGATTTGGAGGGAAAGCATGGCAGCTCCTCAATAGAACAACTCTTAAGTGATGAACAGGCGTTTTTTGAGTCGCTCCACGTCCCGTTCCAGGGATGAAAGATACGAGCCGGACAGGAGCTCCGCTTTCATTTTGGCCAGCAATTCGGGACCGGGTTTGGAGCCGGTCTCGAGCAAAGCGTCCAGTTCGCGCTCCAACGTCCGGATCCTTTCGTGTGCCTGGTTCTGCGTGATTTGAAGGCGGGTCTCGAAATCCTTCAGGGCGGCTTCATTCGCATCGTCCTGCAAGTCAAACCAGGCGCTGGCGAGGTCCTGGGGAGGTCTCGGAGCGCTCGAGGGGGAAGCCGCGGGAGCAAGTTGGTTCAGGAGCCACTCCCGCCGTTTTTCAGCGTTCTTGAGGATGCGATAACCATCGTTCAGGAAGGTCATGCGCTCGGTCGAGTTCCTGCGCGCGTCTCCACCAATCGCGGCGAAGCGGTCAGGATGAAGCAGACGTGAAATTTCATAGAATCTGCGTTCCAGAAGGCCGCTGTCGATCGCGAAACGCTGTTCCAGGCCGAAGGAGGCGAAGAGGTCTTCACCTGGACGCAGCGGCTGAGGAACACCGCACGCATGGCATACGTGAACGCCCACGTAGCCTTGAGCCGCGAGTCCGCATGCTACGCAGGTGCCAGGCGTATTAAGCTGAGAAGCTCGATCCGCAGCCACAGGTCCTTTTTGCATTCGGATTCGTGAAAACGAAACCGGTGCCGCTCAGGCCGTCCGTGAAATCAAGAGTGGTGCCTGAGAGATAAAGAAATGATTTCGCATCGACGATGATCTTCACGCCATCGGTTTCGATGACTTTATCGTTGGCCGCCGCGGGCTGGCTGTCGAAGCCCAGTTTGTAGCTCATGCCGGAGCAGCCACCGCCTACCACCATGACGCGCAAAAACGCGTTCGCGGAGCTGGCGTCGTTTGACTGGATTCGCTTGATCTCGCGAACCGCTTTTTCGGTGACGTTCAAGCTCATTCTTTTTTCTCCTTCTTCTTTTCCATGTAATCGGTAATGGCCGCTTTAATTGCGTCCTCGGCCAGGACGGAACAGTGGATTTTGATCGGAGGCAGGGAAAGTTCCTCCACGATGTCCGTGTTTTTGATCGAAAGCGCCTCGTCCAGGGTTTTGCCCTTCACCCACTCGGTGGCTACCGAGGAGCTCGCGATCGCGCTGCCGCATCCGAATGTTTTGAATTTGGCGTCCTTTATGGTGTTTGTTTTTTCGTCGATTTCGATCTGCAGGCGCATCACGTCGCCGCATTCGGGTGCGCCCACCATGCCGGTGCCTACGTTCGGCGCGTTCTTGTCGAGAGAGCCCGCATTCCTGGGGTTTTCGTAATGATCAATTACTTTTTTTGTATAAGCCATTTTCCCTCTCCTCAGTGACCTGTCCATTGAATGGACTTCAGATCGATACCTTCTTTCGCCATTTCGTAAAGTGGCGAGAGATCGCGCAGTCGGCGAACGGTGGCAACCACCTTTTTAATCGCAAAGTCAATTTCTTCTGCGGTGGTGAAGCGCCCGAGCCCGAAGCGGATGCTCGTATGCGCAAGATCATCACCCACGCCCATGTTCTTCAGCACGTAGGAAGGCTCAAGGCTTGCTGACGTGCAGGCGGAGCCGCTTGAAACCGCGAGCTCCTTCATCCCCATCATCAGTGACTCGCCCTCAACGTAAGCGAAGCTGACGTTCAGATTTCCGGAAACGCGTTCAGTGGGGTGTCCGTTCAGATAAACTTCATCGAGCTGCTCCCGAATACCATTCCAGAGCCGATCCCGAAGTAACGCGATTCCCTTGTTTTCCGTTTCGAAGTTGCGAAGCGCAAGTTCCGCGGCTTTTCCAAATCCGACAATACCGGGCACGTTCAGTGTTCCGGAGCGCATCCCGCGCTCATGGCCGCCGCCGTGGATCATGGGGGCCAGGCGGACGCGCGGATTCCTGCGGCGGACGTACAAGGCACCAATGCCTTTCGGGCCATAAATCTTGTGCGCGGAAAGCGAAAGGAGGTCGATCCCCATGGCTTCAACGGATAGGGGAATCCTGCCGGCTGCCTGCACCGCATCCGTATGGAAAAGAACTCCGCGTTCTTTGCAAACCTTCCCGATCGCAGCGATCGGATTGATCGTTCCAACTTCATTGTTCGCGGCCATGATCGAGACCAGGATGGTCCTGGGCGTGATCGCGGCTGCGACAGCTTCCGCCGATATCTGCCCCGTCTGATCAGGTTGCAGGTAAGTGACGGTGAAGTCTTTCTTTTCGAGGTAAGCGCAGGTGTCGAGAATCGCCTTGTGCTCAATGCTTGAAGTGATCAGGTGATTTCCGCGTTCCTGATACATCTCCGCGATGCCGATCAGGGCCAAGTTGTCGCTCTCAGTGGCGCCGCTCGTGAAAATGATTTCACGCTCGCTGGCGCCGATCAATTGCGCGACCTGTTCGCGCCCCTGGGCGACGGCTGACTCCGCGGTCCACCCGAACTCGTGGTTCCGGCTCGAAGCGTTTCCGAAGATCTCGGTGAAGTAAGGCGTCATCGCCCTGAACACTTCAGGGTCCACGGGGGTGGTTGCGTGATAGTCGAGGTAGATAGGTAATTTCATGATAGCCCCTCGGGCGACGTGCCCAACAGGTCAGCAAGCGCGATTGTTTCGAGGAAACCGGCAACTCGTGAGTTCAGATTGTTCATCAGTTTTTTAATTTCACATTTGCGCTCATATTCGCACTGGCACGGAGCGGAATCGGAATCGGAAGCGCAAACCACGACTGACTGCGGACCTTCCATCAGGCGAAGAAATTCGGAGAGCTGAATGGCAGCGAGATTTCTTTGGAGCGTGTAGCCGCCGCGGGCCCCTTGTGCGGACTGGATCAGGCCCGTGTCTTTCAGGCGCTGCAGGGTTTTCGCCGTGATCTCAAAC
Organism: Bdellovibrionales bacterium GWB1_55_8; assembly: GCA_001769835.1. GTDB lineage: Bacteria > Bdellovibrionota > UBA1018 > UBA1018 > UBA1018 > GWB1-55-8. The sequence continues at coordinate 105,104 of MEPR01000040.1, forward strand.
GGCAAGCCGTACGAATCAGCGATTTCCCGCGCGCTGGTGACTTCAGTGTTTTCAGGCGAGGCGTTCCGCTTCCGGCTCATATGCTGAAGGGCAATCAGCCCATATTCAGTGGTTCGATTGATCTTAATCATCTAGATGTCATGTACGATAAACCAGGTCCGATTTCAATGACTTCCTTACAAGCGCATTTTCTCGCGAATGAGTTCGCTTAGAGGAACCTTTTGCAATCAGCTACTTGGAGTGTTCTTCGTATGGACTGTTTCGATCGGGAAATGGGCTAGTGGCAGTGGCTCTGGACCGTGTTGAGAAGGGTCTCCACTTCGACCGGCTTTGTAAGAATTCCGGATGAACGGATTGTCTTCGCCTTGTCGAGACCGGCAGCTGTGACAATGACGACCGGAATTTGCGACAGCCGCTCGTCTTTTTCGAGTGATTCCTTCATCTCCCAGCCGTTCATCACCGGCATCATGAGGTCCAGGAGGATCAGACAAGGCTGATCGGTCGAATGAAGACGATCGAGACCTTCTCGGCCGTTTGCAGCGGTCTGAACTGAATATCCCTCGAATTCCAGTAGTTGCTGCATGGCTTCGCGAATATCACGATCGTCTTCAACGAGCAGGATGCAACGGTTGCAGGGTTGCGCGGAATCCACTCATTCAGGAGGAAGCAATCTCTTCACCAAGACGAACGAGGGTCTCGCGTCTGGCTTCCGTTTGCGCAAGGATGTCGGCGGACGGCTTCCATGCGCCGGTTTCGCCCAGCAAAACCACCGTAGACGCACCGAAAAGAAAATACCCTTTTTCGGCGCCGCGGCTGAACGGCGTTTTTTCCAGGTGGGTCTGAATGATTTTACCGACACAGAGCGCGCCCACTTCGACATAGGCCAGTTGCCCGAAGTTGCGGGTGCTCAGAATGGATACGCGGCGCTCGTTACTCGCAAGAATGCCGGGCCTGCCGCGAAGCGCGAGCGGATTCACCGAGTGCAGCGGACCGGCAAGCCGGTAACCGGAAATCGTCGTACCCTCATCCGGGTAGTGGAACCGATGATAATCGGTCGGACAGAGCCGCGCGATCAGGACGGGGCCCCCTTGAAACCGCGTCGCTTTTTCCACGCCGCCAAGCATCTGTGCGCGATCGAGAGCCTCTCCTTTTATCTGAAAAGATCTGTCGGAGGTGGGGCCGTCATAAGCAAAATAACGTGCCTCGGCGAATGCCGGCAGCGCATTCGCGCGAGTCGCGAATTGACGGACCCCCGGGCGAAAACGACGAATGAAGAAGTCGTTGAATGTCGCGAAAGGTCCGCGCTCGAATTCGTTCATGTCAATTTTGAAATCTCGAATGAACGGCTCGATCTTGTGGCGGCTTGCGCGTGACGACTGGTAGCTGCCGTAGAGGCGGCTGAAAACAGCGCGGGAGAGCACCTGGTCAGCGATCAGTTGGCCGGGCGAACTTCCGTAAAGGAGCCGGACCAGGCGATCGCCGTAAACCTGTTCGATTTCCTCACGAGCGGCCGAACGGTTCCATATTCGTATGGCTTCGTAATTCGGGACGCTCACGACAGATAAGGTCCAAGGCCCTGGGATTTTCGAATTGCGTCGGCGATTTCGCGTACGGCTCCCCAGCCCCCTGCAGCCTGTGTGACGTAATGAGCGCGCGTTTTCACTTCCGGGACGGCGTGCGGGACGGTCGCACTGAAACCAACCTGTTCCATTACAGGAATGTCGAAAAGATCGTCGCCCATGAAGGCCATCTGATCGGCGGTCAGGCCGCTCGTCTCGATGATCTTGTGAAGTGCCTTGAGCTTGTCCTCATCCCCCAGGAAAACATATTTCACCTTCAGAAATTCCATCCGGGTGCGCACGTCCTGCGAGTCGCCACCGCTGATGGTCGCCACATCAATGCCGTTCCTCATCAAGAGCTTCAGCCCGTAACCGTCTTTGACATGAAAATGGCGCGTCCAGCCCTGGCCTTCCTTCCAGAAGATGCGACCGTCGGTCATGACGCCGTCCACATCGAGAATCAGGAGGCGAATCTTCTTCAGTCGGGCCTGGATGTCTTCGGTCGAGATCATTTGGACATTCCTGCGAGGAGTTTAGGCTGGCCCCGAACCAGTGCATGGATTTCAAGAAGCTGTCTGAGAAAGGTTCCCACGTGCTCGAGAGGAAGCGCATTGGGCCCGTCACTTTTCGCCTTTTCGGGACGCGGATGGCACTCGAGAAAAATTCCGTCAGCTCCCGCTGCGATGGCCGCACGTGCGAGGACTTCGAGATATTCCCGTTTTCCCCCGGTACTTTTCCCGCCCGGTCCGCCACCGGGAGTCTGGATCGAGTGAGTCGCATCGTGAATGACCGGGGCGCCGTACTGCTGCATGCATTGGAACGAGCTCATGTCGACAACGAGCGTGTTGTAACCGAAGGATGTTCCGCGTTCCGTCAGGCAGAACCAGTCAGTGCGCGGCGGGGTTTTTTGAATCTTCGTTTCAACCGCGCGAACCTTTTCAACGATATTTTTCGCATCCCACGGCGCGAGAAACTGGCCTTTTTTTACGTTTAGCCGCCGGCCATGCTTGAGCGCGGCTGACGCGCCGGCGACGATCATGTCGGTTTGCCGGCACAGGAACGCCGGTACCTGAAGGAAGTCGACCACTTCCGCTACTGTCTCGGCCTGCTCGGGCGTATGAAAGTCCGTGAGCAGGGGTAAGCCGGTCTTGTCGCGGACGCGAGCTAGCATCCGAAGTCCCTCTTCCATTCCGGGTCCGCGAAACCCGTCGATCGAGCTGCGGTTGGCCTTGTCAAAGGAGGCTTTGAAAGTGAGCTCGATCGGGAGGCCTGACGTCTGCCGTTTCAGTTCCTCCGCGATTTCGAAGGAAAGCGAGTCATCTTCAAGTACACAAGGACCGGCAATGACGGTCATCAGGTGAGAACGGTTCATTTCACGCCTGCTGAATCCCGGGCGGCCCGAACAAAAGCCGCGAAAAGGGGGTGTGCCTTCAGTGGCTTGCTGAGGAACTCAGGGTGGAACTGGCAGCCGAGGAACCATGGGTGATTCGGAAGTTCGACCATTTCGACGAGCTCAGTGCCGCTCTCTTTCGAGATGAATTTGCCTGACACCAGAAGCCCTTTTTCCTCGATTGCCTTACGGAACGGATTGGACACTTCAAAGCGGTGCCGGTGCCGCTCGGAAATCAGCTCCTGCTCGTATGCCGCGAAAGCACGGGTCGTTTTGCCGTCGTGTTTTTCGAGGATCTGGCAAGGATAAGCGCCCAGGCGCATGGTTCCGCCCAGGTCCTTCACGGACTTCTGGGATTCCATGATGTCGATGACATTCTGATCGCAGGCAGGCTTGAACTCGGCCGAGTTGGCATTCTTCAATCCAGCGACATTTCGCGCGAATTCAATGACCGCGAGCTGCATGCCGAGGCAGATCCCGAAGAAGGGAACATTTTCAGTGCGGGCGAATTCAATCGCGAGAATCTTTCCTTCAATGCCCCTTTCGCCAAAGCCGCCGGGGATCAGGATCGCGTCCACCGAGCGCAGCAGGTCGCGGTTGCCTTTTTCGATTTCCTCGGAGTCGATGTAAACCATATTCACGCGAACGTCATTGGCGACGCCCCCGTGAATCAGTGCTTCTGACAGTGATTTATAGCTGTCGCGCCAATCCGTGTATTTGCCCACGATGCCGATCGTGACTTCGGATTTCGGGTTGCGGATCTTCTCCACCATCTCGCTCCATTTGGAGAGGTCCGGGCGGCCAGTCCAGATGTGGAGTTTCTCGGCGATGCGCTCGTCAAGTCCTTCGTCATGATAATTGAGCGGGACTTCATAGATGCTGCTGACGTCGAGCGCACTGAAAACGTGGTGTCCCGGAACGTTGCAGAAAAGTCCGATCTTGTCTTTGACGTCTTTCGGGAGTTTGCGATCCGAGCGGCAGAGCAGGATATCCGGCTGAATGCCGATTTCACGAAGTTCCTTCACGCTGTGCTGCGTGGGTTTCGTTTTGAGTTCTCCCGCAGCTGCGATGTACGGCACCAGCGTCAGGTGGACAAAAAGCACGTTTTCCGCGCCTTCTTCGACCTTCATCTGCCGAATGGCTTCGAGGAAAGGAAGGCTTTCAATGTCTCCGACAGTGCCGCCGACTTCGACAATCGCAAGGTCCACGTCCGCCGAAGCTTCCTGGATATGCTTTTTGATCTCGTCAGTGATGTGCGGAATCACCTGAACGGTTTTTCCAAGGTAACCGCCGGCGCGTTCGCGCCGAATCACGGCGTCGTAGATTCGGCCGGTCGTGAAGCTGTTCTTTCTGCTGAACTGAGCCGTCTGGACAAAACGTGAATAGTGTCCGAGATCGAGATCCGTTTCCGCGCCGTCATCGAGCACGAATACTTCCCCGTGCTGAAAGGGGCTCATCGTGCCCGGATCCACGTTGAGGTACGGGTCCATTTTGATCATCGTGACCTTGATGCCTCGCTGCTCCATCAGCATGCCGATCGATGCGGCACTGATGCCTTTGCCGATGCTCGAGAGGACGCCACCGGTCACGAAGATGTACTTTTTCTGCTTAGCCATGGCTCGTTCTTTCCTGGGGTTTTCTAAAGTCATACTAGAATTTTGCGCACTTTTTCAAGGTCGTCCGGGGTGTCCACTCCGATCGAGGTGAAATCCACTTCCGTGATTCCGATCGGGATCCCGTGGTGCACCGCGCGAAGCTGCTCGAGAACTTCCCCTTGTTCGATGGCGGACGGAGGAAGCGAGCGGAACTGAAACAAGGTCTCACGCGTGTAAACGTAGAGTCCGACATGGCGGCGGCAGATGAAATCAGCTGTTCCGTCGGGTTCTGCAACGGGCTGGGGGCCGCGGCTGTAAGGAATCGGAAGTCGGGAAAAATAAATGGATCTGCCCGTTCGATCGGCCAGAACCTTGACCACAGATGGATCTTCCAGTTCAGCCCGGGTACGAAGCGGCGTCATGACGGTGGACATGGGAAAGCGTCCGGAACGGACAAGTTCGACCGCTGCTTCGACAGCCTCGGGCGCCATCAGAGGTTCATCGCCTTGCACGTTGACGTAAATCTTTGCGGGGATCGCGTCTGCGACCGCTGCGACACGGTCGGTTCCGCTTGCGAGATCCGGCGAGGTGATCATGGCGCGCCCGCCGAACCCCTCGACCGCTCGAGCAACACGTTCGTCGTCTGTCGCGACCACCACGAGATCAATGCCACGGGCCTTCTTGGTGCGCTCGTAGACCCACTGGATCATCGGTTTGCCATGAATATCCGCGAGCGGCTTTCCGGGCAGTCGAGTGGAGGCAAATCGCGCGGGAATAACCGCAACAACGTGAACGGGGGCTCGGCTGAGTTCAGGCATGCGGGGAGACTAGTGGAGCGCTCCTGCGGGGTCAAGGTTGACGCCAGGCATCATCACGGTCGCCATAGGGTCGCGATGAATGCTTGCCGATAAAGCATAGCCATGCTAGGTACTGTGTTTAACATGATACCTAGTGGCGAAAACTGGAAGACGCAGATTCGAAAGGGCTACATCGAGCTTTGCGTTCTCCTTCTGATCCGGGCGCATACGCGGATTTACGGATTTGATTTGATCGAAAAGCTTTCCGTATCCGAATTGGCAGTGAAAGAGGGGACTCTTTACCCGCTGCTGAGTCGCATGACCACGGATGGGCTTCTTTCGGCTAATTGGGAAATGGAAGCTGTAAAAGGGCACCCTCGGAAGTTTTATTCGCTCACTCGCGCGGGGAATCGGGCTCTGGACGAGATGGTGGGCGAATTCGAGAGAATGGTACGCACGTTCGAGCGCCTGGCTCAGGCGGAAAAGGGGACAAAATGAAGACGAATGCACAACTGGAAGCCTACCTCTCCAAATTGGATCGGGCTTTGTCATCACTTCCCGTGAGTGACCGGGCGGAGATTCTGATCGAAATCAAGAGTCACGTCCTTTCCGCCATGGAGCGGGATCCGCATCAATCGATCGGCGCTCTGATTGCCGCATTGGGCGAACCAGAGCTGGTGGCCAACAAGTATCTCATGGAGCGGGGGAATGCCCCCGTGAAGCCTCCCATCAGCCCGGTCGTGAAGTGGCTGGTAATGGGCTTTCTTGGCACGCTTGCCCTTTTTCTGTTTTTCGCGGGAACTCTGATGTGGAAATTTTCTCCCCTGCTTCAGGTGGATGAAAAAAATGAGCGTGTGCGGATACTAGGAGGCCTGATTGATGTCGATGGCAAGGCCGGACAGGCTAAAATCGGCTCCAGCACGTTATCCGGCTCGTTCGAGCTGGATGCGGACTGGTCCGATTCCGAAAGCGTCCGGTTCGAAGGAACAAATCCGGTCGACCCGACAAAACGCGCGATCGATGTGCGTTTCACAAACGGGAAGTTCGAAGTGAAGACATCGGAGACTGAAAAATTCGGCTGGGATTGCCGGTCGAAGGCCAAGGGGGAGACGCGGCCGCGGCTGGAAGCGGGAGTTCTCCTGTTTGATTTTTCCGGAATGAAGGGTGTGCGCTGCGATCTGAGCGTTCCTCGTGAAGCATCGCTCCTTTTGAAGGGAACCAATGGAAATCTTGAGATCAACGAGCCCGAATTCCATCTGGATGCACGGCTGGTGAATGGCAATATTGAGATCGCGCCTGCTGACGACGAGCATTATCGCGTGGATCTCAGTGTGGTGAACGGATCCTCGGATTCCTTTGATTCATCAGATGACCCGAAGGCCTATCGACTGACCGCTCAACTTACCAATGGACGCATTACAAAGGAGAAATGAAATGAGCATCATGATTGCTTCGATTCCGAGGCGTTTTCTGGCAATGATGCTCGACGCTTTTTTCCTGATTCTTCCTGGCTTCATCGCCGAGCAGATGCTCCCTGCGGTGGGATCCATCCTGATCACTTTCCTTTATTTCACCATGTTTGAATCCTCCGCTATTCGCGCGACTCCGGGAAAATTCCTGGTCGGTGTTCAGGTGACGGATATGTCAGGAGGACGAATCGCGTTCCGAACGGCTGTGATCCGGTATTTCATGAAGATCGTATCGGGCATTCTGTTTTTCATCGGGTACCTGATCGCCCTTTTCACGAAGCAAAGGCAGGCGCTGCATGACCTTGTGGCCGAGACGCTTGTGGTTTACGGACGCAATGAGATGTCTGTCACGGGTGCCTGGTGGGACCAGATGAAGGATGTCTTTTCCTCTCAGGCAAGCACGACTGGCGGGGCATCGCGTGACAAGCTCGCGGAACTTGAGCGTCTCCAGGCGCTTCGTGAAAAAGGAGCCCTGACAGAAGAGGAGTTCCTCGAGCAGAAACGGAAGCTGCTGGGCTGACAGTCAGCCGGTACTCGCGCCTTTGGGTTCGATCGGTGCGGCGATCGTGACGGCATTCCTTGTGCTTCGCTTGGACGAATACATGGCATGGTCGGCAGCATCAATGATCGCCTGTTTTGAATCCGCGTGTTCTGGAAACAGGGCAACGCCGATGGACACCGTCAACTTGAAGTTCAGTCCTTCACTTTGAAGGAACGTTTCCGCCTCGACTGAGGCCCGAATGCGTTCGGCGACCGTTTTGGCGGTGTTCAGATCGCACGAGGACAGAACGGCGACGAACTCGTCACCGCCGTAACGGAAGCAGGTGTCTGAATCGCGAACAAGCTTCCTGAGCTGTGTTCCGAGCTCGTGAAGAATCTTCGTTCCTGCGAGATGTCCGTGTGAATCGTTCACGTTTTTGAAACGGTCGGCATCGAGGAAGAGCACGGCGAAGGGCTTCTTCGTTGTCTGGTATTGCGTGATTTCCCGGTCCAGCACGTAATTCAGGTAACGAGTGTTGTAGAGACCGGTCGCGTCGTCCACGTAAACCAGGCGGTGCACACCCATGTACTGCGCGATGTTTTTTCCCGTGACTTCAATCTGGGCCTTCAGCATTCGAAGCCGGCTTTCGAAGGCCTCGATCGCGGGCGGGTGCTCGGGCGAGAGGCATGCCAGATAGTATTCGACCGATCCAGCGCACTGAAACCGGAACACGAAAAGGCCCGGAGTGAGCTGGCCTCTTTCGACAAAACGATAAGGCTCATTCGTTGACGCGAGGGTCTGGATCGGATTGGAGGAGTGCAGGGCGATGTCGAGCATCTCCTGCATCGCACGGTTCTGCTGGAGTTCGGGGCCCTTTTGATCAACGGCGGTGACCGTTCCGTCCTTGATCGAATAAAGAGCCGAATAGGCGCACTTGAGTTCCCTTGAGAAGTAGCTCTGCACGATCCCAAAAATTTTTCGTTCTTCCAGCGACGCGGAAATCATCTGGCAGCTGTTCAGCAGGTTCAGAAAGCTCGATGCCCCGGCGTTCTCGCCGAAGACCGCCTTTCTGTCGAGGCCCCGTTTCACGGCGAGTTGGAAATGCTCGAGGTTGAAAGGCTTCTTTAGATAGTCCTCGGCGCCAAGGCGGATGGCGGCGACCGCCTGTTCGATAGTGGCCCGCTCTGAAATCACGATGACACTTGTGACAGGGCTCACGCGTTTGATCTGTTCCAGTACTCCAAAACCGCTCCCACCTGAGCCCACGGCCGAATTGTCGATGACGACCAGATGATAGTTCGATCGCGCCACCCAGTCCATCGAGCCGTTCAGGGTCGTGATCACGTCGACCTTGCAGTCGGCTACCTCGCGGATGAGCTCGGAATAGAGCTCACTCTGCTTTGGGTCCTCTTCGATCAGCAGCACTCGATAAACATTGTTGATGACGTTCATCAGGAGGCTTCCTGTTTTCCTTCGTCCTGATTCGCGTTGGCGTTGTCGGATTCAGCGGGGCTGTCCAGCACTCCGCCGGCCACGCGCACCACCTGCGCCGCCTTCACCAGGCGCTCTCGCAGTTTCAAGGAGTTTTCACGTTCGCGGGCGAAACGATCCTGGAGCAGGTCCATGTTGAATTCCAGAAGGTCGAGCTTGCGTTTGAGTTCAACGATCTTCGCCTCGCGTGAATTCACGAGCACATCAGAGTCGGAGCGCGCGATCTCGAGCCTGTTCTCGAGTTCTTTCTCCCGTACGCGAATCTTCCGGATATCCGAACGCACCCGTTCCTTCAGGCGATCCATTTCCTGGGTCGCTTCCCGAACCTGTGATTCAAGCAGGCGGGCTTTATCCATTTTGGTTTTGATCTCGAACCGGAGGTCCTCGATCTCCTTGCGCAGGCTGTTTCGTTCAGCCTCGCCGGCACGCCGGGCGTCTTCGAGGGCTCGCTTGTGATCTTCAGCGGCGGCGCTTAATTCGGTATTCTTTTCCCGCTCCTGTTCAAGCTGCGATGAGAATACAGTCAGCTGCTCGCGCGTCGAGCGGAGTTGGGCTGACAGCGTGGCGACGTCCTGCTCGCGAAGGAGCAGGTATTTTTTCAATGTTTCGACGTCGGGTGATTGCGCGGCACCTCCTGGAACGACGGCGTCCCCGAAGGGCATCGGCTGGAGAAGCATTGCCGACCCGGACTGCGAAAATCGTGGAGTGTGTGCAGGCCGTGAAGCCTGCACCTCGAGCGTGGAAAGCGCTGCTGGCGCGGGATCGGAGCCGATTTCCAGGAGAGCTCCGCTCGATTCAAAGCTGGCAAGCGCGGGGGGAGCTGCCGGTTCCGGATCATCGGTCCAGGGAGCTTCCAGGCTGATGGAAGACGAATTACTTCCCGAGTCAGTGGAAAACATTCCACCGGCATCCTGAAGGACGACGGCTTCGGAGGCATTTTCAGCCGGCAATTCAGGTGGTCCGCCGTTGGTTGATGCGCTCGTATAACCCGCAAGCTGCAGTGAGCCCTCCGTCAGAGCCGAGGGCATCGAAACGGAAGAGTCCTCCGGGGTGGCTTCCCCGAAAATCGCGCGGATCGTTTCAGCAAGATCGGTTTCGGAGTACGGCCAGCGCAAATAAGCATTGGCTCCCGATGGGGTCTGCTGGTGTTTCGCGAAATCAGCCTCGGTCCAGGATTCCGAGCTGAGAATCACCGGAAGGTCTGCTTGGATAGGATCCATTTTCAGCTGGTCGATCAGCTTTGTTCCCGCATCGGCGTCCTGATGGGATAGTCCTTCCCGATGAATGATGGCCAGCTGCACGCTTTGACCGTGCAACTTGGCCATTTGCCAAGCTTCCGCGGCATTCTCGGGCAAGAGAAGGGCATGGTTTTGCGCCTGAAATGATTTCAGGATTTTATGCCCCGCGTCGACGTGAGGATTCAGCAGAAGAATCTTCATCACATGACTTTTCGGCTGGAGGTCTGCGTAAGTTGACACCTTTTTTCAGAGCAGTTAACGTTTCAGGAAACGATAACTTCTGGAAATCTCTGAAGTCTCGTAATTACTGGAAAATCCCAAAAAGGTCGCCTAAGCACAAATGAGCAAGTCGCCAAAAGAACTCTCTGATCAGGTTACCCTACTGGTCTTCAAGGACAATTACGCGGCCCGAACGTTTCAGGTCCCTTTGGCCTGGCTGAACAGGTTCGGTATTCTTCTGCTCCTGGCAGGCGGGATCACCGTAGGTAGCGTCGTTCTGGCTGGAAAGTATTACGGTATCAGCCGGAAGGCGGACATTTCGCGGGTGCAGCAGCTGGAATCGGAAATCCAGGACCTTCAACTGGCTCTCGCAGATAAGCCTCGGCCTCAGGAAGCCCAAGGGGATTCGGCCAAGGGTGATCTGAAGGACGATCTGGTTTCACCGATGCCAACCGGGTCCACCGAATCACGAGTTGCCGCTCCTCAGAGGTCTTTCCTCTTTGGCGCATTGCCTCCGGATGCCGCGGCGCTGCCCGCACCGGGAACGATTCTCATCGGTGGGTTGAAGGCGACCTGGCAAGGTAAGACTTTAGACGTCAGTTTTAACATTCAGTACAAGAACGTCGGACAGGGCAATCAGCAGGGGCGCATTGTCGTCCTTGCCCGCGGTCCTGAAACGCTTCTTGCCTATCCAGATGGAATAATGAACTCAGGCGGCGCTGATTCGCTGATCCGGCCGGCAGCCGGTGAATATTTTTCCGTGAGCCGGTTCCGTGCCGTACGCGCGCAATTCGGTCCTCTCCGTTCAACGAACATGATTCGTGAGGTGGAGGTACTGTTGCTCACGGATCAGGGACAGCTCATTCTGTATGATCGCATCGCTGTGGAAGGCGGTGCACTGCCTGTGTCCACGCCTTCTCCTGTGGGGAGCACCTGATATGGCCCAGCACATTGTCGAAACGTCGGTGAATTTCATTTCAGAGGGCACCCGGGTCGAGGGAAAAATCAGTTTTGGCGAGATCTCGCGAGTTCACGGCATTCTCATCGGTGATGTCCAGGCTCGCGACGGCAGTACCTTGATTCTGGGCGAAACATCCGTTGTCGAAGGCAATATCCACGCGGACACTCTTGTCGTCGACGGTTACGTTCGCGGAGATATTGAGGCCCGCACGAAAGTGGTGATTTCGCGGACGGGGCGTGTTTTTGGAAATGTCCAGGCTCCTGTTTTTGCGGTCGAGTTCGGTGCTTATTTTGAAGGCAATTGCAAAATGGAGAATCTGGCAGCCCCGGCCACGGCTTGATTGGGCGGATCAGCTCATAGGATGTCTTTAAGCCCGATTCTGCGCAAAGGCGCGATTTTGAGCGCGCGCAAATCAGGCTCGAGCAAGGACGCATCTCCGGCTGCGGTGATCACGGCATGATCCGGATCGAGGTGCTTGCGAGCAGCCTCGATCACTTCCGCGTGGGTGACCGCGCGGATCCTGGGAATATACTCATTCAGGTATTCGGGGCCAAGACCATGGATCCGTCCCATCAGCCACCGCGAAACAGCCGAGGCTGGCGACGCCGAGGAGATTGAGAAGCTTCCCACGAGGTACTCTTTCGCGGTTTCAACCTCCGCTTCTGAAATAGCTCCCGATTTCAGCTCCTGCAATACCTGGAGTGTCTTGGTAATGAGCTGGGCGCCCGTCTGATTTCTCGTGCTCGAGGCAATCGAAAAAACACCGAGTTCCCGTTCGAATGAAAATGAACTTCCGACCGAGTACGTGAGGCCGAGCTTGTCACGGAGCAGTGAATTGAGCCGGCTGTGAAAATGCTCTCCGAGGAGCGCATTCAGGACCATGGTCGGATAGTGATCGGGTGACGTCACCAGAGGGCCCCGGAAACCGATGCGAATAGATGCTTGGGTCAGCTGCGGCCGGTGAATGATCAGGATCCGCTCCCGGAGTTTCGCGAGCCGCGGCTCTGAGTAATTCGGTCGTTTGACCTTGGTTTCGTTTGCGACGCCGGGCCAGGCTTTTTCGCCGAGTGCTTCGTCGATCAATTTCCGCAGTTTTTCCCGGTCGGTCCGGCCCGAGATCAAGAGGATCGCGTTTTCAGGCCGGAAGTATTTCTGATGAAACGCTGAAACGTCATTCCGGGTGATTTTCTGAAATTCCGCCATGGAAGTGAAGCTTCCCCTTCCATAAGGGGTTTCAGCTGTGAGCCTGCGGCTGAAGGCGAGGCCCGCGAGCGTATCCGCGTAATCACCGATGTGTCCCCAACGATCCGCAAGACGGGCCTTCTGTTCCTGGACTTCGGTTTCCGGAAAATCGGGCTGCAGGGCGACTTTAGCAAGGAGCGAGAGCAGTTCAGGAGCATTCTTCGCAAGGCCATGAAATCCGATTGCCATGCTTTCGTCACTCGCAGAGGAGTATCGGCTTGCGCCAAGACGTTCTGAGCTTCGTGCAAGCGCTTCCATTGAGAGCCCGGCGGCGCCTCTGAAAAGACTTGAACTCATCAGTTCAGCGGTCCCGCTTTTTCCCTTCGGATCATCCACCGAACCCGAGTCAATATAGAGGCCAAGGTCGATGAGCGGGAAACGTGCATCTTCAAACCAGGCGATCTCAAGTCCGTTCGATAGCTTTTCGATAATCGGAGGCTTGAGTGTCGCGGCAGACGAGGGAGTCGAAACCAGCAGGACGAAAGAGATCAGCGCCGAACCCAGGTGGTTGATTTTTTTTCGCATTTCACTTTTCCCCGGGACGAAGGATCACCACGGATCGGTTGTTCGGCTGCAAGTATTCACGCGCGACACGTGTGACATCAGCAGGAGTCACGCGGCTATAATGCTCCGCCTCGTCCGCGTAGAGTTCCGGGTCGCCGAGAATCGCATCAATGGTGCCGATCAGCTGGCCCAGACCGTGCGGTGTCCGGATTCCATCAAAGATCTGGACCGTGAGTTGACGAATGGCGGTTTTGATTTCCTCCGGCGTCACGGGCGAAGTGGTTTCGAGTTCGCCGAGCAGCTGATCGAGTGCCGCTTCTGCTTCTTCTGTTCTGTGTTGTCCGCGAAGCATTCCGGAAATCACGAAGAGTCCGGGATGTGCCGGAGT
>MEPR01000040.1:118452-118753 GCA_001769835.1 Bdellovibrionales bacterium GWB1_55_8
AATCGAGAGCAGGAGTTGTTTCTCCTCGACCAGGCGCCGATGGGCGCGAGAGCTTCTGCCGGCGAAAAGGATGTTCGAAAGCACGTCGAGCGCATACGAGTCGCTCTCTCCCGCGGCAGGGATATGGTACGCCCGCGCAAATCGTTCAGAAGCGAGCTCTTCGCGGATGATCAATCGCCGTTCCCCTGTTTGCTCCGGCTCGCGGGCCACCGTTCGTATGGGTTTCTTTTTTTTCTGGAACGCGCCGTAGTGCTTCCTGATCAGCGCAAGGGTCTCTTTTCGGTTGAAGTCGCCCGAAACA
>MEPR01000040.1:118766-122323 GCA_001769835.1 Bdellovibrionales bacterium GWB1_55_8
TTGAAGGTTGGTAATACGTGTCGTAGAAAGCGACGAGCCGTTCAATGTCAAGCGTTAGAAGATCCTGTGTCGTTCCGATGACGGGGTTGCCATAAGGATGGGACTGAAAGGAAAGAGCCCAGATCGCTTCCTGGAGTTTTCCTTCGGGCGAGTTTTCCACGCGCAACCGGCGTTCTTCCAGCACCACAAGGCGTTCACTGTTGAGCAGTTTCTGATCCAGATTCAATCCGCGAAGGCGATCCGCTTCCAGTTCAATGGCTTTGGGGAGCAGCGCGGAAGGAAGAACTTCGTAATAAACCGTGTAGTCGCGGGTGGTGAAGGCGTTCACCTGCGAGCCCTTGGCTTCGAACTGCTCGAAAAACGCTCCGGGTCCGTGGGTCTTGGTGCCTTTGAACATCAGATGCTCGAAAAGATGGGCAAGGCCGGTGCCGCCATCCTTTTCATCCACAGAGCCCGCGCGAACCCAGGTTTGGTAGCTCACGACGGGCGCGGAGTGATCCTCGATGAAGAGTATCTTCAGTCCGTTCGAGAGTGTTTCCTGTTTGATATCGAATTTGAGGTCGAGGTCGCTGCCGGATCTGCAAGCTGTCGAAATCAGAAGGACGCAGACAGCGAGAAAGCGCATCAGAGCCACCGGTTCCTTTTGTACCACTCCACGGCATCGGTCATTCCCGCGTGAAGATCGAATCCGGGTGCGAATTTGAGAATGTTCTTCGCCTTGTCGCTTGAACAGATCCAATAGTCCGGCAGGATTTCGTTCACCTTGTCCATGTTCAACGGGAAACTTCTGCCAACCGCCGCGCCGGCAAGGGTAGCCGCGGCGGCGGCGGCTTTGATCGCGAATCGCGGAACCGGGAAGCGGATGGGGCGGACATCGAGGCACTCGGCAATGGTCGAGAGAATGTCGGAGTAGGTATGCACGCCATCCCCGGTGAGGTAGAAAATGTCACCCGAGGGAGATTGTCCAGCGGGGACGAATGCCGCTTGGGTGATGCCCCTGCAGAGGTCCTGGACGTGAATGGCGCTGTAATACTTGTGCCCGTCCTTGCCCGAGCCCTGGATCACCGGCATGAGGCTTCGCGATACAGTCTGGATCAGGACAAAAACGCCTTTGTCCTTCGGGCCGTACACCATTGGCGGCCGGACGATGGTGATGGGCATCCTGTCTTTGTAACGAAGTACTTCCTTTTCGCCTTCCAGCTTGCTCATTCCATAGAGCGAAACCGGTTGTTCAGGATCGGTTTCGATGGAAGGAGTCAGGGATGTCGCGGGCCCGGCCGCGGCTTGGCTGGAAACATGAACAAATCGAGTCAGGCCTGGATTTTCCTCGGCCACTGCGCGCGCCAGGCGCTCGGCTCCGCGGGCGTTGTGCTCGAAGTAAACTTCACGGTTCGGGGCTGCTGTCGTTCCCGCCAGGTGGAAAACGTAGTCCATTCCGCGTACTGCGCTGCGCAGGGATTCCAGATCAGACAGATCGCCTTCAATTTTCGTGTACTTGAGGCCCTCGAGGTTTGCCGGGCTCGAGGAGCGCCGCATTAAGGCGAACACCTCCAATCCGAGAGTTCCGAGCTGTTCGATGAGGGTACTTCCGATAAAGCCGCTTGCGCCTGTAACGAGTGCTTTCATAGGTGGACTTTTTGGCTACCTGACGCGTGGGAAACGTGTCAATAGCTCAGATATGATAGCGACGGTTTTGGGCTGCGGAACATCCACAGGGGTGCCACTCATTCAATGCAGATGTTCGGTGTGCCGTTCGAGAAATGCGAGAAACAAGCGTCTCAGGGCTTCGCTCTGGCTCCAGATCCGCGGAAAAAGCATCCTGATCGATACGGCAACTGATCTCAGGCAACAGGCCCTCCGGGAGAAGATCGCCCGGGTCGATGCGGTGCTCTACACCCATCCCCATGCGGACCATGTTCATGGAATCGACGAACTGCGGAGCTTTAACTTCCTTCAACAGACGTCGATCCCTCTTTATGGAAACGAGTGGACGTGTCAGGAGCTGCAGAAAAAATTCGAGTACATTTTCCGGCCGAAGCCTGTGGAGGGCGGCGGCATTCCGGAGTTGATTCTTCATGCGTTCGATCCCTTGGTCGATGAGATGGAGATTTGCGGCGAGAAGGTGATTCCGCTTCCGCTGAAGCATGGCTCGAAACAATCGGTCGGCTATCGTATCGGATCGCTGGCCTATCTGACAGATTGCAGTGAGCTTCCAGACCTGTCCCGGTCGCGACTTGAGGGGCTTTCCGTGCTCATACTCGATTGCCTCCGGGTCACTCCTCATCCCACGCATCTCAACCTGGACGGAGCCCTGCAGATCATCTCGGAACTTAAGCCGGAAAAGGCCTTTCTCACGCACATGGGACATGATTTCGACTTCGGCAAGCTGTCGCGGATGCTGCCAAAAGGCCTGGCACCGGCCCATGATGGTCTACGGCTCAGAATCCCGGACCCGCTCAAGTAGCTGCTCGGCGATTCGCTTGATGATCTGGGCCTTCCCTCTGGACCGGTACAGCTGTAGACTATGGATGTGGCTCCGAACGTGAAAGGCTTCATGAAAACTCCTGCGGCGCTTCTTGCCCTGAATGCGCTGATTGCGCTGAGCGCGGGGGGGCTTCTTTTTTATTCCAAGCTTATGCATAAGCGCCCGCCGATCACGGAAAGTGGAGAGCGGGTGAGGCTGGCGCAGGCTCATGCGAGCCCTGTTCCGGGTGCGAAGCGCGGGACAATGATCTTTGACGCGCTCACGGTAAATATCGAATCGCTGCCCCCGGTACCTCTGCCGGCGGATGGGACCAAGCGCCAGATCGAAGGAAAGCTCCATTACGCCACGATCGGGTTCGCTCTGGAGCTTCGGGATGAAACTCGGAAAGCAGCTCTTGAGACGCTGCGCCCGCTGATGCTGGATAAATTCCTGACCCTGACTGGCAGGAAGAGTTTTCGGGAATTGACTACGGTGCAAGGCCGATATCTGCTCCGGACGCAGCTTCTCGATCGGCTGAACGAGCTTGCGCTCGAGCGCTTGGGTGACGAATTCCGCGACGGGCCTGTCACGAATATCTTTTTCACTCAGTTCATTGTGCAGTAATTCAACTAGTTGCTGCGCAGCGAGTCATGGCTCTTGACATCTAGCCTTCCGATCCAATATTGGAATGCAAACCTCATCAGGAGCGAGATCATGCCTCTTTACGAATATCAGTGCAAAACGTGCGATCAAGTACATGAGATTATGCAGAAATTTTCAGACGCACCCCTTTCAGAGTGCCCTGAGTGCAAGGGTCCCGTAGAGAAGCTGATGAGCCTGGGCTCTTTTGCCCTGAAGGGCAGCGGCTGGTACACGACCGACTACAAGCGTACCAGCTCGGCACCCAAGAAGAGTGACGCGCCGGCCTGCGGGGCTTCCGGCGGTGGCTGCGCAGGCTGTCCTTCCGCGACTTAGAAGTTCACTCCCAGGCGGGCTTGAGTCTGCCAGACCGTATTGGTGGCATTGTCCACGGCCGTGTTTGAGAAGCTGTAGAACGCGCCTGGGAAAAAGAATGCCAGGCCCACGCCGAACT
>MEPR01000041.1:0-9426 GCA_001769835.1 Bdellovibrionales bacterium GWB1_55_8
CCCGGGGCCATCGAGCAGTACACTTCGTCCGTGCCCGGGTTTTTCGCCTGTCGGTTCCACTCGATCATCGCATCCGAGAGCGCCTTGAATTCTTGGCGAGCGGCTTTCACGGATTTCGCTGAGCCGACTGCGCGGGCGCCTTTTTCGATCTTCGCGAGAGCTGCGGATCCCTTCCCTTTCGCGGCTTGGGCTGCGAGTTCTTTCGAAACACTTGAAACGCCTTCAATGGTGTCGGCTGCCAGCTTCTCCTGAATCGCGAGATAGCTTCCGAGGATCTCCTTATTGGCTCCCGCCGCAATGGAGATTTGAGGTAGCGTCAGCAAAACGGACGTCAGGGCCGCGGAAATAATCTGTCTCTTTGTAATGCTCATGGGTTTTCTCCTTCAAGGGTTTGGTCAGTATGTGCGGATTCCGCATCCAGATTCAATTCGTACTTTGCCTTCCAGATCGTGAAAACCGCCGGATAGACGAGCAGCTCAAGAAGGAAAGACGTGACGACGCCTCCGAACATCGGAGCGGCAATTCGTTTCATCACATCGGCGCCGGCGCTCGCGGTGCTCGCCCACATGATGGGCAACAGAGCCACTATCAGCGTACCGACAGTCATCATTTTCGGCCGCACTCTTTTCACCGCACCATGGTGGACGGCTTCTTTCAGGTCCGCGAATGTGCGCATTCGGCCTTCTGTTTTGGCTTTGTCGTAGGCAAGGTCCAGATAAAGCAGCATGAAAATGCCCATTTCGGCGTCGACTCCGAGCAAGGCAATCAGCCCGACCCAGACCGCTATACTCAGATTGTAGCCGAGCAGGTAGAGCAGCCAGACCGCACCGATGGCTGAAAATGGAACCGATAGAAGCACGATCGCCGTTTTGGGCCACGAACGCGTGTTCGCGTGAATAAGCAGGATAATCACAAAAAGCGTGATCGGTACGATGATCTTCAGGCGCTCCTTGACCCTTGCCATGTTCTCGTACTGGCCGCTCCAGTTCAGGGCCACCCCGGTGGGAACTTTCAATTCCTTTTCCACGACCGCTTTGGCCTCGCGGACATAGCTGCCGATATCCCGGCCGGCGACGTCGATATAGACGTAACTCGCGAGCAGGCCATTCTCATTTCGAATCATGGCGGGTCCATGGACCATTTCGAGTTCCGCCACCTGCCCGAGCGGAACCTGTGCGCCTTGCTCCGAGGTGATCAGTACGTGTTTGAGAGCGCTGATGTTGGATCGGTAATCCCGGGAATACCGCACGTTGATCGTGTAGCGTTCGCGACCCTCGATCGTTCGCGAAACGGGCTCGCCTCCTACGGCGGTCATCAGGACCTCCTGCGCTTCCGCGATGCTCAGCCCGTAGCGCGCGAGCTTTGCCCGATCAAAGTTGAAGTCCAGGAAATAGCCGCCTCCCACGCGTTCCGCAAAGACGCTTCGAGTGCCTGCCACCTTCGGCAGGAGGGCCTCTAGTTCCAGACCCACCTTTTCAATCTGCTCGATATTGCTTCCAAGAACTTTAATCCCGACAGGGGTGCGAATGCCGGTTGTCAGCATGTCGATTCGATTGCGAATCGGCATCGTCCACGCGTTCGTGCTCCCAGGGAACTGCATTTTGCTGTCGAGTTCCGCGACAAGCTCCTCCCAGCTCAGGAAGTTGGGCCAGATTTGCCGGAAGGGCCATTCGAGGAAATCCGGCAGGAACGAATACCAACGGTCCCTTGTGCGCCACTCATGCTGCGGTTTCAGAAGGACGGTCGTTTCCATCATGGAAAAGGGCGCAGGATCGGTCGACGTATCGGCTCGTCCGGCCTTGCCATGGACGCGAAGGACTTCAGGAATCGATTTCAGCACCTGGTCCTGCCGTTGCAGGAGTTCCTGGGCTTCCCTGACGGAGATTCCAGGCATGGTTGTGGGCATGTACAGGATCGAGCCCTCATTCAGGGGCGGCATGAATTCAGACCCAAGCTTGAAATAGACTGGAATCGTGAAGAGCATCGCTATGAGCGCGCCGGCTACGACTTTCCAGCGGTTTTCCACGGCCCAGTCCACGATCGGACCGTAAACCTTGAATAAGAAACGGCTGATCGGGTGATCTTCCTCAGGCCTTGCTTTCCCAACGAGAACCGCGTTCCGCACCTTCGAAAGCCAGAGAGGCCTGAAGTGCCGTTCGCGAAAGCTGGTGAACATGACGCGGAGGGCGGGATCGAGGGTGATGGCCAGCACCGCGGCCACGATCATCGACAGATTTTTCGTGTAAGCGAGAGGCTTGAATAGTCTTCCTTCCTGGGCTTCCAGGGCGAAGATCGGAATAAATGAAACCGAGATCACAAGAAGGGAGTAGAAGCTCGCGGGACCAACCTCCTTGATCGCAGCGATCACTACCTCCTTCACGTCCTCCTTTTTGCCGCCTTTCTCCCACTCTTCGAGGTGTTTGTGCGCATTTTCCACAACGACAATCGCGGCATCCACCATGGCGCCGATGGCGATCGCGATGCCACCCAGGCTCATGATGTTGGAGGAGATGCCCATGAAGTACATGGGAATAAAGCTGATCAGGACCGCAAGGGGCAGCGTGATGATTGGAATCAAGGCGCTTGGAATGTGAAGGAGGAAAATCAGGATGACCAGGCTGACGACAATCATTTCGAGGGTGAGTTCGTGTTTCAATGTGTTGATAGCGCGGCGGATCAGGTCGGACCGATCATAGGTCGTCACGACCTCCACCCCCTCAGGCAGTGATTGCTTAAGTTCGCTCATTTTGGTTTTGACAGCGTCGATCACCCGATTCGCATTCTCGCCGTAGCGAACGACGATGATTCCGCCTACTGTGTCGCCTTCCCCGTCCAGGTCTGAAACACCCCTGCGAATCTCCGGACCGAGCACCACCTGTGCGACGTTTTTCAGATAAATCGGCGTCCCGTTCTCCTGTCCAACGACCACCTTTTCCAGATCCCGGATATTCTTGATGTAGCCGCGGCCGCGGATCATGTACTCGGCACCCGCCACTTCCAGCAGCCTGGCACCAGTTTCGTTGTTGCCGTCCTTGATGGCTCGCACGATCTTTTGAAGCGGAATCTTGTAGGTCAGAAGCGCGTTCGGATTCAGTTTCACCTGATACTGACGTTGAAAGCCGCCCAGGGACGCGACCTCGGCAACGCCCTCCACCGACTGAAGCTGATACCGCAAAAACCAGTCCTGAAAGGATCTCAGGTCGGCAAGAGAGTGGCGTCCCGTTTTGTCGACAAGAGCGTATTGATAAACCCAACCAACGCCAGTGGCATCGGGTCCGAGCTCGGTCTGAACCCCCTCTGGAAGCTGGGGAATGATTTTCGACAGATACTCCAGAGTTCTGGAACGTGCCCAGTAAGGATCGGTTCCGTCCTGAAAAATCACGTACACATAGGAAAAGCCGAAATCAGAAAATCCCCGGATATCCTTTACCTTTGGTGCGCCGAGCATCGCGCTGATGATCGGGTAGGTGACCTGGTCCTCGATGATGTCGGGGCTTCTGTCCCAACGCGAGTAGATGATGACCTGTGTATCTGAAAGATCAGGAATCGCGTCGAGCGCGATTTTCTGCATCGAATACCAACCGCCAATGGCAACGACGGCGACTAGAAGAAGGACGAGAAAGCGGTTTCGTGCTGAGAATTCTATGATTCTTTCAATCATCTGATCCCCGCCTTACTGGTCCGTGCCGGAGGCTTCCACAGCCTTCATGCAATGTTTCATTTCATCGTGCCAAACCTCACCAGGCGGGCACTGAGGGGCTGCTTTCCCTTGCTCCTTCGCGGCCGCTGCGACCCCTTTGAGTCTCGACTCCGAATCAATCATGAAATTTGCGCTTGTAACGATGGCCTCGCCGCCCTCAAGCCCGCTCGCAATGGCCACCTCGTCCCCCGCCTGAAACTTGATGGTGACGAGACGAGGCTGAAACAACCCGGTTTCATCGAGAACGAAGACCCAGGATTCTTTCCCGGTGTCGAGGATCGCGTCAAACGGGACAGCGATCTGCTCGCCAACCGGAGCGTGAATCGTGACGTTCACAAAGCTTTCAGGACGAAGCCGCGCGGCTGCATTTGCAAGCTGTATGCGGACCTTGGTTGTCCGGGTGACCGGGTTCAGTACCCGGTCGACAGCGGCGACTTTCCCGCTGAGTTTCGCGGCTCCGAGGTTGCCACCGGTGACCGTGACTTCCATGCCCGTCTTTACGAATGGCAGATCCATCTCGAACACTTCAGCGTAGATCCAGACGTTCTCGCCTGGCTTCGGAACGAGCAGGTTCGTGCCGCTGTCGCCGTCCGAGCCCAAGGCGGCGATTTGCTTATCTGACAAGCCGAGAATCTTGAGGCGGAGCTTTGCGGATTCCACCATTCGTTCCGCCGAGTGCTTCACCTCTTCGATGGGAGACTGGCGTGTTCGTTCGAGCTGCCGGATAGCTTCCCGGTATTCGTTCTGCGCAGTGTAAAGTTCAGGGTCGTACGCTACCCGGCCGGCCGCATCGATCTGCTGAAATAATGGTTTTCGTTCAACATGACCGAACTTCACTCCGATCATCTGCCGTCTGGTTTCGGACAGTTTAAAGGGGGCATGTCCCTCAGGCATCCTATGTTCCGCATGTGTGTCGGCGTCAGCCTCGCCCGAGTTTGCCTGGTTCGTCTTCACGAGGTCCATTCCGCAGATCGGACAGCTCCCCGGCCTGTCCTGGCGGATCTGTGGGTGCATGGGGCAGACGTATTCCGGTTTTTCCGCGGTGTGTTCGGCGTGCGCGGGTTGCGCACTCTTTGTAGGTCGGTTCAGCAGAAAGGTGCCGAGGGCGCCCAAGGTAACGATGAAGGCGATCAGCAGGAGAAATGTTTTTGACTGAAGCAGGTGTTTGTATCGCATGTTATTTGTTCCCGTCAGAAAGGGTATTGTCGGGAAAGGGCAAGGTGCTTGCCTGTTTTCCCACGGCGGTCTCAAGTGCCAGGATGTTCTTCACGTGTGCGGAGAGCGTCCGATAATATCCAATCCGGATTTCATAGAGCGACCGCTCACTGTCTAGAAGGTCGACGAAGCCGGCGCGTCCGGATTGATAAGCGGCGCGAGATGAGTTCATCGCGCTGGTGGCTTGGGGAATCAGGCTGGTCTTGTAAATTTCAAGAATATCTCCGCTTGCTTTGGCTCTTGCGTGCAGGGAACGGGCTTTTGCGGTCGTCTGGCGTATTGCTGATTCAAGCTCTTTTTCCGCCTGAATCAACTTTGCGCCCGCCATGGCGTTCTCACTCGACTGTTTCGCGAAAAACCAGAGAGGAACCGTGAACCCGACCGTGAACGTGTACGCCCCGTCCGGTGCGGCCGTATAAGGTTTTCTGTAGCTCAGCATAAAGTCCGGCAGATAGCTCAGTCTGGCGATCGAGCGCTCCGCGCGCGTCTGCTCGGACATAAACTGCATTTCAGCAATTTTTGTGGACGATGAACTCGCGGTGGCTTCGGCCTGATCGGCGTTGAGCTCCAGGGTGGGAACCGGGAGTTCTTTTGCTTTCAGAATAACCGGATCGGATGGATTCCGGTTTAACAACGCGTTGAATTCTGATTTCGCGCTCGTTAACTCCTGCTGCATGAGCAGTATTTCTGTCTCAATCTTCGTCTGCTCAAGATGCGCTTTCATTTCATCCTGCTGGGAAACCTCCCCGGTCGCTCGCCGGCTTTCCGCGATGCGAGCCACTTCACGAAGCGTCTCGCGTTGTGCTTCGAGGAGGCTCAGAATCCTACCTAAAGAGTGAATTTCGTAATAGGCGGAGAGAACCTCTTCCCGAATCTCGTAGATGCGCTGTCTGCTGCGTTCGCGGGCGGCCTCGGAAGCCGACTCCTGTGCGCTTCCGGAGTAGATGTATTTCAGCGGGAAAAGAATTTCCTGTGAAACGCCCCACCAGTTCATCGGACCCATTTCCTGAGTCAGAAGGTCTGTGTTGTTCTCGCGCATGAACTCGAGAGTGGGAGACTCAGGCCAGTACTTTGAGAATACGGCCGAACGCTCGGACGCCCATTGCGCCCGGGCAGCCGCTATCTCGGGATTTGATTCCATTGCAGCCGACAATGCGAATGATATCTCCATGGCTTCGGCAACGGGAGTCGCCTCCGCGCGCGCCGGCAAGGCCGCCGCAGAGGAAAACATGAACAGGAACATCGGAATAACAATCGTTCGGCGCATATTGAAGCCCAAAATGTGGTAAACGGTGAAAAGACCCCGCGTAGCTTCCATAATAGACGAATACGTACGAAACGGGTGCTTGTGACGACAATTTGAAAAAATTGATGGCGTGTCACAAACGTACTGCCTCCGGCGTATTTCCTCTGTACGGAGGGCGTATGGCTGTGGGGGTGGGTGAATCAGAGTTGACACTGGTGGCAGTTGTCGCCAAGAAAGAGGACTTTCGCGTGTTGTCAGGTCATCAGCAGGCCTTCGATCTTGCCACCCTTTCGGATGAGCTTCTCATGAAGGCTTATCAGGAGGGCGATTTCACTGCATTTTCCGAACTTTATAGACGTCATTCGCCGCGGGTATATGGATATCTGAGGTCAAAGATCGCCGAAAGAAACTATCTCGATGATGTGTTTCAGGCTGTTTTTCTGAAACTTCATCAGTCGCGCGGTTGCTATGACGCCTCTTTTCCGTTTACGCCTTGGCTTTATACGGTCTCCCGGAGTGTTTGGCTTGATCACCTGCGACGTGCAGGACGTAACCTTGAGGACGCCGCTGATCACGATTTTCTCGATGCCCTTGATCATCATCGCAGCCAGGGTGTCCTGGATGAAAAAGACGGGAAAACAGGAGAGTCCGTTCCGGAGCTTTCCGGACTTCCGGATGAGCAGCGCAGGGCGATAGAGCTGCGCTACCAGGAGGAGTTGTCTTTCGCTGAGATAGCCCTGGCTCTCAAGACTTCTCCAGCCAACGCTCGTCAGCTCGTGAGCAGGGCAGTGCGCAAGCTCAGAGCAACGTTCATGAAAGGAGATGCCAAATGAGCAAGCGAGAAGATTTTGAGGCATTTCTTACGGCTGAACAGTTGAACCCCCCGCCCGTTCTGACCGACGCGATCCTTTCCCGGGTGCATGCTGATTTGAATCCAACGGCCCTGTCAGTTTTTACGAAAGTTGCCGGAATTCACGCGATCGTGGGGATACTGTCGCTGGTATTCGTCTGCCCTCAATTCGGGGTGAGCCCGCTCGGGCATACGGCCATCATGGAGTGGTTCATGCAATTTGGTCACGAGGTCTGCATGATCGCTTGCGGCGCGGTGTTTCTGGGAGGGTCTGCTCTTGCCATGAGCCTGGTGCTCAGGCGTGAGGAAGTGCGAGTGATCCGCCGGACGAAACTTATGCAGCTGGGCGTGCTCGGGCTGCTTTCCATCGGAGCTTTTCTCTGCGCAGGGGCGGGAGTCGTGGCAAGTCTGGCGATGTTCTGGCTTCTGGGTTCCTTCGTGGGAGGAATGGCGTCACTCGAAATAGGGTGGGTCCTCAGGCAACGCCTGTCTCGTTGATTCACTCGGCTTTCACTGTGCAAAGCCAGTTTTCGGAGTTCTTGATCTGAGTCACGCTCGTAACGGATGTGCCGGGCGCACCGTTTTTTGCTCGCATCAGGTCCTGGCGAAGCGAAGCTCCCTCATTCCTGCTGAGAAGCGCGATGCCCTTGGAGTTTGCAGCCACGATTCCTTGCTTTTCGTGGACCACGAAGGCGGGTTGCGGGTTTTGTTCGAGGAAGTGAATGACAACGGCTTTGTCCTGAGTGTTCTCCGGCGAGCGACTGCGGGACGATGGAGCGAGATGTTCATCCAGAAGCTCATTGATGATCGCTAAAGCATTTCTCAGTTCAAGTACACCTTCATGACTTTTACAGCGCCGAAGGAAATCGCCCTTGCGCCAGGCGCGCAGCGTCTCTGAAAGCGAGGCCACGGGCTCCGCGACGCGGGTCAAAAGACGTCGCAAAACGAAGAGTCCCGCGATAAAACCGCTGAAGCCGAGGAACACGATGGCCCATGACGCAGCGGTACCAAGATTTCGCGCACGCTCATCCGCGCGTGCCATGGCTTTCTGATTGAATTTCGCCAACTCGCGCAATGATACGACGGCTTCTTGCTGAGCTTTCGGGTCGCCCCAGATCGCGGCTTCGTGGTTGGATAAGACACGGTCCATGGCCCTGATCTCGCTTCGCTGGGTGGCCTTCGTGCGCAGACGTTCGAGCGCGATGGTGAATTCTTTCTTTCTTTTTTCCACGGGCTCGTTGCTGGATGCGAGGATCGAGAGCATGTCCTGGATGGATTCCATCGGCACAATGTTTTGTTCGACGATATGGTGAATCGCCGGAGCCATCCTGTCGAGAAGCCCGATCGCTCCAAATGAAATCGCCAGCTGAAACGCGAGGAGGGTTCCGATGCTCAGCCGGATGTCGCGGTTGATTTCCATCGCCATGGTTTTCTCCCTCAGCCTCTGGCCAGCAGTCGGGCGACGGCACCTTCGTGCGAGACCACCACCAGGATGTCATCTGAGCCAAGGACTTCATTTGGATCCGGAAGGGACACTGTTCCCTTCTCGCCGCGACGAATCGCGACGACAATCACGCCATACCGGCGTCGCAAATCGAGTTCCACAAGTGAGTGACCGATGAAAACAGGCGGAATGCGGAATTCGGTGATGACCAGGTCTGTTCCGAGTGACATCTCCTCGATAATCCGGTCGTAAACGATACGATTGGAAAAACGTTCACCGAAGGCCCATTCCGGGTTCACCACTTCGTGCGCGCCAACCAGGAGCAGGATGCGTTTATGGAGTTCATCGTTGGCGCGCGCGATGATACGAGGCGCTCCGAGCTGCCTGAGCAAGGCTGTACAGATGATGGCCGCTTCTTTCGATTGGTCGCCGGTCGCGCAAACGCATACGTCGCGGCGGGAAGGATTGACCCTGGCCAGCGCCTCCTCGTCGGTGGCGTCGAAACAGAGTGCCTCTGTGGCGAATGCCGAGGCCATCTGGATCTTCTCGCTTTCGCGGTCGATGGCGATCACTTCCGCTCCTCTTTCTGCAAGGGAGCGGGTCAGTGCCATCCCGAACTGTCCAAGTCCGATTACCACAACCTGTCTTCTAGGACTTTTTCCCATATCAACTCACTCCAATTTCTTCCTCTGGATACTTCCACAGAGCGCTTCTCTTCGAGTTTCCAAGGAAAAGGAAAACGCTGAGCGGTCCCACGCGGCCCGCAAACATGCAGGCCATGATAATGATTTTGCCGACCTGATCCAACTGAGCCGTTGCGCCGATCGACAGACCGACGGTTCCGAGAGCGGAGATGACCTCAAACACGATCTTGCTCGTCGGGATGGCCTGCGTCAGTTGAATAGCGACCATTGCTCCGAGGCCGACAAGAACAAAGGCTGTTACGATAGCGGCGGATTTATAAACGTTCG
>MEPR01000041.1:9454-17687 GCA_001769835.1 Bdellovibrionales bacterium GWB1_55_8
AATGCGCCATTGCGCCCGAAACGCGGCCACAACTGCAAGAAGCAGGACGGCCGCTGTCGTCGTCTTGATCCCGCCGGCGGTTCCGCCCGGGCTTCCCCCAATGAACATAAGAGCCATGATGAGCGACAAGGTAGCGGGGCGCGCGACCGCAAGGTCAATGGAGTTGAAACCGGCCGTCCGGGCTGTCACGGACTGAAACCACGCATTGTGAATGCGATTCCAGAAGCTCATGTCAGCTAGCGTATTGCTCCATTCGAACATCGCGATTGCGATGGTTCCGGTGACGAGGAGTATCGCGGTGACCAGAAGGACCAGCTTCACCTGAATGCCTACCTGGCGCCGCCGGAGGAGAGAGGGACCCGACGCGATGACTGCCGGCGAAAGACCTCCGAGGATGATCAAGGCCGCAACGATATGGAGGATGAACGGATTTTCTTGATAGGGAATTAGATTGTCCGTTTGCAATGCGTAACCCGCGTTACAGAACGCGGAAATGGAAGTGAAAAGACCGCGCCAGATCGCGAACCAGAAGCCGTCTCCAAGGGAAAAGAAGATGCCGGTCAAGAAGGCGGCTCCAACGATTTCCGCGACGAACGTGATCACAAAAACCCGCCGAACCGCGCCTTCAAGCGAAAGCCCTCGGTTTTCTGGCCCGAACATACCGGAAACGGCGCCTTCCTGGCGGATGCTCAGCCTTCTGCCGAGCAAGGAAAACGCGATGGTCGCAAAGCTCATGATGCCCAATCCTCCTACCTGGATAAGCAGGAGGAGCAGGAATTGACCGAAGGCGCTGAGGTCTTTCGAAATATCGATCACCGATAGCCCTGTCACACAGACCGCGCTCACGGCGGTAAAGGCAGCGTCCACGAAATGAACGACCACACCGTCCGCAGCGGCCTGAGGCAGCGTTAACAGCACGCTTCCGATGGCGCATAAGGCGATGAAGGTGAATACAAGCAGGCGCTCTGGATGGGCAAAGAAGAGATCAATGAGATCCGATTCCCCCTCCGCGTCGAAGCGGGGCATGTATTTTCCGAAGACCAGGGTACCGGCAGGTATTGCCATGGCGAATGTGAGCATTTTCAGCCAGTCGCCCCAGGCAAGGATTGCTCCGGCGCCCAGTACGAGAAGCGCGCCCGAGGTCCATAGTGCATGAATATTTCTCTGCCGCTTCTCCTGCCAGAGCCATCTCACGGTGAAAGCGGCTGAGATCAGAATGGAGCCCGCAAGAAACACTGGTGCAATGGGGCTGGTCACGGCCTGAATCATGACAGTGAGTGTCCACAAGACAGCTGAGCCGAGCGCGGCGGCGCGGGCCGCAGCCAACGCGACTTCCACGCGGTTCGTTCGAAGTTCCTGCCCGATTTGAACGCGTCCGTGCAGCACGTACCAGATTGCGCCGATGCTCACGAGGAACAGGAGCGCCAAAGCAGGGACATTCCAGACGCGTGGAGCCGCAAGTCCAAGGAATGCGGTAAGGCCGAAGAGCGAGAGCAGGCGGCCCGCCGATCGATTGTTCTGGTAGACGATCCCGCCCAAAAACACGAGCGCACTCGATAGTGCGATGCCAGGCAGTAGCCACCGCCAGGTGGAAAAGTGTTCCGCAGAATAGAGGGAGTGCAGCACCGCGAAAACAATCGGGCCAAGACTCGCGAGACCGCCTCCAAAATAGCCGAGTTCAAGCATTCATCACCGGTGGTATTGAGAAAATATCGTAGCTGTTTTGCAGCGCCTGAACAATGAATCCGTTTACTTTGATCGAGAGCGTCAAAAAGCTGACGACTCGGGTTGGCCAGGAAAGACACCGGACGACCATGGTACGTGCCTTGTATCTGGAAGAGCCGTGTTGCGCCTCATTTACGGAGTCGTGTTTTTGCTGATTGCCCGCGAAGCGCTGATCAACCCGTGTTTCGCCTCAGCCGGGTTGGGAAAATTCGAAATCGAAGGGCGAGCCGAACTCGAAGTCGATGCGCGTTATCGACGAAGTGAATTCCAGAAACAACTCGAGCTGGATTTGAAGACCGGTGGCGAGGGCCCTATCCGCGCGGCAGCTGAGCTCGAACTGACTCATGAAGCCGGGGATGCGCGTTTGAAGGAGCTGCATCTCAGTCTCGACACGGGTTATGGATGGCTGAGCGTCGGTCAGAGGAAGAAGCGCTTCGGACTGGATTCTGATCTTGGAGCCAGAAAAAGGCTGACGCTCACGAGAGGGATGTTTTTTCAGAAGCTCGGGAATTATTCGTACGTTGGAACGGACTCGGCGATCGAGTTTCAGTTCGCGAAAAACGACGACTCACGTTGGAAGCATTGCGTATCGCTGCATAGCTCGGAGGGGATGACCGTTTCAGGGCTATACGAGGGAAATTTCCGGGTGAGCGAGGCTGTCGATCTCACGGGGTACTCTCTGTATCAGGGGAGCTCGCTTGCCCATCAATGGAATTATTCCCGCGGGCAGTTCCTTTCATTGCAGGCGAACTCGGGGGGGAAGCGTCTCCAGGTGGAGCTGTTTATCGCAAGTGATCCATGGGAGACAGCTCATCTGCGCGCCATCGATAAGGACGGAACCATCTGGATGTCCGGCGGGAGCATTGGGGGCGCATGGAAATGGGGCATGCTTTCACCTTATGTGAAGCTGGCGCTCTTGAAACATGATCTCAAGAACCCGCAGGACCAGACCTGGGAGCTGACGCCTGGCCTGAGATATTGGCCGGCAGAACATGTGGAACTGGGTTCTGAATTTCGCTACCTCACTTCAGGCTCCAATCTGCGAATCAAGCGTGGTTTGCCATTTGATTCCGGAAGCACGCTTACTTTGGCAGCGAGGTACTACTTTTGAGATATCCATGTTTGGCGGCAATCCTCGTACTTGCCTCAAGCCTTCTCCTGGGCGCTTGCAGCGACGGGCAACAGGACCCGGCCGATTACGGAATCGAGAAAATTGAAGTGACCCTCTCAACGGAAAACCAGCCCCAGCTTTTGCACGGTGGAATTGGAAAGCTCAAGGTTCCGGCGCGCTTGAAAGCCGCGGATCAATGGTTCTCCGGGCATCTCTCGCTTTCAGGTAATTTCACGATAGATGCCTGGAAGAGCAGTTTCCGGTTCGATGCCACCGAAATGATCCCGGGTTTCGAGTTTCGGTCCATGAAACTCTCTGCACAGACGCAGGATCCGACTTTTCTTCGGACAACGCTTGCGGCTCATGTTTTCTCGGCACTCTCTGTTCCGATACCGGCCACCAGACCCGTGGCACTCCACATAAATGGCGTATATGCGGGGCTGTATCTGGCCATAGAACGGATAAATGTAGATTTCTACCGCAAGCGCGGGTTCGATCCGGATCGGATCTTTCAGGCAAAAACAAATGCGGCTGATTTTGGCGAGGAGATGGTTGTTGATCCGGAACATGGGTTTGAGCCAAAAGGTGGCGCATTCTATCCACAGGAGTTGAAACGGCTTGCCGCAGAAACCGCACGCCCAGCCGATGCAGAACAACTAACGAGAATAGGCGCAGTCCTTGAGCTTGATAACGCCATTTCGCACCTGGCCGTCCGTCTGTTCATCCGGGATTGTGACGGGTTTGCGAATAACATGTATCTTCACCGCGATCGTTCGGATGGAAAGATCCGCTTCTCAGGTTGGGATTGGGAAAGGGCATGGGGTTCCCAATGCGATCTAGCGAGTCTCTTCAGGCAAAACCTACTTTTCGCGAAGTTGATAGAACACCCGAGCCTGCGCGCCGCGCTAACGCTGAAACTGAAGCTGCTTCAAGGGATGTTCCCGCCATCGCGCCTCAAGGAACTTGGGAGCGCGGAATCGGCGCGATTACGCACAAGCACCCTCTCGGATCCCTATTTTATTACCTTCGGGATCGATTCCGGCGCCGATTCTGAGGCTTTATTCGCGAGCGTCGAGCTGTGGTCGCAGCAAATAGACGAATTCGTCCGCGGTACGCCAATTGCTCCATCGCTTTAGGTGAGCGTCGCGATTCAAGGTGAAGGTCTCATCACGCGCGTCGAGGACAAGTACCTTGTCCCTGAACCCTCGAAGGACTTTCTGATGAGGTTTCTGGCGCGTACCCTCGTGAGCGCCGATGCGTCAGCAGAAGCCCCCGAGACGCTGATCGAGTCTGTCTATTTTGATTCTCCCAATCTGGAACTGTATCGTGACCATTTCGCATCCAACGAAACCCGTTACAAATTACGAACTCGACGTTACGGAGCCGGAAATTTCGCATCTTCTGACGCGATCACCGTTGAATTGAAAGAGAAGGATCATGGTCTCACACGTAAAACGCGGCTTGCGATCGGAGATGAGCAATACCGGGCCCTTGTGTTTGGCAATGCCTTCCTGCAGGCGAATGAAATCAGTACTCTGAATCCAAAATTACCAAGAGACGTTCTCCGGGCAAGGGTTGAGCAGATCAACGCACGCGTCAGCGCTTTTTCGCTCCGGCCGGTCTGTCGGATCGTCTACCGCCGCAGAGCGTTCGAGTACGGATCGCTTCGTGTCACTTGCGACGAGCAGCTTCGGTTTCAGGCGCTTGCGCCCATTGACGCGTCGATCAGGGGGCGCATCAAAGCCAGTCCTTTCTTTCATGAGGCGGTTGCGATGGGCTTCAGGTTTCTTCATAAACCCAGTGTCGTCTTGGAGGTCAAACACCGGGATGAGGTTCCTGGCTGGCTGAGTTCCTTCTTGCGGGAACATCAGCTCGAGAGCGTGAAGTTCTCGAAATACTGTTTTGCCATCACAGAGAGTCTTCAATGATCCAGGGGAACTCATGAACGGCTTCTTTCAGCAGCTTGGTGTTGGGGCCGCAGTTGGCGGGACGGAACTGCCCTTCCCAGAAATGCTCCTCCTGTTTGGCCACGCTTTCGTTATCGGTTCCATACTCTCCCTATTGACCTGGCGGACTAATTCAAACGCCGCGCGCTCCGCCGATACGAAGTCACCGCAGGAGCTCGTGGCGGGTGCTTTCAGTGTGCTTTTCATCAGCGTAGGAATGGCCGCTTTGATGATCCTCGTGAATAACAGCCTGGCCCGAGCTTTCGCAGTGGGAGCAGCTATTGCGCTGGTTCGCTTCCGGGTCAAGTTCGAGGGCAAACTGCTGCCGATGGGACTGTTCTATGGAGTCCTTGCAGGCATGGCCTGCGGTGTCGGTCGAGTGGATCTTGCCTGGATTGTCGCGCTGCTATTTGGCGCGATTCTGGGAATCCTGTCGGCAGTTCACCGCTTCACTCGTTCGGCAATCGCTGCTGAGCTGAACCGCCCGAGTTCGAACGATTGATCGTGGTCGAGTCCCTCAGACGTCCTTTGATGTCGAACGCATCCAGTCGAACCTGGGTGGGGGTCGCCCGAATGCTCCAGAAATGTCGGATGCCGACGGAGTTTGCGATATAATCGCGGCCCGGGGCGACTTCGCGAGGCTTTGTTCCGAAGCATCCATCCCCAACGTAGATCGTACCCGTCGCCGCGGGGATTCCTGCGCGGAGCGGATGGGTGCGTTTCAGGGCATGGTCATGATTTTCAAATGCGGCGGTGAGCTGAAACTGGTCAAAGAGCGGACCCCACGAGTGCCGGGCACGTGTCGTCACGCTGTCGTCGGGGGAGCGGACGCTTGGATAAAGCGGTACATGATACAGGGCGAATCGATTGGCGAGATCCTGATCTGAGCTGAGGTCGGCTGCCAGCCAGTCTTTCTGTGCACCATCCACGAGTGCTATGTGATCGGTATCCAGGACATAAATCGCGGTATGCCCGCCAAACCTGCGCGAAAAATAGGACCTTTTTTCGCCTGGAAAGAAGAAGTCCCGATAAAACGGCGCCCGCTCCGCGGGACCGCCGTAGCCACCGTCCACTTCGTGGTTTCCAGCGGCCATGACAATGGGTATCAGCGAGCCATCGGCCCGACGCATGTTCTTGGACCAGCTCTCGAGCCAGTCATCCCAGAACCAGAAGTTTTTCGGGTCGCCGTTATCATAGACCACGTCGCCGCCGATCAGCGCGAACATCGGATCGCGGAGTGAAGCCATTCGCTCGAGGGCGGCGACTTCTGAGGCGAGGCCCATATCACCTCCGGTTATGAAGCGAATTTCTGATTCCCCATCCCCTGGAAGCGTCTTGAACTTGTCCTCGCGGGCTACTGCTTTGGATTCGTCACCTATGACAAAATAGTAGGCCGTGTTTGGAGTGAGTTGAGTCAGATCCGCGGAGTATACCGTCCTTTGGCCCGCTTCTGAGTAGGTGCCGGTCATTGTTGACTTGAAAGGATAGGACCCAGGGGTGCCGCCGCCGGGAAGCGTGCCGTAGTACACGAAGCGGGGAAGGGCGTCACGCTCAGGCGAATGAAAGTTCACTGTGATCGATGTGCTTGTGTCGTCCTGATTCCAGGTCAGGTAAACGTGCTGTCCCGCGGTTCTTTTGCAGGAGCAAAGGGCGAGAAAAATTGAAAGCAGCGCGACCAACAGCAGGGGCACCAGCACCTTGCGGGAGCGAAAACGGTAAAACACGGATTCTCCTCTCGTTTTGTTCTACAGTGAGAGTAGAGAAAATCTGAAAACGAAGTAAAGTGTGGTCTTCGTGAAAACCCGAAAAAGATCAAGCTGAGCGCTCGGAGCGTCTCCTTCGCCATTTCCGGATTCGAAATGCCGAAAGCAATTCGTCCGCAAGGTGCAGAATAGCCAAAATCGGGTGATTTGTGAGCATTCTAGGCCCCGAATAGCGCATGATGGACCGAACAACATCTCTTTCGGTTTGCCGGTAGCAATGGATCGGGCATTTCGCGCAGGCAGGCTTCGCATCTTTGAAGGTGCAGCGCTCGAGCCTTGCGGACGCGTACGCAATGAGCGTGGCGCAGTGCGTACAGGGGATTGTCGGGGCATCGGCGCAGTTATCAGCCCCGTCATCAGCCCGGTCATCAGCCCGGCCTTCTGAATGATGATGATCGCGACAGAAAATTTCTATCATGATCCGAAAAGTCTTTATTTCACGTTTGAAACGCTTGCTCGCGGGCTCCACCGCTCTATCATAGAGAGATGAAGCCCCAGAAGCGAGCGTTGATCGAATCCATCGTTGCAGAGCTTAACCGCGAGTTGGAGACCTTGTTGGCGTCCGCTAAAGCGGCGCATGACGCCGCGACGCATGAGGAGAGCCGGGCGGAGGACCAGCACGATACTCGCGGCCTCGAAGCTTCCTATCTGGCCGGAGCACAAATGGCGCGAGCTGAAGCCCTGCGGCGCACGATAGCAGTGTACCAATTTGCGGATTTTCAGGATTTCTTAGCGGGCGACCCCATCGGCGTCGGGGCCTTGGTTGAACTCGAACTCGAAAGCCGGCGGCTCTGGTGCTTCATTGTTGGCCAAGGTGGAGGAATGTCCGTTTCGGCCGGCGACAAGGCGGTTCAGGTCATCACCCCGCAGTCGCCTTTGGGCGAGGAGCTCATTGGCAGACGTGCGGGGGAACTCTTTGAGCTGAATAATCAGAGAGTGCTGCGGGAGTACGAAATAATCTCGGTCAGCTGACTCGAGCTATTTGCGTTTTTTGACTGACTTTTTTCCCGATTTCTTTGCAGCCTTCTTCTTCGTGCTTTTCGGGACTCCGAATGAGATTGCCTTCTGGGTCACCAGTTCGGCTTCTGCGTCGTGTTTTTTGAGGCCTAGATTGCCGAGCAGTCCGAAAAAAGCCTTTTTGCTCCCGATCGTGAGATTTACGGCCACGTCATCGCCCTTGGCGACTTCCAGGATCTGGCTGGTCATTTCGCGGGCGTCCTGCAGGCTGACGAATTCAAAAATGTCGCCACCTTCGGGTTTTCCTGATTCGTTCGAGAACTCGTAACGGAGATAGATGCTGCTTTTCTTTTTCATGCGGTAGTTACTAACCCGTTTTTCGCGAAGACGCGACAAAAAGCGTACGCGGAGCGTCGTTTCAAAATTTCCCCGGGATGCTAGACTTGCCGGGTGAAAAACTTTTTCCATCGATGGTTAGGAACCATTCCGGCTGTGGCATTGCTGTTCTCGGTCTCTGCAACGGCGGCAAGCGCCCTGGATATTGCGCCGGATTCCCGCCATTCTTTGCAAGAGGGCCTTTATCGGCCTTCTGCGTCCAATAATCCTTCGGTTTGCCCCCAGCAGCTAAAAGCGATCCGTGTGGACGGCAGGTTGACAGCTCTGAAGATCACCTATGTCGGGGACTGTTACTTTCAGGGTCCCTTTGAATATTACTGTCTCGAACAGGCAGG
>MEPR01000042.1:0-15688 GCA_001769835.1 Bdellovibrionales bacterium GWB1_55_8
ATGGCTGCGTACCTCGTCGTTTGTTCTTCCAAATGATCGATGAGGAGATGACATGAAACGGATAACAGTACCGCTGATGCTTGCGATGGCAGGCACGGTGGTTGGATGCGGCGCCAATACCGACGAGCTGGTTGGGTCGTCCGCGCTTTCAATTTCGGGAACTTTGAAAACAACGAGTACCTCACTGCAGGCCATGAGAACCGATATGGATCCATTGGCGAGCCTGATCGGAAGCCCGCCGTATTCCAATATGGCCGTCTCCACTCTTGCCGATCTCAAAGTATCCTGCGTGACGTTCTCCGTTCCTCCGGTTGCGGCTGAAGGCGCTGTGGATTCCGTCGGCGCTTTCGCTGTCAATTTTCCGGACGGCACGGTTGGAAAGAATTTCGGTTGCTTCATCTATAGCAACGTCGATGCAAGCCTGGTTATCCCGATGGTCTTCGTTGATAAGACGAAGAAGAGTCTGAGTGGTGATGATGCGCAGAATAGCAGTCTTGCTGTTTCCGGAAGTATCATCATCCCGGAAGTCGCGCTTGATCTGGACCGCGCGACTGCGGAAGTGGACGTCAGTACGATTCAGCTGAAGGACGGTTCTGCAACCGGAACTTCCGCGCTGGCCGTTGCCACTGGCACGAGGCTGGATTTCACGGGTGAATATACGATCAAGTCGCCCGCGTCGCTCGGCATCTCGTTGCCATCCGCGGAATACAAAGGCCCCTGCACCTTTGCGGATATGAGCGGTGAAGACAAATGTCATGGTCCGATCGATGGAATGCGCATCTATATGTTGCGCGCCCAGGGAAAAAACTGGGTGTATAATAATAAAACTGCATGCGACGCTGCTACCAAACTGCAGGGCGCAGACGCGGCATCTTTGCTTGCGGGTGATTGCAATGGCACCACTGGCTCTGAAGATGTCTATGGTGTGATGCTATGGACAGCCGACGTCGAGAAAACCCTGAAGTCTCAAGAACCTACTACGGAAGCCGAGTTCAAGGCCATAATGGAAGCTGCGGCTGGCGATACAGCATTCATCGCTTGTGGTCGTAGAATCGGTTTCACTACTGGCGAGGCAAAAGTTTTCGGCGGGGTTGACCTGACGACCGATCCGAAGCTTGATCAGGCTGGCGGGTATTCTGCTGCGGCGTTTGCGTTTGATACTGCTCCTATTGACCTTGGAACAGCGGGCGCGGCACTTGTAACGGACGGAGTTCTTGCAAATCAGATCATCGAACTCGACCGTGGATGGATGGTGAAGCAAGCCAAGTCCAAGCATCAGATGCACGATTGCCAGCCGAATCAGATTGATATCGGTGGCAAGCTTGTGAACACCTGGCGTTGTAAGGGGACTTACGATGCCGACGGGACTGCAACTGACGTTGGCCCGGTCAACGCGTATATGGATAACTTCGGCCGAGGCTGTTACTACACGAATGGCGGAACGCCGGTGATGTTCGACAATTGGGAAGACTACAACGAGTCGACTGGCCGCACCTGGGAAACGATCACAACGATCAACGGTGTCGCGCTGCCTGCTGGTTATCACGGTGGCATTTCCACGAAAGAGAACTTCACGCCTAAGCGTTGGGCTGATCCTAACAATGATGGAGTGAATACATTGGAACCCATTGGTTCCGCTGGGACCGTCGCTTGCGAGCACTTCAACGGTGCTTTCTACGATGGCGGCACTCAGATCCCCGCAGATGGTAATGGCTGGGTGAATATGGGCCCGGACTATTGGGCTCCTGGTGCGCTGATTAACATTGGCGACAACTGCTATACGGCAGCAACTACTGGCGCCACCCCTGCGGCGAAATTGAACGGCCTTCGCTGTTTGGCCCAGGTTTATTGGGAAAAGGTCCGTGAATTGCTGCCAGACGGTTGCACTCGTGATGTGAGACTCGATCACGGAGCAACGGATCCGAACAGATTCGAGATCAATAATGGTCCGGAAAAAGCAGCAGGCGAGTTGAGCTTCGAAATGTTCAACTACGCTTCCAGTGATAGTGGTTCCTTCACCTTCACGGAAGAGCAAACCCGTGGAGTTGAAACATCGGACGGGTCGAACAAGATGTGGGTCAGCTGCCGCATCCGTGAAACCACCACCATCACGCTTACGACAATCAATGGAAATCAGAACCAGCTCCTTGCGGATATGACTTCGGTTTCCAGTCTGGCTGACCGGTTCAATAAGGTTTGCGTTGCGGCGGAAACCAAGGGCGATCTGGACACCGGAACCAGCAAGACCATGTTCGTGATGGATAAGCGCTAGTCGGCTTTTTCTGATCGAGCTATCATTCTAATCGCCTCGGCGGAGTCATCCGCCGGGGCGATTCCAATTCAGGAGCGGGATATTCATGACACGGATTCAGAGTTGTTGGGTGATCACGTTATTACTGACGAGCGTTGCCTGGGCGGGCGAAACCAAGAAGAACGATAATCCTGGCGTGCAGCTGCCCGGTGGGAGCACGCCGCAGCTCTCGAAGCGCTGCCAAGAAGGTGACCGGGCTGCCTGCGAAAATCTGCGCGCATTTTCGATGGGCTATTCAAATTACGCCCAGCAGCAGCTGGACACCAGTCGGGCTCAGTTTGCGCGGCTCTGTCAAAGCGGAAAGCAGGAAGCCTGCAAGGCCTTAAAGGATTTTGGGTCTGCACCGAAGCGCCTGAGTACGAAAAGAAGGTGAGTTCCAGGTTGCTTTATGAAGCTGTTGCCCTACCATTGTAAGATACGAAAAGGAGCATCTATGAAGACCCGTATTGCTGCTGTTGCTTTGGCCCTCTTTAGTTTCTCGGTTTCCGCTCATGCATTCGAGCTGGGTGTCTTGGGAGGGTTCAATATGAGCCAGCCTTCGCTCACGGCTTCGGGAACTAATAATGTTCTGGAGGGCGGCAATGGAATCAGCTTCGGCGGATACGTGGGGTTCACGATGGTACCTTTGTTGTTCTCCGTTGAGCCCGGAGTTTTCCTTGTCGGCCAGAAATACACTTCGCCGGTGCTGGGGCAGACCTACAGCTATAACGCAATTCAGATCCCGGTGATTGCCCGATTCAAGGCGCTTCCGTTTATCTCCCCTGGTTTGGGTCTTTATTACGCCATGGGAATGGGTGATGTGAGTCTTGAGCAAGCCGGTCAGACCACTCTTACCCGGACCTTCGACAACCTCGGATTGGGATCTTCGGCGTTCGGAGCCGTGGCAAGCCTGAAGGCGGAATTTGATCTCATGCCTTTGATCAGCCTGGTGGCGGATGCCCGTTACAATCTGGCGCTATCCAACCAGTCTCAATCGTCGGCGCAGACCTTCAGGATCTCAGGCGTGCAAGTCTTTGCGGGTGCGCAAATCGGCTTTTAAGCTACTGCCAATACATTTCACAACGCCCGCTGAAGCACTGCTTCGGCGGGCGTTTTTGTTTCTGAATTTCATAAACGGCGAAAGCTGCTAGTCTTTAGGGATGACTCGCCAACAACGAAATCGCCTCAAATCCGGCCTGCTAGGCTCCCTTGTGCTCGCCTCACTTGCGGCAGCATGGCCTCACATCGGACCGTTGGGGGAACTCGAGCAGTCGACTCTCGACTTCCGCTATGCGCGCTTCAATCGTGACAAGCGGATGTCTGATCGCGTGCAGGTCATCGATATTGATGAGGAGAGTCTGAAATTGCTCGAGCCCACGTATGGGCGCTGGCCGTGGCCAAGGCGGGTCTACAAGGAGCTGATCGAGTTTCTTTCAGTCGGGGAGCCCGCCGGAGTTTTCTTTGACGTGCAGTTCGGAGAGCAGCAGCTTGGCTCGGATGACGACGCTCTGCTGGCGGAGACTGCGGCCGCGACCGGGATCGCGTCGTTTGCTCTCGGATTGTTTGATGAAGCACGTCCCGGAGCGGCGCCGGCGGAAAAGATGCCCGAGGATTTCGGCGAACGCTTCGCGCTCGATGGCGCTGGTCTTGCGGGGTACCCTCTGGGAGCGCAGTTTCGAAATTTCTCGCTTCCGAACCGGATTCTTTATTCAAAAATCACAAAAATTCATTCGGTGGATGCTTATCGCGACCACGACGGCATCTCCAGGCGGATGCCATTGCTATTCTCCTATCAAGGCAACTGGATTCCCAGTCTGACCGTGGCTGCCGCACGTGCGGCGCTCGGAGCGGAGTTGCCGCCGCGTTACGATCACGGCCAGCTGGTGTTTGCTGGCGAGGGCGGCAAGGAATACCGCGCTCCGATTCGCGGTGATGGAAATCTCGAGCTTCATTTCTATTCACGCGGGAAGTGGACCGCGCCCATTCCCATCGCCGCTGCTATTGATTCGGCTATGAAGATGCAGCGTGGTGAGGTGGAGGATCCTGCTTCGCTCGCGCTGAATCCTCTGGAGTTCAAGGGCAAGGTTATTTTGATAGGTGCCAGTGCCGCCGGACTTGAGGATCTCAAGTCGACGCCGATCGACTCGGCTTATCCCGGCGTTCTTTTGCATGCCACCGCTATTTCAAATATCCTCGATCAGGATTTTCTACGGCGTCCTTCATCGCTGCAGAGGTGGGTGATCGCGTTGCTCGCCATTTTGCTCGGGTACGTCAGCACTTTGACAATAGAGCGGATGTCCCTGCGTGTCGGCGTTCCTGCGATCGCCGGCAGCGCGTATGTCGCGATCGGGTTTTTGCTGTTCCAGCGCTATGGCATCGCGATCGATCTTGCGATGCCGCCGCTCCTGGGTTTCGCGGCCCTGAGCCACGGCTTCGCTTACATGAGCTTCATGGAAGGGGCGGAGCGCCGCAGAATGCAGTCGACGCTTTCGAAATATCTCTCACCCGCCGTGTCGGCGCAGCTCATTGCGGCCGGATCCGATCCACGGGCGGAAATCGGACGCACCGAGGAACTTTCCGTCATGTTCACGGATATCCGGGGTTTCACGTCTTTGTCCGAGAAACTGGATGCCAGGACCGTCGTCGAGCGTTTGAACGAATACCTTGCCCGGATGACGGACATTGTTTTCGAGCACACAGGGACACTCGACAAGTTCATCGGCGACGCGCTCATGGCCTTCTGGGGGGCGCCGGTCAAGGATCCTGATCATGCTGTTCGTGCAATCCGCTGCGGGCTCCAGATGCGGCGCGCGTTGGCGGTGCTCAACGAGAGTTGGCTTAGAACAGGCGCGTTGACCCAGCCTCTCGGAATCGGGATGGGGGTCCACACGGGAGAGGTGATCGTCGGGAACATCGGGAGCGAGAGACGGCTCGATTACACCGTCATCGGCGACAACGTGAACCTGGCTTCCAGGATCGAAGGGCTGACGAAGCAGTACCATATCGATTTCCTTGTCGGTGACCGGACCCAGGAGCTGGCCTCCCAGCTATTTGTCTTTCGTCAGGTGGATTGGGTAAAAGTGAAGGGAAAGAGTCAGGCAGTGGCAATTCACGAGCCTCTTTGCGAAGTGAGTTCCGCCGATACGGACCGGATGCTAAACTTGAAGCGCTCGTTTGAGTCCGCGCTGGGGCTGTATCGCAAGGGGGCTTTTCTGGAAGCGCTCGCGGAATTCGAGACGCTTCACCGGGAAACCGGGGACGGCCCTTCCGCCGTGTACGTGGAACGATGTAAGGGACTTCAGGAAAATCCGCCTGAAAACTGGGACGGGATTTTTGTCGCAAAGAGCAAGTGAGAGGGAAGGCTATGAGAATGTTTCTGCTGGTATTCGCACTTGGGATTCAATCTGTCTGGGCCGCTCCGGAAATTGTATATGTGCAAGCCGAAAAGACCGCGCTCAAAGCCGGACCGCAGATGGCCGCGCCGACTATCGGGCCTCTTGTTCGTGGTGAGGAGCTCGAGGTTCTCGAAAAACGAGGGGTGTGGCTGCGCGTGCGGCAGACGCGTTCCGGCGGGCGGGAGGGTTGGGTTTCGAAGTTGTTCACCAGTTCTCACAAGCCTGTCGGCCATGCGACTTTGAGCCAGGAAGTGAAAGTGAGCCTTGAAAAGGCCAGCCGGCGTCGCGAGTCTTCTTACTCCGTGACCGCGTCAACGCGTGGCTTGAATGCCGATGAACGCGTACGCGGGGGCCGCGAACTTTTCAGGGCCGATTACGATGCGCTGAAAAAGATGGAAGCGTTCAAGCTGCAGGAAGGCGCCGTCAGGCAATTCAGGAAATCCGGAAATCTGGAGTAAGGAAGCCCAATGAAGAAGCTCATTCGAATTGTTTCGGTCATCACGCTCACCAGCGGATTGCTGAACGCGGGTTGCGCTCAACAGTCCACGCAAAAGGAGCGCGATGAAATGGATCGCAGAAAGCTTTCACAGCAGGTGGACGATGAGGTGATGGTGGGACGGCAAATCGCCGCCCGCTTGCTCGGGCACTTTGGCGCCTACGAGTCCTCACCCCAGGCGCTGGCCTATGTGAACCTTGTCGGGCAGGTCATTGCATCTCAATCCGGGAGACCGGAACTTCAGTTTCGGTTCGGAATCCTGAACGTCGATGCCATCAACGCCTATGCCTGCCCCGGTGGCTTTATTTTTGTGACCAAGGGCTTGCTTAAAACCGTGAAGAGCGAGGCGGAACTTGCCGCTGCCCTGGCGCACGAGGTTGCGCACGTGAACGAAAAGCACATGTACAACGAGATCGCGCCTGAGAAGGAGATGACGTCCTCCGAGACTCTTGTGCGCCTCATGTCCCGGGGAAAGTCGGACATCGGGGGAAACCTGGCGACGATGGTGGATGGCGGCATGAAGATGCTCCTTGAAAAGGGACTGGGGCCCGAGCGCGAGCAGGCCGGAGACCGTGCGGGCGTGCTCTATGCCGCGGCGGCCGGGTATGATCCCCTGGCTCTCCGGGACCTGGTGAAACGAATGGAAGGCGAAGCCCATACCCCGAACATCGGGAAAACGCATCCGCCCTTTGGCGAACGCATCGCCCAGCTCGACAAATTTATCGCCGACAACGGCTTCAGTAAATCAACAAAGGCCGGCAGCGCCGTATTGAACAAGCGCTTCAATGAAGCGCTTCGGAGTGGAAAGCTGTGATGATAAAAAAAATCCTGGTCATGATCGTCACAGCCGCCCTGCCCGGAGCGGTTTTCGCATCCGAGTACCATTATAAGGACATTCTCATTGGTGAGCGAGCGTCCGGCATGGGGGGCGCCTATGTCGCGATCTCGGATGATCCAAGCGGAATGTATCATAATCCCGCGGGCATCATGTTCAGCCAGGAAAACTACTTCAGCCTCTCGGCGAACGCGTTCAGTACCGAGACACAGAAGTTCCAGGAGATCGTTCCAGGACAGGACTACTCTTACACCTCGCAATCGCTTCTGCCCGCGTTCTTCGGCTTCACTCAGGCCCTTGGAAAACACAAATTCGGGTTTTCAGTCGTCGTGCCGAGTTCACAGCTGATCGACCAGGACGACGAAATCACCGGTTTGAGCGTGACCGACGGAAAGGCGCATACTTTCAAACGGCGTCTGTTCCAGCAGGACATCACGTATCTTGCGGGGCCGTCGTTCGCGACGGAGGTCATGAATAATGTGACCGTCGGGGTGACCCTTTATGGTTTTTATCGTTTCATGAATGCTATCGATAATCAGCTCGTGATCTTCAACCCCGTGCCTACGGGAAAATATCTCGAGCTCAATACCTATGCTCGAACCTCGAGTTTCGGCCTGACTCCCAAGTTGGGCGTGCAGTACATGCCTGTGCCCAAGCTCTCGCTCGGCGTGACCGCGAGCACCACGATCAATGCCGGCGGCAAGGGTAGCGTCAGAGTTTTCGAATCCAAGACAGAAAACGGGGTGCCGGTAAACTATGGAGGCAGCTATGAGGCCGACAAGGTGCTTACGGAAAATGCGCTGGCTCATGAGCAGCCCACGAACCCTTCGTTCAGCTTCGGAGCCGCGTACTTTTTCAGTAAACGCTCAATGTTTACCGGGCAGGTTGATTTCCACCTGCCTGACAACGATTTCGGCTATCGCGAGGTTCTGAACGCTTCTCTTGGAGGGGAGTTTTACGTGACTGAGGAACTGGCGTTCAGGACGGGTGTCTATACCAACCGGTCGAGGACGTCCCCGATTGATCCGACGCTGGCGAATCAGGCTCCCAACGTGAATCTTCTCGGCGGCACCTTGGCCGTCGCCTTGTGCAAGCCTGGTTCCTCGTTGAGCGTCGGTGCGGCGTACGCAGGTGGCAAGGGGCAGGGGCAGGCGCTTGGCGGGCAGCTCGATGTCCAGACCGTGTCGCAGTCGCAGCTTTCGTTTTACGTGACGGGAAGCTACCAGCTCTGAGCTTTTGTTTCTGGTGGGTCCTTTGCAGCATCAGCCTGCATGGACTCTCCTCACGATACGACTTATGTTCGCGCATGGAAGGATGCATCTTTTCCCATTCTGCGGCCTCTCGATTTCGAGCCGCTGGTCGACACGCTCGCCAAGGCTCGCGTCGTCATGCTGGGGGAAGCGACTCACGGGACGCATGAATTCTATGAACTCAGGCGGCTTATTTCGGAATGGCTGATCGTCAAACACGGATTTCGCTTTCTTGCGGTGGAAGGTGATTGGCCCCCTTGCGCCGATCTCAACCACTATCTGCACCGCGTGCCCGCGAAGGGGAGTGCCCGCGAGGCACTGGAGTCTTTTCATCGCTGGCCCACCTGGATGTGGGCCAATGCTGAAATAGTCCGCCTGGCCGAATGGATGAGAAGTCATAATTCCAGAACCCTCGATAAAATGCGTGCTGGGTTCTATGGACTGGATGTTTATTCATTGTTCGAATCCATGCAGGCAGTCGTTGATCAGCTGGAAAAGATCAATCCCTTCCTCGCGCGCCGGGCCAAGGTCCGCTACCAGTGTTTCGACGCTTACCATCGGAATGAGAAAGCTTATGCGCGTTCGCTCCTGCGCTTCCCGGAGGGCTGCGAATCGGAGGTCATCGAGGTCCTCCAGGATCTTTTGCGTCTGCGTCTCAGTGAGGTCGAAGCGCGGATTCCGGGTGTGTCCGCCGCTCTGTTTGATGCGAGGCAGAACGCCCGCGTTGTTAAAAACGCGGAAAGTTATTATCGGGCGCTGATTCAGGCGGATGACGAATCCTGGAACGTTCGTGACAGGCATATGCTGGAAACACTCGACCAGCTTCTAGTGCATCATTCTGAGTTCGGGAATCCGGCTCGATGCATCGTTTGGGCTCATAATACCCATGTGGGAGATTATCGCGCCACCGACATGGCCGGCGAGGGCCTCGTGAACCTTGGCGGACTTGCACGCCAGAAATATGGTGCTGATAACGTGGCGCTCGTAGGTTTCGGAACCCACGAGGGAACAGTCATCGCTTCCCATTCCTGGGATGGTCCGATTGAGCGGCTTCGTATTCCCCCCGCACGCTCCGGTAGTGTCGAATCCGCGGGGCATCAGCTTGCGGGGGAGTTCAAAGCGGAAATTTTCGCCTCGGTTTTCGGATCATCCGCGAGCTCGTCGCTTGAGGAGTTCCGCGATCATCGAGCTATTGGAGTCGTTTATGATCCAAGACGTGAGCGTTGGGGCAATTACGTGCCCACGTCACTCTCGCGACGCTATGACGCGTTCGTATTCGTGGATAGAACCCAGGCGCTCGAACCTTTCATTGTTGGGGCGGATCTTCGCGAAATCCCCGAGACCTGGCCTCGCGGTCAATAGAAGAATTTTGGGCGCGCTGTTAATTGTCCCAGGCCCCTATGGGGCCCAGGTCATAGACCCGTGAATATCCTGCGTGCTCGAGGATTC
Organism: Bdellovibrionales bacterium GWB1_55_8; assembly: GCA_001769835.1. Classification (GTDB taxonomy): domain Bacteria; phylum Bdellovibrionota; class UBA1018; order UBA1018; family UBA1018; genus GWB1-55-8. Next base: position 9,716 of record MEPR01000042.1, read on the forward strand.
CTGCCGCCTCGGCGGATCTGCGTCCACTGCGGCAATAAACGACGATCGGACGATCGAAAGCACCAAAGTGGTACAGATCAATCGAGAGTGTCGGAAGCGGGAAATGCATCGCGCCAGCAAGGTGCCGCTCGCGAAACTCATCAGGCGAGCGGACATCAACCAGAACGGCACCTTCCGCGCGAATCAGTTCGCGGGCCTGCGCTCCGGAAATCCGTTCTGCCGCACTGGCCGTGAGCGTTATGAAAGAAAACAGGACCAATAAAATTCTGATCATATCGAACCCCCAAGTTTAGTCAGAACTACACATCAGCGAATGCGCTGTCAATGCCGACCCCGCTGACGCAAGCGCGCCGGGATTAAAATTTGACTGTAACCTGTCCTCTTCGTTAGGAGTAGTTCCGCGAACGATAGGGGGTCTCATGAGGTCCTTGTGGGTTGTCTTGTTCGCGTTCTTGTCAGTCGAAGCAAAAGCGACCAGTCCGGACTTTTTCAAAGAGAATCATTATTATGTTCAGAACTGCGAGATGTTCGTCGATCGAATGCTCACGAGGACGGATGCCGGTGGCGCAACTCATCTGTTGTTTTTTATTAAAGTGCAAAACGATAAATTCGATGGGCCCATTGTGGAGAGCGGATTTCAATCTCAGACTCGAATGAAAGGACCCGGCGGAATAGTGGAAATCCAGGAAACCTGGCGTTTGTCGGTGAATCGGGAACTCGAAGGCTATCGTATTTTGAATCTTCCGATCGGAAACGAGGATCATTCGTTTTCGTTTAGAGGCGCCTTTTTCGTGAAGACCAACAAAAATTCCTACTATTGGATCAAGCCGCGAGATGGTACTCAATTCGTAATAGATGCCGGTACCGTGGCAAAAGTTCGCAAAGCGATGCGAAACCAAGGTGCGGAAACTGAAGGATTCAGAGACGCTGTTTCGACGGAAACGACTGAACTTGCGTCTTTTCATTCTTCGAATTGTCACTGAGAACTGAAAGGGAAATCATGAAGAAGCTTTTAATCGCAATTTTGGCGCTCTCGTTTTCATCCGTCGTGATGGCGGAAGATCACCCCATCGCAACCATTACTGGTACGGGTATTGATCTCAAGACCTACGATCATGCGATTGCCGGATCCATTCGTGACTTTCTGGTCTGGGGTTTTGTGGATGAAGCCACCTTCTCATCCGAACTCATCATGCGCCGTGATGGTCAGATCGTTCGCGCCAATTTCAAGAAAGATGGCGACAAGATCGGCGGCGTTATTCAGCAGCAGATCGATGGCAAATCACGCGAGACCGCGATTTACTTGAAGGGCATCAACAAGGAGCAGAAAGCGTTGCTTCTTGAAATAGCGGGTGAACCCGTCACCGTGACAATTCAATTCGACAAAATTGAAAACGACCATTTCATCAACCCCGTTTACACGGCCACCATCCGTGGCGAAACGGTCTCTTTCCGTCTTGAAGGCGATGCGTGTTACGGATTTTCGTTTCATCTCGCCGCGCTCATTCTGGGCGCATACGCTCACTGATCCGAGCGTTCTATCGGGATAGTTCTGACGGGCGCGACCGGGCAAGCCGGAGCGCCCGTTTTGTTTTTGATAGAAACCCCCGGAACAATTTCACATCCTGAGGCAATAGTGCCGCGCGATGGAAGATCTCGCGGAAGCGGCCGATCATGCGCTCGGGATTGCCTGCTGTCGTCAAACCGACGTCAGACAGGATTTCCCGCCATTGCGCGAGCAGTCCTTCGAGGTCCGACATGTCGGCCAGGGCCGCCTTGGGTTGCCTGGTTTTACCGTTCGAACTTCCGGAGAACTCCTCATGAAGGCGCGCGAGCACGACCGCTACCGCATGGCTCAAGTTCATCGACGGCAACGCAGGGTCCGTCGAGAGCTCCGATGCGATCGTGCAGAGCCTGAGTTCCTGATCGGTCAGTCCGGTTTCCTCGTTCCCGAATACAAGCGCGATTCGCAAGGGCTCCGCCAGTTCAGGCAGGACCTGGTGAAAGAGTTCAGGATCCCGCGATCGCCCGCCGCGCCGGGTGAAACCGACGGCGACCTGCACATCCTTCAGCGCGTCTTCAAGGGATGCCACAATGCGGGCCTCGTGCAGAATCCTGCCGGCTGTCGCTACAGCGCGAACCTGCGCTTCGGGCGATTTCCAATTGCAGGCCGGGCTGACGAGAAACAGTTCCCGCACCCCGAAGTTTGCGGCCGCCCTTGCGACACTGCCGATGTTTCCGGGAATCCTGGGACCACAGAGAATGATTCTAAAACGCGAAAGCATGGCTCATTCTGCCATGAAAGCGCCTCAGACTCCTTCGGAAAGCTCGCAGCTTTCAATCGATTCAAATTGGTCACTGAGCAGGATGCGGTGCAGGGTCACCCGGCTCATGCTGAGCCGGGCCCGCGCCTGAAGGGCTTCTGTTTGCGCCTGCCGGAGCGATCCGCGGGATTCGAGAAGGTAGTCCAGTGTCAGGGCGCCTGCGCGATATTGATCGAGACGGGCTTCATAGGCCTGCGCGGAGTGGGCTACGGCGCGATCGGCACTCTTCAAACGCTCCTTGGCCTTCGCGACGGCGATCAACGCGACGTCGAGTACGTCGGTGAGTTCGTTTTCAAGTTCCTGCTCGCGAATGACCAGTGCGCTCTCCTGCTGTTTCGAGAGCTGAATTGCCGGGAAATAGGAAAAGCCGATGCCGAAGTTCATGCCTGCGGTTGAATCTGAAAGGGCTGCGCTATGATCGCTTCCGACCATTTCGGAGCGAACGCTCGCACCTGACAGGAAGCCGAAAATCTTGCTCCAACGATCCTTTTTTGCCGCTTCCCTGAGAAATGAAAGCTGCAGGGACTCGGGCGCCAGTTCCAGGGTCCGCGGAAGCACATCGATGAGAGCTTTTTCCTCCCACTCGGACGCAGGAGCCTGCACGTCTTTCAGCGTCACCAGCGTTTCCGGCGACAGGCCCAAGGCGCGCCGAAGCGAGGCGTTCTCGCCAGCGACGAGTTCCGAAATTTTGCTGACATGAATCCTCGCGAGCTCCGCCTTCGTTCGCGCGGTGTTCAGGTCCGACAAAGGTACGGCGCCGGACTGGTAGAGGGTTTCAACGATGCTCTCGATTTCGGTGAGATCAGAAGCCTCCTCGGAAATAATGCCTTCCAGTTCCTGATCCGAGGACATTGCGAGAGTCAGTGAATAGGCTGACGCGTACTGGTTCAGGCGCAGGAGTTTCAGGCCTACAAGTTCGGCCTGCAGAAGGTCTTTGATCTTGTAGTAATCGAACCAGCGTGCCGGAATCAGGAAGGGAACCAGGAATTCCACGGTGGACAGGATGAAGGCCGGATTGCCGCCTGAGTAAAGCAGCCCGCCGAGCTGAATGGACGGAAGGAGGTTGCCTCGTGCGACATTCACCTGTTCTTTCGCCTGGTGCAGGCGGTTGAGTCCGAGCAGGACAGAGGTGTTGCCCTCGAAAAGAAGTGATCTCAAGGATGCCGGATCAACGATGACTTCCGCAGGTGGCGGAGCCGGAGGGCCTGTCAACTCCTGGGAGACTGATTCGACCCGGCAGCTTCGTGGAAGTTCCTTGGGATCGCAGCCGCTCAGAAGAACGGCGCCACTCAATGAGAAAAGAAGAGGGATCAGGATTTTGCCAGGTCGTCCGGTAGTCATGGGCTTGGTTTTAAAGGAGCCTGATAAAGTAGTCAATAGAATAATTGATCATATAAGTGCCGGTCCGCTCAAGGGATTATTTGGTGCCTGCTGAGCGCGAGTTCTGTATTCTTTGCTGTATCGAAGGGTGAATCGCGATGTCTGAATATTGGCTGAATGCGGCGATCAAAGGAATCATTGAAGGTGTGACGGAGTTCCTTCCTGTTTCGTCAACCGGACACCTCGTGCTTGTCCGGGATCTTTTCCCTCTGACTGCGGACCCCGCCCGGGCAGCACAGCTGGACAATCTTTTTGACATCGTGATCCAGCTCCCCGCGATTCTCGCCATCGTCCTGCTCTATTGGAAAAGACTTTACGGTTCCGCAATGGGAGTTCTCGATCGCGCGGAGGCGCGGAATTTCTGGATCAGCGTGCTGGCCGCGTTTCTGCCTGCGGCTGCCATCGGGTTTGCACTGAAGGACTACCTGGATTTCCTGATGCGGACGGACGTGGTCGCGCTGGCGTTGATCATCGGAGGCGTCATCCTGCTCGTGATCGAACGCGGAACCGGACTGAACCGGACTTCGCGAGCGGAAGAGGTGACTCCTTTTCAAGCCGTGAAGATCGGTTTTTTTCAGTGCCTTGCGATGATTCCAGGTACCTCGCGTTCAGGCGCCACCATCATCGGTGGCCGGCTTACCGGTTTGAGCCGTACCGCGGCCGCGGAGTTTTCTTTTTTTCTCGCTCTGCCCACGATGGCGGGCGCTTTTACTTTGAAAATGGCGAAGGAACTACCCCACCTCAACTGGGCGGCGGACGGGGTAATTCTTGCCATCGGGTCGGTAAGCGCCTTCCTTTCGGCCTGGGCCGTGGTTGGGCTTTTCATTAGATTTCTGCAGCGATACAGCCTCAGCGTTTTTGGCTGGTACCGGATTGTGCTCGGGGTGCTGGTGCTTTGGTTTGGGACTCATGCGCCGTGGTGAGTGCGCTGGCATCGTAGGTTTTCTCTTTTTTATCCAGGCGCACCTTCAGCGAATCCCACTCAAAGGGAGTGCCTTGAAGGCGTACTTCACGGGAGGCCGCGGCGTCCTGTGTCTGCGGAATCTTCAAATCGCGCGCGGTCACGGGAAACTGCTTCAGCAGGGCCAGCGATTTCTTCTTCGGCATTGTTTTTCCGGATTCATCAAGCTCCTCGCATTCGAACGTGAGGTCTTTCTTTGACGAATGGATCACGCTGAACGCGGGGCAGTCGACCTGGCCGACACGCTTCCAGCGGCCCGGGCCGGTATCAAAGTGATGTACCAGTGGTTGATCGCCTTGTTCGATGGTGTACTGCGAAATGACGTAAACGCCCTGCTTCGCGGGGAGGATGCCGACAATTTCGCGGTCGCGAAGTTCGGCGGGAAGTTCAATGCTGGACGTCGTGCCGGTCCTCAGATTGATTTTCCAGAAAGCGCTCTCAGGCTCCATTCCTGAAGTTGTCTTCAACGTGCCTGCGAAAACATCCGTTGTAGAGATTGCAGTCGCCGAATACCGCGTTTTTGCGGGCGCTGCTTCAGGCTTTTCCGCTGAGCCGATCACGGACGAGGCCCAGGTGAGTGTGGCTGTCAGCAAAACAATGAGTGGAAAGTGGCGCGCTGCTATGCGGCTCATTTCTTTGCTCCCTTGAGTTTGGCCTTCTTTTCCGGCGGGATTTTCTGGATCAGTTCGCCCACCCAACGGGCCTTTTCAGGCTTCGGGTTGGGTGCGCAGGTCGCGCATTCCTTATCAGGGTCGGTCATCCGTTTTCCGGCTGCGGGCACGAAGTGGTCGAGCCCGTGGATCGTATGGCCTGCTGCTTTGATGATGTCGATCCATGAAGAAAGGTTGGTCACGGTGTTCGGATGGACGTCGTGAAAAAGGATCACGCCCCCCTTTTCAGTGCAGATCTGCGACATCATCGAGCGCACGATGTCCTTGCGTCGCGCGGGATTCCAGTCGTTCGTGTCAATGTCCCATGCCACGTGAGTGAAGCCGGCCTCTTTCACCATGGCCATCACGCGGTCATTCTTCTTCTGCTTTTTCGGATCCTTGGAACGAAAATAGCCGTCGCCATATGGCAAACGCAGAACGGGGCTCAGATAAGGACGGAGCAGTTCTGTGGCTTTCGCGATATTGCGCGCCGCCTTTTCAGGGGGTTCGGAACTGTGCTTGAGGTGGCTATACGTATGAGAGCCGATGATGTGACCTTCGGCCAACATTCGCTGGAGGATCGGGAAATTCGCTTTTCGATCGGTCTCTGAACCGAAGCGATCTCCGAGCACGAAGAAGGTTCCACGAATCTGGTGCT
>MEPR01000042.1:15719-15908 GCA_001769835.1 Bdellovibrionales bacterium GWB1_55_8
TTTTCCCGCCGGGCCATCATCAAACGTGAGCGCGACCGGATAGGTTTTACCACCGGGGCAGGAGTAGGCGCTTTGCGCGGAACTCTCGGGCTGCTGGATTAAAAAAACCAGAAGAGCGATCGAAAGAACGGTCAGCGCGGCAAGTTTCAAGGAAGATGTGGGTGGACTGAGGCGCACCTCTCCCTATCG
>MEPR01000043.1 GCA_001769835.1 Bdellovibrionales bacterium GWB1_55_8
ATGCGTCGGAGCGCCTGATTAATCTGTACGAGGACCAGCTCCTCGCGGTTCTTCATCTGGGCAAGCAGCTGCTTCTCGGAGTCCGCAGCCGCCTGATCGACAGAATCTGCATAAGCGACATCGTCGCCGGTGAGCTCCGCGGACTTTTTCTTGATATCGCGCCTGATCGCTTCACGACGTTCCACTAACTGTTTTCGAAAGCCTTCAAGCTTTTCTTTGTGTAAGCTCATGGGGGAGCGAGAATTAGCCATTTTCAAAGTCATTGTAAAGGAGAAAGAGAAACTTGAGCGCCAGAAACCCTTCTGTTTTCAGCGTCTTTGCGCTCTGCCTCCTTGCGAGCACGGCCGCCGCATCTGATTTTCATTCGCCGCGAACGGCAGGTCTGGGGGGGGCTGGTCGCGCCGGGCCCATTATGAATGATGCGATCTATCTGAACCCTTCGTTCGGGGCTCTTTTACCCAGCTATAGTGTTTCCATTAACGCACTCTATTTCCGTGGGCCCGCAACAGAGCCCGACGGCAGCAGCTTTTTGCACGGAAGAAATCTGAACGCATCAGTTCAGGATGGGCGATCCGAGCTCTTCCAGGCAGGGGTCGGGTACACGCGGGGGGAAAGTTTCAATTTTCTGCATCTTGGGGCATCACGTGCTTTCGTCAAGCGTTTTGGCTTCGGTATCGGCGCAAAGCTCATCATGCCGCGCGGGGAAGATGGCAAGGTCGTCCGCGACGGAACGTTGTCCGTAAGTCTTGTTGCGTCGGAGTGGCTCCAGGTCGTGGGATTGGTGGATAACCTGTTTGAGTCGGGTACCACTCTCGGATTGCTCCGGGAGTATGCGCTAGGAACCAAGATCAACGTGAGCAGGATCATCCTTTTTTACTTCGATCCTCATATCGCGCCAGCCTTGACGCCGGCCTCGACCTTCGGGCACGAGTCAGGTGCTGAATTCGTGATGGCGTCCGACCTTTTTCTGAGGGTGGGCGCGTTTCGAAACGCCTATATTCCTTTTCTTGAGAGTCGAGCCGATGGTTATGGTCTCGGCCTGGGCTGGATCGGACCCCGTATGCAACTGGATTGGGGCATGACGCGTGCCCTGCGTCCGACAGCCGCGACGTCCCATATTTTCGGAGCAACTCTTTATTTCTGATGCGTGACAGGTTGACGATGCAAGCGAGCGACGACATTACTAAAAATTGGCTTTCATCCATCGGGGCAATCTTTGATCTTGCCGAATTCGCGATCGCCATCATCGATTCCGAATTCAGGATCGTTTACTCAAATGCTGTTCTGGAAAAAACCTTCGGAAAGGTTTCCGGAAAAAGGTGCCTCGAGTATTTCAACGGGCGCAAGGATGAATGCCCCTGGTGCAACTTGAAAAAAGTCTGCGCGGGTGAATCGCAGAAGTGGGAGTGGTCGAAAGCCCCCACTGGTCGTGTATTCGAGATTCTGGATTCGCTCATAAAAGACCCGTCCGGCCGCGCCTACAAGCTCAGTCTTTTCTATGATGTCACTGGAAGGAAAAAGACAGAGATCGAACTTGCAAATGCAGCCAACCGCTATCGTGATTCCTGTGAGCTTCTCGAGCAGACTTTCGCGAGCCTGCAGGAAGCAGTCATCATCGTGGACCCATCGGGCGGGACGCGCCGAATATTGGATTGCAATGCCGGGGCTGAAAAAATGTTCGGGTATTCCCGTGATGAACTAATCGGCCAGGAAACACTGCTTCTTCACGTGGATTATCAGAAATTCAAAAATTTTAGCGACGGCGCCGCGGCCTCGTTTGCCGCCGGACGATCTTATGAAACGCATTCGTGGATGAAGCGGAAAAACGGGGAGATTTTTCCGACAGAGCATTTCGTCAGACCCATGTTCGACGCTTCCGGAAAGCTTCAGAAAAACGTGAGCGTGATCCGGGACGTCACTGAACGCGAGCGCGCGGAAGAGGATCGTCGGCGCATGCAGGATCAGGTTCATCAGGCGTCAAAGCTCGCTGCGATCGGAACGCTGGTGGCTGGTGTCGCACATGAGATCAACAACCCGCTTACGGTCATTCGAGGAAATCTCGACGTGCTCGGCGACATCGTGAGCAGACTGGGTATTCAGGACAAGAATCTGAAGCAGTTCCTTTCCATTCAGGAAAGTGCGATCGAACAGATCAGCGGGATTTTGAAGGGTTTGCTGGATCATGTTCGACGCGATCCTGAGGAGAGCCGCGCTTTTGATGTTCACGAGGCCGTGCAAGACACCGTCGCCCTGGTGAACATCATTTACAGAAAGCAGAATGTGCGGATCGTGATGAATCTGCGAGCAAGGAATTCGCGCGTTTTTGGCGCGATTGGAAAGATGCAGCAGGTTATCATGAACCTTCTGGTGAACGCCAAGGAAGCCATCGAGGAGCGCCGCGGCGCGGGTGAGATTTTTGTCGAAACATTGAGCCCTCCGGATTCGAATGAAATGGTCTTGCTGGTTCGTGATACCGGTTGCGGGATAGCGCCTGAAAACCTCGAAAAGATTTTCGGATTCTTCTTCACGACAAAGGGTTCCGCCAAGGGAACGGGGCTCGGGCTTTCCATTTCCAACTCCATTATTCAGGGCATGGGCGGGAGAATTGAAGTCAGCTCGGAAGTGGGCCGCGGGACCACGTTCACGGTGCGTCTGCCGGTAGGCGCGGAATGATCAGCGACCGTCGGGCCGGGCTCCGCCGAAGAACACTTTCGGAGCTCCCGTGAACGGGCTGTTGCTTACGTTCAGTTCACAGCCAGGGTAGAGGATTCTGAGATTTTTCTCGGTGAGGGCCGAGTTGATCGGCCCCAGGGCAACCTGCTTGCCTGCGCGGAGGAGCAGTGCTGATCCGGCCCATTCGGACGCGAGGTTCAGATCGTGCGCGACCAGCACGATGGCATAGCCGTCGGACGCGAGACTCTTCAGAACTTTCCCGATCTCCGCCTGATGGTTCAAATCCATTCGCGAGAGCGCTTCATCAAGAAAAAGGATTCTCGCACCCTGCGCGATGGAACGGGCAATCGCCACAAGCTGACGCTCGCCACCGCTCAAAGTGTGAAGATCCTGAGTTCGGAGGTGCCAGCACAGACAAAGCTCCATGGCTTTCCGAACGGCCGCTTCCTCGCTTCGACTGCCCCCCGTAGTCGAAGGTGAGTGGCAGCTGGTTCCCAGGAGTACAGCCTCCTCCGCGGAAAGCGGAAACTCCGCTCGCAGGTCAGGCGGGACATAAGCAACGTGCGAGGCGCGCTCGCGAGAGCTGACGTGCGTGAAATCCTGCCCGAGATAGCGAATAACGCCTTCACACCCGGGCTGCCGGAACCGGTGAAGCGGAATGATTCCAGCAACCGCTTTCAGGAGGGTGGATTTTCCCGACCCGTTCGGCCCGAGAAGGGCGAGAATGTCTCCCCTTTCGAGTTCAAAGGAAACTGAATCGAGGACCTGCTTTGACCCGAACCGATAACTGACTCCATACACACCGAGGAGCGGTTTTGTGCTCATGGCGTAGCTCGTTTCCGGAGCATGACCCACAGAAAAACAGGAGCTCCGATCAGCGCGGTCACCACGCCCACCGGAAGTTCGTAAGGACGGGTGGCCACTCTTGCGACGAGATCCGCCAACGTCAGCGCGGCGGCGCCCCAGATCGCGACGGCGGGCAATAGCGAGCGATGCAGCGATCCCACGAACCGTCGGGCGAAGTGAGGAACGACCAGGCCAATAAAGCCGATCATTCCAGCGGCGCTGACACAGATTGCAATGATCAGAGAAGAAAGTATGATCAGCCGTTTGCGAACTGTTTGAACGGCGACTCCGAGACCCAGGGCGTCTTCCTCTCCCATCAGCAGTGCATCGAGTTCGCGAGAGCGCGACCAGATCAACGCAAGCAGGCCAAGCATGGAAGCAATGGAGGCAACGGACCCTGAGAGGCGAGCTCTTGAAAGGTCCCCGAGCAACCAGACCAGGGCGCCCTGAATTCCTTCAGGATCGGAGAGGGCCATCCAGAGCGCCAGCAGACTCGACCCCAGAAATCCTAGCATCACGCCCGCAAGAAGAAGCGATAAATTCGAGACATTCGGCCGGTGAGCGATGACGAACAACACTCCCATGAAGGCCAGGGCACCGATGAACGCGGACCCTGTAAGTCCTGCAAGGAGCCATTGCAAACCAAGCGCGCTTCCGATCACGGCGCCGAGGGCCGCTCCCGAGGAAATTCCAAGTGTGTAGGGTTCACAGAGTGGATTTGAAAACAGCGCCTGCAACGTGGCTCCAGCCGTGGAGAGTCCCATGCCAACGGCAGAAGCCAGCAGGGCTCTTGGGATCCGGAGTTGCGCGATCAGTTTCCAGTCAGCGTCGACGACGGCACCGAACCTGAGTGATAATGCGAAAGAAGCGAGCCAGGTAAGCAGCCCGGCAAGAAAGAACCATTTAGGATTCGAACGTTTCATCGCGAGATCCCTTTTTCCAGAAGCGACAGACCCTCGAGAAGCCGGAGCGTCGGTCGCACCAGAGAGTCTCCGAGAAGTAGGTGGAGACGCCCATTTTTCACGGCTGGGATTTCAGGAAATGCTTTCCAGGACTCGACGGAGTTCCGCGCGGGCACGGGCGAGGGTCCCATCGAAACCACCAGGATGACGTCAGGCCGCCGATGAACCGCGTCTTCAAGAGACGGACGCGGATATCTCGAGCTGGAGTCGGCATAAATGTTTTCAGCGCCTACCGTGATCAGCGCCTCATGCAAAAAGGATTTCGGCCCAGCAACCACGAGGGGATTTGAACCGACCTGAAGAAGCACCTTGGGCGGGGTGCCCTTCCGGCTCCGCGCCCTGGCGCGAATGCTCTCGACCCCTCTCATAAATTGAGCTGCCATTTCCTCGCCGCGTTGGGGACGTCCGAGTGCGCGCGCGACCAGTCGCATGGATTGCGCGATCTGATTGAAGTCACCCGTTTCAACGACGACAACAGGCACACCGAGCTCTCTTAGACGCAATACCTGGTCTTTCGCATTTCCGTCAGTGCTGGCAAGGACCAGATCGGGCTTGAGCCCTGCCACCGCTTCAATATTAAACCGGTGGTAAGCGCCGACCTTGGCTAGTTTGGCCAGAGCCGGCGGATAATCCGTCTGGTCCGCGACGGCGATCAAGCGAGGCAGCTCCTCTCCGAGTAAGTCTGCCGTGAGTTCGCCGAGAGAGGGAACCAGCGTGATGATCCTTTCTGGCCTTGAGCTGACCCGAACCTCGACAGAGGTGGCGTCCTTCATGATGTTCTTGGTCTCAGCACGACAATCTGCGGCAACAAGGAAACCGCTGAGCAACGTGAAGGCAATCAGGTGACATCGCGGCAAACGGCTAGCGAAAGACATGTTCTCTGCCTTCCAGGAGCGCGTCGAGGTTGGATTCATGGCGGAGCAGCACTAGAAACAGGAGGGCGGCCGCTGGAAACAGCTGTTCACCGTTGTGGCTCAAGACCGCAAGGGATGTGAGGCAAAGCAGTGCGGCGGAAAGGCTCGCGAGAGAGCCGGTGCGGGTTTCCTGGAAGATGGAGATGAATGTCACCACGCCCACGAGAGCGGAGATGGGCGACATCACGGCAATGACGCCGAAAGCCGTGGCCACTCCCTTGCCGCCGCGGAACTGAAGCCAAGGCGAGAAACAATGGCCGGCGACGGCCGCAAATCCGACCATCCACAGCTGGGAATCCGTGAGCGTCGGTGTGCCGGATAACACCGATATCCAGGAGCTTGTCCGGGGATTGTACAAAACGAAAAGGGGAAGGGCTCCCTTTGCAACATCGAGAAGCAGAGTGAGCAGACCAGCCGGGAAGAACCCCATCACCCGGGAAACATTCGTTGCGCCGACATTTCCGCTGCCTTCTTTTCGCACGTCCGTGCCTCGAAAAATCCTGCTTACCAGGAGTCCGAAGGGAATGGATCCGAGAAGAAACGAAAGCAGCGCGGGTATCAATATTCCCTGCTGCATGTCAGACATTCGCGGAAACCTTCGCCGAAATCCGCCCAGACCGGCGGCTTCTGTGGAGCAGGAAGAAGGTTGCTACGGCAAAAAAGAAAATCGAGATGAATTGGCTCGTCGACAGAATATCCGGAATCACAAAGCCGCGGATAAGATCTCCGCGAAAAATCTCGATGACACTTCTGATCAGCGGATAAGCGGCGAAATACGTCAGCCCGACCTGCCCATCGAAAGCCCTTCGTCTGAACAGGAGAAGCAGTCCTCCGAAGAGCAGGAGTAGTGCAACGGCTTCATAAAGTTGCGTGGGGTGAAGTGGAACTCCGCGAAGGTGCGACTCGACAAGCTCTGAATAGAGCCGGACGCCCAGGAAAGAGTCCGTCGGCTTTCCATAGCAGCAGCCAGCGCCCAGACAGCCCAAACGCCCGAATGCGTGACTGGCCACGAGCCCCGGCATGAGCACATCCATCGCCTTCCACTCGGATATCCTGTAATGGCGCAGGTACCAGATGGCAAAGGGAATAACCGCGATGGGCCCTCCGAAAAACACCAGTCCGCCCTCCCATACGCGAAGGGCCGCAGCGGGGTCAGCAGCGAAATAATCCCAGCGGGTGATGATGTACAGAATTCTGGCGCCCAGAAAACCTATGACCAGGCACCAGAAGGCAAGGTCGATGAACCGTTCCGCATCCAAACCGGCTCGTTTAGCGAGTGTTTTAACCGTCAAAACGCCGAGCACGAATCCGATGGCGATCATCACGCCATAAGTGTGAATCGGAAGTGAGCCGAGATTAACGAGTAGCGGGTGCATCAGCGCCGCTGTCTTTCTTCGTTATGGGTTTCGTTGTGGGCTGTTCGGGCGAATGGTTGTGAAAAAAAAGGTCGAGCATCAGAATCCCGACGCCCACGCAAATGGCGGAATCCGCCACATTGAAGGCCGGGAAGTGATAGGCATAGCGCCAGTGAAAATCCAGAAAGTCGATGACATAGCCGAAAAGAGCGCGATCGATGAGGTTCCCGATAGCGCCACCCATGACGAGCGACAGGGCACTTGAAAGCCGGATGTCATCTGTCGGAAGTTTTCGGAATATGTAGCCGATCGCGCCCAAGGCGACGATGGGAACGATGATGAAGAAGGGGATTCGAAACGCGGGATGGCTCTGCGCCAGAAGCCCGAAAGCCGCACCGGGATTCCTGACATAAGTGAGGTTGAACAATCCTGGAATGATCGAGATGCTTTCGCCGAGACGGAAGCTGCCCACCACGAGTTGTTTCGTCCACTGGTCCAGTCCGATGATAACGAGGGTTATCACCGTCAATATGAGGTACTTTCTCGCGCCGAGCTGCCGTAATGTCGTCTGAATCATTTTGACTCCACGGCCTCCGTGCAGCGGTCACAAAGCTCGGGATGCTCCGTTGATTTTCCGACATTCTGTGAATAGACCCAGCAGCGGGCGCACTTCTGGCCTGCCGCGCGACTGACTTCCGCCCGGGTCTCCGATCCCGGTGCCAGCTCGAGTTCGCTTACGAGGAAGATGCGAGAAAGCTCTTCACGGGTCGAACCGAGTTTTGCAATCGTTTCAGCAGGAGCGGTAACCTTCACGCGAGCCTCACGCGGATGTCCGATCACCTTTTCGCGTCTGGCGTCCTCGAGAACCTTTAGGACTGTTTCGCGAACCTGCCAGATACCCGTGAACGCGGTTTCAACGGATTCGTTCTTCCAGGAACGAAGCTCCTCAAGGTCGGGATAGCTTGCCAGGAACACTGACTCAGGTTTCCCGGCATGGACGGGCATGAAACCCCAGATTTCTTCCGCGGTGAAGGACAGAATCGGCGCAACCGACCGGGTCAGGGCATCGCAGATCATCCAGAGCGCCGTCTGCGCGGACCGTCGCTCGGCGGAACGCGTGCCGGCGGTGTAGAGCCGGTCCTTGAGAATATCAAAGTAGACGGCTGAGAGATCGGTCACGCAGAAGTTGACCACCTGTTGGTAAACCTGGTGGAACTCGTAGCTCTCATACGCACTTCCGATTTTTTCCAGAACCGCGGCTGAGCGTGAGAGCGCCCAGCGATCGAGATCGCCGAGCTTGGCGTAAGGTACGCGGTCCGTATCAGGATGGAAATCGTAAAGGTTGCCCAGCATGAACCGGATTGTGTTGCGGATTTTCCGATAACTTTCGGAAACGCGTTCGAGGCTTTCCGTCGAGAAGTTCACGTCGTTTCGATAGTCTTCCAGAACGACCCAGAGCCGCAGGATTTCGGCGCCATGGGTCTTCATGAGATCCAGGGGGGAGGTGACGTTCCCCTTGGATTTGGACATCTTTTTGCCTTCCTTGTCGTTCACGAAACCGTGGGTGAGAACGGTTCGGAACGGGGCACGTCCCCGAGTGGCCACACCCGTGAGCAGCGAGGTCTGGAACCAGCCGCGATGCTGGTCACTGCCTTCGAGATACAGGTCTGCGGGCCAGCCCAGGCCGCGGCGGTCACAAACGGCCGCATGGCTGACGCCCGAGTCGAACCAGACATCAAGAATGTCTTTCTCTTTCCTGAATTTTTTCCCCTGGCATTTTGCGCAGGCTGCTCCGGGCGGAAGCAGGTTATCGACGCTTTCAGTGAACCAGATGTCCACTCCGCGCGAATCAATGAGCGATGCGATGTGCTCGAAAGTCGCCGCATCTGCCTTGGGTTCTTCGCAGCCCTCGCAATAAAAGACGGTGATCGGAACACCCCAGGTGCGCTGGCGCGAAATACACCAATCCGGGCGCGATTCCACCATGCCGAGAATGCGATTGATCCCCCAGCTCGGGATCCACTCGGATTCGCGAATTGCCTGAAGAGCCTTGGTGCGAAGGTCGAGACCCACGCCTCCTCGCGGCTCCATGCCAATGAACCATTGCGGGGTGGCGCGAAAAATGACCGGGCTGTTACAGCGCCAGCAATGAGGATAACTGTGCTGGACATCCGCTCGCCCCACCAGGTGACCGGAGGCTCGGAGGCCTTCGATGATCGCCTCGTTCGTTTTGAAAACGAACTGCCCTTCCATCGCCGGGAAGTCCTTGGTGAAGCGGCCCTTGTCGTCAACGGGCGCGCTGACTTCGATGCCGTACTTGATGCCGATTCGGTAGTCATCGACACCATGGCCGGGAGCCGTGTGAACCGCCCCGGTTCCGGCCTCGAGCGTGACGTGTTCGCCCAGCATGATCAGGGATTTTCGTTCGATGAAGGGGTGCTTTGCGTGTTTTCTGTCGAGCGCCGCAGCCTTGAAAGTCAAAAGAGGCTCGGAGGCTTTCTCGAAGCCAACCGCTTTTTCAAATTGCTCCTGGAGACCCTTGGCAACCAGCCAGATTTCCGTTCCGTCCAGACCGGGAACCTTGATTGCGACGTAATCGTATTCCGGGTGAAGCGAAATTCCCATGTTGGCGGGCAGTGTCCAGGGAGTTGTCGTCCAGATCACAAGTGAAACGCGCGTGGCGGCTTCTTCTTTCGCGACATTCGCAAGCGCGGGAATCGCGTTGATCGCATCCTGCTCAAGATCGAATTTCACGTAAATGGAGGGGCTCTTCTTATCGGCGTACTCGATTTCCGCCTCGGCAAGCGCGGTTGCGCACGAGGCGCACCAGTGTACCGGCTTGTTGCCCTTATAGAGAGCACCCGTGGCCGCGCATCGTCCGAGCTCCCGCACGATCGATGCAACATAGCCCTTGTCCATGGTGAGATACGGGTTGTTCCAATCGCCGAATATTTCCAATCTTTGGAACTGGCTCTTCTGCAGAGCAATGTATTTTCGCGCGTACTCTCGGCACATCTCCCGAAGTTCCGTGATCGGCACATCGGCTTTTTCGCGTTTCTGATCGCGAAGCTGTTTCTCAACCCCGAGCTCGATCGGCAGGCCGTGGCAATCCCAGCCCGGAATAAAAACAGACTCAAATCCCCGAAGGTTCTTATACTTGACGACGACGTCCTTCAGCACCTTGTTTAGCGCGTGACCGATATGGATGTTCCCGTTCGCGTAAGGCGGGCCGTCATGAAGAAGGAACTTGGCGCGTCCGTGGTTCTTCTGAACCATTTGTTCGTAAATTTTGCTGTCGAGCCATTTGTCGACCTGCTCGGGCTCCCGCTGGGGGAGAGAGCCGCGCATGGGAAAGTCCGTCTGTGGAAGATTCAGCGTGTCTTTATAGTCTTTCATGATCTTTACCAGGATGAGCCCCAAAGGACGATGCCGCGCGATAATTTCTGTACGAGAGCGCCGTCCCTTTCCTCAATTTTCTCGTAGTCGTCGGGAGTCCATACGAGGAGTTCAATCATTTTCCCGAGCGGATGGCGGCTTACCACTTTTCGAATTTCCTCTGGCTGGTCGGAAACGACAAACATGTCGTAGTCACTGTCGGACCGGCTGGTGCCGCTGGCGCGACTGCCGAAAAGAATGCCCTTGCTCGAAAGCGGCTCGAGCAGCGCCTTCAGTCCTTCGAGATCACAGATTGCGAGGAAAGTTTTCAGAACGCGCACGGGGCTGCAGTCATCGCGCAAACGCACCGAGCGGCGATTGTCCACGAAGTCCACCAGTCCCGCTATCTCCAGCTCGCCGAGAATGCGCAGAATGCCGTCAGTTCCGCCGAGTCCTCGCACGCCCTTCAGTTTGGAAGAGATCACGCGAGAGGAAAAAGAAGTCGTGGGCTCAGACAAAAGCAGTCTCAGCACCTTCTGTTCCGGGGTCGAGAAAAAAACAGAGTTCAATGAAGGTTGAGGTTTCCTAACGCGGGCCATAGTTCTCCCTGTGCGAATGACTCATCCTATCGCCGAGTCGATGGTCCAACATAGCGTAAAATAATAGAGGTTGCACTTGCGCAAGAGCTTGCCCGCGTCGATTAGCCCGGTTGTTGACTAACAAGAGCGGCTTTCGATGTTTTGTCCGGCCGATATCCATAGAACCCGAGATACCCAATCGCGCCGGCTACAACCCAGAGTCCGACCCATTGAATCGAGTTCAGCCTTTCGCCGAAAAGAAACCACCCGAAAAGCGCCGAGAAGGCCGCATTCAGAAGGCTCATCGTGCTGACCAATGCGGCGGGTGCATGACGAAATCCCTGGGTCATGGTGAATTGACCCAGAGAAGCAAAGAGGCCGAGGAAGATAAGTTGAAACGCGATCTCCCAGGTCGGAATTGTGAAGTTTCGTGCGGCCAGGGGGGCCGAGAGCAGGGTCGAAACTCCAACAAAGTAGAAAATGATCGTGTTGACTCCGACCCGTGCTGTTGCGGCACGGACGGCGACATAGGCCAGGCCGCTGAATGCCGCTCCGATAATGCCTATCAGAAATGGCAGAAACGGGAGCGCTAGGATGCCGCTTGCCGAGGGTCCGACTTTCAAGACGAGAAGCGACATGCCGGCAAAGGCGAAGAGGACCGCGCCGAGCTGCTTTCGTGTGAGTCTTTCACCCAGGAAGATACGTGAAAAAAGAATGACGAAAACGGGAGAGGTCCAGCCGAGCAGCATGGCAATCGAGAGCGGCAGGTGGGTCACTGTGTAGAAGAGACAGCTGAGCCCGCCGAATCCGGCAAGGCCACGCAGGGTCAGAAGTCCCACCAGGGATTTCCTGGGTGGCAGGACTGGCTCACGCGTGTGGAGCATCCACGGCAGCACCACGAGCAAATTTACGAAAGACCGAAAAAAGACCAGTTCAAATTGGGGGACCGAGGGCCCGAGTGTTTTAACGAACACGGCCATGACGGAGAAACCGACCGCACTCAGCGTCATCCAGAATAGTGCGTATAAGGGGCGGTCGGGTTGTTTCATCCCGGCATCCTAAACCCGTGGCGTCCGTTTTGCACCCAGAGCGCGCCATGAGCGGTTCGATTCTATCTTTGTTGATGATGGCGGCGCTTACTTTTGGAGCCTTGCATGGATGTGGCAAATCCGGAGGGCCGGATGCCGCAGGGCAGGCGGGTCCCAACGAGGACGGAATGACTTTCGTGAATGGTGCAGCTCCGTTTGCCAGTCAGTGTCCTTATGGGAGCTTTTCCAAACCGGTGGCGGCGAAGGTCAATCTCTGGAACTGCAATCTGGGAATTGGCAGGGTGGACTTGGTGGAAGCCCTTCGCCCGCTGGTCATCCAGGCGGACTGCAAGAAAAAATTGATCTCCGTGCGATCGACGGATGGGAAACTGGACAGTCTTTGGGAAGTGATGCCCGATAACACCTTCAATCTCACCGTCGACGGGGGGAGGGCGATCCTGAAAGACGACGGATCGGGTAACCTGAATTGCGCGACCAACCTTTCCGCTGAAATGTTCGGAACCCTCGACTGCGCCGACCGTGACCGCGTCACGATTAAATTCGAGACCGTCTGGTGGCTGGACCGCACGCCTCCTCCTCCGGCACCTGTGCCAAGTGCAACACCGAGCGCGACGCCGACCCATCCTCAGCCCACGCCAAGCACCGGACCCTCGCCGATCGCGACCTCTCAGCCGGTTCCTGCGCCGCAGCCCGCCCCTCCGCCTGGCACGGCGTCGTTCTTCAGGACACGTCCGGGCGCAGCGGTATCACCCGGTCCGGAACATCCTTCATGCAAGATTCCGCAGGGCTGCTATTTCTACGCTACCGCGACGATCAAACAGTGTGAGTGATTCTACTGCTTTGAAGCGGGACCTTCGCTGCTTGCACTGTTGGCTTTCGCGGGCCTCTTCATCGGGGCTCCTTCCCGCGGCGCCATCAAAGCTTTCTGAATGACATCGGTGATGGCCTGGGTGTTTGCCTCGTTGCCCGTGGCGGGGCAGCTGTTCCGGATATCACAGATCTTGAGCATCGCTTTCCGGATCTGCTCATTCACGTACTGTCCCATGAGCGTGTCTCCGAGCTGGTTATCGAATCGCTCACGAACTTTTTCAAGCTGTTCGTTGTTCAGTGAGTTCTTCAGCTGGAGCACATCCAGATTCGTGAGCATAAACTGCGCGTCAAAGTGCTTCTTTTCCATGTCCTTGAACATGAGCTCAACGCCTTGATCAAAATATTTCAGCTCTTGGGCGCCGCGCACATCGCCGTCCTTGTTCATGAGTCCCGCGAGAGCATCGATTTGCGAGTCGTAGCTCCTCTTTTCGTTGCTCGCAGCATTGATCGAGTCCGCCAGCACGCCGGATGTGCCGGCAAGCTGAGCCTGGAGTGAGGCGAGCTCGCTGTTCAGTCTCTCTTGCGTCGTGGTTACCTGTGCATGCTTTGCCTGGTCGTAATTCGGAGATCCGATTGCTGCCTGGATCATGGACGCTTCGATGCTGGCCTTCGTGATTTCCGCGTTTTTGGCTGCGATCCGTTTCCCGATCTGTTCCTGGTCGGCACGTAGGGCGGCTTCTCTTTTCCGGGCTTCCGCCGCGAGTTTGTCCGCCTGCGCCCTCAAGTCAGCGCCTTTTTTCGTGTCCTTTGCAATATCTGCCTCGACCTGGGCCTTGGCGTAGGATTTCGCGGCTCCGAGATAGCTGGTGAAAAGATGGTTGCTGTATTTGGCCGCTTTGGCCACGGCGCGGGGCTCCCACGCTTCCATTTCAACCGCGCGAACGGCGGCGACTTGTGCCTCCGTCAGCTGAATTTTCTGTCCGTCCTGTTCCCTGTACATGGGTTTTGCCGCGGCATTCGCCACTGAGACATTCCATGCAGACACAACCATCACACCGATCACCAGAATTGCGTTTTTGAACACGTGAGTATCTCCTATGCCGTTTAAAATAATAGCGTGCCCGGCAGTGACTGCAAATAGGCAGAAAATCCCCACTCGGACCGCGAGCGCCAACTTTTTGTCGGTACGCCGAAAATGGGCGCTTTTCACTCAGGGACGGCGTCGATCGGATCGATAAGCATTCATGAGGCTAAGTCTTGTGGCATTTCATGCGCTGGGTATTCTGCTCGCGGCAACCACTGGCGCCAGTGCCAATGCGGAAACGTACAGGTACTGGAAAACAACAGTGCCAGAGAAAATTGATATCGTTGAGGTCGCGAAATTCCATGTGGATGAGTTCTGTGCGCGGAGGAAGGCCTCGTGCAAGGCGCTCACGGCCTACAAGCTGAATCCATCGAAACAGGTCCGCAAGCACGCTCAACTGAAGGGTCATCCGGCCAGTGACCATTGTGAGAGCGTCGCCGGCAGTGTTCAGATCCTCACTGATTCAAAGCTCAATCAGGCGAATTTCTGCCAGTTCGAGGATGGCTCCCTGGTTGATTCCTGGGACCTGTTCTCGGCCTACCAGAAGCGGGTGAAAGGGGCTTCCCGATGAAGAGCCCTGCGTCTCTGCTGGTTCTGCTTCTGCTCAGTCCTGCGCTCTGGGCAGCGGAGGCGGATCTTTATGTACTTGCTGATTCGGATTTCAAGGCGTCCAGGGAAACAACCCATGAAATTTCAAACATGCCGCCGATCAAGGACCAGAATGGTGCGGGCCTTTGTTACTCATTTTCCGCGGCGACCGTTGCCGAGCAGTACATCTGCAAACTGAATAACTGCGGACGCTATTCTGAAGATGACCTGGTCTCACCTATTTCGCTGGCCGGATTCAGTTCTAATTCCGCGGCGATCGAGGACGGGGGAAATCCCGGCTTGATTCTGGCCGAACTTGCGAAAGGACCGGCTTTACGCAAGGAAAAGTGCGCGCCCTTTCCACCACTCGCGAAACTACTGAGACAATCCGGCGGCTGGGACGCTTTGCAGGCAAAATTTTCAAACTACAAAGTCAACCAGGGCTGCACCACCTGCCTGGAATCCGAGATCAGGAAATATTTCCCGGCGCACATCGAGCAACTGAGTACCGCTCTTCAGCAGTCTTCGTTTGAGGCGTTTCTTTGGGAGATATTCGTGCCAGCGAGCTGCAAGTCCTCGCAGGTGATCCGTATGCCGCCCGTGATAGACAAAAGCCACCCTGTGACTGGAAATAGTCCCAAGGACAGGCAACGGGCCATGGCAAGAATCGAGCAGCTTCTCCTGAGTGACATACCGGTATTGACTACGGTCTGCATCGAGAGAAAGGGGCAGGTCTGCGCGGAGGGACACGCCACGGTTGTCAGTGGCATTCGCGAGGTCTGTAATGCGAACGGCGACTGTAGGCTTCAATTGAAAGTTCACAACAGCTATGGCCTCGGCTGGCAAATGCAGAATCAAAATGGCTGGGTGCAGGCAGATCAGTACCTGGAAGCCATCGAGAGCCTTCACTGGCTTGAAAGGCCCGGTCAGACTTACTCCGAAAAGAAGCTGGCTCGTTCCAGTCATCCCGATTTCGAGGTCGCACCCGAGCGGACGGTTCGGAAATCCATCCTCTCGAAGCCCGGAGAGAATATTCGAGACTTCACGTTGAACTGCTATCGGCTCGGCGGCACGCCGGCCTTTACGGATTCCGGCAGGCGTTGCGACTTCCGTTGATCAGACTACCTGTTGAATCTTGGGGCGCTCGGGTTCCGCTGAGCGATGTTTCTCCCAGAGTTTCTTAAGTTCCGCTTCATCAATGGTCTCACGCACGAGAAGTACCGCGGCGCCCTCGTCGATCAGTGCCGTATAGCGTGCCAGAATCTGATTGGCTTTCGCGAGAGCCTGGTCGAGCATACGCTCGATTTCCGTGTCGATAAGTTGCGCCGTTTGTTCGCTGTATTGAAAGCTTCTGATCGCTCCCTGACCTCCTAGCATCGGTGAACCTTCGCGTTCGAATGTTGCGAGGCCGAGCTTACTGCTCATTCCATAGCGCGTGACCATCGCGCGCGACATTTCTGTCGCTTTGTCGAGGTCATTCGCGGCGCCGGTCGAAATATCATCAAAGAACATGGCCTCCG
>MEPR01000044.1:0-18129 GCA_001769835.1 Bdellovibrionales bacterium GWB1_55_8
AGAATCCACCGCAGCAACGATAAGAGCGGATGTTTTGTAAGCCGTATCATCGTGCTGCAGAATTCCCAGATACTCGTGAATCGCGAGGACCTGTCTCTGGCGCCAGCCGAGCGTACTCCAGCGCTGCCGATTCACGCGAATCAGCTTCCGGGCTGGAATGTTCAAGGCATCACGCTCGAATCCGAGACTATCGCGCAAAGCTTCCGCGGTCGTTTCCACTTGAGTCGTCTCAATTGCCCGTTCCAAATCGGCGACGGGGAGATCTGATCCTGCGATCGTGCTGCGCCCCACTGATTTCTTCAGAACCGTTTTTGCGCTTTCGATAAATTCGGAAGCGTAACCATCTCCGCCACCACTGATGTCGGTGCCCGCAAACGCGACGGAGACAGATACCATCATCGTAAATAAGGCAGGCAGCATCCAAAATGACCTTTGCTTCATAACCACTCCGTACCTTCTGCGGGCTCACGCATTCGCGAATTTATTATCACCCCAGGTAAAACCGGTCAACATATTTGACTATTTTAGTCAGACTATTTTACTTGAAATTCTATCTACTTAGACTAGGTCGTCGCTAATTGGATCGTGACCGCGGGCCCTTACTGCTTTGCACACTCCACCCGCACGCTTTCATCGTTGGTATCGTACTGCATGACGAAAGAGCGGGGCTGCTCTCCTTCGAAACTCGTGATGGCTTGTCCGATGCTTCGATTTTCGTTCTTCCAGACTTTAAGAATGACCGAGTAACCACCCTGCTCCTGGATCATCACGATTTGCGATGAATTGTAGCGTTTTTCACACGGCAACCATGCAAAGCTTCCAACCACCCCCTGGTCCGGATCCGAAAGATTCATCATTCCTTCGCAGGAAATCCTCTCATTTTTCGAAGCGCTTACCTTGCATTCGTAACCGGCTGCAAACGCGCTTGCGGATGAAAGAGCTACTGCCATCGTGATTGCCAAAGAGACTGCGTTTCTGGTTTTCATAAGTTCTCCATTTCGTTTTTTGTTTTTCGCTCGTCCTCTTTCGGACTCGCTGACGAATGGGGTTCTAACGCTGTGCGTATGTTATTTATAGCTATTTGTTTTAATTTATACGCGTATTTTGATACTATTTATATCAAATGGCGGTTTCGATTTTTGAATTCACAGACTACAAGGCTTATATAAACGCCACCTTAGAGGCGAACTCCAAGAAGCGCGGTGGGCGCTCCGAACTCGCCCGCAGCATTCATTGCCAGCCAGGCTACGTTTCCAGGGTTCTCGGCGGAAGTATTCATTTCAGCTTGGAACAGGCGGACTCCGTGAATCAATTTTTTGGTCACTCCGAGGACGAAAGCCAATATCTTCTGCTTTTGGTGGAGTGGAACCGAGCCGGCAGTACGCACTTGAAAGCTCATCTCGAAAAACAGATTTCGCGATTCCAAAAAGATTATTTGAATCTGAAGAACCGCCTGAAAATTGAAAACCGTCTCGAGGAAAAAGACCAGACCAGGTATTTCAGCTCCTGGCACTACGCCGCCATACACACCTTGCTCTCCATTCCGCAGTTTCAAAATAAGGAGCGGATTTCAAAACAACTCCATATCCGTTTGAATCGCGTCTCGCAGGTTATCGATTATCTCGTTCGCACAGGTCTGATCGCTTTTGACGGAAAGAAGTATTCAACCGGTGTCTCACGGCTTCACCTGGGGAACGACTCACCCCTGATTTCAAAACACCATATCAACTGGCGCATACAGGCCATCAAGACTCTCGAACACGAAGACCTTGACGACCTCCACTATTCATCTGTCGTAAGTCTTTCGAACGCTGACGTTCAGACTATTAAGTCCATCCTCATCAAGTCGGTCGAGGCCGCAAAAGCTGTGATTAAGGATTCAAAAGAAGAAACCGTCGCATGCTTTAACGTGGATTTCTTTCTACTCAAATAGCTCTTGGCGATGAATTTGGCGCTCCTTCAATTCGAACGCTGATGAGCGACCGCTCCTGACGAATTCTTCAGCGTGATCGTTTCGTCCGAATCGCCGATATTGAATGGGAGACCGCCTACCGTGAGGGTCTGCCCTCCTTCAACGCTGTCGGAAGCGCCGAGGGTCTTCTGGCCAGTCCCGTTTGATAATGCGTCCGAATCCCACAAGCTCCAGCCGCTCAACGCCGCCGTGGCGGCATTATAATTTTTCAATGTGACCGATTCATCGGTGGGTGGGTTTGCAACGAAGGAGCAGATTTTAACGCCGCTCTGATCGGCCGGACAAAGCCCACAGAGGTCGGCGTCGCAGTCATTCGAAGATCCGCAGGCTGAAAATATCGCGGCGAAGATCGCCAATGGCATCACAAGGTGCTTGGGCATTTCACAAGATTACCGCCACGCCGTGATCACTGCCAAGGGCATTGTCGTAACAGCGCTCCGAGCGTCACAACAGGCTGTCTGATGTCCCCTCCTTCATGCCAATGCGGCCAATGCGCGGAATTGTTCCTGCAGAGTCCTTTAAGACATTCAAAACCACTCTTTAACCAGGAGACCAAATCATGGCACAGGACAATACTTCGCTCGTAAAAAGCGTCTACGAAGCGTTCAATAAGAAAGATTTTGATGCACTTCTTAAACTGGGAATGGCTCAAACAAAATGGGTTGAGGTGCCCTTTCAGACGACCTTCAGCGGGGAATCAGCCGTTCGGGATGCGTGGAAAGGTTGGTCCGATATTTTTCCAGACGGAAAAGTGGAAGTTCGAAAACTGCTTTCTTCTGAAGACTGCATCATCACGGAATGCATCGGGCGAGGAACGCATCAAGGCGTGTTTCACAGCCCGGCTGGAGATCTGCAGCCGACCGGAAAGCAGGTTGAAATTCCGTTCTGCGATATCATCCGATTGAAGGACGGGAAAATTCTCAGCGTGCAGTCCTATTTCGATTTTTACACGTTTCTTAGCCAGCTCGGCTTGGAAACGAAGATCAGTAAAGCTGCTTGAAGTGATTGACTCTACTTCGTCGCCGTCCCGGAAGCCGCGTTAGCCTTCTGACTCAGATTGGCTGAGCTGATATCCGCGTCCGAGGACAAAGCATCGACAATCGCCTGCGCGTTCAAGTTGATGGTGTCGCCTGCCTTTACCTCGATCGCAGGATTGAAGTTGAAAGTCAGGCTTGTGTCTTCGCTGCTGCTGGTCTGGAAAGCGTTGAGCTGTAGTTGAGGCGCGGCACCGCCGCCTGAATCAGCGGGGCAGTTAGAGCTGCTCGAGGTCATTTTCAGAACGATCTTGCTCAGTTTGTCCCCGACGGGCATCTCGCCGCTTCCGAAAGTTTTGCCTTCACTCCCGACGAACTCGAAATGGACCGGCAAATCCTGGCTTGAAACGCTGATCCCTTCGCTTCCGATGAGCTTCCCACTCTCGTCATAGGCATCGATCGAGCCCACACAACCCCTGAAACCGCTCACCGCGAAACGACTCGCAGAGCTGGTGGTAACTGACTTTCCGCTCTTGAAAGTCACCGTTCCTTTGCTTCCGCAAGCAGTTGCAAGGACCAATATCGTAACCAACCCGATGATTCGCATTCGTGCTCTCCTCAATGAAACGCGTTTTATCCAGTGTCGCGATTACTGAGGGCGGCCTCAACGAAAAAATGCGAACTCAGCGCGCATTCCGGGCGCAGCGGTGAATCAACATTTTTTTCCGAATGGAGTTCGGACCATCGACCCAGGTATAGGCAATCGAGTTGGGTCCAGCGAAACGGGCCCGATCCAGATATTCCTCATCCCAGCTGAACTCGCCGGTATTGATCATTCGGATCACCTCGGCGGCCGATCCTGTGAAACACGCTGCACCCCATGCCAGAGATTCGGCACAATCGTAATGGCCTTGTTCTGTGGTGGCGCTCACAACCTGACCTTCAACTTTGCAGAAAACGTCGGCGCCCGCCGCGAAACCAGTTTGGGCGGCCAGAACACTCGCAATAATGGCTTTCATGAACATGTTGAGCTCCTATTTTGAGCCGCTTATATGCATTGCGTCATAACCTGTCAAGTTCCACCTTTCCGGCGAAGCGCGGACGGGATGGGACTACCGGCTCAGCTGCAGGAGGAGTTTCGTTACATTGCAGCTGCTAGCGGCCTTTAACCCAAGATAGCCAGGCAGTTTCGCGGCATCAGCGCCACGCGCAAGTTTGAGCGCCTGGTCAATCGCCTCCTGGAATCCGGCCTCATCGCTGAGCAGCGAACGTGGAATTCGATCGCGGAAAAAATCAGCCCACTGAAATTCCTGAAAAGGCACATCGAGGTTTTTGTAACCCTTGGCCTTTCTCACTAACCAGGCCAGGCTGCGATAAGGATCGTCGCCCATTTTGGCGATGCGCTTCGGGAGTTCAGACGGCGTTCTGGTCTTGCCCGACTGATCTCGCAGGTAGACCCAGCCCTTTTCGCGCATCTTCTCCCAAAATTTGGGAACCTTTTTGTCGGACCAATCCCGCTCGATCCGGATGTACATTTCTTCAATTCCCGCTTCATGCAGGGTGCGGCTGAAATGATGCCCGTCCACCAGATAGAGCCGCTCCTCGGGGCCTACCACGACCATTGCGCGATAATCCTTCATCAATTCCTTGAGCGCTTTTTTGTCGTTCTTCAGGGACTCGATCTCTGATACGCGAATCCGCACTTCGTGCATGCCGACGTCAAATTGGGTGGGTCTCACGTCTGAGATGCTCACCTTCATCTTGTCGCCACGCTCGTAGCCGGCGTGCGCAACCGGTCCAACAGCATGAAGGGCAAGCAGAAGTGAAACCAGGAGTGCGCGCATCTCCGTCTATTATCGCGCGAAACCCCCTGGCAATCAATTCGCGGGCAGAAAACTCATTTAAAGAGAGAACTGGTAATTTCTGCCATAGCGGCTGTCGTATTCGCCAGTGATGGCCTGAACGTAGATGTCCAGGTTCCAGGTGCTGTTATTGTCAATTCCTTCGAAAAACCAGGGAACCATGACTCCCCCGGTTACGTTGGATTGCCCGTCGTTCGAACGGACTTCGACGATCGCGTACTGATTTGGAACTCCATTACGGCCATAGACGCCGCAACTGGTTTCCTGAAACTGACCCAATTTGCCGTTGAGTCGAACGAAAAAGTTCAGGTGGTTTCTATGGCCCGAACCGCTTCCGGCATTACACCGTTCGGCAAGATAGCCGTAGTATTCGATTCGAAGGAGGGTGCCGGCGGAGCCGCCCCAGATTTTAACCACCCTGAATCCGTTGCCTCCGGTCTCTGTTTGATAACCTTGGTTCCAGCTGGCCGAAGCCACAGTGGAAAAGCTCAACAATAACGCGAAAAAAAGAGCACGGAACGTCATGCAACCTCCAAGTGTGATCGCATATCGCTCATTTCAGCCCGGAGTGAAACACAATTTTCGGGCTTTAAATTCTTTTAAACGTGAATGAAAGCGCTTTAGATTACCCGGCACTCTTTCCAAACCGTTTCACAAATTGGCAACGCTGACAGAGCGGTTCCACTAACCTTCCCTTTTGAAACCCTTCCAGAATCGACTGAGCGCGAGGAGATTCCAGTATTTCCAGTATCGGTGACTCACGCATATTCCCAAGAGAGATCACTCCCTCTTTATCCAGGCAACACGGCACTACAGTTCCATCCACGAGAATTCCAAAGTGACTCGCAAGTCCGTGACACCGGCCTAGTTCTCCGGTTACGGGCAAAGTCAGCGACGGCCAGGTAAACTCAGTGTCAAAATGAAGGTACAGACGATTTATGATGCGGCGGCTCTTGCGAAGACAAGAGTCGTCTCTGGAGGACAGGCGTACGCCGAAGCGGTCCTGCACTCGCGTCAGGAGATCCCGGTTTTTCAAACCCGTTTGCCCGACGCTGCTCAGGTTCCAGAGCCGATAGTTGATATAAAGATCGGGACGCTCCAGAAAAGCGCGTTCGGTCCACCTGAAGATTCGGTCCAGGTAAGGCCCGGGGTCCTGGTCCGGATAATTATCGTAAAAACTGTGAAGCGAAAAATTCACCTGCTCAAAAGCCGGGCTCAGGAGCAGTTCGGCATTTCCTTCGCGGAGAAGAACGCCGTTGGTGACAAAGAATATTTTGGTCCGGGCTTCCTCGCAAATGCTGACGAACTCCGGCAGCTCGGGATGCACCAAGGGCTCTCCCATCAGATGAAAGCAGACTTGCTCGGTGATCGGCACCACCTCTTCGATGATCCGGCGAAAAAGAGCGAGCTCCATCAACTTCCTGGGACGGAGCACTTCAGGGCAGAAACTGCACTGAAGGTTACAAATACTGCTGATCTCGACGTTAATCTTGGAAAACCGCGCTCGGTCCATCTGCTGAACTAACGGGGCGAACCGGACTCTGACTTCGTGGTCGGGCTATGGATGATCGTGTTTGACAACTCCTGAAGCGCTTTCTTATTTTTTTCGTTCAGCCCCTCGTAGAATCCCTTCGGGTTTTCCTTGGCTCTCATGAGTACCTTCTGCATCTCTTCGGGGTTCCCGTCGGTGGTGTGCACCAGATCGGAAAAAACTTCATTGGAGAGCGAGTAAATCGCTTCTTTATATTGTGGATTCCCGGCCAGGCTTTCCACCTGCGCGTCCACCATCTGAGCCTCCGCGCTGTCGCCGATCACCTTGTTTCTTTGCTCGGGATCCCTTAACAGCTGCTGGGTCTTGAATAGCGCTTCAGTGGAAGCCGCGTCCAAACCACCTTCCCCTGCTGGCGCCAGACTGATGTGACTGCTCGACAGAATCAAGGCCGCGAAAATCCACAGGTTCCATTTGGACATATCTGACAGAATATCCAGTTCAGTTGCATAGCGGAATGGGTCGTTCGTAACACAGCGGCGGGACAATGTTATTGCGTAGCAAAATTTATTAAATAAAATCAAACACTTCCAATTTACGAACTAAGCACTTGCGAGAATCCCGTTTTCGTCACATAGTTGCTACTAGCAAATATTGACACTAGCACTAAAGAATGGAAATGAAGCATAGACCGTCTCATCCCGAAGAACCCGTTTTCATGAATCTCGTGGCGCGCATCAAAGGCTGCTGCCAGGACCGGGAGCACTCCATTCGCGAACGTGCGGACCTGACGGAAGCCGAATACAGGGCTCTTTTCCAGGTTCCTATGAATGGTGACGTCTCGTCCGGGGAGCTCGCGCGAAAGATGGGCATCTCACCTTCTCGAGCCAGCCGCGTCATCGACGGCCTCGTGAACCGGGAACTGCTCGTGCGAACAAACGACAGCGATGATCGTCGAGTGTCCCTTCTTTCGCTCTCCGGGAAGGGCCGGACGGTCAAAAATCAGATCGAGTCTTTCGTCATGGAATGCGAGCAGGAAATCCGAAAACAACTGGCGCGCGACGAATACGACCGCGCCACCGAAGGACTGCGAATCGCCATTCAGGCACTTGAGGGAGATTGAATGAGCAACCAGAAGCCCACTGACAGAATCAACGCCCGCTATAGCGCGCTCGCCGAAACCAGTTGTTGCCTTTCATGTGGCGGCGCCATTGAATACGCCCAGCCCCGCGTGGGAGACGTCTGCGTGGATCTCGGAAGCGGACGTGGAAACGATGTCATCCGTATGGCCGAAGCCGTAGGTGAAAAAGGTTTTGCTTACGGAGTCGACGTCTCGGATGGAATGCTGGAAAAAGCGCTTCGCAACGCGGAAAAACTTGGCATCTCCAACGTCAGATTCGTGCGATCGGAACTCGAGAACCTCGACCTGCCTTCCGACATCGCTGATCTCGTTATTTCAAATTGCACCATCAATCATGCCCGAGACAAGGCAAAGACCTGGTCCGAGGTACACCGCATCCTGAAAACCGGCGGACGATTTGTCGTCAGCGACATCTACTCACTCAAGGATGTTCCGGATATCTATCGGAACGATCCCCAGGCTGTCGCGGAATGCTGGGCCGGATCGGTGCGGCGGGATGCCTATCTCAAAACGCTCGAGGAATGCGGCTTCACCGGCATCAAGATCCTTGAGGAAAGCCAGCCCTACTCCAAGGGGCAGATTCAGGTCGCAAGTTTTACCGTCACCGGAACGAAACCGGGCGGTGATTGCTGCAGTTGCAGTTAATGGTCGTTCAACAACAAACGAAAGGGTTGAAAATGAAATCTTTGACGAAAAAGAAGTCCAGCAAACCGGTGGAAAAAAAGATCACTAAAATCTCCGACAAGCTCGGCAAAGGCCTGGTTCAGACCGAACGGAAACCGACCGAAGCCCAGTGTTGCGCGAAAACCTCGGCAACGGCCGTCGGCTGCCACGACTGAACGGATTCGCGCGTGCTTGCACTCTCCCGTTACAACATCATTTCGAGGTTCGAGACCGGAAAAGGAAGCTCCTATTTCCTAGTGAACCCGCTTTCCGGCCATGCGGACATCCTGAACGAGGAAGAGCACCAGAAGCTCCTCAACGGGAACTTCCCTGACCAACAATTGCTGCTGGAAAAGGGCTATCTCGTCGAACCCGCCCAGGAACAAGCACGTTTTCGCGAAGCGTATCTGCGTTTCACGGAGGATCGGGACAAAGACGAACTACAGATCTTCTTTGTCCCGACCTACGCCTGCAATTTCGGTTGCACCTATTGCTACCAGAGCGAGTATCAGCCCGAGCCCGGCTGGCCCACCCGCGAGAAGATCGATGCATTTTTCTCCTACCTCGATCGCGAACTTGCCGGAAAAAAGAAATACGTGACGCTTTTCGGCGGTGAGCCGCTGCTTCCTTCGAAGTCGGCGGAAGCAGGAGTAGAATATTTCGTTGAGGAAGCCGCAAAAAGAGGATTGGAACTTGCCGTAGTGACCAATGGCTTCTATCTCAAGGAACGCCTTGGTCTCCTCATGAAAGCGAAAATCCGTGAAATACAAGTCACGCTCGACGGGCCCGCCGAGATCCATGACCGGCGGCGGGCGCTGAAAGGTGGCGGCCCCACCTTCGATCGAATCGTTGAAGGAGTGGACGCCGCGCTGGAACTCGGAGTTCCGATCAACCTCCGGGTTGTCGTGGACCGCGAGAACTTACCTCACCTTCACCGGCTCGCGGATATCGCTATCGCGCGAGGATGGACCCGTTCGGCGAAATTCAAGACCCAGATCGGGCGCAATTACGAATTGTACACCTGCCAGCAAGCTCCGGGAAAGCTGCAGACCCGTCTTGAGCTTTATCAGGAGCTTTACCAGGAGATCCTCAAACATCCGCAGATCATGGAATTCCATCGGCCGGCGTTTCACGTCGCAAAATTCCTGTTCGACCATCAGGAATTGCCGGGACCGGTATTTGATTCCTGCCCCGGATGCAAAACAGAGTGGGCCTTTGACTACTCAGGAAAGATCTACCCCTGCACGGCAATGGTCGGCAAACAGGGCGAAGACGTAGGCACCTATTATCCCAAGGTGGAGCTGAAAAACGACGCGATCAGCTCCTGGCAGGACCGGGACGTCCTGTCCATTTCCGCGTGCAAGAGCTGCCCCGTGGCCCTGATCTGCGGCGGAGGATGCGCCGCAATCGCAAAAAGCAAACAGGGAACCATAGGAAGTCCTGATTGCCGCCCGGTTCGCGAATTACTTGAGATTGGAATGAGCCTCTACTTCCCAGAGGGCACCCCTGAAACAGAGACGGAGAAAACCAACGATGATACGCGAAATCAATGCTGCTGAATTCGAAGCCGAAGTACTGAAATCGACCAAGCCCGTCGCTGTGGACTTCTATTCCACGGAATGCCCGCCTTGCGAGGCCCTGGCTTCCAAGTACCACGCTTTGGCTGAGGTCTATGGGGAAGACATCCAGTTCATCAAAGTCTATCGTCAGGGCAATCGCGAGCTCGCTGAAAAGCTGGGCGTCAAAGGCTCGCCCACGGTCCTCTTTTACAAGGACGGTCAGATCGTTGGAGACCGCCTCAGCGGTGGCGTCAAACGTTCCGCGCTCGAAAAAAATCTGGACCAGCTGATCTCAGCAATCCGTGCCGAAGCTTTGAAGAAAAAAATTCAGAAGAAGAACACCGAATGCGATGTACTGATTCTCGGTGGAGGGCCGGCAGGACTGACCGCCGGCATCTATACGGCGCAAGCCAAGCTGAACACGATCGTCGTGGACAGAGCACTCAGCGGCGGCAACGTGGCAATCACCCACCAGGTCTCGAATTTCCCCGGATTCCCGAAAGCGCAGCCCGGCTATCTCCTCGCGCATCAGATGACCGAACAGGCCAAGCACGCGGGCGTCCAGTTCCGCGAAGCGGTCGATGTGACCGCGGCAAACCTCAACACCAGGGAGATCACGATCGATGGCGTCGAAACGATTCGCGCTAAGAAGATCCTCGTTGCGACGGGATCCTCACCTCGCGCCCTCGGCATCAAGGGCGAGGAGGAATTCAAAGGCCGCGGCGTTTCGTACTGCGCGACCTGCGACGCGAAGTACTACGAGGGCAAGCATGTGGTGGTCATCGGTGGCGGCAACTCCGCCATTGAAGAGGCCCTGTTCATCGCGAAGTTCGCCTCAGCAATCACGATCGTTCATCAGTTTGACAAACTCCAGGCGAACCGCCAGGCCCAGGAGGAAGCCTTTGCAAACCCGAAGATCCGCTTTCTTTTTCAACATGAGCCCCGCGAGTTCGTGGCAAGAAACGGCTCCGGCGTGGACGGCGTCATCGTGGAAGACCTGAAAAGCACTGACAGGGTGACGATTGATTGCGACGGCGCCTTCATATTCGCCGGCATGCAACCCAATCTGGATCTCTTCACAGGTGTTTTCACCCTCGACCAATGGGGCTATATCGCCGCTGATTCCGAAATGAGGACAAACGTTCCAGGTGTGTTCGCGGCCGGAGATGTCATCAGCAAGCGTTTTCGCCAGATCACCACCGCCGTAGCGGACGGCACCATCGCCGCAATTGCGATCGGCAAGGATATCGGAAACTAGCCCGTCGAATAACGCAGGCAGTCACAGTAATTCGAAAGCGACCGCCCAAGCACATGTCTGCGTTCGGCGCCAAAACGCTGGCCAAATCGGCACTTTCTGTTAAAAAATAGGCGAACCCGAGGAGCGCTGCGAGGCATTTCGATCTTTGCCCTAGGCTCGGGTTCACCTTTGAAACGGCGCTCGCTTATCCAACTTGTGGCTGAGTCCCAGGAGACATTCGAATGAGTCCCACCTTGAACAACAAAGATTACGTCATTGCAGATATGAAACTGGCCGATTGGGGTCGGAAGGAAATGCGCATCGCGGAAACGGAAATGCCGGGTCTGATGGCCATCCGCGAGGAATTCGCCGCGACAAAACCTCTCAAAGGCGCACGCATCACGGGATCGCTTCACATGACGATCCAAACGGCGGTTTTGATTGAAACCCTTCAGACATTGGGCGCCGAGGTTCGCTGGGCGTCGTGCAATATCTTCTCGACCCAGGATCACGCCGCTGCTGCAATCGCCGCTTCGGGCGTTTCCGTGTTCGCGGTCAAGGGCGAGACCCTCTCCGAGTACTGGGATTACACGCACCGCATTTTCGAGTGGCCGGATGGCGGCTACTCCAACATGATCCTCGACGACGGTGGCGATGCGACCCTCTTGTTGCATCTGGGAACCAAAGCCGAAAAGGACCTCTCCGTCCTTGCCAAACCCACCTCTGAAGAGGAAACCATCCTGTTCGCCGCGATCCGGAACAAACTGAAGACGGAACCGCAGTGGTACTCCAAACGCCTGGCGCAGATCAAAGGCGTCACCGAAGAAACCACCACGGGCGTGCACCGTCTCATTCAGATGCATGAACGCGGAGATCTCAAGATTCCCGCCATCAACGTCAATGATTCCGTCACCAAGTCGAAGTTTGACAATCTCTATGGCTGCCGAGAATCCCTGGTGGACGGAATTAAACGCGCCACGGACGTCATGATCGCCGGAAAAGTGGCGGTCGTCTGTGGCTACGGCGATGTCGGCAAAGGTTCAGCACAGGCTCTGCGCGCGCTTTCAGCGCAGGTCTGGGTGACCGAAATCGACCCCATTTGCGCGCTTCAGGCCGCGATGGAAGGCTATCGCGTGGTCACGATGGATTATGCCGCCGACAAGGCGGATATTTTCGTCACAACCACCGGCAACTTCCACGTCATCACTCACGATCACATGTTCCGAATGAAGGACCAGGCGATCGTGTGCAACATCGGCCATTTCGATAATGAAATCGACGTCGCGTCACTTGAGAAGTACAAGTGGGAAGAGATCAAGCCACAGGTCGATCATATTATTTTCCCCGACGGCCGGAGAATCATCCTTCTCGCGAAGGGACGCCTGGTCAACCTGGGCTGCGGCACCGGACACCCCAGCTACGTGATGTCCTCCTCGTTCGCCAACCAGACGATCGCGCAGATCGAACTGTTCACGCAGACGAGTAAATATCCTCTGGGCGTGTACACACTTCCCAAACACCTGGACGAAAAGGTCGCTCGCCTGCAGCTGAAGAAGCTCAATGCCGAACTCACGGTCATGAGTGACCAGCAGGCGAAATACATTGGCGTTCCGGTGCAGGGACCTTACAAGCCGAATAGCTATCGATACTGATTAACCGCTAAAATCGAATACGCGAAAGCCTCGGATCGGCCCCCGTGCTGCGGGTCGGATTCGGGGCTTTCTCAAGCAGCCATCTTGGCGAAGAACTCCTTGCCGCGCTCCTCCATCTCCTTCTGGCTCAGATCTTCGCGATGCGTGGCAATCGTCCAATAATATCCAAACGGATCTTGAAGCGTACCACAACGATCGCCCCAGAACATGTCCGCCAGTCCCTCGTATTCCTTGCCGCCGGCCTCGAGCGCCTTTTTATAGGACTGATCCACGTCGGACACATAAAAATAGAGTGATACCGGAGAGCCTCCGAGCGTTTCCGCGGCCTTGCCCCCCGGCCCCATCTCCTCACCGAGCATGATCGGGGAATCACCTATTTTCAGCTCCGCATGCACCACGCGTTTTCCATCGGGAGAACTCATCCTCGCAGTCTCGATAGCTCCGAACGCCTGCTTGTAAAAATTGATCGCCCGCTCGGCATCCTTCACGACGATATGAGGTGTCAGTGAGTGGTACCCTTCGGGAATCGGTTTAACCGCTTTAGCCATGTGTTCTGCCTCCAGCGCAGAACTAGCTATTTTGGTGCCGAAAGAAACCACTCACCAAGCGGTTCACTGCGTGATCTTGATTTGGCGAGGGAGTGCGGCCTCTGGCTTGGGAATACGAACCGTGAGGATTCCATCCTGATAAGACGCTTCAACCTTATCGACGTTCACTCCAGCAGGCAGAGTAAAGGTTCGCTGGAATTTACCTGCTCGCTTTTTTTCGCCGGAGATCTGCACCCGGTTTTCCAGGACTTCCAACTTGATCTGATCCCTGGCCACGCCAGGCGTTTCGAGACTCAGAAGGTAGTGATCGTCAGTCTCCTCTACATCGCAAGCAGGTTGCCACTCCGTCGGGATCGCAAAGAAGTCCGCAAAAAGAGGACCGAAGCCATGGTTCCAGACAGAGACTGCATTGTTGGTATTCATACTTGTTTCCTCCTGTCATTTAAGATGGATTCAGCTGAAAGGTTGTCAAGCGAGGCCCTAAACTTCGCGACAATTAAGCGAATAAGCGAAATAGCGCCGCACGGCTATATCCGATCCCCAAGGATCTCTTTTACCGCAAGGGCTCGAATTGCGCTGACGTGTTGCTCCACGGTAAGCCCGTGATTTCTGAGAAAATGCTCATCCACCTTGAAGCTGCGCTGCCGTGCCGCAATGATTCCGTTCGCGATTCCCCGAGGCGTGAGATTCTCAAGAATGATCCCGTGCTCAGCATCCACCAGTTCAGAGGCTCCGGAAGTCTTTGAAACCAGTACAGGCGTACCACAGGCCAGACTTTCAGAGATCACCAGTCCGAAAGCGTCATAGTGACTTGGCAAAACGGTCAGATCACAGGCCGCGTAAAGCTGCTCCATTTCGGCGTTGTAACCGAGATATTTCACATTACGCGCGAAGTCTGTTTTCCCGGCCGGAGCACCAGCAATCAACAACTCGTATTCGTCTCGCGGCAAAAGAGAAAAGGCCTCGAGTAGCGGGCCCAAGCCCTTCACTTTGTGGTTCGTCGAAGGGAACAGGATTGAAAATTTGTTCTGATCCACCCCGAACTTCCGCGCCAATTCCACTTTTTCGGTACGCACGCTGATATTGAACCGGGCCGCATTTGTGGGTGGATAAAGGACGTGAATCTTTGCGGCGGGAACCCCGTAATCTTTTTCGATCTCTGCCGCTGTCTTCATCGAATTCGCGATGATCAGTTGTACCTGGCGAAAAGTCCTCCATTCGAAAAATATCGGAATCGCGTCAGTATGGCGCAACTTTCCATTCACATTTCTTGCGAAGCTGATATGCGCACCGCCGTTGATGTTGATGTGCTGCTTTGCTGTTCGCATCACGCCGATCACGAGATCGTAATCCGACATCCGGAGGTCGCGGACGATCTGAGTGTGCAATGCGATCTTCCGGAAAGGCCGGAACCAGTAGCGCAATTTCACCTGATGGACACGGACATTTTCCGGGACCGGCAAATCCTGGGATTGCTCATAGACCCAGAGATCCACCGAATCCCCCTGCTTCGCAAACCCGTGGACCAGGTCGACCAAATAGGAATCCATGCCGCCCCCTCGGGCGTAACGATAATGAATCAGGGCGATTTTCATGCGGCTTCCAGTCGTGCGAAACTATTGTCCATGCCTCTGTAAATGTCGAGGAGGTCTGGCATACACCAGCATTACATTGCTGAGCAAACAAGTTGGTTGCGGCGCCGGAAGTGCACTATGACACCTCGCCCGACGAGCGTTACTTCAGCCGAACCACGGTCATTTCGGCTCCGGGCTGCGAAATCTTCCTTCGCAGCATCATGCTCGACGAGTGATCAAAGCATGTCGTACGGGTCATCGAGGAAAGTTTGGATTCATATACAGCACAGGGAACGTCGTTGACCTTGTCATCCGCAAGACGCGTCACTGTCCAGGTCTGATCGGCAAGTTTGAGTTGGACCTTCTCGCCGATTTTCAGCGGCTTTCCTGGAATCGGATCCGCATCGCTCATCATGGAGGACTCGATCGCGGCTTCCACGTCCGTCACCTGAGGGCCTTGAACCTGAAACTGCTCCCCGTTCGGCGCGAGGAGACGGTGGAACTGCTGGTTCAGCATCGGCGATTTCGCCAGGGGTGTAAGCTTGTCAAGCGAAGGACCCGTCTCGATTTTCACTGGTTTCCAGCTCGAGAGCGCGATTCCCCCCGGAAGAACTTTAAGCACTTTGATTTCCATTGTGCTCCGACTCGGGGGCATTCCCTGCATCACGGAAGTCTCTTCGACTTTCCAGGTCTGGCCGGCCGAGTATTTAAACATCCCCTGTCTGGACGTCTTTGCTTCGACGGCTCCGTATCCGATGAAAAACGCCATTACACATGCAGCTGCGGTCAAATTGCGCACAATAGCTCCTCGCGATTCTGTTTTACTAAGTTTTGCGCGAAAGCCGAGCTTTGGCAACTCCGTTGAACCTAAGTTCTCATCGAGCCTGTTCGCAGGAACCGCGTATGCCAGCCAAAACACTCTTCCAGAAGATGGGGTGTCTGCTTTCCGGGAGACAGCTCAAGAGCGCGCCGGTAATACTCGCGAAGCGGGCCCTTGTAATCAGGATGCGCGCACTTCTCAATCACCTGCTGCGCACGTTTTTTCGGCGAAAGACCGCGAAGATCCGCCAGCCCCTGCTCCGTGACGATCACATGGGTATCGTGTTCAGTATGATCGACATGCGACACCATCGGCACAATACAGGAGATCGCGCCGCCCTTGGCCGTGGATGGCGTCATGAAGAAAGAAATGAAGGCGTTTCTTGCGAAGTCGCCGGATCCGCCGATGCCGTTTTGGATCTTGGTGCCCATCACATGCGTGGAGTTCACGTTGCCGTAAATATCGGCCTCGATCATTCCGTTCATGGAGAGGCAGCCCAGCCGCCGGATGATGCCAGGATGGTTGGAGATTTCCTGCGGCCTCAGGATGATCCGGGTCCGGTATTCTCCCATGTGGGCGTTCAGGTCCTCCTGGGCCTCCGGGGAGAGCGAAAAAGCGGTTGCCGAAGCCATCCTGAGCTTCCCTGACTTCATCAGATCAATCATCCCGTCCTGGATCACTTCTGTGTAAGAAGTCAAATTCTCAAACGGGCCTTTATTCAGCCCCGTCAAAACCGCGTTCGCTATGTTTCCAACGCCTGATTGAAGCGGGAGGAGACTTGGAGGAATACGGCCCTTTTTCACTTCGAAATCCAGAAAATCCAGAATGTGCTCCGCGATTTTCTTCGAACTGGCGTCCGGCGGCGAGAAGGCCGTGTTTCTGTCCGGCGAGTTTGTTTCGACAATCGCGATGACCTTGTCGATCGGGCATCGAATGGTGTGCTCCCCGATGCGATCAGAAGGATTGGACAGAGGAATCGGCACACGATTCGGCACGTCCTGATCCTTGAAAATATCGTGCATGCCCTCGAGCTGCGCGTTCTGCCAGGAGTTCACCTCGAGAATAATGTGCGAGGCTGACTCAATCCAGGTCAGGTTATTCCCGACGGAGGAAGAAGGAACCAATGCTCCGTCCTCCCGAATGGCCGTGACTTCGATGAGTGCCACGTCAAGCTTTCCATAGAAGCCGTTCCTGACTGATTGCGCGACATGCGAGAGATGGATATCGAGGTACTCCATATCACCGGCATTGATCTTTTTTCGGGAGACCGGGTCGGATTGATACGGAAGCCTGAGTTCAATCCCATCGACCATCGCCAAAGCGCCATCCAGTTCAGGGGCTGTGGAAGCTCCGGTCCAAACGCCGATCTTGAACTTCTGGCCCGCCAGATTGGCGTCCATGATACGTTTAGCGAGCGCAACCGGGACAGCCTTCGGATACCCGGCTCCCGTGAAACCACTCATGCCCACGTTCACACCTGGCTGAATCAGGGCGGCAGCTTCCTCTGCGCTCATGATTTTGCTGTGCAGGGCTTTGCATCGAACTCTTGGATGATGGGACATATTCAGTGATGACTCCTTCGAGTTAAATTAATTCAAATTACAAAAAAAAATGCAAAGCTCTTGTGTGCATGAGAAAGACGGCTCATTGCGTCATATCGCACGTTCAGCTTGTCCCACCTGAGGAACAAGGATAAACAAAACAGATGATTAGACATCTCATCACCTCAGCACTCCCCTACGCTAACGGACCTCTCCATTTCGGGCACATCGCCGGCGTTTACCTTCCAGCGGACATCTATTATCGCCACAAGAAGCTGCTCGGAGAACCCGTCATGCACATCTGCGGGTCGGATGAACACGGGGTCGCGATCATGCTGGCCGCCGACAAAGCGGGAATCGGATATCAGGAGTATGTCGATCAGTGGCATGAAAGCCATGCCCAGCTTTTTTCGAAGTTTGGTGTGGAATTCGATTTTTTCGGAAGGACTTCGGCGCCCTATCACCGGGATGAAGTCGTGAAGTGGTTTCTCGACCTCGATTCGAAAGGCTATATCGAAAAGCGCCCCGAAGGACAGCTTTACTGCAACAGCTGTCCGCGCTTCCTTCCGGATCGTTACGTCGAAGGGACCTGCTATAATTGCGGGTATTCGCCTGCCCGAGGCGACGAGTGCCCGAATTGCGGCGAGTGGATCGACCCTCTGAAACTCAAGTCTCCGAAATGCAAAATCTGCAATTCAACCGACATCGTCGCCAAGGAAAGCGAGCACTGGTACCTGTTGCTCAGCAAACTCGGGGAAAAATTCCGCCCCTGGTTCAACACCAAGTCCCATTGGCGTTCGCATGTCTGGGAATACACCAACAGCCTGGTCCAGCAGGGCCTCGTCGATCGCGCGATCACGCGCGACCTGAGCTGGGGCATCGATGTGCCGCTGCCCGGTGCTGAGGGAAAGAAGCTTTACGTCTGGTTTGATGCGCCGATCGGCTATGTCAGCAACACGAAGGAGTTCCTGAAACGATCTGGCTCCAAAGAGGACTATCTGAAAGATTGGTGGAACAATCCGGAAACCCGGATCATTCATTTCATCGGCAAAGACAACATCATCTTCCACGCACTGATCTGGCCCAGCATGACCCTC
>MEPR01000044.1:18168-25510 GCA_001769835.1 Bdellovibrionales bacterium GWB1_55_8
AGCCATTTCGTGAATCTGGAAGGCAAGCAGTTCTCGAAATCCGCCGGCTGGTACGTGGACGCGGAAAAAGCAGTGGATGCCTTCGGACAGAATGCGCTCCGAATTTACCTGACATCGATCATTCCGGAAACAGGCGACAGCAATTTCTCCTGGGACAATTTCGTCCACGTGAATAACGAGTTCGGGAACAAAATTGGTAATTTCATCAATCGTTCAACCTCATTCATGGCCAAGCACTTTCCTGAGGGCTTGAGCCCTGCCGCTTTCGAACGTGCATTTGAGAGCAAGGACGCGCTAGGCATTCCCGCACTGGTTGCGGAAGTTCGCAATGCCCTGGAAAAGATCCAGCACCAGAGGGCTTACGCGGCGCTCCTTCGACTCGGGGAAGTCGCGAACGAAACGTTCCACGTTCAGGAACCCTGGAAGACCATCAAAACGGATCGAGCCGCCGCCGAGCAGTCGCTCGCGCTTTCCATGCTCTTCATTCTCGCGATGAATGCGGTATTTCTCCCATTCCTTCCGGAGTTCGCGAAATCGCTCCGCGCGTACTTCGCTGGAATTTCGGATGACGTGTTCCGGACGACGTATGTCGGCGATCTGAACAAGGCGAAGGAATTCTTCTCAAAAGGCTATGTGCTGCCGCTGAAGCCCGAACCCCTCTTGCCCAGAATCGAAAGCGAAGCCGTTGCGCCGTTCCGTCTGGGATAGAACGCGGTGTCGGCGCTTCAACGAACGATCCTCGTTTCAGGGCTGTTTTTGATTGTCGGCACCCCGGTATCGGTATTTGCGGCATCCGATTGCGATGCCCGGGCACGGAGCCTCGAAGAGATCTATCGGCGCATCCTTCCCTCCAAACCGGAAAAAGATGCCACGCAGGCCTCTCAAAGTCTGTTCATCCTTTTGAAACAGGCTGTTTCGCGAAAACGAATTCCCGGAGGAACGATCAGCTTCGCCGAAGGGAGCGGCGCCGTGAATTGGATGGGCCACGGGACGCTGTCCAAATCCAGCTCACGGAAGGTCTCCGAGACCACCCTTTACGATCTCGCTTCGCTGACGAAAGTTGTTTCAACCGCAACCTCCATTCATTTGCTCAAGGAGCAGGGCAAAATCGATCTTGCTGCGACCGTGTCGGACTACCTGCCGGAATTCAGAAATACGGGTCTCGGTCCTGTGCCTATCTCAAGCCTTCTCCGACATCGTGGAGGTACGGTTGATATCGCTGTCCCGAGAACAGCCGATCCGGGAGTCAACCGACGGAACTATTTTGCTGAGTTGAAAAAAAAAGGGTTTTCGCCTCCACTGTTTTCAACGGGCAACTTCCATTACACCGATGCCGCCTACGTCCTTTTAGGTGAAGTTGTCGAAAGAGTCTCCGGCCAGCCGATCAACGACTTTGCCGAGGCCCAGATTTTCGGCCCGCTCGGGATGAGGCACACTCGCTTCAAGCCGGGGCAGAATTCGGTTTGCTCCCGCACCATTGCGGGTACCAGACCCTGCATCGTCCATGACCCGATTGCCCGGTCTTTCGGCGGCGTCTCCGGGAACGCGGGACTCTTTTCAACAGCCCGCGATCTTGCAAAGTTTGCCAGAATGATCCTCGATCATGGACAGGCAGAGGACAGTTCGGGACAAAGGTTTCAATTCCTTTCCCAAAATTCCGTGCAAGCCATGTCCAGTGATCCGGCGCACCTGGAACACCGAAGGGGAATGGGCTTCGATATCGACTCGCCTTTCGCTTGCGCGCCTCGTGGACGCTTTCCGCAAAGCTCCTTCGGACATACGGGATACACGGGAACCTCGCTCTGGATTGATCCCTCTTCCCGACGTTTCATCGTCCTGCTAACAAACGAGGTGGAAATCGGCAAAGGTCCGATAGACGCCATCCGCTGGCACGCGGGAAACATCGTCTCGCGGTATCGTTAGGCTTCGTACTACAGCTGTGCCTCCGGCGAGGAATCCGGTGCTTCCATGCCGGAAACCATCCCGGTGCGTTCTTCTGCCCCACGATTCAGCCTCTGCAGCTCTGCGACGGAATCCGAGATCTTGTAAAGCGGCTGCCGGATCTCCTCGATGTCCTGCAAGGAACGCCGGACGATTTCCGAAAATGAGCCCAGCTGATCCCGTGTCTCATGAACCAGCGCGGTCATTCCGCTGAAGTAATTCTGAAAATCCGCTTTGCCATCATTCAGCTGCGCGACTTCGATCCCGCCAGTCTTCCGGATGATCTCAAGGCTGTTGATGGTGCTACGAAGCTGCTCGACATCGCCGCTGATCTTCTTCAGCTGCGCCTTCAGATCCTGCATTTCGTCGCGAAGGTTCCATACGGATTTTTCCGCAAGCTGAAGCAGAAATTTCGTGTTGACGAGAATATCCGCAAGATAGCCCGCGGAGAACGATGTGACGTTCCCGGTGATCTCCTTCACATAGAAATCGGTCATGTCGATCTGGAGCTGTGAGGTTCCGATGCGGAACTCGAAAGTTTTCACGGAAGCCTTCACCTGAGCGGCCGATTCGTTGAACTTCTTCAAGTCTTCCTTGAACTCATAAGCGGCTTTCTGAATGGCGTTCGCGATTGCCACCAGGGTGACCCCCGCCGCCCCCAGGCGTTTGGCCGCCGTGGACATATTCACCGCGAGAAGATCCAGGCTCTGCAAGGAACGCAGGATGAAGGCCGACCTTTCCGCAAGAGCACGATCCATATCGGCGAAACCGACCAATTTTCCAAAAATGAACGTGCTTTGCTCCGCACTTTGCATGCATTGCGCACCCATTTGCAGGAGTTCATGTGGAACTCCCTCGGAAACCGATGAGCCTGGACCTGTCTTCCCGGTAATACTTTTCAATCGTGAGAAAATCTCGCTTACGATCGCGGACGTCATGAATTTCTCATAACTCTCAAAGCCCACCGATTTCAGAACGTCCTGCAGGAATTTCAAAGAACTATCCGGACTTTCCTTTTTTTCCTTCTCGAGCATCTTTCGGTAGATCTCAGGAATCTTCTCGAAGAGCGGCGTGGAAGGTTTCAGGCGTATCGAAAGATATCCACCCTCGATCGGAAAAACGGTAGCAAAAACCCAGTAAAAGGCGCCATCGGCCGCCATGTTTTTCACGTAGGCCGAAACAGGACGTCCGGCCTGAATCGTGTCCCAAAGCACCCGAAAAACAGCCTTAGGCATGTCGGGATGCCTGATGATGTTATGAGGGCTTCCCTGTAGAACCTCGCGAGGATGGGAACTCACACGTACGAACACGTCGTTTCCGGAAAGGATGATTCCGCGTTCATCGGTCCTTGAGAAGAAGAGTTCCTCGATACCGAACGCCACCTCGCGATTCACTGGTACTGGTCTGGCCAAAATAATTCTCCGATCATCAGTAAAGCAAAAAAGTCCCTGCCATGTAGTTCGTGAAATAAACCTGGTCCGCCTGGGGCACGTTGACGAATTGTATTCCAACTCGCCAGCGCTTCTCATTTAAAGGGAGCGGTTGCGCGGAACGGACATTTGCAGTCAGCCGCAGGACCCGTTTTTCTCCCGGCAGCACGAACTCCACTTCCACGCGGGTACCGGGTTCCAGCTGAACCGGACACTCGATTCCGAGCCCACCCGCGCCAAAGTTCTTAGCGTGACACGCCACGACGTGATTCGCTGACGGCAACAGAATACGAACCGGAAATTCGATGTGTTTTCGCACAAATTTGCGGACGCCTGTGTTTGACACAGAATTCAGGATATCGGGCAGCCCCTGCGTCGTCCATGGGGAACCGCACAGGCGCAATATTTGCGAACTAG
This sequence comes from Bdellovibrionales bacterium GWB1_55_8, assembly GCA_001769835.1. Taxonomy (GTDB): domain Bacteria; phylum Bdellovibrionota; class UBA1018; order UBA1018; family UBA1018; genus GWB1-55-8. The sequence goes on from MEPR01000044.1 coordinate 21,957, forward strand.
CTCATCATGGCCACTCGAAGTTCAGCTCTGTCCCGTTCGTTGGCTACCGGTTACTTGGTTTTCTACTTTGCTATTCTTGCAGTTGCAGCGGCCGTCAATTTACAGCTGCCACCTTCTGCGTTGCTTTACGCCAGCATCGTGGTGCTCGCGATGAGTATCGCCGCCGTCTACAACGTTTTTGCTGCACGAGGTTACTACTTCCTTGCCGCGTTCATCACCCTATGGAGCGCGTTGGCAATCATGCAGCTTTTCATGGGGTTCACCATTGCGCTGGCGGATCTCGCCATTTCCCTGATCGCCGGACTCAGCCTTTATACGACGCGTGCCAGGTACCGTGGCCGTCGAGGCCGCGAATTACCCGCGAAGCGGCCTAGGCAGGGTTCATTTCCGGACGATTTTCAGCGCCCCGCCGCCTGAGCGGAGAAGTTGTTTCACCTCTTCGGGCTGGAGTGCCCGAAAATGGCCAGGGGCCAAGTCGCCCAGCTCCAGCTGCCCGATACGGGTCCTTCTCAGTCGAAGCACAGGGTGCCCGACGGCCTCGAGCATTCTTCGCACAAAGCGATTTCGCCCCTCAGATACCTCAACCTGAATCGTTGCCATCTGCGAGGTGCGCTCCAGAACCCGCACCGATTCAAACCGCCCGGCCCCGTCTTCCAGAACGACTTCTTTCCGGAGCCGTTCAAGTACCTCGGAGGAAGGAGTGCCACGCACCCACGCCCGGTAAGACTTGCGGATGCCATGACTCGGATGCATGAGCTTGTTGGCAAGTTCGCCGTCATCCGTAAATACAAGCATTCCCTCGGAATCAAAATCCAGACGGCCCACGGGCTTCAAATGCCGGTGCTCGGGCGGAAGATAATCCATCACTGTCCGGCGTCCCTCTGGATCGGACTTGGTCGTAACCACGCGCCGTGGCTTGTGGAAGATCAGTATGGTTTTCTGTTCGGCGCGAACGAGCTCACGTCCGTCGACGCTGATGAGGTCAACGAGAGGGTCAGCTTTTGCTCCGAGCTCCGTTTGCACCTTGCCATTCACGGCCACTCGACCCTGGACGATCGCCTCTTCGGCTTTACGACGACTGAGTACTCCGCTTTCAGCAATGATCTTCTGGAGACGTGAGAGAGACATCCGTACTTATCGGATATCACGTGCCCAGATGTCACGGAAAGTGTCGATTAGCTTCTCGCCGTTTTGCCCGAATTCGCCGTAGTTCTTGAAATTCTCGTATTCAACCCCGATACGCCCCCCGATTCCCGAGGTGGGCGCTTCCAAGGTGATATCACCCGCATTCATCTTCACGCGCACGATCTTGCCCGTTCCGGCATTTTTCACCTCAAAACCGAGGTTTTTGGGAGGCGCGAGTTCGAGCGACTGAAAAATCGTATTCGAATTGAAGTAGGAATTGCCGTTCGCGAACTCCTCCGGGAGCGCTGACATTTCATGAAGTTCGAGGCGCTTCTGCCCTCCCCGTTCAATCAGGAAAGGACTGCCGCCCTTATAACCTTGCTTCTCAGGAACCAGAATCACGCTCACCGGCTTTCCAGATTTCACATGTGCCGCCATCCCGATCGGAAGATCGGTGACCACTTCGATGTTCTCGAAAACCCAGGTGGTCTTTCCCATAGCCTTCAGCTGAGCGGCGCGCCCCGACTCTTCCAGGTAAGCTTTCGCCATACCGGCGCCCTCACCGATCATGGGCGTTCCTTTAACCGGTTTTCCGTCCAGATCCAGCGCATGATAGCCCACCTGGTACCCGAACAAGTGGCTCTCCTGTCGTTTGGCGGACTCGTTTACATATTTCCCCAGAGCGCTCTTGATCCTGGCATCGAATGAGGGATTCGGATGAAATTGTTTTTTTGAATAACCGCCTGCGAAATCCGCCAGATAGTTTTGAATCGCATCGTGTGTCTGTTCACTCGTCCAGATGTCAAAGGGAACATAGGATCCGCACCGCTCACTTTGAAGGGCGGCGTTCACCATCTTGATATCGATCGGAGTCAGTGACTTCTCGTGTGCTCGAGCTCGATCAATCAGCTGTCCCAGTTCCCGCTTGCGCTCCTTCAGTATCCTGGCTGCAACGTACTCGAGTTCCTCGCCGGACCGAAGTTCCCGACCCGCAAGTTTCAGCACGTCCTCGGATTTCGACGCATTGAGGATATTCCCGGCATGAACCAGTCGTTCGAAGTCCTTTTCCGGCAGCAGGGCTTTCAGGTTGAAGGGAATCAAGGCTTTCACCTGCCCACCTCCGCGACTCCAAAGGCCGGCCCCGCTGGTGAAATAGTAAAGCTTCGGCATCTCCTTCCGTCCCTGCTCCACAAGCTTTCCGAGCTCTGCCGGAGCAAGACGGTTCAAATCTGTTTCGAGATCTTTCGAGGACACCCGCTGGATGTTGCCTGTCATTTTTTTGACACTTCCAGCTTCTCGATAAGCCTTCCCTAAAACCTCATGATGCTCGGCACTGGCCTCGGCGAAATAACCTGCCGAACCGTACGTGCTCCGGGCTTGAATGGAGGCTAAAGACTCGATGACGCAGGGATGCGGAGCAGACGCTGCCGACAGGCCCGAAAGAGAAAGCAGGCCAAAAGCAACAAGCTGGTATGACAGTAGGCGGGAACTATTTAGGAAAAAGGTCAGAACAGGGCTCATGCATTTTAGTTTACCCAAAACGCAAGCAAGTCATGTGAATTAATTTAGAAGCGAAGACCGATCCAGCTAAGTACCCTATCCTGCTTGGAAAAAGATGACAGGGCACCGTTATTCAGAGAATCACTTCCGGTGAGCAGGTCCGACCGCAAGGACCACGAAACAGAATCATTGAGGTACCAAGTCAGCCGCGGCTGGATCCACAGATCCGGGTTCCCGAGCCCCTTGAAAGCAAAGCACTCAGCTTCCCACTTCCGTCCCCGAAAGGAGCGGCGAACCATGCCACTCACCCAATGGTTCGCCCGATCAGCTTGATCCAGGTGATACTGAACGCCCCAATTCCCTCCTTCGGAGTCAGTCCAGTCGGCTCCCAGGATGGTCTGCCAGTTGGAAGACGTCCGAAGGGCCTCCGCCGTCGAAACTGTTCCCGGTTGGTTCAAATGAAGAACGGAATCCATGCGAAACACCCAGTCCCCTGAGGCCTGACTGGCCGTGAGCCCGACCGTATCCACCTGGCTCGCCACCTGGGAAAAGATAAAGGCTCCTGTTGCGGGGTCCACTGATGCAAGCTGAAGTGCCGGATTTCGATTCCAATGCCGGAAATAGATCAACCCAAGATCAAGCCCTGATTCAAACAGGTAACTGGCACGCCCGCCGTACTCCGCGGCACCTCGGGTATCCGCAATGCCAAAGGAATTGGCGGCAATGACGGGCTCAGGCAGCTGGTTTAACCTCGGCACCGGGGTCAGAATGAATTGCAAAGTCAGGCGCTCCAGAAAAACCTGCGTGTTCAAAGCGAAAACAGCAAGCCTCGTCCACGCCATTTCATTGAACAGGGCATCGCTGAAATCACGCGGGTTCACAAGATCAGCGATATAGAACCCGAAGGTCTCGCCCCAGGGAACCTCCTG
>MEPR01000044.1:25555-38676 GCA_001769835.1 Bdellovibrionales bacterium GWB1_55_8
TGTTTGCTCAGGACGGCGGAAAGACTTCGAATGTTCACTTCCGCCTCAGATTCTCCTGTGGCTTCAACAAAGCCCCGGAGCGATGCGTTCAAAGCAAATGTTCCGTCCGCGATCGCCCAGGCCTGTTCCGATTTGCCGCTCAGGTAAAAACGTTGGCGAGTGAACTCAGAATCATTGAAGCGATAGGAAAGCTGCTGACCCGCCTCGAACTCCGTCGAAAGCTCCGCCCGCCCTGCAGCAGGAAAGGCGGCAATGACGGCAAGAAGGAAAAACGCCAAGCCCGGCTTCATGCTTCACCTGAGTGCGTTCTGATTGAAAAGCGATTCAGGGAACTGGCGGGGCTCCATTGACAGCACTTTCACCACAGAACGATCATTTTCACGTACCGCATCCTGAATCTGGATTTCCGTCGGCCGGACTCTGCCGGCAATCGGCTTGAAACCTGCGTACTTCGCGAGTTTCAGCGGCTTTCCGCTCGGGCTGAGAAATTCCGCCTGTATGGGATGGAAAGTTCCGGGCTCGATCGATGCGCGAATCTTTTCATAGGTCAGGCCCTTTTTCCGCGCAGTGAGCAGGATCACGATCACTTTGGCATCTTCTTTCTCGATGACGGCATCGTAATCACCGCTCCAGCGCATCCGGCTGATGTCACCGTTTGCCGCCTGTCCGCTCAGTTTCTGGCCCAGGCTCACGCGTACCGCACGCCGGATATTGGGCACATAGGCCCACATCTCCTCATCGAGCATCAGAAGATTCCGACCGCGATCCCGCGCCGGCTCGAGCGTTTTCACCAGCGTCCTATTGTTGCCGCGGATCGAAACCTCAAATACGTTCCTGGAGTCATTCCCCGCATCCGCGACTTCGACCTTCATGAAAAAAGAATCAGCAGGATTCCTGACCTCATCCACCGCGCGGACGACTTCCTCCGCCGTGGGCTTTGCCAGCGCGGCAGGGGAGTAACCGAGAACTCCGGCCAACACGAATGCCATCAATTTCTTCATACGGACCTCAAAGCCTCACCTATCGGCATTTTCGCCACCCTCAAGCCTGCCAGAACGGTTCCCGCCATGGCCGAAAAGGCGCCCATCAGAAATGCTCCGATGGCCATACTCCATTGAAATTCGATCAGCACATGAAACTGGCGGGTGATCCCGGGCGCCGGCGGCATCAGAATGCCGTTTCGAAGCAACGTGGCGTTCAGAAAAAAAGCCAGGAGGATACCAAACGCGGCTCCCAGTACGCCAAGCGCCACACCTTCCCAGGAAAGCAGCTGCATGATCTGGATGGACGATTCACCATTTGCCCGCAGATTTCCGATCTCCTGCTTGCGTTCAAGAACCGAGGTGGAAACAGTATTGAAAATACCAAGTACCACGACCGCAAGAATGATCAGCTGGATGATCGCGAACTGCGAACCCAGCCAGTCCACCGAATGTTGGTAGTAAACCTTGTCGAGTACCGCGAACGGGGTCGCCTCAAGGGTTGGAAATTCCGCTTTCACGACCGCTTCCACTTTCGCCCAGTCACCCACCGAGGCGAGTCCAAGAGCCACCGACTCCAGGCGATCCGTGTCCAACAATGTGTGCGCCTGCTGCAAGGGAATCCTGAAGACCACATCATCAAAATCCTTGGAACCCGTGTGAAACACACCCACAACCGTCAAGTCCGCCGCATTCATACTGCCATAAATCGTATTGCCAAGGACCGTGACTCGATCCCCTATTTTCACATCGAGTGCGCGTGCTAGCCCTTTCCCAAGCAGAATCCCGTCCGGCTGATCCGAAAGAGTCGCGCCCTGCTCCACGTTCAGCGTCGTGAAGAACTGCGATTCCTGGACACCGTCGACGCCTTGACCGCGACCGCTCACGGTGATCTTGCCATTCGTCAGGAGCGCAAAAAATTCCACGCGCGGGAAGAGGTGCGTCACCCCTTCCACCTTTGAAATCCGGTTCTTCAAGCTCTCCCAGTCGGTGATCCAATGTTCCCAGGGCTTTTCGTAGACGGTCTCGCGATAACCACTTGTCTGGATCTGACCGTGGCCATAACGGGAATGCACCGTATTTTCCAGATACTGATTCATGATACCAGCATTGAAACCATGAAACAGGAACAGGGATCCACTTCCCATCGCGACCGTCAGCAGGACGGTGGCCGTGCGCCTGGGATTTCTCATCAGATTCTTGAAAGCCACGCGGATCAACATAGGCGACCGTCCTTGAGTTGAATTCGGCGTTGCGCGAATTCGTGAACCATTGGGTCATGACTTGAAGCCAGGATGGTGATTCCTTTGTCCCGATTCAAGGAACGGAAAAGCTCCATCACTCCCCGCCCAGTAGTCTGGTCCAGACTTGCTGTCGGCTCGTCCGCGATGATCACGAGGGGGCTTTTGGCCACCGCCCGCGCAATCGCCACGCGCTGCCGTTGACCTCCGCTCATTTCCAGGGGCCTCTTTGACCTATGCTCCCAAAGCCCTACTGAGGTCAGTGCTTCCCGGACCTTCTCCTTGCGTTCGCCCGGACGGACCCCCTGCCGCGTGAGGAAATACTCGACGTTCTCCTCAGCGCTCAGAACGGGGAAAAGCTGAAAGCTCTGAAAGACGAACCCGATGGAAAACCGCCGTATGCTGTTCTTTTCCGTCTCATTCGATTCTTTCAGGCTCTTGCCGTCAAAACGGATATCCCCGGCCTGCAGCGGCTCAATCAATCCCAGCAGATTCAAGAGGGTCGTCTTGCCGGAACCCGAAGGCCCCAGAAGGCACGCGAACTCGCCGCGACTGATCGTAAGACCCACATCCGTCAAAGCATTCACCTTCTGGCTGCCGAGCTGATAAGCGAACCCAATCCCGTTTGCCTCGTAAATCGCCAGGTGGCTCATTTTACCTCCTCTGCTTCGCGCTCAGGAGCCATTTGCGGCTCCGCACGCGCGGCAGGGTCATCCAGTATCTCGATCAGGCCCGTCTCACCGTTCATTCGCACCTGCATCCCGGATTTCAGGCGCTTCGTCAGGCCCTGGATCCCGACGATGGTCGGCAATCCCATTTCACGCGCGACGATGGCCGAATGCGACAGCAGCCCCCCGCGTTCCACCAGAAGCGCGCCAGCCGAAGGATAGAGCGGAATCCAGCCCGGATCCGTTCTCAAGGTCACAAGAATCTCACCGTTCAGTTCCATATCGTCCTTGGGCGAGAGAATAACTTTGACCTTGCCTTCGATGATTCCAGGGCAGCAGCCCACCCCTTTCATGCAGTTCGGAGGCAGCTCCTGTCCGGCCAGAAGGCCCGGATCCTGTTCGATGGCGGGCGAATGTTCGTTCATCCAATAAACGGGGCCGCGAGTGTGAAATCGAGGCGCCGGATCCTGCGCTTCGAACGTTGCATATTCCTTCTTGCGGAGCTCGGCCAGTGCGCGGAGGTTGTAAACAGGAAGGGTTCCCTCCAAGGCCCCGGAAAGTTCACTGAGCTCAAGGAAAAACACGTCTTCCGGCCGATCGAGCATCCCGCGTGCGGTGAAGTCGCGCCCGATGCCGTGGAACATCGCTCGCACCAGCCCGTAAATTCGGGTACGGCAGAAACGGGTGTTCTCGCGGTTCCTGACGGCCTTGCGCGCATGCTTCAAGGACCAGAGATAAATCTTGAGCCTCCAACCGCTCAGGTGTGCGAAGACTTTCCGCTCGGCCTCCGACCGGATCTGTTTCTCGCGTGCTTCGTAAGCGGTCAAATCGATCTGCCCGGACCTAAGATAGTTCTTCAACGCGACAAACAGGAAAGAGGGATCCTGGTAAAGATCCTTCTCCTCCAGTTTCATCTCGTTCATGCACCGGAAACCGTACAGATCGATGTAACGATCCACCCGCGACTTGAACGAACCGAAATCAAGCTGAGTGAGAACCTCGTAACAATCCGCGCTCGGAGTGCCCTCGATCACCGACCGAAGCGCCGGGTTCTTCGCGATCTCGGCAGCCATCCGAATCAACTCGCGCGTGGGTTCCGCGGATTCCAGATTGCCCTCCCCGCAAAGTAGGTCATTCTGAAGCGAATCGCCGAGTTTCCCGAGCCAGCTCCCAGTGAGCTTCTTCAAAAGTCCGAAATGAACCATCGTGAGATAGTCGTTGACGATCGGCGCCTTCCATTCCAGCAGCAGCTTCGCTTCAAGCTCCTGGTAGACGACATGGATCTCATCAGCCGGAAGCCTGGAAAAGTCCTTGCGGCGGTACTCGTCATAAACCTGGTGAAAATACTTCAGGAACTCATCCACCATGGTCTGCGCCGTGAAATGAAAATACAGAAACTTGAAACCGGAAATCGTGCGCCGCAGCTTGGAGGATAGTTTCTCCTGGAACCCGGGCGGTTTGATCCGGTCCGCGATCTCGTCACTCAAGCTCTGCCCGGTGCCCATCATGGTTTCCATGAATCCGCGGTTGTATTTGAAGCCTGGAAGAATACTGGTGAGTTTGTACCAGTTGAGCAGATTGTAATAGATCCGGCCGTGGAAAATGCCGAGCATGTTCCGCAGGAAATAGTCCATTTTTCTGATTTCCCGCTGCGGGATGAGAAGAATCTCACAGAACTGCACGTAAACTGAATGGTAAACGTGATGCGCGAACGTGAACGTCAAAGGCAGGGTGATGCCGCCGTAACTCTCCACGATATTGGAGTTATCCCAGAGATAAAGAAATCCCGTGTCATTCTTCACAGGTGTGGTGACGGGACGCGATTGCAGCAGGTAAAACTTTCCACCACGCCAGCCCCATTCAATGTCTTGCGGGAATCTGTAGAACTTCTCGATCTTGCGCGCGAGATCAGCGAGCTCCGCCAGCTCGTCGGACTTCAGTGACGGCGAGTCCTGAAGCAGACCGGCCACGTTCACCTCTTTCGTCCCCTCCACTTCATCGGAGCGGACGAGCATCGTTTTCTTCTGGGCGATATCGCTGGAAACGACGGTTCCCGTAGCCTTCTCGAGAAGAAACGTATCACCATCGAGGAGGCCGGAGACAAGCCCCTCTCCAACGCCATAGACCGAATTGATCGTGATCCTGGAAGCATCTCCCTGAATCGGATCACAGGTGAACATCACGCCGCTTTTTTCAGAATCCACCATCTGCTGAAAAACTACGGCCACTTCAATCGGAACCGAAAGATCCATCCCGTTCTGGATACGGTAAGCCAGTCCACGCTCCGAATACCCGGAAGCCCAGCAATCCTTCAAGCTTCTCAGTGATGCTTCCTCGTTCGCGACGAAAAGAAAGCTGCTGAGCTGCCCGGCGAACGAATGCTGCGCGGAATCCTCATCCGCCGCGGAAGAGCGCACGGCGATCGGGCCGTCCGCCACGGCAATGTACGCGGAGCGTGCAAGAGAATCGATGTCCGCCGGAAGAGGCGTGCGCATGATCAGCTCTCGAATGAAGGTTTCAGCCGCTTCGAGATCTTTTTGCGCGCTTCCTTTCCCCAGCGTCGCAAGCCTGGAGCGGATAGCGGCGTCTATTCCGGTTTGCTCGCGAAACTCACGGAATGTCCGCGCGGAAACCGTCACCCATTTGGGCACCGGAAATCCCTCTCTTGAGAGCAGGTAAAGGTTATAGCCTTTGCCGCCGGCCTCGCGCTTTGCGAAGGCCTCCGTGCTTTGCGCTGTGATCAACATCCGCATCTCCTCGCCACAATTACGATTGCATAGACTGCTAGAATGTAAACGGAAGTCAGGGCACGGTACAGGCTTCCAAAAGGTCGTCCGTTCTTTATGGCCAGAATAATCCCGCTTGCCGCGAGAAGGGCGATGGCGACACCGACCGCTCCCGCCGTCATCCCGCCAAGCACCTGCCCTGCGAGCAGCAGCCAGAGAGACATGCCCGCCATACCCAACACCAGAACGACGGCCCCGGCTCTGCCGAAGACCTTCGAGTAAGACGGAACGCGCGCCCGCTCCTCCTCGGAAAAAAAGGTTTTTCGCCCGAATTCAAAAACATTGAAAAGGCACCAGCTGTTCAGGGCGAAAAGCAGGAGTTCTTTTCCGTGAGTCCCGGCTAATCCCAAGCCTCCATCTCCGAGAGCAATCAGCAGCGTAAGCGAAAGCAATACTGAAACGAAGGTATGGGAGACCGCATAGGTCGTGAGAAGAGGACGTATCAGGGTGCCAATGAAAAACTCCTTATACATCAGAAGCGAGTAGCCGATCGCGACCGCCGCGGCAACCAACGACTCAGAACCGCGAGAACCGAAAGCCACGAGTTCGATCACGATACAGACCGCGATTCCCCGCTTCATATCAGCAATCTTCAGAAGCCCGCGCGCAAGCGGTCGCGTCGGATTAAACTCGATATCAACCTCATAATCCTTGATCTCATCGTAGAGGCGCAGCTTGAAAAAAAATGTGAGCGCCCCGATGAAAACGGTGATCAATGCGGGCAGGCCGATCGAGGTTGCCAGAAGCGCTTCCGCAACCACCCAGTGCGCGGCAACAAAAAGTGAAATCAACGCAAGATGGGAAACGGGTTCAAAGCGCTCCTTGATGAACTGAAGCCAATTAGACAAGGCCGGCCTCCACAAGTTCCTTCCTCAACACGTCGTACTCGACCTTGCTGTGGTGCCGCGGATCCATCGGCACGGATTCCCTGAAGACCACCCCGTCCACCGGCACGCCGTTCTTTTTCATGATTCGCTCAAGCTCAGCTCGATGTTCCTTCAACCGAGCCGGGTCTTTCAGATCCGAGTTGTCCATCGGAGCGATGACACAAATCGTCTTTTCCCCTAGCTTTGCATCGGCAACACCGAGATAGGCGCAGAGGCGAACGAACGGTAGCTTCTTCATGATGATTTCAGAACGTACCGGGAACGTGTATTTCCCGTTCCGGTTGATCGCATTATGAACGCGACCGACAATCCACAGGAACCCTTCCTTGTCGACCCTTCCGAGATCTCCGGTGCGATGCCAGACCACCCCGTTCTCATCCAGGATCTTCGCGCGGCGAAAAGCTTCCTCGTCGTTGTAATAATTTCTGCAGACATGTTCGCCGGCGACAATCAGCTCGCCGACATGCCCATCAGCAACGACAAGATCACGCCAGTCGGATGCCGCTTTGATTTCGATAGGGCCTTTCTGGATCTTCAGGAACCGGTACCGGAGTTCCTGTACCACACGTCCGACATTGACGCCTTCGTCCACCCACTCCGAATCTTCCGAGGCTCGAGTACGCAGCGAGATCATCTCCTTGGCTTCGATGTGAGCCATGGGCTCCACTTCGGTTGAACCGAAAAGGACCCAGATATCCGCCTGAGGCGCGACAGCGGTGAAATCGACGACATTGTCACGGCTCACGGGCGCTCCGCCGGTCACCACGCGCCGCAAACCGGACAGCGCAATCTTCTGCTCGAGGCAGAAGCTTGAAAGCCGGTTGAACAGCGAAGGAGACAGGGTCGTACAGGTCACGCCACAGGACTCCAGTTGCGAGCGCAGAATGAGCGCATCGCGGTCACCCGGCACGCCGATATCAAAGGCCGGAATCACGGTACTCACGCCAGACGCGAGATTGTTCAAGGAAAAGATCGGGAAAACCGGCAGGTCCACGTCTGACCGCTCATAAGGCAGCCCGGAATTCAAAGCATAGTGCTGAGCCGCCAGGAAACGATGGGTCCGATTTGCGCCCTTGGGAACACCTGAACTCCCTGTGGTGAACGTGATCAGGGCGGTCTCCTCCTGCTCGACCGGCGCGATTTCCGCGTGCCTGTTGACGCGAACAAGTTCCTCGAAAGCGGCCGTCAACTTTTTCGACGTCGGACCGACTGAAACTTTGATCGGAACCGCCTTGAGTTCAGGCACGGTGTCGCAGAGTTCAAAGGCTTTCTCGAAACTGATCATCGCTCGAGGCGACACGATATTCGCGCTCGCGCCCAGGTGCGCGCGCCGGGCCCAGGAATCGAGGAAAACCGGAATCGCGCCGATCCGCTGCAAACCGAACATGGAAACGTAAAGCGGCACGGACATCGGGACAAAAAGAATGACCCGGTCACCTCTTCGTATTCCGATATCCTCGAAACCGGCGGCGACTCTTGCGATCTGTTCATTGAACAGGCCTATTCCCAGTGTTTCGTGCTTGAGAGGGTCGCCCCGTTTGCCGGACCATTGCTGAAGGACCCGCGGATCGACCCAACGCAAGGTGATCAGGTCCGGCTGCTCGCGAAGATGTTTATCCAAAAAGCTGAGTACGTTGTTGCCCCGGTCGCTACCAGGAAAATAGCCGATTCGATTCATAGTTCCTCCCGAATATCTTCAATGAACTCGTCCAAAGAGCGTGAGAGCTCGCCAGAATGTGTCCAGGGAATAGCGTGTCCCGCCCCTTCCAAGCATAACTCCTGTCTGATGCTGAGCGCTTTCAGCAGCGGTACAATCTGCCCGTCCCGCGTGGAAGTCTGATCCTCGGCTCCCCATACGAGCAGTGTCGGCACCTTAGCCGTCCCGAGCTTCACCAATGCATCATGAATACGCCGACGCTTGCCATGTTTTTCAAACACAGCCTGCGCGAGAATCCCCGGCTGAGCCAAGCTGGCGCAGTACTCGCGAAAAGATTCCGGCGCGGCAACGGGGCTGGCGCTTTTTTCCGCAAAGGCGCGCATCTGCGCAGGCCCCATTTTTCTGAGCAGCGCGGCTCCAAGAGCTGGCGTTCGCAAGAGCCCTCTTTTCAGAATGGATACGTCCGGCGCGAAAACATAAGGTGCCACGAGCACCAGCGCTCGCGGCAGCGCGGCGCCTTCGGCAGCGGCCAGCAGCGCTTCGGCCGCGCCCCATGAAAAACCCAGCAGAACTTTTGCCGCAACCAGCTTGGGTTCCATGGCCGCAACCAGCGACGAACGCGGAGAACAGCTGATGCGGGCGTTATTCAGGAGCGGATCCAGAAGCGAAAACTCCCGCGGCGTTCCAGGGGAACCATGAAAACCGAGAATCTCGACGCGTCCATCGAGAGTCATAGAACCATCCCAGCCTGTCTCATCTGCGATATTCTCGAACGATCTGGATTCTTTGTATAACGGGGTTTTGCGCAGGTATTCAGATTACCCTCGGGAAGCGTTCCCGTGTTCGCCACCTCATTCAAAAAGCCGGAAAGCACCCGGCCCTCCTCCTGACCGGTGCGGCTCAGGTAATCGATGTAATTCTTTTCTCCGGGTCGGGACACAACGTGCCTGATCAGGATGCGACCGTCATCCACCTTTTCATTCATCTGATGCACCGTGAAGCCTGCGGGTCGGCCCTCGTGAAGAGCATAAAGATCGCACAAAGTTCCGCGGTACTCGGGCAAAAGGCCATGATGAACATTGACGCACCCCAGGCGCGGGGCCTCAAGAATCTGCTTCCTGTAAATGCAACGGGTCCGGAGATTCAGAACAAGGTCGACCTGGTTCTCACGAACCCAGCTCACCACGGAGTCTTCGTTCATGCTCTTTGCCCGAAAAACCGGGACTGAATGTCTTTCAAACAGTCGCTCGCGCTTCCGGAACGGAAGGCCGAGGATATTCTTCCCCAGCGTTCCAGCGGTGCCGTTACATCCGATCGCCGCCAGCCCAAGGAGCTGCTTCACCAGGCCTGCCGAAAGATTGTTCAAGATGAAAACGGCGGCGACATGCGACCCGGCTGCACCCAGCAGCTCTTCGAACAGGGAAATATAGTTCCCCGGCACATAGGTCACTTCCGAAGTGGCGAGAACGACTTTCATGACAGTTTCCTGTAGACGTCAACCAGATACATCTGCATCTTCTCGCGCGCGATCGCGTCCGCATGATGCTCTCTGATATTCTCAAAACCACTGATATCCAGGCCTTCCGGTACGTGCAGATAGCTGCGCAAAACGACCAGGGCACCGGGAGTGAGCGCTGGTTTGATCCGCTGAAGGAAATTCTGCTCGGTCGAACCGGAAAAATAAGAAGGCACATCTGATATCGAAACAAAATCCACCGGCTGGTCCGTGTTCAGCACTTCGTCCAACACGCTTCCCAGTCGATATCGGATCTGCGCATCGGCAACCGCCTTTTTCGCGCGCTCGAACACTACCGGGTCGCACTCGACGGGACAGCCCTCGGCGAATACGACCTTTCCGAAAAAGACCAGCTGGAGGAAGAAGTTCCTCCTCGCAAGTCCCTGGGAAAAAAGTCGCTCGAAAGCGGCGCGATAGAACGCGAGAAAGGAGCTCTGAATGTTCTTTTTCGGGAAATGACCCTTGTAAAGAAGGGCGTTGAACATTCCCGCGTTTCCCACGAGAAGAAGAACCATTCCCCAGGCCCTCCGGGGGAACTTCCGTTTCAAGTAGGAACGTTGCTCTTCCTCGGTCAAGGCGTTGAAGAGGCCGAGGCCCCGCGTGCCGGTGAGCGCACGGTTGATTGCGCTGAGTTTTATGAAAGTCCTCTCCCATTTCCCATCATAGAGGATGCTTTCCCAGTTCTTCTGAACAAAGACCGTGTGAAAAAACTCTCGCGTATTTTCCGAAAGGGCAATCCTGGAGAAAAGCTCCTTGCGTTCATCAGAGCTTGCAGCACGTGGAGGGTAACCCCAGAACGCGAGGAACTCGGCGTGATTCAGTGCGCGAAGCGCCTCGATCCTGAGTTCCGTCAGCATGAGCTGTTCGCGCGAGAGATCAACGCAAGTCACCGCTCGCGGCGCACGTGCAAGAAGCGGGAGGACCCTGCTTCCGCTTCCCGCGACCGAGACGACGTGCCCGACCTGCTCAGGCAGGAGCGCAAGCTCAAGCGATGTATCCTCGTTGCCCAGGGTGTAATTCAAGTTGCCGGTGAAATATTTGAAACTCACTTAAGTCTCCTGCATTTCGGGTTGGAGTGCCTGCACCGGCCAGCTCGGTAGCTTCTGGAGAGCCAGCTTCCTGCATCGCATGATGTCATCGTCGGTGATGACGCCATTCGGGCCTTGAATTGCCGAGAGTTGGGCGCCGTGCTTGACGCCGATCCGGTAAATCTCTTTGACCTTTTCCATCGAAAGTTGCTTGGAAAGTGAGAAACTCTCGAAGCGACCCTCCATTGTCAGCAGCACGGTTTCCGCCAGACAGGCGTAAACCGTGGGCTTTGGAAGCCCGATATCGACATTCAGGTCGAGCTGACCAGGAAGCAGCACTTCCCCGCTCTCGATCACAAGAACATCGGGACGAAGGGCGGCTTGCTCCGGGGTGATGTCAAGCGGTCTCGAACAATCACAGATCACCGCGCCTGGCTTGACCCTCAGAATATCGAGGATCGTTCCTCCTTGGTTTGAGGTGGCGGTGACGACAAGATCCGTCGTCGGCAGATCAGGATTCGGATTGGTCGTGACACTCACCTTCACAGTCGGAGAGAGCTCAAGAATCTCTTCTCGTAATTCCAGAAGTTTGTCCGGCCGGGTCGCGACAAGTACAAGCTCCTCCACGACCAGCGAAACGAGCAGTGAGGATACACGTCCGATGCTGCCCGTGGCACCGATCACCATGGCTTTGCCCTTGATCCTCTTGCCCGTGCCGGTCATCTCGACCAGACCCATCTTCTCAACCATGGCCCTGGCAGCCCAAAGTGTCGTGGAAGCGGAATAGGAGTTGCCGTTGGTCACGGGAATCGGAGCGCGTTTCGCCACCGTCACGCCGGCATCACCAATCACCTTGGTATAAGCACCCAAGCCGATCAGAGAAGCGCCGCGCTTTTCCGCGAGCCTTGCGCACTCAATCATTTTTTCGTAAACATCCTCTTCGTCCATGGCGAGCATCTGCTTGGGAGTCGCCGCAAGCGCGTAAATGTCACACTCCACTTCCTGCCCGGTGGTCTCGCTGACCGCACCCTTCAACCGGCCGTAGTAAAAAACAGGCGTGCGTGCAGCGGCATACTCCGCCATCTTCCTGATCTTCTCCGGGGCTGACTCCATGAACGCAAGTCCAGGAGTCTTCCAGATATCCCGCTGCGAGAGCGGATGAACAATGAACGCGCATCGTCGAACCAGACCGCGCGACGACCCGAGGCGTCCCGGCTTCACGTCACTGTCCTGGATCCACTTCAACACGTATTCATCAAAAGTCAGCGTGCTGTCTTCCGCAATGCGCTTCTGGTCGATCAAGGCGGTCCACAGGGAGAACTGCTTGTTACCAACGGCTTCCAGCTCGGGGTGAGCCGGAATGAACTCGATCAACTGTGCTGCGCCGGCCTCTTCCAGCCGCTCGCGAAGCTCCGGAGTCAGGGAATCAACGATCACGATCTTTCCACGGAAGTCCTCAAATGATGGCATCAAATGAAGCAGATTCACGAACGTGACAACGACATCACTTTGCCTGACCCACGTGGCGAACGTTTCCTGAACGTCTTGTTTTGTTGCGTTCCTTGCTGGATTGCTACCGAAGAGTTCAATACGTCCAGTGCTTTTCAACAGCCGAAGAAATGCCTTCAACTGCGTCATACCGCGCAGAAGAACGGGCATTCGGGTCAATAAAAGAGTTTCCGCACCCTGCACCTCCGCTCCTGCTTCGGCAAGCAGGGAAAGAGAAGGACTGATCATCGCGGAATGAAAGAGCACCTTTTTCCCGTGAAAAATACGAGGCTGCTCCTTCATCACACGCTTCAGAGTCCAGTCAGCGAAAAACTCCCGGATGTCATCAGCGAGGTACACCGGTGTCTTCACAGCCGCGCGCATGAGCTTCAGGTAATTGGGGTTGATCCAGCGGACATTTCCCACGACGGCCCGCTTCTGCACCCCGCTCAGGACGATCCCATCCACATAACCGTCGTAACGCGCGACGAGAGCTTCAGCGGTTGCATAGTCCCAGCCGATCTGGTGTTCGGTGATATGGAATTTCACCCCCCCGAAACGAAACGACTCCTCGCGCACAGCACCTTCGCGAAAGACGTTCAGAATGGCGATCTTACGCTCTTTTTCGAGAACCATCAGAAACGCCCTTCCTGGAAAGCCAAAAAGCCGCTCAAAAACGACTCAACATAAACTGAAAAATGAGGAATTCGGCAGGCCGGGAATTTCGCCGCGAAGGCCTGATTCGAAAGCGGGGTCTGCTCCAGGGAGAATCGAAACACTTCCGCCGGAATATGTGTGAGTTTTTCCTGAGCTGCCAGCAAAATTTTCGGGACCTTTTCGAAATACGCCAGCTCGGCTTTGGGGAGCACC
>MEPR01000044.1:38716-40102 GCA_001769835.1 Bdellovibrionales bacterium GWB1_55_8
TGGTGGGGTCGTAAGTACCATAAATGCTGAATCCGGCGTCTTCACGGTGAATATCGCTATCGAAGAGAGCCGTATGAAAAACCCGCGCTGCCGCGTCCACCGGCACAAGTGGCAGCACGACGTCCTTGCGCCCCAGAATGGGCACGTATCTCATCGCAGGCTCAAGCCCGCTCTTCTTCACCGAAGCGAATGCCTGAAGGAGCGCGTAGGGTCCATCCACTTTTTCGATCGGCGCTCCATCAAGCGCTCCCACCAGAATACCAAGGCGGAAGGCGGCCCCGGGAACACCCGATTCGCTGACAGCCCGCTCAGCGACGGCTTTCGTATGCGCATAAGGAATCTCGCGCGCGGGCATTTGCTTGAGAGGAGCCTCGGCATTTCCCTCCGCTGCACCGAACTGAACCGCATAGCTCGATGCGAACAAAAGCGGAACTCGTCTGGTTTGATTCCAGACGCGCATCTTGGAAAGCAGATTCAGCGTACCCAGCACGTTTTCCGAGTAATTGCGGAAAAACGGTTCACGGAAATCATAGAGTCCCGCCAGATGAATCACGCAGTCCGAGTCATCCGGCAACGCATGAATGCTGTTTGGCTCGGAGAGATCCGCCCTGACCACCCGAACCTTGGAATGCGGATGCGTCGTCTTTGAGCGGGTCAGAACATCAACGCGTTCTACACGCTGGTCTTCTACCAGCAATCGAAGCAGATGCTTGCCGAGAAACCCCGTGCCGCCGGTAAGGAGTATCTTCATTCGTTCGCCCCTTTTACTTCCCGGCTCGTTTTGCGCCGTTCCTTGTAAACGCGAATTCCCTGAGGGAGGATCTTGAAATCAATAGCGGACTCGCGAACAAGGGTTTCACCATCTCCGAATACTTCGATCGGCCGATGATCCAGTTCACGGATAGTCACCTGGCCTGTGGAAAACAGGATGAAGTCCCCTTCAGAAATACGCCCCATCTTGAGCTTGGCAAGTGACATCAGAAGTTGATGTTTCGGCGCTGCCGGAATGATGAGCACGCTGAAAATCTGGTCGTGGTTCTCGCTGGAGCGCGCCACCTTCATGTTGCCGCCAAGGCGGTCCTGGTTGCAGATGAAAACGGCCGCCGCCTGAAGCTTCTCGTCAAAAACATTGGAGCGGACATGAAGCCGATGTACGTAGTCATTGCGGAGAATGACTGTTTTTGCGCTCAGCAGGGTGTAGATCTCTGAACGCAGGCGATCCAATCCGATACGGAAAAACTGCGAACTCCGTCTTTTTTCATTCAGCTCTGCGGTGAGCGCGGCACCGACACCGATCCCGGCAACCGTGGCATAAGGAACCTTATTGGCTTCGATCAGGTCGACGGCTTCATGAAGGTTATTGTCGATCAGGCGTTGCACCTGTTC
>MEPR01000044.1:40142-77742 GCA_001769835.1 Bdellovibrionales bacterium GWB1_55_8
GCAGTGCCACCTGGGAAAGGAAGCAAAGGAACCCCGGTTCGCGCAAGGCCCCGAATAGCGTGATTAATGGTCCCGTCGCCTCCGATCACCACAGCGGCCTCATACTTGTCCTGAGACAAGCCCGCGCATACATTCCGGAGCTCCTCGCTGCTATCGGGCGAGATGAATTCCATCGGCCAGCCCCAGAGAACGCGCCTCGCGTGCTGAAGAGCTTCAATCGCTTTGCCCTTGCCGGCATGACGATTCACGATCACCGCAATTTTCCGAAGACGTGCCTGTGGAGAGCCAGAACGCATAGTGACCTGTGATACCTTCTTTGTCGCACTGCGTCAACAGCCCTTAGGACTGCTTTTCCACTTCAATTACGGAACTTTACAACAGCTTTTAAAGCCGCACGCTGAGCAATCAGTGACTTTGTATCCAAGCAGCAATATCGGCAAAAACCTGTTCTTTCCCAAGCTCATTCAGCGATTCATGAAAAAAACCGGGATAGGTTTTCAACAGTTTATCCCGATGCTCGAGCGCGTGAAAAAACAACGTGGTCTTTTCTCCATTCACCACCTGATCTCCGGTGGGCAAAAGAATCAGAAGCGGCACATGGAGACCGGCACGATTATTCATCGTATCGTCAAACGCCGCGAGGAGTTCACGAAAAAATCGAGGAGTCATCTTACCGTGGTTCATCGGGTCATCGCTGTAATGCTTCACCACTGCAGGATCTCGCGACAACTTCTCGACCGCGAGCCCCGTATCGAGCGGCAGACTGCCCCAGACACGGGAAAGCGCCAACGCGGCCGCTTTCTTCACCGCAGGAACGTCCCTGAGACCGAGAAAGGGTGCCGAGACCGTCAAAGATCGGATCGGAAGGTCCGGGTATTTGCGAGCCATCCGAATCGCGACATGCCCCCCGAGGCTGTGTCCAAGAACATGAATTTCAGACGTCCCGAATTGTTTCATCAGCCGCTCATGGAGGCGCCTGACCGCGAGGGCCGCATCATCCGCGAGGTCGTCGAAATTTCGAACATGGCCGCGTACGCCTGTCGAGCGTCCATGACCCTGCTTGTCCGGACAGAAAACAGCGGAAACCTGAGATTGGAGGAAATGCGGCACATGCAAGTACCGTCCGCCATGCTCACCCATTCCGTGCAGGATCACGAGTGCACGCGAGTTACTCCAGTTTTCGCGCCGGAAAAGCAGCGCTCCGATCGAATGAGCGCCGGTTGAACAGCTGTAATTCTCCTGCTCGGTAATCCAGCCGGAGGGAAGTCCGGGGAATCCGTTCGGCTGAGAAATGGGAAGCGGGGAATTTTCAATTTTTGATTGTTGCATAAGCTCCTCGATATTCAGGGATTTCAGGTGAAAACACAAGCAGCGCCGATCGCCCTCTGGTAAACTCAATGTGCATGAATCGGATTTTCCTGAGCTCATTCGCATCCGCCTTCGCACTCATCGCGAGTTCGTCTTACCCTGCTCAGGCGGCGCCGGTAATTCCCGATCTACCGGAAGTGGACATTGCCGCGATTATTCCTCAGTCAGCCGTAGCCGAGATAGTGAAGACTTTGGGAATTTTAACCAAACATCGCCCCTATCAAGGCGGAGCTCCGCTGGGCTCCGGGTTTGATTTCGGAATCGAGGCCAGCCTGGTTCATATGCCGGAAAGTTTCGGACCGACGCTCTCCGATCTCGGCATGGGCGATGTATCGGGCCTTGAAAATGGCTCATTGCCGATGACCAAGATTCATCTGCACAAAGGAATGGGGCCAAAGGCGGACCTTGGGATTTCGGGAATTTACTATCCTGGCAATTTCGTCTGGGGACTGGATCTGAAATTCGTGCTGGTGCAACCGGAAGAAGGCCCGCTTTGGGCATTCAGAATCGGGTACTCAGAAACGAGACTGGATCTATCGAAGTTCGGATTAAGCGGGCTGCCAATCACGGTGAACAGCATCGAGCTGGGTCAGGGCAACCTCAAGATGGCGACAAGGACCATCACCCCGGAACTCCTGCTCTCCAAACGCCTGGAATTCGCAGAGCCGTACATGGGTGCGGGAGTCGAATTCACCTCAGGTCAGATTGAGGTTCCAGTGACATTGAACATTTTGGATGAAGAACAGGTTCTGCGTAGCGGCGCCACCCGCTCCACCCAATTCACACTCTTTTCGGGAATCTCTCTTCGACTTCCACATATCGGCATCCGCCTGGCACTCGAGGGCGCTTACGGCAGCCTCGGGATGCATCGGCTGGGGGCGGTCGTTGGGTTTGGCATCTGATCGAACACCTGGAATAGACGATTGTTTTTCCAACAAACCCTATTTCTTACATTACTTGACTAAATATGTCTATATCGCGATAATTTAGGTCTCTAAACCTTCACGCGGAAAGGCGTGCGTTGTGAAATTTGCGCTTTTATTTGCCGTGAGCACTCTCCCACTCCTAAGCGGCTGCTATCGCGAACAGCCCGCGTCCGGTTCGATCCACCTGGATGAAATACCGGAAAAAGTGGCGGTCCTCACGATCCAGGAAGGCTTCGCGATCGACTTCGGCTCGGTGCCGCCGGGCGAAACAGGTGAAGCGATACTCACCATTGAAAATACAGGTCCTTACCCGGCAACAGAATTCAAACAAACCACCGAACCGGAAACTCCATTCTCATTCAAAGACGGGTCATTTCCAGGGACCGGGGGTTCGTGTACCGATCGAATTGAACCAGACGCGACGTGCACCCTCGTGATTACCTACGAGCCCGATCAGCTCGGATCGAGCGAAAAGACCATCGAAATGAGTTACGTGAACGGCGTACTGGAGTTTCCGCTCCATTTCGTCGTTCTCGGAACCAGCGAGTAACACAGACGCGCTCGCAGGTCGTACTAGACCTTGCTGAACTCTACTGATTATCTCCTGGATAGGTATTCAGGAAATCCTCCCAGACCGAACGATCATGAAGCGCGGTATCGAACTGACCCTCGTTGCCGGCGGAATAGGGATTACTCTGGGCCGTGAAATTATCCACTCGGTCCCAGGAACGCACCAGGAGGCGAATTCGCGCGACATATTCCCAGGCAGAATTCAAGCAACCGAACTGATAAAAAGGCTTCAGCAGCGCAGTGGGCTTGACACCGGCTGCCTGCGGAAACGTAGAACCGACTCCACCAAAGCTAGTCGGATTAAAATAATTCGCCACATAAACAGTGCTCGCCATGTCTTTCTCAATTGACGATGGAATCTCAAAGAGCCCGTTCACGCCCTCCACTTCAGCCTTGGTAAGCAGATCACGCGGATAACCGGACTTGGCATCCTTCGGAAAAATATCCAAAGTTCCAGGGCCGTTCAAACAAGCGGAGCGCTTTCCACCGAGAGACGTCGAAGCGCCGGGCTGGGACACGGGAGCAGGAATCACAGTCGTGTCGGGTGTAGCAGGGTCGTCATCGTGATCGCCCGTTACGGGTGAAAAGGTATAGGTCGAATCGATCGTAACCAGTCCTTCACAGCAATTAGGCCCGCTGTCGGAGGTATAATCGTACGTACACGTCAATGCATTCGTACTCACGTCCAGACTCACTGCCGCATTATCGGATGACGCTGCTGTCAAAGATCCATCCAAATAGGTAGCGCTGATCGTGACATCAAGACCTGGGGGTGATGGCTCGTAAGCGTAATAGGAATAACCCACAAGCTCTGTATATTTGCACATGCCGGGCGGCGCGTTGTAATTCAGGCCGAATTTGTTGTAATAAAGATCGAGCTCAGCCACATCGAGAATGCAGAAGATGTCTGTCTTCGCGGCTACGGTTTCGCCTTGAATGACCTTACACGGGTTGTTTTCAAAGGCGCTCTGCTCATGAAAGTAATAATCGACCCCGTCAGCTACAATAGCGTCCACATAAAACCCGCCAGTGGGATTAACCACCCCAATTTCCTTCGGGGGGTCAGCTTGAGGTTCAGGCGATATCTCGGCGGCAGGCTTACAAGACGCAAACGCTACCAGGATGCCAGCCAGGGCAGCCGACCGTAAACCAAAACATCTGTTATGAATACGCAACATAGGCTCCTCCGAACAGAACCTTCATGGCCCTGACTCTCTCCTCTTTAGTTTGAGGGAGACTTGAATTCTTGACAAATGAAATATTTTATCGATTTGAAACCTAAATTCGGTCGGAACTTCAGGCTGTTAAGCCTCAAGCCAATAGCTCGTTCCAAACAAAAATACAGGTTGCGCGATATGGTTTTGACAGAAGCACAGGTTCTCGGATAACCCATTAAACGTCGGGGCGTGGCGCAGCCTGGCTAGCGCACTTGCTTTGGGAGCAAGGGGTCGTGGGTTCGAATCCCGCCGCCCCGACCATTCTTCTACTTGAGCCATCAGCTAAATACGAGTAATGCTAGAACTCTATGCACATCCCATTTGATCGCGAAAAATACCTGGCCATTCTACGCAAAGACGGTGCACCTGCGGCTCTCACAGTGCTCCAGCAAGACACGCAGCGCTGGGAGTACCAGGCGTTTGAAGGATCACAGGGCTGGCAGCCCGAGATGTGGAAAGAACTGGACGAAGTCCGTGCGTTCTCACGCGAGATCTGGAATTTCGCGATGGCGCATCCTGAAAAATCAGGCTGATCCGTTCCTAGGGAATCTTTTTAATCCGCACAAGGCCGCGCCGCTCCAGAGTGCGTGCTGTTTCGACCAGCTTCAACTGGGCTCCGGCGATTTCACGCGGGCCGACTGCCACTTCTAAATACTCTTTTATCTCCGCCCTGACTCGAGGCTGTGAATTCAGGAGGAGTCTCGTTTTCTGGTCCTCTGACACCTCATGAAACGCAAAGGCGGTGGTCCGCGGCGGCGCAAGAGCCGCCACTTCCGCAAGCTGGAGATCCGGCAGCTCCACAATGTCCTCAAACGTCATTACGTACTGGAGTGCTTTTTCCGTGTACTCCGCGTCCTCCTGCATGCCCACATCGATCATCTTCTGACGGCGCGAGAGCGGCGTGGACTCCAGCAGCTCCACCAATGCGCGGAACCCTTCAGGCGAACGCTTGAAACGGGCATAGACGCTCACAGAATATCCTCGTCGCCCAGCTTCCTCACTGGAAGTGACTGGGAACGACGGATCGAGACCGTACCCGCGATCAGATCATGCAATGCGCGCTTTTCCGGATGAAAAGCAGCCATCAGGTATCCGATCAAAAACGGCAGATAGGAAAGGATGTATCCGAAGGTGCGCACGACGGATTGCTTCAAGGAAATCCATTCCAGGGTTTCGTGATTCACCACGTAGATGCCGAGCGGTTTCTTACCCAGGGTCGTGCCGTACCGGTAATGAGCAATCGTGTAATAAACCGCAGCAAGTATCGTATAAATCACCGCATTGATCAGCTGAAGCACGAAGGCTCCCCGCGGCGTCGAAAAAGGAAACTCCACGCCATCACCCGCGAGTTTCCGAACCCAGGAATATATCCCGACGACAAGAAGCTGCAGTAACCAGGCTGCAAGCGTCAGAATGAGACTGTCGATTACCTCAGCAACAAAACGAATCCAAAACCCGGCATAGCGCACGGAAGCATTCTCGTTCATCTCTTCTAAGTATGTAAGCCTCAGCCACTCCGTCAAGCTCCGAAAGTTTCCGGGCATGGAGATTGCTGTTCATCGTGCGGCTGGGAGGACGCATGTCATTCATTCGTAACCCGTTTCTGATCGTCTGTGGATTGAGCCTGCTCTCATTTTCTGCTGAGTCAGCAGGACCGCTGAAACCCGAAGACTACGAGAAAGCATTGCAAATCGCTCAGAGGAAAGTGCAGCGAGAGCGCTCTCTCATGCAGTCCGGCGCGCTCTCCGCGTCTCCTGCGAGTCGCCTCTTCGGCAGATTCTACGAAGAGGGAGACACATGGGACGTCGCAGTCTGGCGCCTGCAACCAACGCAGATGCGCCGAACCTCGGAACCGCACCACCTGAGTCACCCGGTTCGTGCACCACTGCTTTTCCGCTATAAGGTGATCGAGGTGAAAACAGGGAGCGCTGCCCGCGTCGTGATTCAGGTTAAAGAATTAAACAGCGTAAGGGCGGATGCTTCCATTGAATTTCTCCGGATTGAACTTACCGGGCAGCTTCTGCAGAGCAGAAAAAGTTATAAATTCCTAGCTCATGATGCCCCTGTGCCAGTAGCACCGGATGGCATCCGGTCCGCGATGACCGAATTGGAAATGCTGCCTCTCGACTTCCCGAACGTTCTCACGGCGGAGCAGCGCGAGCCCTCCGCGCTTCCAAGACTCCCCGAGGATATTGCAAAGGCAGCCCTTGAATTCGGTTACCAGCCGGATCTCTCAAAAACTGTCTGGCTGGAACAGGATGATTTCTTCGGCAGACCCGTGCAGGCGCTCTGGCAGCATGGCGAACCATGGCCGAGCTATTTGAGGACCTCTCACGGCATCGCGATCCTGATCCATCGGGGGAACTCATGAAAATCAAGACGCGGTCGTCAGGCATAATCGCAGCAGTCACCGTCATCGCAAGCCTCAGTGCCACTCTCCTGGTGCTGAACTCATGCGGAAAACCGGCCGGGCTGGACGATGACGAAGCAGGAACCGAGAGCCCCGTTCCTTATCCGGGCATTCATGGACAAGAGTTCAGCGGCGAGAAAAATTTTGCTCGCCTGATCAATTCCAATCTTGAAAGCAAGGCGAGTCCGCAACCGTGGGCCGGATTCTGGTGGCCGTATGCCTCAAACGGCATCGCCTCTGGAACCTACGGTGGGTCCAGTCCTGCCGGTAAATACGATGCTGCGCGCGGCGGACAGACCAACGCACAGATGTGGGAAGTGAAAAACCACGGTTCAAAAGTGCCAAAACTTCAGGGCTGGTGGGGGCACTGCAACGGCTGGACTGCTGCGGCCGGGTTGTTTGCGGAGCCTCGAGAATCAGCCCGGGTGAATGGGATCACGTTTGAGGTCGCTGATATCAAGGCTCTGCTCACGGAAGCCGCGATGGAAGTGAATGCCGATTTCTTTGGCGAGCGTGTGGACTGGGGTCACGATTATTCTCTGCCGAAATTCGGAGATACCGTTGCCGATCAGTTCTTTCTCGTCCTGACAAACTACATGGGTCGTCTCAAAAAAGCCGTACTCATGGACCGCTACACCGGCGACCAGGTCTGGAATCATCCGATAGTCGCCTACCGGTTCGAGTATCCAAAACCGGCTGACTATCTGGGCGCCTCGCCCACCGCTCCAGGGGTCTTCCGGATCCTTCTGACCGGCTCGATCTGGTGGGCTCGCGACGACGTGACACCAGGAACTCTTACCGCTCCTTTCAATCACGAAGTGACTGACCATTTCGATTCACGAGAACTGAAGATGGAAATCTGGGTGGACGCGCCTGTGACGTTCGATGCCAATGGCAAGGTCCAGTCCAGCGGGGATGTCATCGTATCCCGGGAAGGGGATTATTTTGCCGGTGGCGCCTGGCGCATGGGAGAAGGGTATTACAACGACGCCTGGCCGGATTACATGTGGGTCCCCTACTCTGTGACGAAGCCCACGGATTACGCCAACGTGGATGTCGATATCGAATGGATCCGAAAACATTTACTTGTTCCAGGCGGCTTGGACGATCCGACGGCCAGCCCGCGTCCGGTGAACCCTGCGCCATCACCTCAGCCGACCCCCTCCACCTTCCCGTCGGGATGGCCGACAAACTGGCCGCTTCCGCCATCAAATCCGGATCCAGAGCCCACAAATCCCTGGCCGAGACCGACAAGAACGGTGACCCCGATCCCGGTTCCGACCGGCACAACGATTCCCGCGCCCCGTCCCAGGCCCGACCCTGATGATCCGCTCCCACCTCCGCGGCGTTAGGGCTTCCGTGCGATCAAGCTGGCGCGGGCGTCCTTCCCATCGTTTTCCTCGCGATAGACGATGATTTCAAAATCCGCGAACAAGGTCCGAAGCTCGCCCTTTTCCAGCAGGAAATCCCGGCGCATTACCGAACCGGATGCATTCTTGAGCTGTTCGGCGGTGTGATTTTCGTAAACCACGTAGCCGCCTCGCTTCAGACCGCGTTTGATTTGAGAGACGAACCCACGGTTTAAAAAGTCGATATTCACAATTACATCGTAAAATTCCGGTTTTATGGAATAGCCGGTGATATCGGCGTAGATGGCATTAATGGTGACTCCGTTCTCACGAGCAAGTCTCTTGGCTTTCCTCATCGCGACTTCTGAAATGTCGATGCCGTCCACTCTGAAGCCTTTTTTCGCAAGGTAAACCGCGTTTCGCCCTTCGCCCATCGCTATATCGAACGCGCGACCGACTGGAAGAAGACCTATTTGCTCTGAAAGAAACGAGGCAGGCTCTTTACCGAAAACGTAGTTTTGAGTGCTGAACAGGTCATCCCACCTCCGCCGGTCGTCCTCAGGGTCGTCCCCTGTGACCATTTGATAAGCGTTGCTGCCGGCTGGCTCCAAAGGATCCTTTCGGCAGGCTGAAAATGGGGTAGCCAGGAGCAAAATGAGCATGATTGACACCCATCGGGTGTCCCGGTATACCCAGCATATGTTTGGAATTTCCGGCGAACATATTATCATTCTTGGAATCGTGCTCCTGATTTTCGGACCTCGGCGGCTGCCGGAACTCGGCAATACCATGGGCAAGGCCATCCGTAATTTCAAGGATGCCATAAACGGCGTGGAAGAAGCAAAGTTCAGAAGACTTGAAGAAGAACGCGCCCAAAAAAACGCTCAACCAGGCACCCCTTCTCCGGTGAAAACCGCGGAGAATTCCACTCAAGAATCCGTACGCACCCCATCTACCGAGTCCTGACGCTTGCAAATCCCGGCTGAGCGCGGCAAATTGCTGGAATGAGTACTCAAGAGGCTTCTGAATTCCTTCAGCCCTTCCGTGCCTATTTTGACCGGGAAGTCGCACAGAAAGCCGCCAAGCCGCTGAGCAACGGTTGCGAAATTGAAATTCGAATTCGAAAAGGATCCGCTGAACCTGAGATCTTCGTTTTCACGAAAATAGCCGGTCGTAATCAATTTCTTGAAAAAACAGCAGCCGACCCTCAGGTGATTTTCACACTCACCCCTGCCGCGGCTCACGCCATCTTGAATGATCCTTCCGACGACATCGGAACCATCGGCATCGCAATCTCGAAATTGATTATTTCGACGGACCCGGAGAGCCGGATCTCCGTGAAACTGCATGCGGGAATCCTGACATTTTTTTCGATGGGTTATTTCGGAGTCATTACCGCCGGAGGCTCGCGGTTTGCCGGTTATCTGGCATCCCGCGGCCTGAGCGGTATCGCTTCGATCAAAGCGGCACTTCAGAAACTGCGAAACAGCAACTGACTTGAGACTTACAAAGAAGGGGAAGCCATGTTCGACGACAAGAATTTCACAAAATACCTGAACCGCCACGAAATCGATGCAGCCGTCCAGTCCATCGCCAATCGCGTGAACGCCGACTATGAAGGCCGACAGGTTCTTCTTGTCGGGGTGCTCAAAGGCGCCATCGTGTTCATGGCCGATCTGGTTCGGCATCTCAAAATTGAACATGAGGTCGAATTCGTCAGGCTTTCAAGCTACGGAAAAGCACGTACGTCGAGTGGTACGGTCACCATTCTGAAGGATATCCAAGCTGATATTCGCGACAAGCACGTGATCATCGTCGAGGAGATCATCGACAGCGGGCGCACGTTGAAGTTCCTTTATGAAAGAATCAAGGCCGCCGGACCGGCTTCCGTCGAGATCGTCACCTTGCTCGACAAAGCTGCGAAACGTGTAGTCGATACTCCGGTGAAATACGTCGGCCGAGTGATCGACGATCAGTTCCTGATCGGCTACGGCCTGGACCTGGAAGAACACTGCCGCAACCTGCCGGATATCTATTATCTCAAATACCCGAACTGATCTTTTCCGGAACGACTCAGGTCGACCACTCAGACTTGAGCGGTCTTGTCATGAGCACCCGAATGGCCTCACCCACCTGCACATTGCCTTGCAGAAGTTGATATACGCCTTCCGTAATCGGCATCGGAATGCCTCGAGCGACGGCGAACTCACGCACCGTCGTAGCCGTCTTCACCCCTTCAGCTGTGCCACCCAGCCTTGAAAGGATATCCGGGAGCTTTTCGCCCTTCGCGATCGCCATGCCGACACGGTAGTTACGGCTGAGCGTACTGTTGCTCGTGGCGAGAAGATCACCGAGACCGGCAAGGCCGAGAAAAGTAGGTTCTTTCCCCCCCATGGCCATTCCAAATCGCGCGAGTTCAACGAGACCTCGCGTAATCAGGAGCGCCTTCGCGTTCCAACCCAATCCCAGCGACTCAAGAGCTCCGGAGGCGATGGCGAGTACATTTTTCAAGGCCCCGGCCCACTCCACCCCGATCACATCATAAGAGCCGTAGACACGGAAGTTGTCGTTGGTGAAAAGCACCTGGCCACATTCGATCACCTCATCAAATCGCGAAGCGACCACCGCCGCGGAAGGATCCCCGCGTGCGACTTCTTGAGCCAGATTCGGGCCACTGATGACGCCAATTCGTGCGCAAGGAAGCTCTTCCTTGAGTATTTCGGAAACGCGTTTCAGCGTCACGGGTTCCACGCCCTTGGTCGCGTGAATCACTATTTCATCGCCCGTGAGATACCTGGCAAACTGCTTCGCCTGTTCCCGACAAGCACTCGAAGGCAACGCCCAGATCACGACGCGCACGCCACCTTCAAACAATCTGTCCAGCGAATGCACCACCTGAATGCGCTCATGCAGAGGCGTGTTCGGAAGATATTTCGCATTGACGCGAGTCGCATTCATCGCGCGCACCTGTTCTTCGTCACGACTCCAGAGTCGTGTCTCGACAGAGTTGCGCGCAACGAGGTTGGCCAGAACGGTTCCCCAACTCCCCGAACCGATCACTACGACCTTTGAATTATGCCAGAAATCCTTTTTCATCATGCTCCCCTGGCGACTTCCGCGGCCCACCCGTTTCTGCGAGGATCGAAAGCCCGTAGCCGCTCAGACGGTTCCGGTAGTAATAAAGCAGGTTCATGTCCACAGCTGAAATAATGTCTTCGGAGACTTCAAGAACCGGAGACTCATGCAGCAACCCGAGCTGCGCCATGCCATCCGCGATCCATGCCGGCAGCGGGCTCGGTCCGGACATGGCTCCCGAACCCGATCGCAACTCATCACTCAACTTCAAATCCCCGCGTTTTTCAGCATCAATCAACCTCTGGCGCAAGCCCTCCGCATAAGACAGGAAATCGTCCGTTGGTCGGGATCGTTGAGCGTGGGAGAGACGGAGGATCCTATAAAGATCGAAATCCGGGTACTTCTGCCGAATCATCTCGAAAAACGCGAACGCGACGGCATGTGAGGTAAGGACCACGTTTTCGCGGTGAAACCGATCGACGATCTTGCGTCCAAGTTCACGGGTGTACTCGCGGTCACGTTGCTCGTCGGCGCAAAGCTCACCGCGCGTCATCAGCCATCGTTTCGGGTCAATGAGGGTCCCATTCGGACCGATCGACCTGCCTTCTTCGTCAACGAAATTTCCGAAAACATCCAGAGGCCGTCCGATGGACACGTGCAGCCCTGCCTGAGACGAAAAGAATTTCCAGAAAAAGCGCGCCACTTTGCTCACCTGCCAGGACTCGTCACCCGCGAGAATGAACCGATGCCCCCCGGATTCAGCCAGGTACGCCTCGATCAGTGAAGCCGCTTCGAGTACGAAGTGGTAGCTCATCACCATCGGCACGACGTAGACATTCGGATTAGGCTTTCCCGCCTGATACCCCTGAATTTGCGCCTGTAACCCAGTGCCCAACAGGCCAAGCTTCAACTTGCTTTCAACCGCTCCGCTCCGGGACCTGCCCCCTCCGGGGAAGAAGATGGAGTGAATCCCCTCCTGCAGAAGGGCGATGCTGTAGTTCTTGAGTGTCGACTTATAGATCTCGTTCGTCTTGGCGCGATCCACCGTGTACGCGCCCAGATTGCTCATGAAAAAGTTCAAAACAGGGTTTGAGTAGAGATTCAGGCCGGCTCCGTAAGCGAATGGCGGGAGCCCGAGAAGATAGATTATGTAACCAATCAACACGCTATCGATGTTGCTCTGGTGCGTCGGAACGAGCAAAATCGTCCCGCGGCGCGAAAGTGCCCGCAGGCTGTCAATCTCGCCGTGAACATTGATGCGGGACTCAAGGGATTCCGTCAGCCCCCAAGGCAAAAAACGGCGGACGCTTGCCGCATTCAGAAGCCAGTTAAACCCCCATGGCACCGCGTGAGAAGCGATCCGATAAATCGCCGGGTCGAAATGTCCGCCTATTTCCTCAGCAAAGTGACGCGTAACGCGCTCGAGCATGGCTCCGCGATCCGCTTCCCCGGGCGACCGCAAAAGCCCTTTCTGAAGATCGTTATAGAGACGGAGATCCCGATCTTTCCGGCCTTTGGTAAAAACAGTCGGATGAAAGTTCCGGAGCCTTCGGCGCTCCAGATAAAGCGTCTCACTCAGCTGATTTTCAGCGGGCTTGCCCGCGAACTCTGCAGTAGTGCGCGCGACGACATCGTCGATGAGATTGGGACGAACCGCGTTGAGGCGAAAAATGCCTCGGTCGCGCAGCTCCGGTTCCATCGGCATGGGTAATTGTTTCTCAGGAGGCATGGGTTTGAGCACGTGCTTATTATGCGAGGGCACCCGGCAGCTTGTCAAAGTGCGCTTTTTCGGGTTGGAACTCGATAGGCGATTACGAGGAGCCCCCCTTTCTGGACACTCACCTCGCAGGAGCGCGTCTCGACAACGTTACTCAGTCCTTGCGAGGACGGTTCCATCACGCCTGAACGCAACGGATACCTGAACCCCTTCAGGCGGACCCCCTCTGCTGGCCCCGCAAGCGCGAATATGGATACCACCTGGCCCTGACGGAAAGCGAATCGACGCCGAGATGTCACAACCGCGCACTCATAAGACTCCGAGCACATGACAATTTCAGAATGCATCGAAGAAGCCGAGGAGGCCACCGAGAGCATATCGAGGCAATTGGCAAGCTCGTGATCGAGCCTTCCCCCTGAGAAGCCACCCAGGTAGATACGCCTTACACCGGTTCCAATTGCTGCCTCGAGAGCGAAACACAGATCACTGCGATCCTTGTCGCGAGGCAATGTGATATGGTGAACGCTTTTCAGCAGCGTCCTCTTTTTCAGACTGTCCCAATCACCAAGTGCCAAGCTTACCGGCAGACCGGCGTGATCGCAAAAATCAAGCCCGCCATCGACTGCGATAATCAAATCGCCAGACCCATAGCCGGGAATCGGCCTCAGGCCTCTGAAGGCGGCAGCAAGCCGTACGCGGGCCTTTGCACGAGGTCCCTGAGCAAGCATCGGCCCGATCAGGAATACCCGCCTTGAATCGACTTTCATGCCCCTTTGGGCCCTGTGCTCCGTGTTGTGATCCGTTCCGCCGCTGCCGTCAATTCCTGGAGCTTTGATTTCAGAGCAGCTTCCTTCTGGCGTTCCGAGGCGACGAGTTCAGCAGGCGCGCGCGAAAGGAACTTCTCCTGGGAGAGCTTCCCTTGAACGTGCTCAAGATCTGACCGGACCTTCTCGATTTCCTTCTGAAGTCGCTTTCGCTCTTCTTCATGATCCACCAATCCCTCGAGCGAAACTCTCAGTTCAACGGGAGGATTTGTAAGGGGGATCACCGCTTCGGAACCGTCATCAGCGACAGAGGCTCCCGTCGATCTGCGATCCAATGAGGAAATTCTCGTCAGTGCATTTATTTCATTGGCGAACATTCGGATGAAAGCATCGGCCGCGGGTGATGCTGGCGTATACCTGACGACGAACGATACCTTCGGAGAAATGTTGTTCTCGCCCCGGAAATTCCGAATTGCCTCAACAACAGCCCGAATTGCGTCAATGGTTCTCTCCGCTTCGGAGTCATGCAGGTTCGTTTGAACTTTTGGAAACTCCTGAAACATCAACGTGACGATTTGCGGCTTGCCGTCACGATCACGCGCGCGAGTGTTCGCCGGTTTCTTCCAGGGAAGCGTCTGCCACAGCTCTTCCGTAAGGAAAGGCATGAAGGGATGGAGCAGCCGGAGCAGTGTCTCGAGAGTGTAATGGAGCGTGATCAGCGTCTGTTGGCGCGCCGGCCCCGCCTCCTTCAAGGGGAGCTTTGAAAGCTCGATATACCAGTCGCAGAGTTCATGCCAGGAAAAGTCATAAAGAGCCTGCGCGGCGTCATTGAGCTCGAAATCCGCAAGGCCCTTGTCCACGCGTTGAATAGCGACCTGAAGCCGTGAAAGAATCCAGCGATTCGGCGCAAGTAGTTCCGCGCGGTGCTCAAAGAGCCAGTGTTCCGCGCCGCCGACTGGCTCGGCGACAGTTCCTGCCTCGAGCTGGAGGTGGAAGAATTTCGTCGCATTCCAGATCTTGTTACAGAAAGCCCGGTAGCCCTCGACCCGATCTTCGGAAAGTTTGATATCCCTGCCCTGGCCCGCCATGGCTGCGAGAGTGAACCGAAGCGGATCGGCGCCATGGCGTTCCACCAGCACCAATGGGTCAATAACGTTCCCCTTGGATTTGGACATCTTCTCGCCTTTTTCGTCACGAACCATGGCATGAAGGTAGACCTTGTGGAAGGGAACATCGTCCATGAAATGGAGCCCCATCATGATCATCCGGGCAACCCAGAAGAAGATGATGTCAAAGCCGGTCTCAAGGATTGAAGTGGGATAAAACGTGCTCAGGGCCTTCGTTTTTTCAGGCCAGCCGAGCGTCGAAAAGGGCCAAAGAGCGGAGCTGAACCAGGTATCGAGAACGTCCTCATCCTGCTTCAGCTCTGAAGCCGGAGCGTGGCAATGGGCACACTGATCAGGGCTTTGCCGGGCCACGGTCGTTTCCTGGCAGCGACCGCAATACCAGGCCGGAATCTGATGCCCCCACCAAAGCTGGCGAGAGATGCACCAGTCACGAATATTGTACATCCACTCGAAGTAGGTCTTTTCCCAGCTTTTAGGCGAAAAGACGATCCTGCCCTTTTCTACGGCTTCAATCGCCGGGCGTGCGAGCGGCTCAATTTTCACGAACCATTGCTTGGAGATAATCGGTTCCGCAACGTGCTCACATCTCTGGCATAGGCCGACCTTGTGCTGATGGTCCTCGATCTTCACCAGCAGGCCCGCTTCGCGCAGGTCCTGCACCACACGTTCCCGGGCTTCCGAGAATTTCAGACCGGAATAAGGGCCCCCGGCCGGCGTAATTCGGCCATCCTTCCCCATGACGGAGATTGTCGGCAGCTGATGCTTGCGCCCGAGCTCGTAGTCGTTGAAGTCATGTGCCGGCGTCACTTTCAAGGCGCCACTGCCGAACTCGCGGTCCACATAGGCATCCGTGATCACCGGTATCTTCCGACCGAGAAGAGGAAGAATCGCGTATTTTCCATGGAGATCCGCGTAGCGCTCGTCTTCCGGATGGACGGCGACAGCCGTATCGCCGAGCAACGTCTCAGGTCGTGTTGTCGCTATCACCAGTTCACGCCGCTGACCATCCGTCCCCAGGACAGGGTCGCCTTTTTCGTCCACGATCCGATAGACGAGATGCCAGAAATTGCCCTTGCGATCGGTGGGCACGACTTCGAGATCAGAAAGCGCAGTCTGGCAGCGAGGGCACCAGTTGATGATTCGCTCACCACGATAAATCAGCCCCTCGTCATAAAGCTTGACGAAAACCTCGCGAACCGCCGCGGAAAGTCCTTCGTCCATCGTGAAGCGCTCGCGCTTCCAATCCAACGAAGAACCGAGCCGTTTCAGCTGATTCGTGATCTGATCCTTGTGATCTTCCTTCCACTTCCATGTGCGCTTGAGAAACGCCTCCCGTCCCAGGTCGTGACGGGTCAGAGGCTTCCCGCTCGGGCCTTTGCCTTCCTTCATGATGGCTTTTTCCACCTGTGCCTGCGTCGCAATTCCCGCATGATCGGTGCCCGGCAACCAGAGGGTGTTGTCTCCCTTCATGCGATGCCAGCGAATAAGAATGTCCTGAATCGTATTCGTCAGCGCATGGCCCATATGAAGAACGCCGGTGACATTGGGCGGCGGAATCACGATCGAAAAAGCCGCCTGGCCGGGTTCATTCTCATCGGACGCTTCAAAGCATCCATGTTCTTCCCAGAATCGATAGAGCGGTGCCTCAAAAAGGGAAGGCTCGTAATTTTTCGTGAATTCTCGGGGAGCAGGGGCGATGGGTCCTTTGGCGCACATAGCCCCGAAGATTACCATGACTCAGCAAATCGCGAAAGCTATCCGCTAGATAGCCTTTCCAAAAACCCCTATCAATCGGTTTACCTGACCTGCGAAGTACCCTGCTCAGCCACTTGACCGAGCAGAACAGCAGGGTGACAATCTGCGAATAATGATTGAACCGCCGGAGAGCCACGCAATCGATAGTTTCTTCTCGATTTCCTTTGAGCTCGTCGCAACCGACCAAGCCCTCCCCTACGATCTTTTCATCAATTCATCGAGCCTTGAAAACCGCGAGAAGTTCGTCAAATTGCTTCGAGCCGGGGATGCCCTGACGAAGGAAGACCTGAAACTATTCCGAACGAAGTACCACCAGATCTATGTCCGCGAGACCCAAAGATCCTTTTTTCTGAAATCCCTGGTCCTTCTGAAAGATGACACAACACCTGTTCAGCAACCCGGCTCACCCGAACGCCCCAGTGATCTTGAGATTCAGAAAACAAGCGTTCTCAAAGAATCAGCCATCCACCATCTGGCCCATCTTTTCGAGGATGAACCATCCACCGAGGTTCTTGGCCAAACCATCTCGGGATTCAGAGATGTCGTCGAAAACATGATCGATGTCCTCCAGGATTACAGCATCGACAAGCTTCGGGAGCTGATTGGAAGCTTGAGTTTTCATGACTTTTACACCTACGACCATTCGGTCAACGTTTCGATGTACTGCATTCTGATCTACAAGACTCTGAAGCCCAACGCGACGCAAGCCGAGGTGATCCAGGCAGGGATGGCCGGACTTCTTCATGACCTCGGAAAGATCAAAATTCCCACACACATCATCAATAATGCAGGAAAGCTTTCGGAAGAGGAGTTCAAGGAGATCCAGAAACACCCGGGCTTCGGAAACGAGCTTCTGAATCAAAATGACCTCAAACTGCCTGGTGATCTGGATCCGAAACAGCTCGGAGAGATCGTCATGGCCCATCACGAAAACTTCGATGGGACCGGCTATCCGAGAAAACTTGCCGGAAATCAGATCCACGTGATGGCCCGCATCACGGCGATCGCGGATTTCTTCGATGCCATCACGACGAAGCGCTCTTACCAGGACCCGCTTTCGATTGAAGAGGCGATTTCACTGATGCGGAAATTCGAGGGAAAGAAGCTGGATCCGAAGCTTTTCGAACTTTTCCTGGTCCATGCGGAAAAGATGATGGGAAAGACCGAAAGCCCGCTCGAGTTCCTGACCGAAGAGTTCGATCCTTGCCAGCCTCATGATCATCTGCCGCTGGGAGTGACGGCGCAGCCCAAGCCCAAACCGAGTGAAAAACCGAATGCCGGAAGCATCCTCGTTGAACAACAGCCGGCGGCGGATTTCGGCAAGGTGAAGGTAATCGTACCTCCGCCCGTGCTGAAACGGGATCCCCTCGCCTTCGGGCAAATCAAGGTGATTGGCGGGCAAAAAGATCCGCCAAAACCCTTCCGCAAGAAAAAATAGGCCAACCGGACTTAGCTTGTAGGGGGTTTGGGCACGTCAGGTACAAAGCCTTTCCCCGTTTTGACCAGCGTGATCACCCAACCGCGCAGGCTATCCCACCACGGAGGATTGACGGTGCGAGGCCGCAAGCCGAGAAGTTTCAGCGCTTTCACGGCCCTTTTCATTTTCCGTTCAGTTTCAGCTGTGTGATGAAACTGCAACCCATAACACCAGGCTGTTCCTGGTTGTGAATGGACCACCTTGGCGGTGATGTGTAAGCGTTGTTCCAGGATGATCAGCTCGAAATCCACCAGGGCACCGAGAATGAAGGAGCGCTCAGCTGTGATAAAAGACCCGCCTTCCGAAATATTCTGGACCGTGCACGGTGTGACGGTTTCCCCCAGCTTCAAGGATCCGCTCAGCTGAACCGGGTAGCGGGGTTTGGATTCCCACCACCTGAGACGCTTATTGAAATAGGCGGCGCGCACGGCTGGAATCAGGAAATAGCCAACCAGAAGTGCATTCAGAGCAATCGTCCCGAGGAACATGGGTAACGTGAACAGTCTCGAAAAATGCCGCCAGTCCTGAAACTTCTGGAAGGAATCCAAACCCAGGATCAGAAGATAAACAGGATAGCTCCAGCCCTTGACCGAGTAGATGGCGAACGCGGCCAGTGGATACAGCGAAAGCTCGGCCAGAGTTTTCCATGGAGCATGGGTCATCAAAAACGATAAATAACGGAAATAAGGCGTATCGAGCACCTGTGCTCCACTCCAGGTGTTATAAATCGGGCCAAGAAGATAAATGAAAGCGAGCAGCACGATAGGCCAGGGTCTGGTTTTCATTTCTTTCTCCTGAACACGGGGAACACGGGGCGCCCATGATCTTGCCAGTATATCGGGAAATTCGGAACAGTCACCCGCAACAACCTGGTGAACTGCTGAAAAGATACACCGCTGGAGATTGATCGGAGGAGGGTGAAGGAGACAAAGCCTTCACCCTCGCCTAATCGTCACTCGGCCCGGATTCGCACGGGAATTGATCCGAGAACCATTTTATCCGGCGTCCGAAGCACAATGCTGCCGACGGCATCATATTTCTTGCCCAAGAAGAGTTCACTGTGAAGCACGCCTTTTGTCAGCTGCTCTTCAGGCATGGAGTGATGAACCGAGACATCCTGCCCGGCAGTCACGATCTCGATTTTACCCGCTTGGTCGTCGAAGCCGAGCGTTTCAGTCGTCGTGAACTTGCCGTTATCCTTCACGGTGAATCCATCCACGCGCGCTGCATATTTCATCCCTGCTTTCGGGACGAACTTCGCGGCTTCCTGATCCGTGGGACCGGCGCTTGACGCAACGGGCTTGCACGCATCAGCGGCTGCGAGGGTGGGATCACACTCGAAGATCATCAGATCGAGGTCATTCCCCGTCGATCCGCCGGTCGTGATCGTGACACTTTTCACATCCGTCGGATACTCTCTTAACTCGCCGAGAGGCCCTGGGGCGATGACAAACTCCCCATTCGCCACAGCGGCTTCGGCAGAGGCAAACAGTCCGTTCAGAACGAAACCACTCGTTCCGCCATCAGGAACTGACGGAATCGACGCGGACTTCACTATCCACTGGAAGTTCCCGTTCAATGCCTGCAACCCACCCTCGACCTTGCCTACACTCGTATCGGCGGTGACATAGTCGACACGTAATTCGAAATGCGACAAGGCGTATTTGTAGACACCGAAAAGGTGCATATCCCATGTTCCGGCTTTGGGAGAGGTCGTCGAAAAAACCACCTTTCGCGCCTTGAGGTCGTTTATCGGCCGCCCCTGCGCATCGCAATTGGTCGCGCGCGCCGCCACTCGTGAAGGAAAGAGCCCCCCGATGTTCGAACCCTGAAGACCCATGAGTTCCACACCCGAGCACTGCTCGCCTGCCAGCAGATTTCCATTCGAATCCGTTTTCAGCGCGGGCACTTCAAGGGTCACGCGCACAACACTGGTTCCGCCGGGAATCGTCACGTAATTGCGACTTACACCGAAACTCCGGATGGAACCGGATACGACGTAAGAGGTGGAATCATTCAGCGTCTTATGAGGAACCGCGAGATAAACAGGAACTTCAAAGGATGGCGCTGCTGCTTTCCGGCCCCCGACCACGCGGTATGCCGAAATAATCGCACCGTGATCGCCTGGCTTCAGAGTCTCTGAAACCATTTTTCGATCAATGCACAACTGAAGCGTGCTCGCGACGGAAGGAACAACCGTGCCCTTCCCTTCGGGACTTACGCTGACTTCCACACCTCGTCCGAGGACCATGAGGTTTGCGGCTTCCTGAGCAGCGCAGCCACCGTCCTGACTTCCCAGGCGATCCAGTACTCCGGCTTTGAGCCATTGCTGGTCTGAACCGTAGATCGTCGTGTCGAGCACGAACTCATCCCCAGTGGTCAAGAGCTGCATCGTCAGATGACCAGCATCCGGAGCTCCCATTTCGTGGAAAGGAAGCTTTCGGGCGACATGGACCTGGCGCAAAGTTTCGTTTCCGTAGAAGTCGAGGTACACGCCTGTCCCGAATGCAGGAACATCAGGCATTGCAGGCCGGCTTCCGTCGTAAGGCACGCCCGCGGGCGAAACCATCGGAACAATGATTTCGTAATCGAGCTGAACCGGTTTCCCGTTTCTTGCGACCGGAGACTGAACCGGATCGTTGCGCATTTCAAATAATTTGCTCCAGGCCGCAGGCAGATTGACCATGCCCTTGCCCTGGTCAATCCAGGTATATTGGCCTTTCGTTTTCTTTCCGCTTTCGGGCGAGAAAGATTCGACGTCAAACGGACGCGCTGTTTCGATCAGCACACGGCGAAGCGTCACGGAATCCGCGGCAAGCGGTTCACCCGGATGCTTCAGATTGAATTTCTTTACCGCATCAAGAAGAAGCGCGTAGGCTCCTGTTGCCGCGGGAGCAGACATCGAGGTACCCCAGTAGACATCAAGACCGCCGCGAGCTCCCGGAGCCGTGTTGAGCTGAATCGCGCTCAGCTCCGTTCCAGGTGCGACGACATTGGGCTTGAATCCGCCGGATGCGCTCGGACCCCGGCTGGTGAAGAATAGAAGGAAATCGTCATTTGCAGACGAGCCCGCTTGTCCTCCAAGGCCCGGCCAGCCATATTGCCGTTCAATCAGTGCGCGCGAGGCTGAAGCGCCGACGCTCAATGACATCCGGGCCACGGAAGGACTTCCCACCGTCTGCCGTCCCGGTCCGGAGTTGCCGGCGGAGATGACGAAAAGTGTGTTTTTCAGGAACGTGAGCCGATTGATCAGCACTTCCTGAACGCCATAACCGTCGTTGAAGGGGTTGAGACCGCCGAGTGACATGTTGATCACTTCAGCACCACCGCGAACAGCCATATCGACAAGTGCCTCGACCGCGTTGCAGCCGAAATTATTCGAGCACACGCGGTTCATGAGAATTTCTGCATCAGGAGCAGTCCCCCGCGCAAGCGTCTCATCCACATCATTCGCGATCGTTTTTCGGCCTGCAGCGATCCCCGCCACGTGCGATCCGTGATTTCCAGGATCATAGCCTACGATCGAAGCACCCCGAACCTGCACCTTTGCGGAGCCATCTTCGGTTGGCAGCTCATAGTTATCGAAATCAAATCCCGCGCGTTCAGCGAAAAGCTCTATACTGGCCTGAGTGTTGTTCCAGTTACCCAATGCCTTTGAATTGCGGAAGTCGCCAGTGCCCGACGGATCCACATAAGCGACGTCCTGATCCGGAGTTGCTCCTGGAATCAGTATGACCAGAATCTTATCGTCAAGCTTCCCGTTGTTATTGAGGTCAGCAAGTTCTCCACCAGCCTGATTCTGAAACACATCCTCAATGAGCACACCGAGCTTCGCGCCATTTCCAGGCTTCGTCAGAATCGCCTTCAGCTCCGAGGATACCTTCGCCCGAAACTGTGGAATACTGATCAGCCTGTCTCCGGCCGGAAGCGCCGGGAGTTTCGGAGTCGCGATCACCTGTGCCGTGATCAGGAGATCGTCAGGAGCGCCATTCACAGGCACCTCAACGTCGAACTTGGCCGCAGGGTGAAAATACATGCGGCCCTCGGCCGTGAAATCCCGAAGGTACTTGATCCGGCTCTTTCCGGATGAATCGGTATACGAGGGATGATTCAGGGTGATTCCAGTGTCAGTGATCCCAAGCCGCACTGAACTTCCATTCACGCGTGTGCCGTCACCGATATCTTTTTCCGCTTTGCTGATGAACTCCGGAATCCCCATCCGCTCAAGGCCACTGTAGTGCTCAGTGGAATCGCGTGGCGAGGAAGAAGCGCGTCCTTCGTTTTGCGCCGCCCGCAAACGGTAAACAGCATCACGGTCAGTGATCATCGGGTTGAAAATAACGGAATTACCAAGGTCGATGCTTTTTAAAGCTCCCAAAATATCAACAACCTGGCCATCAGCAGAAGCCTCAGGGTAGGGTAAAATGGCCGTAAAATATCCCACCTCGGGATAACGGCTCAGGCCCACGGCGCGGGCCTTCTTCAGCTTGCGAAACACCGATTGTATCTCGTCGTCCAGCCGCGCTGCTCTTTCAGCTCGAGGAATCGACCCGGTTGAACTCATCAGGCTGCCGAATTTTTCATCGGTGAAAGTCGCCTCGACTCTGAAGAAATGAACCCCACCGCGGTTCTCAACCACAATCTCAGCGCCGTTCGG
This sequence comes from Bdellovibrionales bacterium GWB1_55_8, assembly GCA_001769835.1. Classification (GTDB taxonomy): domain Bacteria; phylum Bdellovibrionota; class UBA1018; order UBA1018; family UBA1018; genus GWB1-55-8. The sequence continues at coordinate 62,555 of MEPR01000044.1, forward strand.
AAGAGTGACGATCTGGCTTTCGCCCTTAGGAATGCTACCAGCAGGAATCACGGGGCCTTGCACCACCGGAGTGTGATTCACACCTGTTTCCGACTTCTGGTCGGAAGAACATGCGGAAAAAACCGCGATGAAAGCTGCTGTGACGCATGACCGTTGAAAAAATTTTCCGTTCATCGAGCCCCCTTAAATCGACGCCCGAATACCGAGCGCCTTGCGGACGCGAATGAACCACTTTTGACTCGCCTTGTCAATTATTTGACAACGAGCCGCTCCCTATGATGGACTCACCTCATGGAAAATGCGTCACTCGTCATTGAGTTTGCTCCAGGTAGCCGGGTTCAACCCACCACGGAACCCCTTCACGTCTGCATGTCGATGGGGATCGTACTCTCGGATGGTCAGCAGATCCTACTTCCCGCTGACCAGGTGGTTTTCCATGAAGATTCCAATGGTTCCGCGCGTGTAGGGCTCGGCGGGATGAGCTTCGAAGGCATTCAGGAAAAGCAGCTGGTATTCTGGCGAGTCCGAGACCTACTCCCGGATGAGCACCTGTCGCCTCAACGGGAACTCAGGGTTACCCTCGTGCCCGAGACAGTCAAAAGCATCCATGTGCGCGGAAACCGAGTCTGGCCAAGCCGCGAGCCCGCCAATCCCCTGCACTGATTCAAATTAGAACCAAAGCTTCAGGACGCCTTGTAAATTCACGGCTGTATAACCGCCGATGGCCTCTTTTGATCCCTGCGTAAGAAGACTTCCTTCAAACCCCGCGGAAAAACTCGAAGTGAGTCGATGGTCGAAAGCCAGCCGAGGCCCAAATGAGACCGAACTCGATTTACGACTCCCTGAGGGGTTCAGCGTCGCAAGCCCGAATTTCACGCCTAAAACCATCCCGTCCATATCGCCTGTGAAGTAATAATTTCCCTCTACTCCGTAAAGATCCATTCTTGTGCTGCTGGCGCCCAGGGAGTCGTCGTGATTCGAGGTCTGGTAATAGGCACCGATTCCGAAATCGGGCGTTAGACGGCGCCCCGTTTGCGCTCCAAATCCCGATGTTGCTTGGGCTCCACTGAAACCTGGAGAAACCACACCGCCATTAACCCCAAAGTAGCTCATTCCCATTTCCCTGGCCAAAGCGGAGGTCGATCCAAAAACCAGAACGGATGACAAAAACGCCAGAAACCAGAGCTTGATATTTTTCATTATGAAATCGCACCACGTTTCCGGCCTGGCGGCAAGCGGGGATGCAGCAGCGGCTTTGCCGGCCGACGCGAAAACCTCTTAAAGTCATATTTTAAGTAACAAAAACAAGGACATACTCTCGTAGTTTTAACTTGTCCGAGCGACCTATCTCCTCTAAGATCCGAGTTTCAGGGGAAGTTAATGATCGATTCACCAGCTCCCGGGCTGAAGCCCGCTGTCACGCTGCTGCGCATGACGTTTGCCCTCGGCATTTCGATGGGAGCAAGTCTTGCGGGATGTGGCCCAGCACCTGAGCCCGCTAAGGACAACCAGTCGTTAACCACGGAAGCTGAATCCAGTTTTCTTTTTTCCTATCGAATTTACCGTTCACGAACACGGAATCCCAAGAAGTTCGAAGATCTGATACCAACAAGTTATTTCAAAGACATCTCGCGACAGAATGAAGACGATTATCACTTCGATATTCTCCAAAACACGTCTGTAAGTCCGCCCAGGCTGTCCTTCTCCCTTTTCAAGTGGCCCACACCGAACGAAGACGACGTGTACGCCGAAATGCATTTCCGGATGCCTGCATCTTACCTTGAGCCCGGCAAGACTTTCGAATGTGCTTTCAATCCGTCAGACACCAGCAAGGACTGCACTGTTTCGGCTGAGATCAGCTCTCTTTCCCGTCATGAGAGGCTTTTCCTGCCATCCGCGGTTCGTTCCCCTTTGATCTGCCGATTCCAGCTTTCAGATTCGACCCTTCCCGTCGGAGCCGATGGCTTGCTTACAAAACCAAACCCCCGATTTCCTTCCAAGCCGGGAACGCCGGAAGCTCGTGAACGACTGGGTTTTGGTTTTCATTGCGAAGACAAAAAGCACAAGGTGGTCGCGCTCCATGGCTATTTCCTTCAGAACAGCCGCGAAATTCCACAGTTTCCCTGATTAAATCGCCTTTCAAGAGCCGAACCGGATGCCATCCAAAGGAGCGAGGCGCGCCGCGCGCTGACTGGGATAAAGGCACGCAATCAGCACAATCACGAGTGCTGCGATCCCGATGGCTGCGTAGTACCAGGGATCAAAAGTCACCGGCAAGGTCCGGTCGTAGTAAATCTCCGGCAGCTGAATGAATTCGTAGCGCCTGAGCACCAGAGAAACGATGAACCCCAGCCCAAGGCCACCGGCTATTCCGATGCCTCCGATCAGCAGTCCTTCGGCAAGGAAAATTGCCGCCACCTGCCCGTGGCGTGCCCCCATGGCTTTCAAAATGGAAATTTCCCGCTTTTTCTCCAGGACCATCAGCGTAAGGGTCGTCACGATGTTGAATGAAGCGACAATCACGATGAACGCCAAAGCGATGGACATCGCAATGCGCTCCAGACGAAGCGAGGCGAACAAATGCGAATTCAGCTCGTTCCAGTCCTGTACACGAAAGGCCGGCGCAGCAAGCTGAATTTCACGTGCTGTTTTCGCCGCCTTATCAAAGTCTCGCAAAGTCACTTCCCAGTAACTCACCACGTCCGAACGACGAAGGAACGATCGTGCCGCCTGAGCACGCATAAAAACAGTGTGCAATTCCTGCTCGGGGATACCAGAACGGTATATTCCTTCCACGACAAAGCGCTTCATTCTCGGAACTGACCCCATCGGGCCTTCTGTTTCAGTGGGTGAAATCAATGTGACCTGATCGCCTGGAATCAACCCCATTTCAAAGGCGAGCTCCTGCCCGACGATGACACCGGGCAAGCGGATATTCTCTCCTCGTTCCCGATGAACCAGCATCTGCGGATCAGCGGTTTCTATCATTTGAGCCTGCAAGCGCGCCAGGCGCTCGTCAGTGACGCCTTTCACCACCGCGCCTGTCACCTTCTTTCCGGCTTTCAGAATGGCTTCAGTGCCCACGATCGGCCAGAAACTCGATACCTGTGCCGGGTCTTTTAGGTTCGAGATAATCTGTTTTTCGTTCACCGCGGATTGGGAAACAAAACCTCTGTCAAAACCCGGGACCTTCGACGTTGGCGTGATCAGCACGTGAAGATCAGAAGCTATCAAACGCTTTTTGAGTTCCGCCTCAAACCCGTCCATCACCGAAAGCACGACGATCATTGACGTCACACCCAGCATGACCCCGCAAATCGACAAAATGGTGATAAAACTCAGAAAGCGGGAATTCTTCTTGGATTTGAGATAGCGCATTCCCACCCAGCTGGCCCAAGGGCTCAGCCAAAGATGCCGAACGGCTCCTTCATCCGTAGAACTCCTAACGGGAGTGGAATTTTTCACTGGCGTCCGCCCGTCTGATCATTCCAGGAGCCGGTTCAAATCGCGCTCCGAACCGCTCCTGATAGAACCTCAACCGCTCCACCACTTGACGGGCACCCAACGAATCCGCATACCGCAACAAGCCGCCTCGAAATGGCGGAAAACCGGTCCCCATGATCATCCCAAGATCTACGTCAGATGCTGTTGCCACCACGCCCTCATCCAGACACCGTGATGCTTCGTTGATCATTGGGAGCACGCAACGTTCAAGAACTTCCTGATCTGAATGGGCATGAGGCCGCGGAGTGACGCCGATCACTTCGTAAAGCTTCGGGTCGAATTCCTTTTTCTTGCCGGCATACACGTAAAATCCCCGGCCGTTCTTTTTTCCAAGCATCCCGGCGCCCAGAACCTTGGCGTTCAGCGTACTCGGCTCCGCTCTCGGCCCAAACGCATCGTGCAGAATGTGCGCGACTTTTTCCCCGACATCCACGCCGACCTCATCGATCAATTCCATCGGACCCATAGGCATCCCGAAACCAAGAAGAACACGGTCGATCTCCTGAACAGGAACTCCTTCGGACAAGAGATAAGTGGCCTCATTCAGGTAAGGAAGCAAAAGCCGGTTCACAAGGAAGCCTGGCGCGTCTTTCACCACAATGGGCATTTTGCCGATCTTCTTGCTGAACTCAAAAAGCGAGGCTACGGCCTCGTCCGCGGTCTTGTCCCCTCGAATGACTTCAATAAGTGGCATTCGATGAACCGGGTTGAAAAAATGCATCCCGACAAATCGCTCAGGTTTCTTCATCACACTCTGCATCTTGCTTACGGAGAGCGAAGAGGTGTTTGTTGCGATCAGGCAATCAGGCTTCACGTGATCTTCGAGCTCACGGAAAACCTTCTGCTTGATCTCCATGTTTTCGATCACGGCCTCCACGACGATATCGCCCGTTTCAAACCCGCTGTAATCCAGAACGGGGGCGATGCGATTCAGCTTCTGGAGAAATTGTCGTTTCGTGATTTTCCGCTTTTTGACCTGTTTCTGAAAAATCTTGCTGGCGGCTTCGACGCCCAGGGAAAGAGCCTTCGTGTTCAGATCCTTCATCCGAGTGGGAATTTCCTTTTCGGCAAAGAGCTGGGCGATTCCGCCCCCCATTACACCCGCTCCAAGCACGGCTGCGGAATGCACCTCCGAAACCTTCACGTCGCGTCCAGGGGGAAGACCGTTGCTCTTTTTCAGTCCTTCCGTGAGAAAAAACAGGCGAATCAGATTTTTCGATACTTCTGTAACCGCGAGCTTCCCAAAACCTTCGGCCTCACGATTCATCGCTTTCTCACGCTCGGCTCCACGGAACCGGGCACCGTATCCGGTCCCAGTCCCTTGAATCACGGCGAGCGCTTCAAGCGGCGCCGGGTAGTGCCCTTTCGTTTGCGACAGGACCCCTTCCCTCGCTTTCCTGAAGATGAGAGCACGGCCAAGAGGAGTTTTTTCCATCATTGTACCCACCGCGCCGCCCATGCCGCCCAATTTCGGTTCTTTTGCCAGACGCTTGCCATCGCCCAATGCTTTGAGATTCGCTTTGACCCAGGACAATGCAGACGTCTCGAACTCCTCGCGTGGCAACGCAGCTTCGATCAGTCCACCTTTGAAAGCCCGTTCGGCATTCAGATTTTTTCCGGTGAGAATCATATCCAGGGCCGTCGCAAGCCCCACTTTTCTGGGAAGCCGAATGCAGCCGCCCATTCCCGGAATCAGTCCAAGCATCACCTCGGGCAGGCCGATTTTCGCAGCGGGGTTATTCGACATCACGATCGCTGAACAAGCCAGCGCCATTTCGCAGCCACCACCCAGGGTAGCGCCGTCAATGGCAGCGATCGTCGGGAACGGCAGGTCTTCCCAGCGGTTCAGGAGCGCGTGACCCGACTTCGACAGCGAAACACCTTCCTGCGCGGTTTCCACCGCGCGTATCATTTCGATATCCGCGCCAGCGATGAAATTTCCGGGTTTTCCGGAAACAACCATCAAGGCGTCGATGCTGCCTGCTTTTCCAGCTGCTTCGAGTTCAGCCACGATAGGCTCGAAGTCCGTCATCACTTTCTTGCTGAACTTGTTCACCTTCTCGCCGACGAGATCAAAGACCAAAGTCCAGATTCTGACTCCACCTGCTGCCGAAGAGCGATCCTCCAAACGAAATGTTTCGTTTTGCCGGATCGTTGTAAATCCAGGTGTGGCACCTGCCGCGAAACTCATAAGGATCCCCTTTGAAAAATGAAAGTGGTTAAAGCCCGGCCATCATAGCAATGGCGCTTTGCGCACTCAATACAAACAAGCGGGCCTCCGGGGGGAAACCGGAAGCCCGCTTTCAGGAGTTAGGGGCAAATCAGATGACAGGACAGACCAGAACGCGCAATCAGAACACGAAGGTTGCGCCAGCAGCTATCGAATAGAAAGCCGCCTTCGCAACCGTCCCGCCGACCATCTGCTTATCGGCGTCATACGCGGAATATCCGTACGGATTACTATAGCCATACGGGTTAGTGTATCCGTAGTAGGGGGTGCTTCCGTACATTGCATTGTTATTGATGCTCGAGTTCTCGCGGGCGGAAAGGACGTTATAATACTTGAACGTCGCACCCACTGAGATCGACTTGTTGACGCGAATGTCAAATCCCGTCGACAAGAAACCCAGGAACTGCGTCAGATTATAATCCTGTCCATAATACAGCCGACTCTGAGCATCGAGACGATCCAGAATGGCCTGATCATAGTTGATGAAGCTCTTGGCATAGGCGCCGCCCCCTCCGAGAAAGGGACGAATTCTGGCATCCGGCCCGAGGAAATGAAGCTTCAGACCGATGTCGCCCACGTTCTGCTTCATCGCAACAGTTTCAAAGTTGCCAAGATAGCCGGAGTTGACCATCGAATTCTGGTAGACGTTGTTCAGCGCGACACCGAATTCACTGAACGTGTAACCCAGCTCAAAACTCAGGTTCGGCGATACCGCAACACCTAAGTCCACGCCCACCGAAAAGCGCGGGTTCATCTCATAATAGGATTCTGAAGCCATGTTCGCCACACCACCGCGCGACCGCACATAGACCAGAGAAAGATCCGACGGTTCCTCAACCGCGACCACGCTCGAACCCGTCAAAGCAGGAACAGACTGCTCAGGTGTGATCGAGGCAACAACTGTCTGCTGAGCCACAGCGCCAACCGGCTCTTCTTTCAACACAGGCATAGCAACAGGGACCGCGAGAGCCGGGGTACTCCCGAAGAGTTCCTGAGTGCGCCTATTTTCATCTCTTAGACGAAGCTCTTCGAGCCTTTCCTGAAGAATGTCCTCGTTTTTCAATTCAGCGCGGGTCCGTTCACGACGCATTAATTCGGTTTTCGTGAACGACTGGGGTTCTTCAGCAACTTGGGCCGCCTGCATGGGCATGCTCTGAATGATCGGGAGCGCCTGTGCAACCGGAGCCTCGATGACCTGCGTTTGAGGAACCAGGGTCTGTGGTACTGGATCAGCTTGAACACGCTCAACCACGCCCAATGTCTGACGATTCAATTCACGATCAGCAACTCGCTGCGCGCCTTGATCGGCGGCCGGAGCTTGTGCCTGAGCCTCACTTTCATAAACCAATTCACCGCGTGCCTGAGGCAAGAGCGCTATGGAAGCCATAATTCCGGCTCCCAGCGCCGCACCCAGGGTTCTTGTTCTCATGATTTTCATTGCCTTTACTCCTTTGGTTACATTCCGCGACACCCCCTCTTTGGGAGGGACTATCTGCCGCATAACTGATCTGCCGCGTGGCGTCATAGCAATAGCCGTGCCCCGCGTTACAAAAGGATTCAAACCTCCAATTCCGCGAATTCATGCCTTTTTTTAAAAATGAGCAGTCCCAAATCTCTCGAGTCGATGACGGATCTGCGAAGCCAATATGGCCCCAAATCAATGGCCCTTCGGCGGGCACGGAATCGCCTCGCAAAAAAGATCCCTGACAGTTCGCCGGCTTAGGCGCGAATCTCAGGACCCTGTTTCCAAGGCGTGATTAGAGCCAAAGAGGCCACTTTGAAATTTTTACTCGGTCGGAAGAAGAGGTTGACAAAATACGTCAACATTATTGATTCCAACTGAAACTGAAACGAAACTGTCACTGGGCTGACACAGGTGACTAATAGTTAGACACTCTTGGAACTGCATCTGCTCGATTTCACATGGACATCATGAAAACGCATTGCGGCATCACTATTGCTCTATATCCAGGTAACAAACGGATTGGCTAGCAGCTAGCCCCCCCTAGCTCCCCCTTTATCCCCCTCAGTTAGCCAATCCGTTTGTTCCCCCTAAAGATCAGCGTCTCAGTGGAAAATGGTGAAGGTTTCCAAAAAAACCGCGCTCCATTTTTTCGACCAAACTGCTCGTCATACGCTCGAGCACAGGTTTGATGAATTCCCGAATCACCATAAGCGCGAGAGTCACGGCAAGCGCAACCATGAGAATATATTCGGTCGTCGCCTGTCCAGATTCGTCCGCCCAGATTCTCCGGGATACTGTCATTTCCGCTTCCTTATGGATTTGGAACGCCCTCCGCGTTCTCTGCGAACGCGTTGATAGATCGCGCGCACGTTTCGAAGTTGATATTTCAGCGAACCCAGTTGCCGAATTTTCGCGGATGGCAGAAATTCAGCAATCCCGGGATGAGATTGCAAAAGATCAATGAACGTTCTCTCTCCATCAAAACTTGCCAGCGCGCATTCTTGAACCCAAGCATAAGCCTGTTCGCGACTCACGCCCGCCTTCACAAGCTCCAGCAAATAATGCCCGGAAAATACGGTTGCTCCGGCCTTTTCCAGATTCTCAACGACCCGCCGATCGTCCACTTCAAGCCCCTCGAGAACCGAGCGCATTCGGGCCAACGCGTAATCGAGCACCAGAAAAGAGTCAGGGAACACCACCCTCTCCACAGAAGAATGAGAGATATCCCTTTCGTGCCAGAGCGGAACGTTTTCCAGGGCCGCTTGCGAATAAGAGCGTAGCAGTCGCGCAAGGCCGCTGATATTTTCCGAAGAGATCGGGTTGCGCTTGTGAGGCATGGCGCTTGACCCCTTCTGACCTCTAGAGAATCCTTCGCGCACCTCGGAAACTTCTGAACGTTGTAGATGCCTAAGCTCCACGGCCATTCGTTCTAGTGACGAGCCACAAACAGCGAATGCCATCAGCAGCCCGGCATGCCGATCCCGTGGAATCACCTGGGTGCTCACCGGTTCTCGCAAAAGATCCAGCCGCGCAAGTACCCGCTCTTCAAATCCAGGATCCCAATGAGCGTTCACGCCGACCGCGCCCGAAAGCTTTCCAAACCGCAGCTGGCGAATCGCCTGGTCGACCCGCTCCAGATTCCGCCGCCATTCGGCTTCCCATCCCAGAAACTTAAGGCCAAAACTCGTAGGCTCCGCGGATATGCCATGCGACCGACCGATCGTGGGCAAGTCCCGGTATCGATCAGCAAGCCGCCCGAGAGAAGACAGTAACTCAAGAATATCATTCCTGACGATCGCACCCGCCTCCTGGATCATCAGCGAGAGTGCGGTATCGACAACGTCCGAAGACGTCAGGCCAAAGTGAATGAACCGGGCCGAAGGACCGACCTTTTCCGCAACCGCAGTCGTGAACGCGATCACATCGTGACGAGTAATTGATTCGAAATGATCCACTCGTTTCGGATCAACACCGCCCGTTTCGAGAAGTGCCGAAACCTTCTTGTTCAGCAGTTGCCAGTCCTTACGAGGAATCATGCCCGCGCGCGCAAGCTCCGCACAAACCGCAAGCTCCACCCGTAACCACGCTGCGTAGCGATGCTGGTCACTCCATATGCTTGCCATCTCTGGGCGCGAATACCGTGAAATCATGCAGATCTCCTTGCTTCTGAGATCTTAATCCCCGTTGTTACCGAATCAAAGATTGATTTCCGTGAGTTGGCGCAATACAGCTGGTTTTCGACCTATGCATATTGTCCTCTACCATGACGCCATTATTCCTCCGCCAAAATACGGGGGGACCGAACGAGTACTGTACTGGCTCACGCGTGCGTTGGCGTCTTTGTCACACGAAGTGACCCTGATCGCGCGCGAAGGCTCGCACGTCGAAGGCGCAGAAGTGATCGGGCTGAAGCCTGATGAGCACGCCACTTGGTGGAATTATATTCCGAAGAGCGCTGATATCGTTCACCTGAACGGCACTCCACACAGGCATCTGGGTTTCCCTCTCCTCGTCACCATTCATGGCAACGGACAGCCAGGTGAAGTTTTTCATCCAAATACGGTATTCGTCTCCAGGCGCCACGCCGAAATTCACGGCAGCACGCATTACGTACATAATGGAATTGATCCGGATGACTACTTCGTCGCCGACGACCGCGATGAATATCTGGTGTTTCTTGCAAAAGCCTCATGGAGCGTGAAAAACCTGGCGGGCGCCATCGAGGTTGCACGAGCCGCAAGAATGCCTCTGGAGGTGATGGGCAACCGTGACTGGCCGCTTGGACTTAGGCGGCCTGGTTTTCATGGCATCAGATATCACGGAATGGTGGGCAACGAGGAGAAACGGCGCATATTAAGTCGCGCAAAGGGTCTTTTGTTTCCAGTCAGATGGGACGAACCGTTCGGACTTGCCGTAGTCGAAGCATTGGCCAGCGGTTGCCCGGTATTCGCAACGCCATACGGGTCTCTCCCGGAGATTGTCACTCCTGATTGCGGATTCCTTAGCAATCACGTTTCCGAACACGTCTCCGCAATCCAAAAAAACGCCTTCAGCCCCCTTCAGTGTCGTGAGCGCGTCCTGCACCACTTCAGTCACATGGACATGGCGAAACGATATGTTCGCTATTACGAGCAAGTGCTGACGCAAGGAGGTCTTCAAACACCCGCTCCACGGCGCATAAGCAGTACAAGTCCCAAAGAGCTCCTGCCCTGGACTGATTAGACCAGGGGGCCGGCAAGACCAGAGCGGTGAGCCATCCAAGCCACAGCTTCGATTGCCGACACTGTGCCGCCCAGCGAGCCAAGCTGCGGATAGGCCTCGTCTGATGTAACAAAAAGGCCTTCCACACCGGAGCGTGAACCCACCCCCTTGCCCGAATAGCATCTCAAGTTCATGGGAATATCAGCCAAAGTCGAGAACGGATAAGCTTCCTTTAGCTCGGCAACGGCCGTCTGGTATTCAGCCGATTCCGTGCGTTTCGAATCGATCTGCGAATCCAGAGACGGATGCGCCTTACGAAAGTCGGGATAAATCCGCGTCACATGATATTCAATGAACGGAACAACAGCCAGGACCTGCCTCAGCATCCGGGTGGCTATCATGATCTGATAAGCTGGATTCAAAGTTTCATCTTTGAATGGCAGAACCGTCCTCAGGTGAATTAGCTTGGTCTCAAACTCTCGTATGCCATAATCGCCATGAGCGGCGACTTCAATCTCGAGCGGCGGAGCACCCCGCTCCTGCCAGATCATGCGATCAGACATTCCCGGCGGTATTGCCTCTGAGTGAACGCTGAGGGCGATTGAAAATTTCCATCCCGAAGGCTCCGGCGAATTCTTGAGTTTCTTTGAAACCTGTCGGCCATCCACCACTATCTGTTCACCAGCGGTGTTCAGTAGACATCCGAATGCACCCGCTCCCGCGCCAATCATCGTTCCGTATTGAGCGACCTGGACACCTACGAAGCGCCCCCTCTCCACGAAAATGCGACGACACTCCGACTGCGCGACGTGAACTCCGCAGCGTCTGGCGATTCGAATCAGGAACTCCCGATAAGCATGCATTCCCCCTTTAAAAGAGGCTCCGGTTCTGGCTATTGCAAGAGCGTGCAGTAGGTCAGACAATGTAGGCTCCCCCGCAAACTCTCCGGTAGTCCCGTACCAAAGACCGGAACAAAGCTCATCAAACTCACCATTACCTGCAGCGGTTGGCATGTAACCAGAGGCTTTGATACCACTTACGAACCAGCTCTCCTTGAGATCGGCACTGATCACGGAACTCTTGCGCAATCTCGAGAGCAGATTCTCGATGTCAAACGCATCAGCCGTTTTGATGCTGAAATTCGACGCATTCTTGGATGCTTTGGTTGACTTGACTGAGGTCCAGGTCAGTCGCTCCGGCAGCGCACTCCAGTACTTCAGGAACTCCTGTTCTGATTCACGAAGAACATGAGCCATCCCGAAACGGTTTGCTCCGCTCTTGCCCAACTCCCGCTCGCATTCGAACTCAAGAGTTCTGTCGTCCAGGGCTAACTCGATACGCGCGTCGGGAGTAAGGATCTGAGGGAGAACACCTTGCTTTCGGATCGATTGCTCTTCGGCAGAGGTGATACCAGCTCGCGCGAGACAATCCGCGAGCAGACCTTTGGAGTGGACCAGGTTCCGCAATCCTGTAAGAAAATTCGACTCCGGATCGAAACATTGGCCGGAATCAGAGATCCGGCGCGCCAAGGAGGGACCGAGCGGAACAATGAGAGCCGACAAACCCAACTTTGCGGCAAGGCTGGCGCTCAGCAAAGCCCCGGGGTGATCCCCGAGCACCACCCAATCATAATAATCCCTAAATCGCGGCATCGGCATCCGTATAGGCCCTCAGGCGTTCAGTTTATGCTTGAAGCGCTGGAGCTCAACAGGCGTGACACAAGTTCCTTTCGCCCGGCAGACAACAATCGGCTTATTCAGGAACTCCGCTGAAGAAACGGCCAGCCCACCTTTATCCATCGGCAATGGCTGCACGACTTTCCGGGCTTCGAACTCCATGCTTCTGGAACTTTTGCCGGCGCGAACGAGCTTGCCGTAAGCTTCGATGTAATCACCAGCAAAGACAGGAGCCAAGAATTCGATGCTCTCGTACGCGCGAAAAAGGCCCTCATCACCGTCAAACCGAATGAGCAATTCGGTTGCGACATCACCAAACAGCGCCAGCATTCGTGCACCGTCAACGAGGTTGCCAGCGTAATGGGCATCATGAGAGCCCATTCGAAGCCTCAGCGTCACTTCTGGAAATTCAGCATCTGACATAAAAACCTTTCTTTGGATACCAGTACAATAGCATGTGCCTGATCAGGGACCAAAACTCTCCAAAATCCTGATCACCTTCTCGGTGGCTCCCAATCTCGCCTGCGCCTGGGATTTCCACAACTCAACGCTGGGATGAGGAAAGGTGGTCAGATCCCCCGCCCATACGGAAAGAGCCTCACGATCTTCAAGAACCTTCAGCTGACCGGTTCTCTGCAATTCCCTGATTTCAGGAAACTGACCAGAGCCTTTCGGTCCGATCCCGATGGGAATACCATGCAAGGCGGGCTCGATCGTACTGTGAACCCCTTTCCCATACCCGCCGCCGACAAAGGCCCAGTCTGCCTTTGAGTAGAGTTCCAGAAGAAATCCCATTTCATCGACAAGGAGGCAGATCCCACTTTTCCCATTCAGGGCCAATTCTTGCGTCAACGCCGAAGTCCGCACGGGTTCAAGTCCGGCGGACTTCAGAAGCTCGGAGATTTTCCGAACGTGTTCTGAATCCACCTTGTGGGGAACGATCCAAACCGTGCCGGCCGAGGCACCCAATGTCCTGCCCCAGAACATGATATCTTCTTCCCAGGCGCTGCCGAAAATACCCCACGGACGAGGAGCAGAGGCGACATATTCCACCAACTCTCGCGCACGTGAATTGCCGTCTGCCGACCGCGCCTGAACACGGTCCCATCGAGGCTCACCGCACGGAAAAACACTTGCCGAAGGGAATGAGGCCTCGAGATCCGGAACCGATGAATCATCCGCGGGAAGCAAAACGAGCTTCGGAAGCTCTTCGCCAAGAATACGGCAGACACTCCTCACCACGCTCAGAGACTTCCTGACAGTCGCTCCTATTATAAAAAGAGGAACATTCTCCCTGCGCAATGCCGACCAAAGTTCCGGCCATGCCTCGTACTTCGCCGTGACCAGAAAATCAGGTCTCAAGGTGCGAATCGACGTTTGCCAATTGCCCTCCCATGGCGAAAAGCCGCAAAAACTCACAGTGACCCCTTTGGCAATCAGGTCGTCTGAAAGTCGTTTCACAGCTCTTTCCGCCGAGGCACTGAAGATTGTCAGCACAACTTCACGCTGACTTTTTGCGAGAGCCCATTTTTCGACGACAGGCCAGAGCACCTCGAGCTCGCCAACGCTGGAGGCATGAAACCATCCACGTTCATTCGACTTTGATTTAGGACAACTCAGCGTCGCCATGTACGGCAGATCCAGACAACGAAGCAGGCCAGTCGCCGAGGAAAGGCGCCTGATCGTAACCGGCCTTTCAAGAACTTGCATCAACCGCTTGTATAGTTCGAACCGCGCACTCACGTAAGCCACCTTTTACGAAAAACCTCAATCACCCGATTCGCGGTCAGTCCTCGAAGGCAATGATGTTTTCGCGACATGCGATAGCAGCGATTTCCGATTTTGCCGCAGGGGCGGCACCAGAGATCGAGCCCAGCAGTCCTGCTTCCGGAGCGCCAGGGCTCAAACCCCAAACCGGGTGCTGTCGGCCCATAAATAACCAGAATATCAGTTCCAACGGCCTCCGAAAGGAGCGCCAGACCGGTGTCGCTACCGACCGTCAACACGGCACCAGCCAGCACAGACGCCACCTCAGGCAAGGTCCATTTCCCCACGCCTGAATAGTGCGGCAGTTCAGCAGTTTGAAGAAGGTTCACCAACTTCCTGCTTTCCGGATCGGCGGCTGTTCCCATCACGACCGGAAAAAATCCGATCTCCTGAATCAAAGCCAAGTACTTTTCGGCAGCCCAGGTCTTTCCGGGCCAGTTTGAGCCAGGCATGACACAAACGTACTGGCCATCCAGGAGTTCCTCGGGCACCTGAAACTCAGCGCTCAACAGATGAGATAGATCCGGACGTTCCGACCCTGTCCCGCCGACGGTACGCGCGAAAACTTCCACCTGGAGTCTGGAAAGCCAGCGTTTTGGCCAAAGCTTCTTGAATAAAATGAAGCCCCATGACCGCAACCGCTGTTTGCTCGCAGTTTTCCAGATCAACTTTTTTTTAATCTCAGAAGAGCCGACGGAAGCATCTGATTTCTTTTTCAGATTCCACAGCGCGAATAAAATCCGAAGGGTCCGCGTGCGAAGGCTCCCGTGAAGATCGTAAACTTCATCGTAACCCTCAAGCCAGAGCGTTCTCGCAAAGCGATACCAGCTAAGAAATCCACCACCTGCGCGCCGCCTGTATTCCCATAGTTTCCCGATCCGCGGATGGCCGCGCAATACGGCTGCGTACTCTTCGGCGACTACCCAATCGACACATTCCGCCAAATTCGCCGTCTGCAACGAGGCGCTCGACAAAATCACGTCCCCCAAGCTGCTGAGTCGAAGTACTAGCCGCTTTGTTGAGGAGGTCGACGTTTTCACCCGCCGATTATGCACGCGGTTTAACTGCGGATTCAAGGATCAACTCGCGTTGAAACGAACAAACCGCGCACCGCAAATCGAGTTTTTGTTGCAGACCGCTTGTCCGTATCCGTTGAGCGAGCGTTTCACCTAAACCTACGCGCAACCACCTCGTCACGCAGCAGTCCGATGGGAAATCCCCGAGGGCGACATTTCACCACAAAAAAAGCCCCTGAAGAATTTCTTCTTCAGGGGCTTTTTATTTGATTCGCTTGTGACAGGCCGAAGGCCGTAGGCATAAGCTTCTAAAGAGATGGGGGCATCGA
>MEPR01000045.1:0-51733 GCA_001769835.1 Bdellovibrionales bacterium GWB1_55_8
AAAAGAAGCTCAGGAATGGACAGAACATCCGCTTTGACAGCAATGATCCGGGTATGAACGTGGGGCATGCGTTTGCCGGAGCGCTCTACTATCATGCGGCCCGGACCGGGGGTTTTTCATCGTTCGAGAGCTTCCTTATGGCTTTGGTCAGCTCCACTCTTTGGGAGTACCTCTCCGAGTTCCACGAGAAGGTCAGTATCAACGACCAGATCATCACGCCTGTGGGAGGCGCCGCGATCGGTGAAGCGCTGTTTCAGTTCGGGGATTTCTTCCATAGAGGAGGCAACTCCTTGCCGAACCGGATCCTGACCGGCATTTTCGGAAGCCTGCAGAAATTTGATTACTGGATAGACGGCCAAAAACTTCCGCGCGCCAAAAACCTCGACAAGTACGGTTTTAACGCCGATGTCATGCATCAGTTTGATGTCTGGGCCGGCGTTGCTCATCTGGAATCAAAAGACACCAGCGCCGGGACAGGCGGAACCCTGGGCTGGGACATGACCATCATCAAGGCGCCTGGCTATGGTAAAGAGGGCAAGGGAAGAGAGTTTCTGAAGGACACCGTGATGACACAATTCATGGTGAATCTGGTTTCTCAAAAGAGCGGACTTCAGGAATTCGAGTTTCTGATGAAATCCGTTTTTGCGGGCTATTATAAACAGGACATTCGCAAGGATGGAGATGATCAGCTGGACGGCTACAGCTTTCTGATCGGCCCTGCTTCCGCATTCGGCATGAGGAGCCTGCCCACTCAGGAAGGTGAAAAAGGTGACTGGCAGGCCGTGGTCAACGTTCTCGGCGCCACGGTTGATGTCGTGGCCTACAAAAAAGGTACAAAACTTCGGATGACTATGGACGTGTACGGAGATTTCGCAATGGTGCGATCGCTCGCCTTCGATGACTATTCGAAGGAGAACTCGGTCGAAGGAATGAAAAACATTCTTGCCCGCGGCGCCAATGGTGGCAATGGCTACTACTACGGTGTGGGTGTGACGACCGCCGGTTCCGCCACTCTCTCTCGTGGAAATTGGGAGCTCGGCGTCGAAGGAAAGTACCGGGCTTACGACTCGGTAGAAGGGTATGAACGGTACCAGGAAGAGGTCACGAAGGATTTCGATCACTACGACAGCATCGGCTCTGTCAAGGTGAAGTTCTCTCATCCGTTCTTCGTGAAGAACGCGAAGCTTACCTATTCCGCGGAGCGCATCAGGCATCGGAGCGAGATGGGTCCGGTCTCCCGGACTCAGCGATATAACGAGATCATGGGACGCCTCGTTTTCACGTTTTAACGATCAGGCGGCTTTTTTAGCTTTTTCGCCTCGGATCGCTTTGCTCTTGAGATAACGGTCAAACCACGTGATCGCATGAGCGGAAACCATCTCGATGGTGCCGGGCTCTTCAAAAAGGTGGGTCGCGCCAGGGACCAGAATCAGTTTGCCCTTTCTCAAATGTACAAGCGCATCGCGATTCATCGTGATCACGGGTTCGTCCTCGCTTCCGACGATGAGAAGGGTCGGGGCTGTGACCTGATCGAGCTTGGGTCCGGCCAGGTCAGGTCGACCTCCCCGCGAGACCACGGCTGAAACTTCCTGACCCATTTCTGCCGCAGCCCATAGTGCGGCTCCGGCACCGGTGCTCGCGCCAAAAAAGCCGAGCGGAAAATTTTCAGCACGAGGTTGGTGCTTGATCCAATGAGCCGCGATTTGAAGACGATGGGCCAGCAGCGGAATGTCGAAGACTTTTTCGCGATCCGTCGCTTCTTCCTCATCGAGCAGATCGAATAGGAGTGTTGCGAAACCTGCCTGGTTCAGCTCAGAGGCGACTCTGCGGTTTCGTGGACTGTTTCTGCTGCTGCCGCTTCCGTGCGCGAAAAGAACGATCCCTTTAGCATTGTCGGGCACCGCAAACATGCCGCAAAGCTCCGTGCGGCCGTCCATGACGCCGATTTCCTCGATCACCGTGTTGCGTGAAACTTTCATAGGGCTCTGCCTCGCAGTCCGACCAGGAATGCGAATGCCGAGCCACGGGCTATTTCGACACGCGGCAGGGCGGAATCATTCCAATCAGTTCCTCTAACGCGAAGGTGCAGGAAAACTCGGAATAGGACGAAACGACTCCCGAGATGTCGCGATCTTTCATTACCGGGCCGGACTTCTCGAGTTCTTCGTAGCGTTCCATGATTTCAAATCCGCACTTGCAGCCGACGCGGTTGCTATTGGGGTCGCGTATGATCGCGAAAGGGAGCGAGACGAGGTAAAGTTCGTCGGAGCGAGCCTGATCTGAAGGGTACAAGGTGCTTTTTCTGATGTGGTACCCGAGCGCGGTCATTTCGCCCTCGAAATTGATCCGATATTCAGCGGCTTTGCGTACCAGCTTCAGATCCATGACAAGACTGCAGCTGGGGTGAACGATTTCCGATGCGCTCACTGAAGTGATCAGGCCAGTGGAGCAGAGGAGTAGCGAAAGTGACGTAGTGCGAAAGAAACCCATGCTAGCGAAATAGCCTGAAAAGCGACTGAATGCACGACAAACAAGCAAAACCATTGGACCCATTCCGAGCCCGTGTTAAAAATCCGATATGATTGATGCCAATTTGAAGCAGCGTGTTGAAACGTGGATTTCGGGTGATGTGGATGAGCACTCACGAGGTGAATTGCAGGCTGTGCTGAATTCGGGAGACAGCGCTGAACTCACGGATAGAATGGCGGGTCCGCTTGAGTTCGGCACCGCTGGCTTGCGGGGAATCATCGGCGCCGGCCCTAACCGAATGAACCGAGCCGTGATCATTCGAACCACGGCGGGACTTGCCGAGTATCTGCTCAAGGTGGGATCACGCGTCGCGGAGCGAGGAGTGGTAGTGGGTTACGACGGCAGGCGAATGGGTCGTGAATTCGCGGAGGATACCGCCGCGGTCCTTTGCGCATTCGGGATTCGCGTATGGCTTTTCCCTGACTATGCCTCAACGCCTCAAACCGCCTTTGCGACGACCGAACTTCGAGCGGCAGCCGGCGTGATGGTCACCGCGAGCCATAATCCTCCCGAGTACAATGGCTATAAGGTTTACTGGGAAAATGGCGCGCAGATCGTCCCGCCGCATGACGTGGAAATTGCGCGTACGATCGATTCCGTGGGAATGGCGAAAGAGGTGAATCGCCTCAGTTTGTCCGAAGCTCGTTCTCGGGGCTTGCTTAAGGATATTTCGGCCGAGCTGACGGAAAAATATCTTTCATTGATGGCGGCGCACAGCGTTCGCAGTGAAGGACGGGAAGGTTTCGAGATTGTTTATACGCCTCTTCATGGCGTGGGTTATCTGACCGCTCGAGACGCTTTTGCCCGGTATGGTTTTCATGACGTTCATTGTGTTCCGGAACAGGAGCGCCCGGACGGAGAGTTCCCGACCGTGCGTTTCCCGAATCCGGAAGAGGAAGGAGCGATGGATCTATCGCTCGCGCTTGCTGAAAAAATCGGCGCGAATCTCATACTTGCAAACGATCCTGATGCTGACCGGCTTGCAGCGGCGGTTCCGGAACCGGGCGGTTCCTATCGGCTTCTGAGCGGAAACCAGATCGGAATCCTGCTTGCCAATTATCTTCTGACGGAAAGCCCCAATCCGCCTCGTGACCGTCTCGTGATCACGAGCATCGTGTCCTCGCCCATGCTGGGTGTGATGGCCGAGAAGCTTGGCGTTCGTTACGAAGAGGTTCTGACCGGGTTCAAATGGATCGCGAATCAGGCCATGGATCTCGAGAAGAAAACCGGAACGACGTTCGTCTTCGGTTATGAAGAGGCGCTCGGTTATACGGTCGGTACGCTGGTGCGGGATAAGGACGGTGTCGGCGCCGCGGTACTTTTCGCGGAAATGGCGGCGGTCTATCACTCCCGAGGGAGCAGCGTTCTCAAGGAACTTGAGGGCGTTTACCGCAGTTTCGGGCTTTACCTGAGCAGGCAAAAGAGCGTCACCATGAAAGGACTCGACGGCTCCGCTAAAATCGCATCCATCATGAATGCGCTTCGTGCTGATCCGCCCGCGAGCATCGGCGAATTCACGGTGGAAGCCATTCGCGATTACCAGAAGCAGACGCGCCGATCGAAAGATGGGGGCGTCACCACTCTGGCATTGCCACCCAGCAATGTCCTCAGCTTTGAGATCACTGGCGGAAGCCGTGTGATTGCCCGCCCGAGCGGCACCGAGCCCAAGATCAAATTCTATTTTGATTTGCGAGAACAGGTGATCGCGGGTGAATCGATGGCTGCCGCCGAGGCGCGTGCGCAAAAAAGGCTGGACGAGCTTCAGAAAGCTTTTATCCAACTGGTTTCTTGATTTATCAAAGGAGAACTCATGGCAATCATCACTTTAAAGGGCAATCCGATTCAGACCGTCGGCGATCTTCCAAGACAAGGAACCCGCGCTCCCGATTTTCAGCTGACGCAGGGGGATCTTTCGGACGTGAACCTTTCAAACTTCACCGGGAAAAGAAAGCTCCTGAATATCGTGCCCAGCCTCGATACCGGAGTCTGTGCCGCATCGGCAAGACGGTTCAATGTTGAAGCGGCACAGGTGCCGAACGCGGCACTCCTCACCATTTCATGTGACCTTCCGTTCGCGCAGAAGCGGTTCTGCGAGGCCGCTGGAATCGACGCCGTCATGATGCTGAGTGAACTTCGATCACGAAAATTCGGTGACGATTACGGATTGCGGATCACAACGGGACCTCTTGCGGGTCTGCTGAGCAGGGCGGTGATCGTGCTCGACGAAGTAGACCACGTGATTTACTGCGAGCAGGTTCCGGAAATCGCGCAGGAGCCTGATTACGAGAAGGCCCTCATCGCGCTCAAGGGCGACTGATCAGCCGTTCTCCGACGAATTTACGAAAGGTTTCCCTGGCCTCAGCTGAGCTGAACGCGCGTTTTGGGACAACCAGGGGCAGATTGGCGCTGAAATAGAACAGAAAAAACTCCGGATTTTCGGAAGTGCGGGAGAGTTCCGTCCAGTCCAACCACTCTGTGCCTTCATTGGTCCGGAGTTGGATTCCTTCTTTACCTACTTCGAGCCTGAATTCCCCCTGCAGCGCTGGTTTGCGGTGATAGAGCTTGGCGGGAAGACGGATGAAGGCATAGGTCATCAGCGCGATGACGGCCAGCCACAGGACCGCGAATAAACGCGAAGCCCAGTTTGCCGGGCCCAGAACCTGGGCCTGGAGTGCCGCGAGACCGATTGCCATCGTGATGAGCGCGACGTTCTTTAAATTCAGGAGCGTTCGTCGGAGATGAAATCGATGAGCGCGTGAGAATTCATTTTCGGGTAATGAGTACGCCAGGTCGAAGTCAGGAGTTGCCATGGCGGTAAGCTACACGATCCGGGCTAAAAATGAAATCAGGCGGCCCTCGCCGTGCTACTTCGGACGTAGGCATCCCACATTTTCACCAGGATCCATTGCGCTTTGCCCCGTTCTTCGCCGGTTCTCACGAGCGCGAAGGCGCCCTTCATCCTTTTTCCCTTCAGAAATATCTCGATGTGCCCGTCTCTCATGGACTCCGCGAGCGTCTTGGGATGTCTTTTCTTTGCCATGAGATTTCGGTAGGTGCCGCGGTCCCAGATCGAGACCGTGCCCGCGCCGTATTCACCTTCCGGTATTCGGCCGCTGAATGAGCCATATTCCAGGGGATGGTCCTCCGTTTCGATCGCAAGGCGTTTCACGTAAGGATCCTGGAGCGGTTCCTTCGGGATAGCCCAGCTCTTCAACACGCCCTCGGCTTCAAGGCGGAAATCATAATGAAGTCTCGAAGCATGATGCTCCTGGACGACGAAAAACGGTTCTTCCGGGTCTGCTCCTTTTATCGGGCGGCCTATTCTTGAAGCGGGCTCGGGCGTTCGCGAGAAATCGCGTTTACGACGGTACTTTTCCAGTGCCATTTTCAAGTTCCATTTTTCAGTCCCCCAATTCTCAATGAGAGTCGCGATTCAAGCGGGATACCATTTCATGGGCTGCTCGTTTCAGCGGCTGGAAAACAGTCTTGGAGCGTGCGATACTCGCTCTCCAATGCTGGTTCATCTCGGGCCCAAAGGGCTCCACTGTGAAAAAGGCGGCTTTCACGTTGATCCTGCGCGCGGCGTGGAGCGGGCGCTGATCACGCACGCGCATAGCGATCACGCACGCGGCGGCAGCAAGGAGTACCTGTGCGCTGCCCCGGGCGCAGGCCTGCTGGCCGCGAGGCTGGGGTCCCGGGCTCGAATACGCGGGGTTCCCTATGGTGAGCGGATCAGACTCGGAGACGTCATTGTTTCCTTTCACCCGGCGGGGCATGTTCTCGGATCGGCGCAAATAAGAATGGAATCCGAAGGCGAGGTCTGGGTCGCTACCGGTGATTTCAAGCGTGACCACGATCTGAGTTGTGCGCCTTTTGAATTGATCCCTTGCGATACTTTCATCACCGAGGCCACGTTCGGGGATCCGTCCTATGAGTGGGATAATCCTGAAGGGGTCTGTCGGTCCATCTTCGACTGGTGGGAAGAGGTTCGTGCGGATGGAGCAACCGCCGTACTGTTCTGTTACGCGCTTGGGAAAGCGCAGCGCATTCTTGCTGAGCTTACCCGTTTCACGAAACGGCCCGTGCTAGTTGCACCAGAGATCGAACGGCTGAATTATTGTTACCGTGAAGAGGGCGTGGCGCTGCTTCCCACTCGGGATGTCGCGTCCTGCTCAGTCGAGTCATTTCGGGGCGAGCTTCTGGTCACCACACCGCATTTTTTTCAGGATAGATCGGGTTCGGCGCTCGCGGGCCTCGGCAGGATTCAGACCGCATTTGCATCCGGGTGGGCCAAGACCGGGCGTTTCGGCAGCCGGACGTATCACCGGACATTTGCCTTATCGGATCACGCTGATTGGCCGTCTCTTCTTCGGACAGTCGAAGAAACCGGTGCGCGAAGCGTTTATGTACTCGGCGATTCGAGTGAAAGACTGAGTCAGACCCTACGGAAGAAAGGTGTTTACGCATCGCGAATGCTGCCGGACTCCGAGAGGCACCGGGGAAGCAGCTGCGAAATGACCGTGCAGGGCGAATTGTTCGGGAATTTATCGAGGTCCTGATTCGGACTTCATCACGGTTTTCGGCCTTTGCTTTGCAGATCAGGGGGCCTATGCGAAACTGGATCTTGTTTCTCGGCGGAATGGGTGTAGGTGCTCGAACCATGTATTTGCTGGATCCCGCGCGGGGCAGGAAACGCCGCGCGGTGATGCGCGATCGCGCACGTCGGCGCATGCGAAAAACGACTCGTTATCTTGATCTTTCAAAGCGCGATCTTGAACAGAGGGTCATGGGCGCCGTGGCACGTGGTCGCACGCGAATCAGGCCTCAGCAAGTGGATGAAGAGGTTTTGCATGAGCGGATTCGCTCAAAGCTCGGACGCTATGTTTCTCACCCACATGCGATCCGGATCGAAACCTCCCAACAGGAATACCCGGGACGTGTCACGTTACGCGGTCCTGTGTTGAAGGGCGAGGCCAGCGCCGCGGTTCGTGCGGTATTTCGCGTTCCCGGCGTAAAGGAAGTGGACGATCGCCTGGTGGTGCATGAAAAGGGCGACATCCCCGCGCTTCAGGGCGGTGTTCAGCGTCCGGGTGAGCGTCCGGATTTTTTTCAGGAGAGCTGGGCGCCAGCCACCCGGCTTCTGGCGGGGGCAGCGGGAGCCGCTTCCCTGTTCTTACCTGGGCCGGTGTTCCGGATTTTTGGAATAACCTTTCTTGCGCGCGCAGGGACGAACCGCCCTGTTCACGAGCTTTTGGGGTTTGGCCCGAGAAAGCCCTTGAAAATACATAAAACAATGAACGTCGCCGTTCCGGTCGAGCAGGTTTTCACGTTCTGGTCGGACTTCCGGAATTTCCCGCGTTTCATGACGGATGTTTACGAAGTGCGTGTTAGCGACGATGGTTTGCGCTCGTACTGGAAAGTGGCGGGCCCGGCAGGCGCACCGCTGAGTTTTCAATCATACATCACCGATTATGAATCCAACCGGCTGTTGGCCTGGCGTTCCGCGTCGGGATCGGTCATCCCGAATTCGGGGCGCGTTCGATTCTCGGGCACTCCCGAGGGGACCTGTGTGGATCTCGAACTCTCGTATCTCCCGCCGGGCGGCGTGCTTGCGGAAACCGCTGCACGTCTTTTCGGAACGGATCCCAAGAGTCGTCTCGATGAGTCGCTGGCGCAGTTGAAAACACTGCTGGAAAGAGGTCCTTCGGACCGTCAGCTGCGGCGTTTGCGCTGAGGAGAAAATCTGATGAGAACCCGGGGCCCCAATGTTTGCATAGTAGGGGATGCGAGAGTCGAGTACCGGATTCAGGGGGCGAATGTCCCGACTGCCGGAGTTCCGGCTGACGCTCAGTCTTACTCGGATCTTGTCACCGGAACGGGAGTGCGACAGGCCGTCGCATGTTCGCATTTGGGCGCTGTCACGGTTCTGCTCTGCAAAACAGGCGAAGATGCACTTTCCGGTTTCGTGCATTCAAGGCTCGCGAAAGAACATGTACGTCTTGGATCACACTGGCGCGAACGAGGTAAGCGTACCAGCGTGCATTTCGTGATTGAGGACGGGAAGGGGAACTCCCTGATCAGCCGTTTTGAAGGTGCGAATGCTTTTTTCAGCAGCCGTGACGTATTTGATTCGACAAACGTGGTCACCGTGGCCAAAGCGGTTCTGGTTTCGCTTTGCATTCCGATGGAGAGTGCGTCCTCAGCCATTCGTCTTGCAGCGGGGGCGCGCCGCCATGTCGTCCTCGACTCAGCGAATTCTTCGGTGCGGCTCGATCCGGATCTGATGAAACTGGTTGACGTGTTTTTCATCAGAAAAGACGATGTCAACCTCTGGGCGGGCTCGGAGGCTGCGGACCGCGATTCCGCCCGCATCGCCGCCGAGCGATTGATCTGGCGGGGAGCGCGCGCCGTCGTTCTCGACGCAGGTAATGACGAAAAAATTCTGCTTGAGGATGATCGTGAATTGCATCTTCCTCGGTATGGTCAGGGAGGTCTTCGCGACCCTCAGGTCACGGACGATCTGTTCTCCGCCGCGCTCACTGTAGCATTGGCTGAGGGGCATTCACCGAGTGAGGCCGCGACCTTCGCGAATGCCGCAAGCAGCCTCGCTTCGGGGCCGGAGTTCCATCAATTCCCCTCGCGCCAGGCGGTTCTGGAGCTATTGCATCGTGATGGTATTGATTGGGAGAGCAGTAGCGCCGCCTAGTGATTCAATTCACATCCTTGTTACTCTGAGTAATATTCCTATTTATATATTCCTTTATCGAACAATGAATTGCGAATTCAATATAAGTGATTGATATCAATGACAAAGATATATTTACTGCGCCGCGCGTGACCGGTATGCTGAAGTGAGGCGAGGGGATCATGGAAAAGAGAAAAAGGGTCGTTGGGCTCTCTGTCGGGCTATGGATTTCTTGCGGGTTTATTGCGGCGGCTCATGCCACTTACGTCCTTCCTCTGTCACGCACGGTGATCTGGACAGGGAATGTGGGGGTGGTTGGAGACATCCCTTCGCGTACGACCGCTTGTAAAACCCTAAGTCCCTCAGGGGGCGACGACACTTCCCTCATTCAGGGAGCGATTACGAATTGTCCGCCTGGCCAAGTGGTGATGCTGAATGCGGGAACGTTCAAAATCAGCAGCCCCATCACTGTGAAGTCAAATATCACGCTTCGCGGGGCAGGGATGGGTTCGACGATCATCCAGGGTGTTTCGGGGATGAGCGGAAGATACCTCGTGGGTATGGGCGCGGGGTCGCTGGGCGCGTCGGTGAATATCAGCGGAGGTCTATCGAAGGGCTCTACTCATATTACGACGTCTTCGGCGCACGGTTGGAAAGCCGGGGATGTCATCTTGATTGACCAGCTGAATGATCCCAATGCAAATCCGCCTGTTTCCAATATCGGAAATAACGGAACCTGCGGCTGGTGTGGGAGATCGTCAGGGAGTCGATCCTCAGGTCAATCCGTCAAAGTGACAGGTGTGCCCACTTCCACGACAGCGACATTGGAAATACCGCTTTACTGGAATTATAAACCTGCGCTGACGCCCCAGGGAACCAGGCTACTTGGTTTGACCACGATGGCGGGTATCGAGAATCTCACCGTTGACAACACCTTCAGCGGTGGCAGCGCGCAAAACAGCAGTGGCACGATATTGTTGTCCGGCACCTCGAATTGCTGGGTCTTGAACACGGAAGTCATTGGTTCCTATCAATCGAGTCTGCTGCTGAACCGCGGCGTATATCGAAACACCATCCGGGGCTGCAGATTCCATAAAGGAATTCCCGTCACGGCAGGGGACGGGAGCGCGTCCTACGCTCAAAGTCGCGCGTACGGCATCAACTCGAGCCTGTATTCTTCCGGCAATCTGATTGAGAATAACCGATTCTATCATTTGTCGGCTGGTTTGATGACGTCCGGTCCGTTTTCAGGAAATGTGATCAGCTATAATCACATTTCCGATCTCTATTTGAGCGCCCCGAGTTTTAACGCCTACGCGATCTCTTTCCATGGCGGCCACGCTTTCATGAACCTGATCGAAGGGAACTATATCGATAGCAGGGTTGCTTCGGATCATGTCTGGGGAACAAAAAGTCACATCACCTTGTTTCGCAACAAGATAGCTGTCGCTCCCGATCGGACAGGAGGAGCCTGGGATATTGATGTTCAGTTTCGGAGTACCTACTTTAATGCTCTCGGAAATATTCTGGGGAGAGGCATAGAGGGTGTTTACAGCCTCGCGAACAGTGACTCACGCTCTCCCGCGATCTACCGCTTCGGTTACAATGGCGATGGTGACGGCACCTCGGCGGGGAATGATCCGGATGTGTTGAATACGGTGCTGCGGCGCCAGAACTGGGATAGCGTCCACAATTCGACCGTCTTGAATGACAATCTTGACTCCACGCTCAATAGTACGGACGCCGTTCTGCCTGCTTCTCTTTACTTGACGGGAAAACCGAGTTGGTGGGGAAGCATACCATGGCCGCCGATTGGCCCGGATGTCTCTCCGATGTATCCTGCCGCCCCAGCGATCGGCGAGGGTACACCCTTCGTTTCCATGGGCGGCGGGCAGGCACCAGGCACTTCGCCCACCGGGGACTCAGGTACAAGTCATCTGACATGGCAGAATCAGGCGATCGCGACGCAAACGGGTCAGTTCACGGCAACGTTCGACCTGATTCCGGAGGGCACAGGCATCGATGCGGTCACGGTGCTTTCGAATGGCGGTGCGCAATCATTTGCCGACGGTGCAGCCATCCTTCGCTTCAACAAATCCGGGGCAATCGATGCAAGAAATGGTGACGCCTATGCCGCAGCCGCCGTGCTAACTTACGTCGCCGGTAAGACGTATCACGCGAGAATGGTCGCAGATCTGAGTAAGCACCTATATAGCGTTTACGTTACTCCAGAAGGAGGAGGTGAAATTCTCCTGGCTTCGGACTTCGCGTTCAGAACCGAGCAAAGTACGGTTTCACAGCTCAATAACGTCGGAATCTATGCAAGCGCGGGCAGTCACTTGATCCGTAATATCTCGGTTGTGAGTAACTACGCAATTACGGCCAATGCCGGCCCAGGAGGGAGCATTTCCCCGGCAGGCGTGACAGTTGCGACGGCGGGAACCAGTCAGGCATTCCAGGTCATTCCGAGCACTACCCACACGATCAGCGATGTGAAAGTGGATGGTGTCTCGATCGGTCCTGTTTCGCAATATGTCTTTGAGAATCTATCCGGCGATCACGCGATCACGGCCGCGTTCGCAATCAAGACTTACGCGATCACCGCTTCAGCCGGCCCGGGCGGGAGCATCTCTCCTTCTGGATCGGTGAGTGTCAGCTCAGGGGGCAGTCAGATTTTCACGCTCACGCCCTCTTCGAGTTACAAGGTCGCAAACGCTATTGTTGACGGCGCATCCGTGGGTGCGGTGAGTTCATACGGTTTCAGTAATGTGACGGGCAGTCACATTATTAAGGCGGCTTTTGAGCCCGCAGGGAGCGGATTGGTCTGGCAGAATCAGCCGATGGCGACGCAGACAGGGCAGTTCACGGCGACGTTCGATCTGATCGCGAATGGCACGGGTATCGATGCGCTCACGGTTCTCTCCAACGGTGCCGCGCAAAACTATGCTGACGGTGCCGCGATTGTCCGCTTCAACAAGACAGGAACAATCGACGCAAGGAATGGCGATACGTATGCCGCCACACTTCGCGTACCGTATGTCGCGGGAAGGCCTTATCATGTGAGAATGCTCGTTGACGTGACCAGGCACACTTACACGGTTTACGTCACGCCTGACGGGGGAAGTCGGATTCTTCTCGCTTCGAATTTCCTGTTCAGAACCGAGCAGAGTGCGATTTCGCAGCTGAATAACATGGGCATTTACGCGGGCCTGGGTAGCCACCAGCTGCGCGATTTCGCGATTGTGAGCAATTACACTCTCGCGGCAAGTGCCGGCGCGGGTGGAAGTATTAGCCCGGCGGGATCGATCACGGTCGCTTCGGGCGCGAGCAGGTCATTCATGATTTCGGCCAAGCGGGGCTATGTGATCTCGGATGTGCGAATGGATGGGGTGTCGGTGGGAAAAATCAGTTCCTATACGATATCGAACATCGGCGCGAATCATACGATTCGCGCGACTTTCGCACGTAAATAGCTATTGCAGTCTTTCAATAAGACGCCGAAAAGGACCCGCTTTCCTGCCGGCGTTCAAGTGGTAGTCCGCCTCGAGCGCGCTAATAATCTGTTCAAGAGGTTGATCAAGTTTTTCCCTGAGATAGCGCGAAATCAGTCCGAATTGCTCCTCCAGAGAAAGAGCATGCAAGGTTCCCTTGCTCAGAACGAGCCAGTCTGTAAAGGACATTAAATCGTGAAAGGCATTTTCACGTACGAGGAGGCGGATTAATGCAGGGAACTGTCCACGATTGAAGAACAAGTCCACGATTCTCGCGAATTGCTTCAGACGCTTGACGGTAGCCTCGTCCATGTGGCTCGTCGACAGGACCTCATAAGGTGCAGCGCCGGAATAGCTCATGGCCCAGGCTTCATCGTGCCTTGAGATGGGTGCTCCGTGCAGGCGCTTCAACATGCCGACCTGGATTTCCTGCGGACCGATTGCGTGAAGACGATTGAAACCAGTCGCGAAACTCTCGATATTCTCGCCTGGAAGACCCACGATGAGATCCGAATGAAGGTGAACGGATGAGTTTTCCTTCAGCCAGCGCAGATTTTTTTCCGTGGCATCGAAATCCTGCCGTCTTCCGATTCTTTCGCAAACCACGGGATTAAACGTCTGGATTCCGACTTCAAATTGCAGTGTCCCCCCGGGGTATCTGGCGGCGATTCTCATGAGTTCCGGTGCGAGGCGATCCGGAACGATTTCAAAATGAAAGAATGCACCCTGTTCGGCAAATGGAAGCAGAAAGGCCAGGAGCTCCGCTGAAAATGCCGCGCTCAGGTTAAACGTGCGGTCAATGAACTTGAAGCGTCTCGCACCTCGCCCGAAGAGCGTTCCTATTTCTTGCTGAAACCTGCCCAGCTCGAATCGCCGCACAGGCACGTCCAGAGACGAGAGGCAGAATTCGCAACCAAAAGGGCAGCCTCGAGAAGCTTCCACATAGGTGAATTTCTCAAGAAGGTCCTGGTCGCTATAGAACGAATAAGGCGAATTGAGCTCACTCAGGTCGCAAGGAGTACAGGAAATGATCTTCGGAGAGGTTTCCCCGTTCATGATTGCGCGGCAAAGTTTCGGAAATTCCAGATCAGCCTCGCCGCAGACCACGTGGTCGACCAGCGGGAACGCAGGGTGACGTTCCGGGTGATGACTGACTTCGGGGCCGCCGAGCACGATGCGGGTGTTCGGCAGTTCCGATCTCAAGACTGGGAGGACCTCGAGAATTTGGGTGATATTCCAGATGCTCACGCTGATCCCAAGAATCACCGGGTCGTGATTCTTCAGGGATTCCGCGATGAGGGCGTTCGGCGTCTTTGACGCAAATTCAATCAGGGTGCATTGGTCTTGCAGCGCGCCAAGCTGGGCAAAGAGGTACCTGAGGCCAAGCGAGGGGTGCACGTAACGAGCGTTGATTGTGGTGAGAACAATCCCCCGTTTTCCTTTGGATTTTTCTGGTGCGTCCATAAGTACGGATATCCTGAAGCGGCACAAGTTTCAACTTTGCCAATCAGCCGCTTGTGAGTAAAACGGGCGTATGCCTATGCCAAAAGCCCTCGCAGCATTGCTGCTGTCGTCTGCAGTGTTCGCCTGTTCCCCCGGCTCTCACCGGCGGGTGGCGGCATTGGGCGAAATTCTTCCCTCGGCAACGCCTGCCGCTCAGGAATCTGTTGTCCTGGTGGTAGGAGCAAATCCCACCCCAAAGACCCTGGTGCGAGCGCGGGCGCTCGGTATCCGTTTTACGAAGGGCGAAGCGGTTCATCACCTCCAGGGACCCGTTGCGGCGCTGCAAGAGCTGGAGATGGAAATTTCGGACAACGCTTTTGCGGTTTGGGATGTCCCGCTCAGATTGAGTGTGGGGCAGGCGGACGTGAAAAAAGTGGAAGTTGCGAAGGGCGTGGCTTCGCCTCCTTATGTCGCCGGCCGCGAGTTCGGTCTTGAATCTTTTTTTTCGTCTTGTCGTGAGTGCGATGGCCGCGGTGTGCGCGCGGGAGTTCTGGATGACGGCGTGTCGCCGGTCCTTTCCGGCTTTCAGACCAATCCGGATGGTGGCAGGAAATTTCTTCTGAAGGGCAGTACCTCAAGTCTTCTCCGGTTTCAGCTTCACGGGCTCACGGAAACTGAAGCATTGAATCCGTTCTTGGCCGGGGCCGCGGCATCACTGCGGAATGTGGAGGCGTCCTGGACGGGTGAAATAGTTGAACCGTTGTTGAAGCCCCTTCGGGGTGAGCGGAAGCTTGATCTCAATTTTGATGGGAAGCTGGGCCCTATCACGCTTGCCGTATTTGATTGCGGCGGCATTCATCATGTGTGCATCGATTCCAACGCGAACCGTGCTTTTGACCAGGGGGAATGCCAGGGTGTTTTCTCCAAGACGGGGCATTTCGGTTGGTGGAATCACGCCAGGCAGCTGGAGTGGACTGCTGAATTTGACCCGGTCACGGCGATTGTTTCGCTGACCGAGGGCGAGCGGGGCGGAATCGCCGAAACGCACGGGGAAGGCGTGGCTTCTGTTCTCCTGGGGTATGGCATCGGAGGGCGCTGGAACGGTGTGGCTCCGGGAGCCCAGCTTCTGGATTATGATATCTGGTCGCCCTCGGACATTCCCGGTGAAACCCTCTACACCATGGGGCAGTTTCTTACGGCGCTGGAGTGGTTTGGCAGAAATTCCGCTGAAGTGGTCAATATCAGCTACTCGTTGCATTTCAGCAATCCCGAGGCGCAGGTTTTCATGCGTGCGGCATTGGACGCGCTGGTCAGGCGTTTTGGCTTTGTGCTTGCCTTTTCGGCGGGAAATGACGGCCCCGGTGTCGGTTCGTTTCACCGGGCGGGAATTTTTCCGAAGAACGTGATTGTATCAGGCGCCTATCTTTCACGGGAACTCGCTGAAAATGTGAATGGCGAAACCGATGTTCCGGAAGGTGGGCGAGTCACTTACTATTCCAGTCGAGGCCCAGGGCCTGATGGGGGCTCAGCGCCCACGCTCGTTGCTCCCGTGTCTTCGCTCGTCCATCGCACGCCAGGGGGCGGTTACACATCCTTTTCCGGGACCAGCTCGTCGAGCCCGGCGGCTGCGGGATTGGCTGCCGTGCTGATCTCGGCGGTGAAGCGGGAACAGCTTGTCGTGAGTCCAGCGGCCATTGTGCATGCTCTACGACTGAGCGCGAAGCCCATTCCGGATGCCCCATTTATTGATCAGGGCTACGGAGTTCCGGAGATCACGCGAGCGCTTGCAATCTATCGCGAGCTGATCACGGGAAGAATTTTCGCTTATGTCGATGCGGAAATCGTCAACCGAAAGGGGGCGGATGGAATTCCTGCGACCGGTTGGGTGATCCGCTCATCTGAGCGCAGGGCGAAAGCGGCCGGACGATTGGAAGCACGCGTGAAGCTTCAGGGTGTTGCGGCCGTCGCAGGGATTTCCACTTCGGAACTGATCCGACCGGTGGTGATCGAATACTCGCATTCCTGGTTGAATGGGCCAGCGCGACTGTGGCTCGCACGATCCGCGTCGTCATTTTCCCTTGAGGTCAATCTCGCGGATGCTCGCTTTCCTGAACCTGGAGGTGAGCTGAATGGCGAAGTCAGGATCTTGGACCAGGAAACTCGGCACTTGCTGCATGTGATCCCGGTCACGCTGATGGACGACATGCCGTTGGAGGGGGTGCAGGAACGCGCGGTCGATCTGGGAACCGAAGAAGGCGTTCGTCTCCATTTCAACGCGGCTCCGGGCCTGGCTGGAATTCGGGTCAGGACGAACCTTCAGAATGAACTCGAAGGTTACGTTGAGCTGAAGGTTTTTGATCCAAGCGGAAAAATGACTTTTGGACCGAGGATCAAAGGAGGAGAGTCGGATGCGCTCGTTCCAATCGAACGCACCGGGCCTCATCAGCTTGCTTTTTACAGAGTCAAAGGCGTGAGGCGGAAGTTCCGGCTCGCTTTTCAACTGGAGCCGGTGAAAGTTTCTTTGCTGAGTCGCTTCCTCAATCTGAAAGAACAATCGCCTGAATTGCGGCTGCAGCAACTCGGCCCGACGCAGGATTTCATGCTCGACCTTTTTCATGAAAATGAGATCGCAAAATCCGAGTTCGTCTTGCCAGATGTGAAAGGGGAGTACTCGATAAGCCTGACTTCCGTCGATTCGATGGCGGTGGAATACTCTCTCGAGACCGAGCCTGCTGAATATACCGACGTTTCTGATTTCGTACCCGACTGTTATTGGACAAGGATCGACGATTTTGAAGACCCCGTCCGACAGGATCTCGGACATGGCATGGCGGTCAAGCTTCCAGCGAACTTTCGTGGGACGATTCGTTTTGCGTGCAGAAGCTTCGAGCACCTCGGAAAAAAATGGCAGACGTCTGCCTGGAAAATGAGCTTGCTGAAGAAGACGGCCGGCCGGTCTTTTCTGGGACGGAAAACCTGGGTTCGCCTGGTTCCCGGGTTGAACCGCATTCGGCTGGAATCGGGAGCTTCGGTCAATCCGGGTTCGCGGCTCGGTGTCTGGCTCAGGCCGGTCTTTGGATCGGGTTTCATTCGAGCCGGTGTGGTGGAAAGCTATTAGACGGTCGTTATTTTGTGAAGTTTTGCGCCGAGTTCGCCTCTTTCACTCTTTCGCCCAAAGGCGTAAAAAGGCCTTATGGGCGTGAGCGAGAGCAGTCGCAAACGGCTTGAATGGTTCAGAGTGTTCGTATTTTCGGTTTTCGCCATCGCGCTGACCTTTGGCGTGGAGTTTTTTTTCCAAATCAAAGTCCCCTTCTTTTTCTCACTCGGTACTGTGGCATTGATCGCCATGCACTGCGGCCTGGCGCGCGCATTGGGGGCGCTGGGTCTTTTGATCCCGGGTCTTTTGTTTATCATCACGCATCCTGTCGCGGGGCTCGGACGCCTGGATACCGTTAATATCGAGCGGGTCGTGGTGTTCACGCTGACGGCAGTACTGGTGGCGATCATTGGTGGCATCGGATATTCCGCGCGCAAGCAGGCTGAAACCTCCCGCGATGAACTTTTGAAGGAACGTATTCTGCGCGATCGCTTCATTTCAGGTCTCACTCATGACCTGAGAAATCCGCTTTCCGCTGTCCGGAACAGCGCAGAGCTGATGCAAAAATGGCCTGAGCGGGCCGAGATCAGAAGCAAGTCCATCGAGCGGATCGTTTTTGCGGCAGCCCGCGCCGATCGGCTGATCGAAGAGCTCCTGGACATAAACCGTATCCGCCACGGAGACCCGCTGCTGATTGAGCCGCAGTACATGAATCTCACGGATCTGATCTCGAAGACCCTCGATTCTTTCCGGAGTTCCCATGGAGAACGGTTTCTGCTCCAGGTGAACTCCGCCACGACGGAACAGATGGGGTATTGGTCTCTTTCCGCGATGTCACGCATTCTGGATAATCTGCTCGCAAACGCGGTCAAATATGGAAGTCCCGACACACCGATATCGGTCTCGTTGTTCGGCGAACAGGACAGAATTAAGTTCGTGATTCACAATTTTGGTACGCCCATTCCAGAAGAAGACCTTCAACGAATTTTCAAGCCATTCGTGCGCGTGAAGTCCGTGGAAAACCGGACGCCGGGTTGGGGGCTTGGTTTAAGCGTGGTCACCAGCCTGATCGAGGCGCATGGCGGCTTCATACTGGCGGAAAGCAGCGCGGAATCGGGCACACGTTTCACGGTATCCCTTCCCAGGGATTCACGATCGGTTCGCGGCATGCGTCGGGCCTCCTGAACACACCGGGCGGCTTGGTCCATGGGCGCTCATTTGCATTGACTGCGATGAGGAGGATGTTCGACTCGTGTTTGGATGGTCACAGGTTTGGCCTCATCAGCTGCGCAGGGCGTTTGATCTCATCGTGTTCGATTGGGATGGGACGGCCGTTGCCGATCGCGACACGAGATCTCCCGGGCTAGCTGAAGCACTGGAAAAACTGCTTTCGCGTGATGCGATTTGCTGCGTGATCACCGGCACGAAATTGCAGAACATTGACGCACAGATCCTTGATTCTCTCTCTCCTGCGGCCAAAGAGAGACTTTTTCTGTTCACGAATCGCGGCTCAGAGGTCTACAGTTTCGGCGGCGATGGGAAAATCGGAATTCTGAGTCGCAGGGTGGCAACGGAGGAGGAGAACCGGGCGCTCGATGACACCGCACGAGCCGTGAAGGAATATCTGGCGAGATTCGGACTGGAGGCCGAGATCGTTTCGGACCGGCTCAATCGCCGCAAGATCGACGTGATTCCGGTTGCGCGCTGGAGGGACCCCAGAAAATCCGAGTTCGGCGAGCTGCTTCATGATGTTCAGGCACGGCTCGGCGAGGCGGGGGTGCCGGAAGGACTGAATGGAGTGGTGCAGGAGACCTGGCGACAGGCGGAGCGCTCGGGCCTTTCAGATCCGCGCATCACCTCGGATATCAAGCATATTGAAGTGGGTTTGACAGACAAGTCTGACTCGATCCGTTGGATCCGTGAGCACATCATAGGACAGCGCGGGATTCCGGTGCATCAATCGGTTTTCATCGGCGACGAATTTGGAACGGTGGGCGGATTCATGGGGAGCGATGCTCTGATGCGGTCGCCCGAGCTGAAGGATGCAGTGTATGCCTCGGTCGGGGTGGAACCTGAGGGAGCGCCGGAAAAAGTGCTCCACATCGGGGGCGGTCCGAAGCGCTTTCTGGACTTCCTGATATTTCAAGGACAACTCAGGACACCACGCGAACACCGCCGCACGCGCCTCGCGGGTGAATTGCTCAGGCTGTCGGCAGACCCTGCGTGGCTTCTGAAGCAGGAAGGGTTTGATCCCTCGCGCGAGCGTGAAGTGGAAACCCTGTTCAGCCTTGGAAACGGCGTACTCGGCGCACGTGGTTCCGCAGAACTGACCTTACCTGCCGCGCAATCTGATCTGTTCATTGCGGGGGTCTATTCCAAGAAATCCGCGATGATTCCATATTCGGAACTCGAGTTCAGCGCTTCCGAAGGGCGCGATGATCCTTACAGTGAAATGGTGCCGTTCCCATCGCCGTTCAGGGTGGGAATCAGAGTGGACGGAGATGATATCTCGTTTGAGTCAACGCGTGTCCGCAACCACGAGCGTGTCCTGGATTTTCGCAAGGGACTTCTCTTTCAGACGTTCACCTTCGAGGACCGCAACGGCAGGAGAACCCGGCTCCAGTCGGTTCGATGTATTTCGGTCGCCGATCCGCATCTGATGCTTCACGAGATCGAGGTGGTATGTGAAAATCATTCGGGCCGTGTGGAACTGGAACTGGCTCCGGAGATTCTCGATCCTGAGTTGCGCTATCCGCACCTGACGCCGCTGCCGATTGAGAAGCCTTCGATGTTCTCCCAGATGCGCGTCTATGACACCGGCTCTCCGTCTCATGTCTGCGTCGCCACACGCGCGTTTTCAGACGCCGGGCCGATCCTGAACGCCTTTGTCAGTACGGAACTGAAGGCGGGCGAACCGCTCAGAGTTCGGCGTTTCATCAGCGTCTTCTGCAAGCGCCCTCCTGACGAACTGGTCCTTCAAGCGCGGCGGCATCTGTTTGGAAAAAGCTGGCGAAGATTTGACCGCGATCTGGATGTGCACGAATCCCGCTGGGAAACCTTCTGGAGCCGTTGTGATCTTCGCTTCAAAGAGGATCCCTCATTGACGCAGGCGCAGCGTTTCAACAGTTACCATCTGCGCATATCGGCCGATCACAATCCCGAGACGTCCGTGACGGCGAAGGCACTTACCGGGCGCGCATACGAGGGGCATATCTTCTGGGATACGGAGATATTTCTGCTGCCGTTCTTCAATCGGGTACAGCCGGACATCGCCCGCAATCTGCTCACTTATCGTTACAACACACTGGGAGGCGCGCGCCGAAGAGCAAGGGGCATGGGGTGTGCGGGCGCTTGTTTCGCCTGGGAGTCCACCGTAACCGGTGATGACGTGACTCCGCGATCGATCACGATCGCTGGAACCGGGCAGGCCGTTCCGATCTTCACCGGTGAGCAGCAGATCCATGTGACGGGCGATGTCGCCTTCGGTCTGTGGCAATACTGGGAGCTGACGCGGGATCGGGACTTCATGATTCGGTTCGGCGCGGAAATTTTGTTCGAGACGGCGCGTTTCTGGTCCACTCGCGCGAGACAGGGCAGTGATGGGCGCCTCCATATTCTGAAGGTGGTCGGTCCCGATGAATATCACAGTGGTGTGAATGACAATGCGTTCACGAACTGGATGGCTCGTTTCAATCTGGAGAAAGCCGCGGAGACAGCCGAATGGATGCAAGCTGAGCATCCCCTCCAATGGGGAGAGCTCATTGAGCGGCTGCGGATTGAACGGGATGAGCCGGCCGGATGGAGGAGTGCTGCGAGATCTCTCTTCATTCAAATGCCCGGTAAAGACGGTGTGATTGAACAGTTCGAGGGTTTTTTTCGTTTAAAGGACGTTCATCTGCAGCAGGAGGAACGCAATAAAGCTCCCGTCAGCCGACTGTTCAAATGGCAGGAGATCAACGGAATGAAGGTGATCAAGCAGGCGGACGTACTGATGATCCCGTTTCTTTTTCCTTCGGCATTCTCGCGCGAGATAGTACGTGCGAATTACGAATATTATGAACGCGTCACGGATCACGGAAGCAGCCTTTCGCCATCGGTTCACTCGGCCATTGCAGCTCTTGTGGGTGATCGTGAGGCGTCGTTCAAATACTGGGAGCAGAGTCTTTTTCTGGATCTGCGAAACACGATGCACAATACCGGTCTTGGAATTCATATTGCGTGCATCGGAGGCGCGTGGCAGGCGCTGACGCTTCATGCACTGGGTGGCAGGGTGGTTCACGGGGAGGTTAGCCTGAATGATATCCACCCGAGGAGGGCGGCATGAAAAGATTCCAGGTCATTATCGCGCCCGTATTCAGGAGGGATACCCGGCGTGCAACCCAGCGCTTTCTGAGGAATACTTTGATTCTCTGCGCCTGGTCGGGGGCGCGAATCCGCGTGATCTCGGAAAAGCCCTCTGATGAGATGACAGCGCTGATCTCCAATCTTCGTTCGCAGATGTGCTGTGAGTCAGTCGGGTGTGTCGTCGAAACGGCGCCGCCGGGCGAAATGGTCACCTTCCTGAAAAAAATCGTGGAGGAGGATGAAGCCGATCTTCTGGCGCTGAATCTCGAGAAAGGGATGATGGGTCGGCCTGTCATGAGCCACGACAAGGGCGCGGTGTTTCTTGAGACCAACTTGCCCACCCTGATCATTCCAGGTTCGGTGACATTCGGATATCCGCCGATATCGTCGGTTCTGGTCGCGATGGCCGGGGAACGCAGGCAGAGCGAGGCTTTGCGCCTGGCCATCACCCTCGGCAACGATAACGGGCTTCCGGTCGATCTTCTGCACGTGACCGACAACGTCCGAAGGGATGAGAATGGCTCGATGCTGGGTAATATCTCTGATGAGTTTCAGCATGAATATCCGGGTATGGTCCAGGAATTCATTGCCGAGGCCAGTCCTTTCTCCACCGAAAAAGAGAAACGCTGCATTCGACATTTCTGGCACATGCGAGGGGATGTTTCTCATCTGATTCGCGAGCGAATGGGGGAGGATAGAGGGAAATTGCTCGTATTGGAGTGGAAAGGCAGCCTGCGGTCGGGTCGAGCCGAGGTGCTGAGAGCCATTCTGCGACATGCCGGATTCCCGGTGCTGTTGGTTCGGCCCGAGGTCCACGGATACGCGAGACTCAGGATCGGAAAGGATTTTCCCCTGGCAGGCTAGCACGACGTTTGCACCCCATGCCCCGGTTGTTTTTAACTCACGGGGGCATTCTATGAAATTTCGTGTTTTGTTGGGTTTCTTGGGTTTGTTGGGCGCGCTGGCTGGCACCGGCTGCAGCAAGGGTATGATTGATCGCGTCGTGGTCACGCCATCGGCGACGTTCGATTCAGTGCGCGTAGCGCTCTTCTTCAAACAGGACGTGCAGGTTCTTTTGGCGGGAACCGTACCGTTCAATGGCTACGGTTTCATCTATATGAACCCGTCGACGCCATCGAGTCCGTTTGAGATGGGTTTTGATTTCAAAACCTCGATTTCCTCTGATCCGGGCTATGTGGAGCTTACGCCAACGCTCTACCTTCCGAATGGTGCACCGATCGGATTGACGTACCCGGTGGTCGAGATCAAAGGAACCCAGCCGATTTCGCCGAACTTTGACCTGTACGGTTACGTGGATGTGGAGAAACATGCGTGGTTCGGTACTGCGGCGGTATTTGGTATGTCAGAAAACACCGAAATTCCTCTCGGCATGACGATCACGCAGGTGTTCAGACGTGACCAGACCGGGGCACCGGCGCTGTTCGCGAGCGTTTATGGACCGACGGTCGGCACGAGCGGAGAAGTGAAGCGAGCAGGCGGTATCGCGGTATTCGCCAATATCGACTACCTTCGCACGAGCATGGGACAGGGCGCTGAAACGTATCTGCCTGAGCGTAACGTGATCGTGACTGAGTCCGGTGAGGAAATTCAGTCGCGGAACCTCAGCAAGAGAAAACTCCGCCGTTTTGAACGCTCGATGATTCGTGAAGCCAATCGCGCTGCCGTCACGCACTGACCTCAGACGTCATGAACTCTTCGAACGAGCCGGAGCGATGAGGGTCCGGTGTTCACGGTTTTTTCCTTGGAGCGGAGAAAGGTGCGATCCACCACCGCTCCAAGGAGAATCGCGAAACCAGTGAGATAGAGCCAGAGCATGAGAACGATCGCACCGCCCAGTGCGCCATAGGTCGCATTGTAATTGCCGAAGGAAGCCACGTAAGTTCGAAAAAGCAAAGAGGCCCCGACCACAATCAGTACCGCAACGCCAGCTCCAGGCGTGATCGGCCGGAAGCGGCCTTTCATGTCGGGCCCGAAGCGATAAAGGCTCGAGAACGCCACGAAAAAGGCAAGCAGGATGATGATCCAGCGGATCAAAGCGAACCCTGCACGCAGAAGCGCACCTGCGCCGATGCTGCTGATCAGCCATTGCTGGATTTGTCCGCCCAGCACGACGAGGGCAAACGCGGTGAGCAGGAGTGCTCCCACCCAAAGGGTGAGTCCCGCTGCAATGCCTCGCGCCTTGTAAATCGGACGGCTCTCCCGCACTTCGTTGATCGCGTTGAGTTCCTGCATCAAGGCGTAAGTTCCCCCCGACGCGGCCCAGAGCAAACCAAGCGCGCCGAAAGACAGCAGTGCCCCCCGTTTCTGCGTTGCGATATCGCGCACTGTTCCGGAAAGCAGGGATGCTGCATCGCCCGGCAGTGCTTGCCCGAGAAGATCCATTGCCGCTTGATCGATATTGTCGATCGGAAGGTAAGGGATCACCGCGAAGAGCAGGATCAGCGAGGGAAAAATCGCGAGCGTCAGATAATAAGCGAGCGCGGCGGCGCCGGTCGAGAGCCGATCCTCGGTGATGGCCTGCTTGAGTTCGCGCAAGTGAGAGAAAATTTCGCGCTTCTTCCGAACCTTGGGGTCCCTGCGGCGAGGAATCGGTGCTTGCATTCCTTATCAGGGTAGCAGGGAGTGTTCCTTTGCCATCAGCCGTCCGTTAAAAGCGCGGGAGATGGGTGCAAGCGCCTCCTCCAAAAGGTCCACAACAGCTGGATCGCTGGCAAGTTGATCTATGTCGACGAGTTGCGTGTTGTCCCAAAGTGTCTGAATTTTCCGATCGACCCTGCGAACCGCGACCTCCACAAGGTGTTCATAAATTTCGATGATCGCGAGCACCTTCTCCGGACCACGAGGCAGGTTGTCCGGAGTGAGCATATAAGGCAGGCCGATCAGCCGTCCCAGCATAGAGCCGGACCGCATCTGCCTGACCCCGAAGCGATTCAGGCTGTACATCCATGGAAGGGCTCCGGCATCGATGTCTCCCCGGCGGAAAATTTCAAAGAAACGCCTCTCGCACAGATCGCGTGCGATGTTCCGGTGAAAATGACCGTTATCCACCGCACCGATGATCTGAAGCCGTGGGTCGACGATGAAATCGGTGAGCGAAAGAAAAGCATCCGCACCGAAATCAAAGAAATCCATATTCTTTCTGACCTGGGGATCATCAGAGTAACGGCTTTTAGTGGCGATCGGCTGAATGCCGGCCAATTCAAAGAGGCGGTTTGCAACCGCGGTGCACGCAAGAAAGCTGCGGTCCGGATCTTCCGTGTCAAAGTTATAACCCTTCACTTCCATGGGCATTCTTGCGGCGCGGAGATTGATCTTTTCCTGCATGTGTTTTGGCAGGTCTCGCAGACGGCAGACTTCCACGTAGGAGCTGAATCGGGGTGCGAGAAAAGTGCTGAGGGGTACGGCACGGACGCCCAACTTGTAACTTTCAAGAACGGAGGGTATGGGGCGGCCATTGACGTTCAAAACGGCGAAAAAGCCAAGGTGAAAGCCGTAACTTCTGGGAGCTTGCAGAGCCGTGTAAACGCCATTGCCGTCGCGGTCAACGTTGGCCACCAGGATGTCACCTGGTCGAAAAACGAGGCCGCGGTAATGCGTGCCTTGGTCGTCGATTGCATAATTCGAGAACTCCGGGTCCGCGGACCAGGTCTTGAAACTGCAACGGGACGGAGCGTTTGCGAGAATAGGCAACTTCCTTCTGGGGCCGGCAAGGCATAAAAGAGCCGCAGCGGGATTCGAATCATCATAGAGATAGAGCTGTCGGAGCAATTCGGGTTCACCGATGGTCGCCAGATAATTAGCCGTGAGCTCAATGAGTTCCTTATTACGGCTGTTGCTCACTTTTTCGAGCCAACGGGCCAGGACCTGAGGGGAAGGTTTCAGCGCAAGTTCTTGAAGTGTCTGAATGGCGTAGCGTACCTGCCCTGATGTGTCCGTTGTCTTCATCAGGAATTCCAGCGTGAGATCGAGCGCCTTCCTTCGCCAGTGTTGCATCTGAAATTTGAGCGAAATCAAACGCTCTGTTTCGGAGAGGGTGCGCGGGAGGTTTCTGAATTCCTGTTGAATCTCGCGGACCTCGTCATGAAAAACCTCGACGTTTTCGATATCTGTCTTTGTGAGCGTAAATCGAAGTTTTCTAACGAGTGCGTGCATGGTCATTTTTTGAGAGCGGAGGATTACTCCCGGCCTGGGGACGGGTCAACCTCACAAAACCTTTAAATGGATTTACTTCATATCTGCCGATACGGAGGGTGAAAGTGAAGGGAAAATTTGTGAAAAACCAGCCGCAAACCACCACGCTTCTTGTCGTCGACGATGAGCCAGAAATTGGAGAAATTATCCAGAGTTGGCTGACGAGCGAGGGCGTCCGGGTGATCACCGCAGCCGGCTCTGCGGATGCACTGGATATTCTTCGCGAAACTCAGATCGATATTCTTCTTTCTGACATTCGGATGCCCGAGATGGATGGTATTTCCCTGTTCCGTCTCATTGAGAAAATGGGAGGGGCACATCGCACCCCCGAAGTTCTGTTCATGACTGCTTCGCATGATCCTCGCAGGGGCGAAGCGCTCGGTACCGGTGCCAAGGGAATCATTCAGAAGCCCTTTTCAGGCAGGCAGCTTTTATCCTGGATCTATTATTCGGTGTCGCCCCAGTTCAGGCCCGCTTTTGAAAAACAATTGCGCTTTCCCGTACAGTTGCCAGCTCGTTACGGTCTGACGAATGCGGATTTCGAGCAGGAAGGAATGATCCTGAATGTCAGTACAAATGGAATCCTGATGGGTACCAATGACAGGATCCCCGATGATGGAGCGCCCGTTTATATCAGATTTCGTATTCCTGAGAAGGAGCCGGTATTTCTCACGGGTAAAACCCTGTGGAAAAGGGATCTGCGGTCAGCCGAATGGAAGTGGCAGTTCGGTGTGAATGTTTCAACGTCCCAGGAGGGGGATCTCAAGCATTTCAGGGACTTCGTGCGTGATATTATTGCCAAAGGGTGAATTGACTGACTGCGTCAATTCAGGTATATCTCCGCCCCTATGCAGAGGTCTTCCGGCTGGATTGGAATTTGGATTGTCATTGCAGCGCTGAACATGGGTATGGCTTCAAGCCTTCCCAAAACGCCGGGCATGCCCAGCGCGCCTGCTGCGGGTCCGAGCGCCCCGAGCGTCTATGATCAGCTGTATCCGTCCTACGCTGAGTTTTGCGCCGCCACCCAGATCAGGAAAAAGCCGGGTTTCGGGCTTCCGGTTCGTGGAGGCGTCGGCGGACACGGGGTCCTGTATTTAAGAGGCGCTTGTCGCGATAAGACGGTCGGCTATCCCCGGATCACGCTTTGTGACCCAGTCGACGGGGCGAATGGCGTTGAACCGGGGGTCGGCGTCAGTGTCAACTCTGACTTCCAGAACGTGAACTGGACAGCGGTGGACACCAAGGCCTTCTTCCTCACAGGCGATTTGAAACCCGGAGAACGGCTCGATCGTGAGGCTTACGTCCGCGCTCGCCAAAAGGCGGTGGATATCGGCGTTTTGAAAGGCATCGAATTTCATCCCGAGCTTTTTTCGCAGAAACTGACGGGAATGTCCGATTTCGAGTTCATGCTCGAGGACACGATGGGTACCGATTACGCGATCAGCTTCGGTCGGAATCTCTACTGCGCCCGTTTGCCGGTGACGCGCCCTATGCTGTCGAAAATGGTGGATTGGCTCAACGAGCAGAACGACCAGTACTATCTGACGGGAAAACGTTACCAATGGAGTGGAGTGAAGGACAACTGCACCCACACGACTCATAATGCTTACCATGCCGCTGATGTCTGGGGACGGGAAGCGACGAATCGGTTCCTGCTTCGTCAGATATTTCACATCGCGGTTCCCTCTCATAATTTCGTCGAGCTGATGGAGCGGGGAAATCGGCTCCCGCTTGAGGACCCGGTTGCTCTTTATCGGGATCCCTCTTTCAGAAGATCTCTTCTGCACGAGGGTTGGATTCCTGCCCAGCATGGCGTCCTGGCTGAAGTCTTTCCCGTCATCAAGGACAACGATCTTTATGAGACCGACCTCGGGATGCTGTTCCTGGGGCCGGAAGGGCTTCTCAAACGTGGGCGCTTCAAGAAGATTCTTGGAAATACCCGCATGCTCGACCTTGAAGAGAATTTAAGGTGGTACAAGGCGCGCTATGAAAAGGCGCTCCGGACCAGGCAGTCGGTGGATTCCATTTTCGCAAGTGCGTATGTGAACGAAGGAGCGCAGGACACGTTATCGGATATCGATCGTGAAGATTTTGCATTGTTTCACGACGCCTATTACCGGCAGCTTGCCATTCAACTCCGCGACGCGGAACTCAAGCTTCAGCTTTTTGGCCGAAAAACGTTGTGAAAGAGGGGTTTTGGAGGCGCAGGATCCGATGGCGGCTGAGCCTGGCCGTCGTCACCTGAGCTTGGAGCCGGGAACTCACGCTGCCATTTCCGGTAATTGAGATACGTCTGAAAGTCGTCCTGGCGGAGCGTTTCCAGGTATACAAGCATCTGCGGCGTTGTCATCGCGAAGCCGGTTTTTTCTTTCTGCAGGGCGCTGACTTCCTTCAACTTCGCCAGCATGGGCGTGGAAGCCTTATCGAGCGCGAGCATCGTGCCGACCGCCTTCCGGGTCATGTTCTCCGGGAACTTGTCTTTCACGAGGCCGCGAAAAAGGGGAGTGTGCCGCATGACGTAGGCAAGATCGCGTTTGATCGCGTCGCCAGCGGTATTTCTGAGCGCGTAATCATGCTTTTCCATCGCCTCATAGGATTTGGTCAGGATCGCATCTGTCATCCGTGATTTTTCGGTCTTCTTGAAATTCCGCCATTCGGCGACGAGGTCAAACCGAGTTTCCACTTCCATGTCAGAGG
Organism: Bdellovibrionales bacterium GWB1_55_8; assembly: GCA_001769835.1. Classification (GTDB taxonomy): domain Bacteria; phylum Bdellovibrionota; class UBA1018; order UBA1018; family UBA1018; genus GWB1-55-8. The sequence goes on from MEPR01000045.1 coordinate 28,499, forward strand.
GCGCAAATGTGGTTTTTGCCGCCACCCCGATGGCTTTCAGGAACGTATCATTCTTCATGTTGAGTCCGGTAGGATAGCGCGGGAGTACAATTTTTCCTCCGGACGCCTCTTTGTAGCCGATGTAAGCGACTTCGGAGCAGAACACTTCGTGATCGGCGGCGCGCCCTTTCGGGTCTTTTCCGGACAGGACCATGCCGAAGTCATAAGGGATGTTCTTCCCTTTTGCTGTCGCCTTGCTTGCGCGTTCGAACATGAGTTTGGCAGCCTGATGCGCGAGGCCCGGATCCTGTTGGCGGAACACGGTGGATCGCACTTTGCCATCCTTCAGGTAATTCTCAAGCGGCGCGACAACGACGCCCTGTTCGATATGAGCTTCAACTGTGTAAGGTTTCTTGGTTTCCGGGTCGATATAAACGATCGCGATATGGCTGAAATTTCCATCGTTGTCGCCGATTCTCGAAATAGCGCCGCTGACGAACGCATCGCCTCGACTCATGAGCACGTCGCCAGATTTCAGCTCAAGCTTGGGTCCGTATTTCGGGTTCAAAAGAAGCTCAGGTCCCTGGCCTTCAAAAACCCTGTCATGGCCGAGTCCCGGGACAAAGTGTTCAGCGAGATATTCCGACAGGAACAGCACGGCGCGCATGGCGTTTCGAGACGCTTCCACGCAAGGAGCGGAAAGGGGGCCTTCTTTTTCAATTCGGGCCAGGCTTGCGCGAAGTTCAAGCTTGCCCGCAAACAGTTCGTCGATGATCTCACGCGCATTTTCTTTCAGGAGCCGGGGTTCGTACTGTTCCGGCGAAGACTTGAACACCGTCGCATAGGCTTCCTCCAGCACGGAAGAACAGGTAGCGGCGGTGAAAGCTTCGCTCTTGATCGCTGATCGCAGTCTTTTCACCTGAGAGAGGAGGTTCGGACGACCCGTCGTCGTGGTCACGCAGCAGTTGGTGGCAGGCGTCATGGGCGTTTTCACGGCCTGATTGAGGCGCTCCACCGTGGCATCAAGCCCCGAATATTCGGCCAGAGCTGAATATGTCTGGGAGAGAAGAAGGCTGTTCGTGACAACGGCAAAAACGAGAGCGCGCTTACTCATGATCTCAGGTCCTCAGCCTTCGATTATAAGCGCGGCTCTGAATGAAGGGAACGCCTATCAAATGGGGGCGAAGATCGGAACGAAGCGAACCGGGTGTTCGCCCTGAGTAGGTTGTTTTTGCCCAGCACTGAAGTTCTTGGTCTTTTCAGCGTAAGAGTAATATCCGATGGCCTGGTCGACGAAAGCGATTGCGAAACCAACGAGCCTCAGGCCGGGGCGTTTGAGCTTTTCAGCGTAATGGGCTGAAAACCCGAGGGCCGCGGTATCCAGGAGGGTTTGTCCGTTTCCGATGACGGCTTCCCATGTCGCGTCAAACTTGATCCGCTCGACGTCGGTTTCACCTTTGATCACGTAGTTCATAGTTACTGAATTGACGACCGCGAGCACCGCGCACACCGCGAGGCGTTTCGGTATATTCGGCTGAAGTTTTGACATGCCGGCGAGCATGAAGGTCTCTCCGGTCATAAACGCCATATTTTGAAGCAGGTCTTTGTCGGAACCGATTCTATTTGCCAGGACGAGCGGGTTCGGATCCCAAAGTTCCTCGCGGCGGCTGAAGGTCTCCGCTATGAGCTGCACGCCTTGGGTTTGCGCAATATAAGTCTTGAAGCCCAGGCCCGCGCGGCCAAGTTCCATCGCGTTTCTGAACGCATGGGCCATCGTGCGGCTGAGAATATCGTGACGCTCCATGATTTGAAGAAGCTGTTCCGTGCGTACTGAGGCTCTTGTGGCAACAAGCTTGAAAGGGCCGGTGGCCTGGTTAATGATTTTTCGAGATTTCGGAGATAAACGGAATTTAGCAGCGACCCGGGCGGCAGAGGATTTTGTGACATCGATCACCGCGCGGACGTAGCTGTCATAAAGTTTTTTGAAATACAGGCTGATAGGGGAGCCTGCGAGATTGATCCCGAGTCGGGCCAAAACGGCCGTCAGGGCCTTGGTCACAAGAACCGGGCCGGCGATCATGGCCGAGTCCAAGGCGAGCGTTACCACAAGCTGTTTGTCCAGTTCCTGGCCGAGGCGATCCCACTCCGTGCTGATCTGCTGGTAATACGAGCGGATCATGGGGTGCTTCTTGTCTGCTGCGGCAAGGCGGTCGGTGCGGATTTCAGCCGAATAGAGGTTGAGCTGCGTGCGATCCATGTTGTCGAGGTAATCCCGACCTGCGAAGCCCGCGTAACCGTTCAGCCAATGGAAAAGCGCACGAACCAGCCAGCGATTCTTCAGGGCGCCTGGGTTCCTCCGGAGGAGGGGTTCGGCAATGTCCCACCCGTCGCCTTCACTGGAGCGGCGATCGAGTTTCTGGACAACGCCGCCTTTGCCCATGACGAACCAGGCGTCAAATGCTCCGTCACGATCGAGGTCGCGCCCATAGAGAACGATCGCCTCTGTATCGAAAAAGACCCGGCTCTCCTCGTGATAGACGGCGAGCTCTTTTTCACCGCGGCTGTTGAAGTATTGATCAACTCGAAATTCCTCGCGGCCGCTCAGAGTCTCAACGAAGTGGTGCGAACTCCCCAAAATGCGGGCGCTCTTCTCACGGGCTGCGGCGATCGACGGCCACGCCAGAGCACCAGACGTGAGTGATGCGATCAAGGCGATGGATAGGGAGATTCCAAGGAAGGTTTTTGGTAGCGGGTGTGAATAAGCCATAAAGCAACGGGCTCCTGCTCAACGCGAACAAGTTACACCCGAGGGGAGTTTCAGGCAATATAAAAATTGAGTAAAATAGTCAAGAATTATTATGCAAAAACCCGTTTGAAATCAATTGCTTGTATTCCAGTGTGCCCGATTATTCACAGGAATCCAACGGCAGAAGACCTCGAAGGGCCTCCAGCTGATACCTGCCGAGCAGCCCTGAGAACCCTGGATTCGTGGTGAAGACAAGGGTAAGAAGCTCAGATGATTCAGACCATTGCGGGGATTGATTTCGAAACCACGAGCGTGGACGTGCGTACCGGTCAGGTGATTGAAGGCGCCGTCGTGCTTATGTCCGTTGAGAACGGGAACGTGACAGCTGAGATTGAAACTTACTCGTCCATGAACGACCCAGGAACGCCGATTCCCGCCGAGATCACGATGCTCACCGGAATCACCGATGAAATGGTCCGCGGTCAATGTCTCGACTGGCAGCGTTTCAATGCTATTGTCGCACGTGCCGACCTGATCATTGCGCATAACGCTCGCTTTGATCGCGCCTGGCTCGAGACTTTCGGAAAATACATGACCCCGAAATGGGGTTGCACGCTTTCCATGATCGATTGGAAGAAGCAGCACGGAATGCCTTGCGCCACGCTCCGGCATCTTGCATGGGAGCACGGGCATTTTCCTACTTCACATCGGGCACTGGATGACGTGCGCACCATGCTTCATCTTCTGACGATGAACTCGCGCGGGAAGCCGGAAGAGACCTATCTTGCGCAGCTCCTGAAAACAGCGCAGGCCGGTAGAAGGCTCGTCATCGCAAAAGGCAGCCCGTTTGATAAAAAGGATGCGCTGAAGGCGCAGCAGTTTTCCTGGTCACCTGCGCGAAAAACCTGGTGGCGTCTGCTTGCGGAAGACGAATGGGAAACTCTCAAGCCATGGCTGGATCAGGAGATCTACAGCGGGCGTCCTTCGTACGAGACTTTTCCGCAGGTGGACTTTCTTGCGCCTTCTTTCCGCATACAGCACGGGTTAGAATAGCGATAAAAAGAGTAGGTTGTTGAAGTGCGCACACTATCCGCTTTTGTGTTCAGAATTCCTCGGATGGAACTGCTCGAAGTCGTGACGATCGGGCTTCCTTTCTGCTGTTTCAAGATACTGGGAGGCCTGGCCGCCCTTACCTGGATTCAGGACGAGCCATCGGTTCTCCTTACGGCGGTTGGCGTTGTTTTCGTGGCGCTTGGACTTCTTGATTTTCTGATCAACGGTCTGAATCTGATCTCGCTTTTACTGCTGGGGCGTCGCGTTCTCGATGCCTGCCTGCTGTCTGTCGTCCTCCGCAGAATCGGAAGGTTCACGGCTCATCCCGAGGCCCATTGGCGGGATTTCGGGAATTCGACGGACGTGCTTCTGTCGTTCATGATCGTGGCCGTGATGGTGGGAAAAGGTTTTCTCAACCTTGTGCCCCCTGAGGCTCTTGCGCTCTGGAACACCTGCGTGGTCTTCAACGTGCTTGGCGCGGGACTGAGCCGTTTCGGGACTTCTCTCAAGGCGTTCCGGGTCTAAGAGCTTTCTGGCTTCCCTGTCCAATCACTGCTAAACAGAAGTCTCACAAGATGTTGGGGGGGAACCGTTATGATTGCTGCCGTCAAAAACTATTTTTCTGATTTCAGGGATCTGAAAACCGCAAGCAAGGAATTCTGGCTGGTTTGCGCCATCAATTTCTTCGATTCGCTTGCTTACTTTTCGATGATCACGGTCCTGACGTTGTATCTGACCTCAAATGTAGGTTTCAGTGACGTCGATTCCGGAGCATGGGTGGGGATCTTCACCCTTTACATCACGGCTTTTATGTTTGCCGTGGGCTCAATCGGTGATGCGATCGGCATCAAGCGGTCCTTTTACCTCGCCGGGGTGATCCTCATCATTTCGCGATTGGGTCTCGGGGTTTCGCCGCTGTTCCTGCGCGGTCAGGCCCTGGACTACGCCGTGATGGGCTTCATCATTCTGATGTCCTTGGGTTCGGCGTTCATGATCCCGATGGTCACCACCGGAGTGCGCCGCTTTACCACGAAGGAAAACCGTTCCACCGGCTTTAACATGTACTACCTGATCATGAACGTAGGGGCCATTTTTGCCGGCTTTGCCGTGACCGACGGGTTCCGCAACTGGCTCGGCGAAATCCGCGGCAATATGGCAATTCTTGATTTCGGATTCGTGATGGCGGCATTATCCCTGGGATGCGCCTATCTGATCAACGAGAAGAACATCGCTGATGACGAGCGGGTGGATGAGGAGTCCACGAACAAACGACCGCTTCAGATCTTTCTTGAGGTCTGGAAAGAAAGCGCCTTCCGTAAACTCATCCTGTTCCTGCTCCTCACGATCGGCGTACGCCTGGTCTTCACGCATCAGTTCCTCGTGATGCCCAAGTACTACACTCGGGTGCTTTTCAGTGATTTTGACCTCGGATTCGCAAATTCCATCAATCCCGCGATCATCGTGGTGGGTTTGATTCTGCTGATCCCGGTGATCAAGAAGTTTTCCACTTTTAAGCTGATCGTCGTGGGTATGACGGTTTCGGCGCTCTCGCTCCTTTTCATGGCCGTACCCATTGAATGGATTCTCGCGCTTCCTGGAATTCATAATCTGAATCAGGCGTATATGTTCGCGATTTTCGCGCAGATCACGGTGTTCGCGTTCGGTGAGCTGATTTTCTCTCCCAGGTTTACGGAGTACATTTCGGTGGTTGCTCCCAAAGAAAAGGTGGCTTCTTACATGTCGCTTTCCGCGCTTCCCATGTTCATCGCGAAACCCATCAATGGTTTCGTGAGCGGGCTTCTGATCGCGGGATTCTCATATGAGGGAATCCGCGCCAAAATCGACACGGGCAATGTGGCCTACCAGGATTCACCTGAGTTCATGTGGCTCATTTATTTCGCTCTGGCGGCACTCAGCCCGATCGCGGTCATTGCGATGAAGAGGGTGCTGACGTCCGAGGAATCCGTGACAGAAAAATCCCCGGCTGCTGAACCCGCCGGCGAAACCGTTTGATGGGTAAGGAGATCTCATGAAAAAGTACGGACCTATTCTCAAGGATGGCTTCACGCTCATCTTGGTCTCCACGATCTTTGTGGTCGCGGTGAACGCCGGATTCAAGAGTCTGAAAAAAAACGGAGATGCGGATCCGCTCGTGACGGCTATTTCTCAGGAAAACCTGGATGCCGCGCGAGAGGAGATCGGCGGGGCGGATGCCTCCGTCCGCGCCAACCGAGCGGATGAACGAGGAAGAACGCCCTTGATGTGGGCGGCTTATGCCAATTTCTCCGACAGTAAGCAGACCGGTGAGGCGGATGCCAAGCGTATTTCCTTCGTCGATATGCTGCTGGAACGGGGCGCTGATGTTCACGCTGCTGACAAGGACGGGTGGACTGCCCTGAGCTGGGCGGCGTGGAGCGGTCTCAAGCAGGTGAGCGAGAAATTGTTGTCGCGAGGCGCTTCTTTGGCTGTGGTTGATGCACGGGGAAATACCCCTCTCATGATCGCAGTGCTGCGGGGAAACGTGGAAATCGTCCGGTTGTTCATCCAGCAGGGCGCTGACACCGCCTCCGTTCGAAAAGACGGGAAGAGCGTGAAAGCGATCTTGGAAGCCGCACGAAAGGCGACCCCCTCGCTCGAGCCGACTTTTGTGGAAATCCAGGGACTCCTGAAATTATAGCTGCCAGGCACCTCTAAATTCGTCAGCAGGCGAGAACGACTCAGGTTGATTCGGGAAATCGAAATCAGGCAAAGTGGTGACTCCTGCTCTAGATGGGCATGAAAGGAGGTGGTGGGATGATAAATACCTATTGTAGTCCCACGGCGGAGGTGGCCTTCGGGTAACCTTCGCCGGGACTAAATATTCCGCGCTTATCACGCGGTGAGGGGAGAGGGAGAAATCCTTCTCCCTTTTTTATTTCTTCGCACGAGTCGCCAGACTCTGCAGGTGGCGCTGCAAGGAATCAAGAAAGCTTGGAAACACGGCGGTGGAGATTGCGTCCAGTGACGCCTTTTCAGTACTCTTGTCGAGTTTCGCAACGGCCACTGGCAGATCCGCATAGTTATTTACGGAGGCCATCATTCCGGTCGATTCACCTAAACCGGCGAGTTGGTCCAGAATAGCTTTATCGTAATACGAGAAATCGCCTGTTCGCGAAATAGAGCCCGTTTTTTTCACGAGAACGGTCTTCGTTCCCGCCTGAATCGGTTCAAAAAAGTTCACCGGTCCAACCACTACAGCCAGATCTGCCGCGCGGTGCAGGTAGGGCATAATTCCGTGGGTATTGTTGACCAGGACTGTTTTTGCCGGAATGACTTCAGGATTCGCGAGAGCCTCGGATACTTTTGTCACTGATTCCAGCTGGTGCTTTGAATGGAACGTCAGCATCGTCCCGGCCGCGTCGTATCCTGTTTTGCGATCGTAATTACCGAAGGTGAGGATGACGGAATCAAATGGGATCGCTTTGCGCAGGTTCTCGAGCAGCTCATTGATTTCCTGTTGTGGATACGCGCCTCGGTATTGGGTGTCGATGACCGTATCCGGCGCCCGGATATACAGACTGACCACCTTATGTTCCGCGGGAATTCCAAGGCGGCCGCGGATTTCCTCTCGGCTCAGGGAAATGCTCCGGCGGCTCCCGATGGGTTTCACCAGGTGCATCGGTAAAACGTAAGGCTCTTCCAGAGCCGGCACGCGCTCCCTCATTTCAGACGGAAGTTCCTTGCGGTACGTAGGGGTCACTTCAGCGTAGTCAGCCAACTGAAGGCGAAACACCATTTCTCCGGGAACAGGGGTTTGGGCCTCGGTCGCAAAACGGGCGGTCGGAAAAAGTTCGATCAGCACTCTTTTCACGAATTGGGCCTGTAACCATTCACCCTTGTGCATCGAATCCATTTTTTCGCCAAAATGCATGCTTTCAAAAACGACCGGTTTGCCTGAGTAGGTCTGCGCGAATTTCGCGATCGCGTGTGACTGCAGGAGTTGCTTGTCCGATAGCGTCAGCGGAACTGCTTCAGGTACCGGAAATCCTTTTTGAGGTGCCAACTGCTCCGCTAGAAAAGCCGTTATCTGGGGAGGGCAGGGCTCCTGGGCCGCGTTGGCCTGACCCTCTCCCAGGAAAGGCAGGGGCATCGAGGCGATTATGAAAATCGGAAAATATTGAAGCCAAGCCATCAGTTACCTATCGGCAAATTGGCCTGTCTGGTTAACGGAATCAAGTTGCCGTATTGTTAAACTATTTTCAAATAGACCTGGTCAGAGAACGGCGTCCCCGACCCGAAGCGGATGAATTTTCCATTTCTCCTGCTCAGGGGACCCCAGCCAGAGTGAAAACCAGATGAACCGGGCCTTTCCTTTGATGTTCTTGAGGGGCGCGGGCCCCCAGAAACGACTGTCCTTCGAGTAATCTCGATCATCTCCCATGGCGAAGAAGGAGCCTTCAGGAACGATGTACGGCCCGAAATCGTGTCCGGTCGCTCTTTTCACATAGAAAACAAAATGTTTTTTGCCTTCAATCTCCTCCTCGAACATATCGATCGAATCGGCTGTGAATCGGGCATCATCAAGGTCCTTGAACGTCTTCTCTGCGAGCGCTTGCGGCACGCGGTTCAATGGCATCGGCTTTTCATTGATGAAAAGGACCGAGTCACGAAGTTCGAGTGAGTCACCCGGGAGTCCGACCACGCGTTTGATGTAGTTGACGCTTTCGTCAAGCGGATAAAGGAATACGACGACGTCTCCTCGGCCAACCGGCGAGCCTTCAGTGAGCATCACCTTATTGCCCAGCCATTCACTGAATGGTAAATGCCAGCCATAGGTGAACTTGCTGACGAAGATATAATCCCCGATGAAAAGCGTGGGAATCATGGAGCCGGACGGAATCTTAAATGGCTCAAAAAGACTTGAGCGAATGGCGAAAACGACCGCCAGCATTCCGAGTAACGAAATGCCCTCACGCAGCCAATGCTTTTGTTTCTTGTTCATAGTTTGAAGCCGAAACTCAGTTCGTCCGTCCAAGCCCGATCCAGTAGCCATAAGGATCAAGGTCGATGGCGGCGTCCTGGCGCGTGTAAGTGCGTTTTTTTAGCAGCACCGAAGAAAGGCTTGTCCGGCATCCGGAGGGGAGTCCGGCCCTGAAGTCGAGGTTCTGCGCGTTCTGCCTGGCTTCCGAAAAATTGTAAATTCCCACGGCACAGCTTCCGTCGGCGAAGACCATGGCTGTTCGAAGGACGGGGTCCGAATCATTCGATTTATCGACGTAGAATCGGGTTTCGTTTGTGATCGGCAGGGATTTCCTGGTTTTCAGGAGCTTCTGTACGGCGCGAAGCATACCATGAGGGTTCTTCAGCTGCGCTGCCACATTGATGTTCCGCCAGTCAGGTGCGATCTTCTTGTTCCATGCGTTCGGCAATTCGAAACCTGGGGCGGTGAATCCCGCGTTTTTTTCGCCGTTCCAGAGCATGGGCATGCAGACGTTATTGACGTTTTTTTCAGGCGTTTTCGGGTAACGAATGTACTCGCCTGCCATGAAGATCTCATCGCCATAGTAGACCAGCGGAATAAAAGGCAGTGTCAAGGTCAGAGCCAATCCGAGTTCAGTTTTCGGCGCATCGTTCAAAGCGTGTGTTCTCAAACGCGCCACATCGTGGTTTCCGGCGAAAATGATCCGGTTTCCAGGCTTGAATTCACCCTGTTTCTGCATCATGTGGTCGAGCGTGTTTCTGACGCCGTAAGGATGGCTGTATTTCAGTGAGTCACGCAGGGTCTCCATATAAGGGAAGTCAAACTTCACATCCCCGCTTGCGTGCGGAAACGCCTCGATTTCGGCATGACCGCTCCAGACCTCAATCATGAACGTGATTCCGGGAAAGCGCGCCCGGACAGTCTTGAGATAGTGCGTGAGCAGGGGGATGTTCTCCTGAACGAAGGGAACGGTGTTCGTCGGACCTTCAATCAGGTGTTTGGCGGCATCGATCCGGAAGCCATCCGCACCCATTGCCGAGTAGTAGGTGAAGAAGTCGTCGAACAATTCCACGACGGCCGGGTTCCGGTGGTTGAATTCCGGCATTCCCCAGCCAAAAAGGGCATAGAAATAAGCATCACGTTCACGCTGGTAAAACCAGACGTCGGTGGGAGTGGAGGAGGGTTCCCAGGGAATTCTCCAGCCATCCTGCGGGCGATCGGCCCACAGAAAATGATCCTGCCAGCCCGGGAGACGTCGCGCCGAATTCGTGAACCATTCGGAACGCAGACTGATGTGGTTGATCGGCGCATCGACATAGATTTTGATGTCCCGCGCGTGCGCGGCGCGGATCAGAGAGCGAAATGATTCCTCTCGGTCGGCCTGAGTCCCATTGCCGGCGTAGCGGGCACGGAGCAAGTAGAAGTCGCGCGGAATGTATCCCATGTCGTCATCGCTCTCGAAAATCGGCATGACCAGGAGGCCGGAAACGCCCAACCCCCTCAGATAATCGAGTTTCTGCTCCAGCCCCGCGAAATCACCAAAACCATCTGACCCATCGGCGCCAATGGCATCGCGAGAGTCTCGGAATGTCTCCACGTAAACCTGGTAGAGTACGCGGCCGGGTTCTTCCGATAACGGCGCCCCCGCTTTCGCTTGAGTGCTCGCAATCAGGGCAATTCCGATTAGAAGGTAGATCCATGATTTCATGAGCCCTCTTTTAACCCAGAGAGAGCGGCTTTGCCACGATCAAACGACTTCGGAATTCATCGAAATCATTCGGATTTTTCCCTTCAGGCGGCCGGTGCTGCTGCCTGCTTTTCGACTTTCTCGCCGAGCTTGCGCTTGATGAAGTCCGAATCGCAGGGATCGACTCCGTCCACTCGGGCTTCCGGTGCCTTTTTGCTTCCGGCGCACCCTTTGATTTTTGCGAAGTCCTCGTCGCGCGACAGACGGTGAAGATTCAATCTTTCCAGCCGCTGATCAAAACGACCGCGAATCGTTTCAAGGCGAAGCGTGCGCAGCTTCCCCTGCGCATCCGTCAAGGAAAGGAGGGTCGTCTCACCATTCGAATAGCGCCTCATCTCGGAATCGAAAACGTTTTCAAGGAGGCGTTCGGCTCTTGCGGAGCGTTCGATGCGGGCCGCGATCGAACCCATGCGCGAAAGCGACGAATCCAGGGTCTTCAACGTTTCGGAGCCGAGTTCGCGTTTTCCGAGTTGAAGTGCTTCGATGTTCCGGTTGGTGATTGAAACTCCGATGATGGTGCCGAATCCCAGGCTCATGGAGCCCTTGGGGTCCAGATTCGACAAAGCGTTGCCGGAACTTCCGGCAACACCACTGACGGAGGCTCCACCCATGAAGCCAAAGACTTTGCCCCAGCGCTCGAGCTCGGCGGCCCGGATCAGGTAATTCAGCTGCTGCGACTCCGGTGACTTTTCAAGCACCTGTTCCGCGGCCCTGAATGCGGTTTCCGTTTCGAGCGGAGAGGGCGGGATCTCGTGTTCCATCAGAGTCAGCGGAACCTCCGGGCAAATCGCCATGGAGTAACGGAGGCTCGCCATTTCTTCTGTGAGCAGTTCCTCGAGCTTCAGTTGCCGGTTCTCCGCGGAAAGAACGGAACTTCTTGCGAGATCGAGATCCGCCGCGGTCGCCTGGCCGATTGCATAGGAATGACTCACGATTCGCTCGACGGCGAGCGCGTCCTGAATGTCCTGGGCCAGGAACTCGCGTGCGACATAGTCGGATTGGATGGCCAGGTAAAGCGCATATAAAGAAGAGTACTGGTTCAGTTGAAGGGCGAGGAAGGACATCTCTTCCGCTTTGGTGAGGTTCTTTTTCGCGAGCATGTCAAACCACTTCGCGGGAAGGAGGAATGGCAGGGCGAATTCCACGCTCGAGACCAGAAACGTCGGGCTTGCGGCGCTCTGGAGCAGGATGCCCAGATTGATCGAGGGCAGGAGATTTGCGCGAGCGAGGTTGAGGTTCTCCTTGGCCTGGTGAACCCGGTTCGCGCCTTGAAGCAGGGTCATGTTGCCGTTCAGCAGAAGAACCCGAAGCGTATCCGGAGTCAGCTCCAGCGCCTCATCCGATTGAGGATTCCAGGTGAACCCCGCATTCGAGAGGATCTGCGCGACCTCCGCGGCTGTCTGGCAGCTGACAGGTATGGCGTTTGCCCCTGGGTCTTTGCAGCCCGAGACACCGGCGCTCACGGACAGAATCAGCAGGCCCAATAGTGACTTATTCATGGAACCTCCCGGACGTAGGATTTTCACAGACTTCGCGTGTCAGAGCGCGCCACGTGTCGCTTTCAGAATCAAATCGATACAGCCTCTTCTCGGACTTTGACCTGAAAAGACCAAACAGCGAGCGATCGTTGGCGGACACGAACGAAGTTAGCTCGGCACCTGCGAGCGATGGAATTGTTTGGTGAACGTCCAGCCGTGAGGAATTCTGGTCGGTCTTCACCATCCATATTTGCTCGACTCCCAAGTCGCTCTTCGTGGCGAACGCCAACGTTTCGCCATTACCGTTCCAGTCCCGGAGAGCGACTGCAGAGGGAAGGTAGCGGTGAATGGTGGGAGGAAGTTCGGTGAGAGTGTTCACGCCATCCCGCCTGCGGCCCAGGACAAAACCTTCGCGGGCCTCCTCAATCCAGGCTGCTTCGCCGCTTCCACTCTTCACGGACAGCTGCTGACTGTTCTCCGTAAGTTGAGAGAATGGAATCGGCTCAAAGCCTCTGTTGAACGCACGAATCCGGAACTTTCCGCTGGCGCGGTCCAATGTGGTGAACCAGATCTCGTCACCAGCGAGTTCCGGGTTCCAACATTCGCCTGGCGGGCAGGCGATGCGGCCGATTTCACGCTCGAGACCGTCCTCGATCTCGATTACCCGGTATTCTCCCGTTTCGTCGCGGCCTCGCGGCTGCGAGGGAACAACGATTTGCGAACCCAGAGTACCGTAAGTCCGCAAGCTGATCCCAGCACTGCTGGCAATGCGCAGGGCTTCCGTTGAAATCCGTGTCGTACGAGTGAGGAGGCGCACTTTCGCGACTCGCGTAAGCAGATCGATCTCACTGATGTAAATGCCTTGTTTTCGTTGTGGCTCTCCGATGCGTCCGCTCAGGCTTTCAGCTTGAAAAAGCAAGGTGGCCGCAAGCTTCGAGGATCGCACGGCGAGAGGACCCTGAATCGCCATGAGGAAAAATCCGGAGCGCGCAGGATCTTCAAAGAATATCCGCGAAGCTGAGGCCTCCGGGCTCGCCTGCGAGGAAAACGTGAGAATGGAATTGAAAATAATTCCGTCCTCGCAGAAAAATCGCACCCGCTCGCGAGAGTTCGGCGCGGAGGAGGAAGGCTGATCGATGGTGGTCGGACCCGCAGCAGGTGATTGGGCGGGCGATTCCGGGTAGAGCGTGCTCGGACTGCCATCACCGGTCGTGCAGCCGAGGGCGCCCGTGGCTAACAGAACCGCGAGGACCACCGTCTGTAGCTGTTTCAAGTAGGACATGATCATACCTCCTTTGCGCGGTTTACGGCACCGCCGACGAAAAGGCCGACAATCTGCGAGATGTAGCGCTCTCGATAAACGGCGTTTGCCAGGGTCTTTCCGAAATATTTTGAATTGGCGGTATCCTGGCGAACCGCATGGATGAGCTGGCTGAAAAAGAACAAGGTGGCGATCTCGGCATCGAGATCGTGTCTGAGCAGGCTTTTCTCTTTTCCACTTTCAATGAAGACCTGGAGAGTGTGAAAGACCAGAAAATAGGTGTTTCGAAACAGATCCTCGACTTCCGGACTGCCGCGTTCGCATTCGCGGTGGACCATCGTCGTCACGTCGGGGTCCTTGAGGTGGAACTCGAGAACCTCTTCCGCAAAAAGCTTGAGCCTGAGCCGGAATTCCATTTCCGATTCCGCCGCCACCAGAATGCGGCGTGCTGCGGCCAGCCTCTTTTCGCCGTCCGTCAGGAGGCACTCGCGGAATATTCCGAGTTTCCCGCCAAAATAATAGGCGATCAGTCCCACGTTGACGCCGGCGGCATCGGCGATCTCCTTGACTGAAGCGCCGTCATAGCCGTTTTTCGCGAAGAGCGCTTTCGCCGCTGCGATGAGTTCCTCTCGGGAGTTCGGCTTGCCGGTCTTCGCAGGCCGCATGCGCGTACGAAGTGATGCCTCATTGTTCGTTAGCAAGCAGAACCTCCTTGGATGGAGAAGCGCTGAGTTGGTCCGCGGAACTTCCCGATACGTGGCGCTTGAACCAGGACTCGATCATGATTCGAAACCTCTCGATGTAAGTGTAAGCAGCGGGGATCACGGCGAGAGTCAGCAGTGTCGAGCTGAACATGCCGCCGATGATTCCGATTCCCATGCCGGTCCGTTGCCGCGAGGCCTCATTCAGGCCGATTGCGATCGGGATCATGCCTGCAATGAGTGCGAAGCTTGTCATGAGAATGGGGCGAAGCCGGGTTTTGCCGGCTCGAATGATCGCTGTGCGGAGGTCCAGTCCCTTGTCCGTGAGCTGCTTCGTGTAATCCACCATCAGGATCGAGTTCTTCGTCGCGACCCCCATGAGGAGGACGCAGCCGATCATCGAGAAGAGATCCAGGGAGCTGCCGGTGATCAGGAGCGCGAAAAAAGCCCCGCAGAGAGCCAGCGGGAGTACCAGCATGATCGCAAACGGCGTGATGAAGGATTCATAGAGGCTCGCCAGGACGAGGTAAATGAACAGAATTCCAAGTCCCATGGCTATGGCCATGTTCACGATCAGCTCTTTGAAAGACTCCGCCTGACCCACGAACGTGTAGCTGATCCCTTCGGGGAGCTTGAGTTCAGTGTCGATCAGTCTCGTGGCCGCGGTGATGGCACCGCCCATTCCGGGACCACCTGGCGCGATGTCCGCTTCGATACGGACTGAGCGGTTCCGGTTATGACGACTGATCTCCGCTGGTCCTTTTTGCTCGCGGGCTTCGGAGACCTGAGAAAGAGGGACGAGGCGCCCATTGATGTTCGGAACGAAGGTTTTGTTCACGCGCGACTTCAGATCCCGCTCGGCATCGCCCAGACGCACCCGGATGTCGTACTCGCGGCCCTGCTCCCGGAAAACAGCGGGAACCATGCCTTCAACGAGCGTTCGCAGCTCAATGCCGGCGGTTTTCGTGGCAACGCCGAGCTGATCCGCGCGATTAGGGTCCAAAAGGAACTGGAATTCGGGTTTGCCCGGACGATAGGTCAGGTTCACGTCCTTGAGCGCGGGATTGCCCTTGAGTTTCTCGTAAACGGCGTTCGAGTATTTTTCAAGTTGTTCCAGATCGGGGCCAAGAATGACGAGGGTGAAGGGCCGGTCGGAGCCGGTCCCCCCATTCATATCTCCGACGATCGGATTGGCGCGGGCGAACTCGACCAGTTGCTCGCGTATCCGGTTTTTCATTCCCGTCGTGTTCACCTGGCGCGCTTTCGATGGAACGAGTTGCACCATGAATGACGCGATATTGGCCTGGCCGTCACGGCTTCCAACAATCATCAGGGAATCCCTCACTTCAGGATTTGAGCGAATCCGCTCGTCGACCTGGCGCGCAAGCTCATGGGTGCCATCGAGACTTGTGCCCGGCGGAAGGTCGATCCTGACGATGAATTCGCCGTTGTCCTGCGGTGGAAGGAAGGTTTTCGGAATGAACTTGGCCGCAAACAGACTGGAGATGAAAATTCCGAGCGCGAGTGCCAAAACGGTTTTCGGAAAACGCAGGATCCAACCCAATGAGCGTTCATAACCGTTCTCAAGCCGGGTCTGGAACCGATCGAAGAGTTTGATGCTCCAGTTCAGTGGACGAAGGAGGATCATCGGTTTTTTTGACTCCGCGGCGTGTGAACCGGCTCCGGCGAAATAGGCGGACAGCATCGGTGCCATGGCAATCGCATCGAGAAGGCTGATGGCCATCGCGAAACAGATGGTGAGCCCGAACTCCTTGAAGAACTGTCCCACGGTGCCATCCAGGAACCCGATCGGGCCGAATACCGCAACGACGGTCAGCGTGGTCGCGATCACGGCAAGGAGAACTTCGTTCGTCCCTTCAACCGCGGCTTTGGCCGCGGGCTTGCCCATTTCAAAATGCCGGAAGATATTTTCCCGTACGACGATGGCATCATCGACGAGAAGACCGACAGCAAGGCTGAGTGCGAGCAGGCTCATGATGTTGATTGAAAATCCGGCAATCAGCATCAGCACGAAAGCTCCCAACAAGGAGTTGGGGAGCGCAAGAGTGGTGATGAAGGTCGATCGGAAGCTGCCGAGGAAGTACAGCACGACCAGGACCGTCAAAGCGATGCCGATGAAAATCGATTCTTTCACATCCGTGACATTCGCTCTGATGGGCGTTGAATTGTCCCTGAGTATGGCAACGCGGACCTTTTCCTTGCGGCCGCCGAATTCCTTGTTCAGGTCCTCGATGCGTTTTCTAAGGCCTTCGACGACCTGGATAGTGTTTGAGCCTGACTGCTTGTAGACGCGCAGGACGAGAGAAGGGGTGCCATTCAGGAAAACACGGGATCTTTCCTCCTGAAGAGAATCAAAAACATGTCCCACGTCCCGCACGCGAATGGGCTTTTCGTTCGCGAAGAAGCTCACGATCGTTGCTGATATGTCTTCAAGCGACCGAAACTGCGCGAGGGTACGGTAAACGATCTGGTTCTTGCCCTCCTGCACGCTTCCGGCTGGAATGTTCTCACCTGCGGACCGAATGCGGTCCGAGACCATGCCTGCGGAGAGTTCATGCCTTTTCAGTTTTTCCTGCTGGAGTTCGACGCGTATTTCCCTTTTTCGGCCTCCGAGGATTTCCACCATTCCGACTTCGTCGACCTGCTGGAGTTTCGGACGGATGATTTCGTCGGCAAAGTCATAAAGCGTGGCTGTCGGGAGGTCTGCTGTCACGCCGACTGTGACGATGGGTTCATCGGAGGGGTCCACGCGGCGGATCACAGGATCGTCGATGTCATCCGGGAGTTTTTTTCGCGCGGAGCCAATGCGATCGCGGATCTGTTGTTCGGCGTATTTGATATCAGTTTTGAAATGGAACTGAGCCACTACGGAGCTGACACCTTCCCGATTCGTGGAGCGTATGGTTTTGATCCCCGCGATCGTACTGATTTCGTCTTCAATGGGTTTTGAGACCAGACTTTCGACTTCGAGCGGGCCAGCGCCCGGGTAAGTGGTGGTAACGGTCACAACCGGAAAAGTGATATCCGGAAAGAGGTCGACCGGAAGTCGCTTCAGGGCGAGATAGCCCACGGTCATGATGAGAAGGAAAAGACAGGTGATGAAGATCGGTCGATGAATGGCTAATTTCGGGATATTCATTGTCGTTCCTTCACCGCTTCAAGGCACCAGCTCGTCTTTTGCAGCTCGCAGGCGGTGGTAGGAATAATAGTAGTCGGCCACGGCAGCGACATGATCCGCCTTGGACCGGAAGTAGAACGAATAATCCTGGATGATTTCAGCCGTGCCGACGCGGGCGTTGCGGAAGAGCCGTTCACGGTCTTCGATGATCTTTTCCCATTGGATCATGGTGTCCTTGGCCATTCGCGCGATGATGTAATTTGATCGGACACTGCGTTCCGCCTGCTTCAGCTCAATGGAACGGGCTTCGCGCGCGCGATTCATTTCGTTGAAGGCCTCATCCTGCAGCAGTTCCTGGTGGCGCGCTTCACCCCGAAGGCTTTCGGACCAGAGTGGGTAATTGAGTTCGATTCCGAGAAGGTACCGGGGGTGTACTCCGCTGGTGAGTTCGGAAAAAGACTGCCCGGGTTGCTGATCCACGCCATTGAAGCTCATCTGGCCAAAAAGGGTGACCTTCGGGAGCAGATCCATTTTCGCATTGGCCAGACCGGCCTGTGCATTTTCCACTCGGAGCCGGGCCTGGGTAACCGGGCGAAGTTCGTCAAGTTCAACGGCGGGATCATCCGGGGGCGCCGGCAAATCGAGGGATACGTCGAATTCCACGTCCTTTTCATAAGGGAGTTGCGCCGCCGAAAAGAGCCGGTCGAGATCAGACAGGTACTGCAATGAAGCGGACTTCACATGACGATCCTGGGAGGAGAATTCCGTCTTCACCTTGGCGACATCCGACGGTTCCGCGAGCCCGAGTGAACGCTTCCGTTCAACGGTTCTGACGAGGAGTCCGAATTTCTCTCGCGCCTGAATAGCTTCTCGCAGCGCCGCTTCGGATACATAGGCTTTCCAGTACAAAGCGACCGCATCAAGGACCAGGTCTTCCAGATTTTCTTTTCTTCTGAGGTCCGCTTGCGCCACATCGCGGCTCGCCATTGCGGTCCTTCTTCGCTCCTGGATACCGAAGAAATTCGAAAGAAGATCCTGACGGAATCCCAGGTCGACGAAATCGAGCACCTGATCCGGAGGATGGGCGCTGCTGAGAAAGCTGCTCGTGATCGAGTCCTGGTAGTTTCGATTGTATTTCAGCGATAACGCGGTGCCGGTCGGCAGTTTCTTTGAAAAACCAACGCTGAATAATCTGTTGCGATCTTCAAGATTCGAGAGGCCCGAGAGCGTTTCCAGGCGGGTGAGTTCGTAGCTTGAGTTCGCGTTGAATGTCCAGTCGTACGCGCCCTGTGCACGAGCGAGCGGAAGATCCGACTTCCTGGCTTCCAGTTGGATCGCCCGTGATTCCAGACCCTGGTTCAGAACACTGTCCACAATCACCTGCGGCGCTAGGCGTACCACCGCGCCGGCGCTGGGTGCCATAAGCGCAGCAAGCACGAGCAGACCTGGAACTGAAATCAGCTGTTTCAAAACAGGAATCCTCCGGAGGCGATCCAGTGATTTGAAGGGATCTGCCCGGAAGCCGCCGGCGCAACCCAGTGCTGGTAGCTGGCTTTCGCGAAAAAGTTTGAACTTGGGGACCAGCGCAAGCCGATCCCAGCGATCCCAAAGGGAGTCTGGCGTGAGGCGGTACTGATCGGATTGGGGCTGGATTGCGAAACCAGAAGGTATCCTGCACCGAGATCCGTCACGGCGGAAAGTCCGAGAAAATTGAAATCACGCTCCACGCTCATGTTCAGTGCTGAACTGAGATGGGTCAGTCGAACATGATCGAGAAGAAAACCGCTCTGCGTATGAAGGTTGAACTGCGTTGACGACGCGGAAGCTGAAAAGCAATTGGCAAAATTCCAGGAGGAGCCTCGTCGCAGCCAATTGCGGCAAACCTCCGCACCGATCATCGGATGTGCGCCGATTCGTGCGAGATCATATCTGTCGCCGGTGACGATCTCGAGCGCCCCTTCAGGATTAAAACGGCGGAGATTGAATGACACGCTCCAGTTCAGATCGGACGCCACCACCTGGTCTTCGATGTTCGTTGCAAGCACCGAGGAACTGCCCATGATGATCCGGTCTTGAGAGGGGGGTGAAACCTGGAGTTCTCTTTCTGCAATGCTGCCGTACCCCGTGGCGGTCGCGAAAGCTGGCTTTTCCGATGTCCCTAAGAAGCTGAAACAAAGGGCAAATGCAAGGATGCACCTTCTTGCTGCAAGAGTGGTCATGAGGTCGTGTTCCTTTCATTAAGTGGAATGAGCACGTGTTTTATCGAAGAAATTATTTTACTTTGCAAGAAAATTAAACGGACGTATAAGGCGGTTTCTATGACTCTTATCCAGCGTTGGTCTTCCTTGTTTTTGCTTGTGGTGATGAGTGGCGCGATCAGTTGTGCTCCACCTCTTTCTGGCAGTGCCAACAAGCAACGCGAGTTAGAGGACCGTAAGGAACTGCTCGAGGTTTATCGCGAATTCGCGGGAACTTACGCCGGCGTCATCGAGGAAATGCCGGATCGCTCGGATCCTTTTGGGATCGAAATGAAGGTTTTCATTGCCGAGGAGCACAACGGACTGAATGAGGACGGTGAGGCACGGTTCCGTCCCGCACTGAGGGCGCGATACCGACGTACGGATTTCCCGAAGGATGGCATTGGTGAACGCACCCTGATCGTGCGGTATTACCGGGAAACCGGTGAGCTTGCTGCTTCCACGAGCCCTACGTCTCCTTCAGCGGGAAGTGTTCTGGATTCAAGTTTCCTGTCGATCACGGGAACATTGGATGCGGCTGAGAAAGTAATGAAAGTGGAACTTCGTGACCATCGCGGGTTCCTCGGCGTAGCCACGCTGGTCAAGGTGAACTGAATCAGGTGGACGGAAGGCCCACATCTGCAACGCTGATCCTGATTCTCACATCCGGCCTGACCCGGATCGCGCCCATCAGTGCTGAGAACGGCTGAATTCCGAAGTCCTTCTGATTCAAGATGATCTCGGACGAGTACGCACGTGCGTGTTCGGTGATGGAAAAACCGATCGGCTGCCTCTGGCCCTTCAACTCAAGCTGCCCTTTCACTTTGTAACCATGTGTCTCCGTCGTGACCTCAGATGACTGGAAACGGATGGTGGGGAAGTGCGCGGTCTCGAGCACCTGGTGTTGCAGATTTTCATTGATCTGAACTCTGTCCTTTTCCTTAAGAGCCAGGGGCTGCTCTTCGCCGTCCTTGAGCGCTGAAACCAGAGTGATGGACCTTGCGTCGAACATCGCACGAATGGCGTGGGGGTGATCAACCTCGATCTCGAACCTCTTTACCTGCAGTTTCAAGTCGTGGGCCATGGAGGAGAAAACGCCTTCTTTCAGCGTGAAGATCAGGCATTCAGCATTTTTTTCCGTGAACTTGAACATCATAGTGGCAGCTCGATGACAAATCGGGAACCTCCGGCAGCGGGCTGTTCCACATGCACGGTTCCCATGTGCGCCTCTACGATTTGGCGGACGATGTAAAGTCCCAGGCCAAGGCCTTTTTTATGCGACTGCGGCTGCAAGCGGGTGAACTTATCGAAGATGGCGGCGTGGGAATTCACGTCGATTCCGCTGCCGCCGTCTTCCACTTCGATCCTGGCTCGGGGTCCTCGCAGCAGCGTTCTTATCGTTACCTTGGATCCGGCAGCGTATTTGGCCGAATTCGAAATCACATTGCTTAAAGCCTGCGTTAATCGATCGCAATCCCAGAATCCTTCGATGGTTTCTGGAATCTCCAGCCGGACATCACATTTCGCCTGCATCAAAGCCCCGCTCATTTTATCGATTGCCTGGTGCACGATCGAACGAAGATCCGCCTTTCGGGGATTGATGCTGAGTTTGGCCTGCTCCATCCGCGACACGTCCAGCAGGTCATCCATGAGCTTGGAAAGCCGGGTGACGGACTCAAGAGTCCCCTCCAGCAATCGATCGGACCATTCGGGCAGAGCTTCCGTTTCGCGTCTGAATTTTCTGACCATCAGTTGCACCTGCATGGCGAGCGACGCGAGCGGCGTCTTGAGTTCGTGGGAGGTTACGGACAAAAATTCATCTCGGACAGCCAGGGCTGAGCGAAGCTGTCGCTCGATCTCTTTGCTGTGGGACACGTCACGCACGGTGGCAAGTATGAGATCTGTTCCCAGAAGGGTGAGCCGGCAGAGAAATACTTCGACATCAAAAGTTGAACCGTCATGCGGTCGCCTCGCGGTCCAGTCGAAAAACTGATTTTCACCTGCGATGACCTTGTCCCAGGTCGCGCGCAAACGTTCATGAGGATTCTTTTCACTGGAATAATCAGTTTCAATGCTGAAGCTGCAGCTTTCACCGGCCGTGACGCGGTACATCTCCAGCATCTTCCGGTTCACCGCGAGGATGCGACCATCAAGTGCATGGAGGAGAACTGCATCATAAATATTGTCGAAAAGAGTCTTGAACGCCGGCCCCGCAAGGCGCATCAGGTCGGCAGCGTTTTGGAAAGTGCGATTGCCGTCTGCTTCCATGAGCCGTTATTAACAGGCAGGCGGCCACTGCGCAACGGTCGCGAAGCAGGCTTCGTCGGCTGCTAGAGTGGGCCGTGCGGAACTTGCATCATTGCAAAGATTATGGCTGCCGCGGCATCGGGCGAGGGGCTCGAGCACCTTGAGCTCCAGGCTGAATATGAACTGGCCAGAAGATCTCGTTCCGGGGGTTTGGGGCAGCTGGCGCTGCTCGTGATATTTGTCCTCGCCACGCGGGTGGATCTGACCCTCTGGCAGGTCGGTACGCTGGCGCTTCTGGCGGCTTCAGCCAATCTGCTCCGGCTGTTTCTCGCCTTTGATCAGCAGCGTTTTTATCCCGCGAAACGGTGGCTTTGGAATGTTCTTTTTGCCTCATCGATGTTCATCGCCGCAGCAAGCTGGGGACTCCTCTTTCTGTGGTCGCTGCATGCATTCGGTCTCGTGAATTACGCAACCACGTTAGCTCTCCTGATTGGTAGTGGTATTGCCGCAGCAATCACTTCATCAGCCTGTCCGCGACAAATAATCGGACGCTTTTTCATTGTTCTCGTACTTGGGCCACCCACGCTGTACCTGCTGGCCTTGGGTGAGCGTAACGCAGTGGCGATGGCGCTGATTTTCCTGACGTACGCTGGCTTTCTCTGGCTTCAGCTTCGTATCCAAAACAAGACCTTCTGGGACGGACTGCGAAGTGAAAGCAGACTGTCAGATGAGGCTGCTCGATTGCGGAGTATCCTCGATGCGATTCCTGGCCTTGTTTCCTGGATCGGGCCGGATCTTACATTCAGGGGGGTGAATCGCAATTATGCCGCAAACTATGGGGGCAGCGTTTCCGAGTTCGTCGGGAGAGAGCTCTCTTACCTCAATCCGGACGTGGCTTTCTTGAGGCGAGTTCAGGAATTCATGAGATTAGAAGAGAGGAAATCGACCTACGAAGTGCAAATGACCGTGAGAGGGTCCTCCAGATGGCATTTGATTGTGATGAAGAAGACCAATCTTAACGAGGGGGATCCGTCAAAATTCGAGTGCTATCTTGTCTGTATTGACATTCATAATTTGAAAATGGCGGAATCCGAAATCGAACGTCAGAGGATCCAGGCCGAGCAGACGTCAAAATTGGCTATCGTCGGAGAACTTGCCGCCAGTGTCGTGCACGAGATCAAGAATCCCCTGACGGCGGTGCAGTCATCAGTCGAAATGATTCGCACCCATCTGGACACACCGCACCCGGACGCTGGGAAACTTGAGAAATTCGCGAATCAGGCAGTCTCCAACTGCCAGAGGATCCAGAAAATCGCGAACAATCTGATGCGGTTCTCCCGAAGGACGGAAGAGGAGCCCTATAGCCTTGTGAAACTGAGGCAGATTGTCCGGGATTCAGTAGACCTGGTGAGTACCGGTTTCAGACATCGTGGCGTTTCGCTGAAGGTGAGCGGTGCCGATGATTCGACGCTGATTCGTTGCAGGCCTGTCGAGATTTCTCAGGTACTCGTCAATCTGCTCAACAATGCTTTGGCCGCTGCCAAGGATCAGGATGAAAAATGGGTCGAACTCAGTGCTCATGCAGCAGCGACCGGCACCATCCAACTTCGAATCACCGACAGCGGGCGTGGCATCCCGAGAGAGGCAAGAGACAAGCTATTTCAGCCTTTTTTCACCACCAAGCGCG
>MEPR01000045.1:51761-80014 GCA_001769835.1 Bdellovibrionales bacterium GWB1_55_8
AACACCACGTTCGTGGTCACGTTCTCTGCCATGCGAGTCGCGATACCCGATACCCGGGCTTCCTGAGTTCAGAAGAGCGGCTGTTCAGGAGGTTGCGCCGCAGCGATCGAGCTTCACGTCCTCAGATATGCCGTTTGCCGTGATCTTTGCGGTCCCGCAACCGGTCATTTCCACGACAACATCGTCTGAACTCTGAGCGCCTGTTACAGTGCCGGTCAAGGTTCCTGAGACCGCGCAGACGCAACCGGCTGTCCAGGCGAGGTTATTGGGAGTCAGGACCGCCGTGTAGTCGCGCGTGACATGCTTGATTTCGATCGAACCGCCATTCATCACGCGATTGGCACGCGAGGTTCCGGTAACGGTGATGTCGCCCAGAGTTTTCGTCTCCACGTCAGCGACAGTCACACCTGAGCTCGTCTTGAGAACGCGCTTCATTCCTCCGACGCGGTAGGTGAATCCGTCCGCGGTTCTGGTGATCACCTGGCCGCCACCCGGCGCGCTCACCGTAAGAGTGCCGCGAGGAGCGGTGAGGGTGAAATCCGCCGTGCGCGTAACGCTGTTTCCAGCGATGTTCATCGCGCAACCCGTTTCGGAGAAGCTCAGCGTGACGGTTCCGTTCAAGGTGTTTACAAGCCCGATGGTGCAATCCTCGAAAGTTCGAGTACGTGTTTTATCTGAGCAGCTGCTGAGAAGCGCGGTTGAGAAGCAGGCGCCGCCGGATTGAAGAAGCGGGGCTTCAAGCAGCGCAAAACCCCCTTCAGTTCCGCTTGATTCATCAAAGGAACTCATGACGTCCCCAGCGGCGGTTGCTACTTCCGCCTGATCTTCGATTGCAGAAAGTTTTCCACAACCGGACACCAAAATGCAGCATGAGACAAACGAGATTGCGAGGACGTTTTTCATAAGATCTCCCTTGAAAAAAAGGCGGGCAAACCGCGATGAATATCAGAATGGCAGTTTTTTCCTCAAACCGTCCAGACCTTTTGAAGCGAGCTGTTTTTTTGCGTCATCCAGCTTCGCCATGGCCTGCGCTCGCAGCGCATCCGCTTTCTTCCGTTTCTCATCGATCTGGCTTGTGATTTTCCGGCGATTTTCCTGATAGCGGCGGTCGAGTTCCGCACGTTGCTGGGCGACTTTCGCGTTCACCATGCCACTGATTTGCTGTCTGGCCTCGGCGACGCGCGACTGCAGCTGACCGGCGAAACCTTTTTCCAGAGCGGAGGCAAGGTTAGACTGAAGGCTCATGCCAAGCTTATCCCAGGTGCCGTCCAGGGATGCCTGCACGGAAATGGCGGGGATCTCCCGCGCCACTGATTTGAGGGTGTTTTCGAGGAGTTTTGATTTTGCCGAGATCAGGTAATCCACCTCTCGGAAGCCGGTGTCGATTCTGAGCTGCACGCCATCGCCCTTCAGGACACCTTCCAGTGTGGCGCTTCCGATCGCTTTCGCGATCGCGAACTGGACCTCATCCGAAGAAGAGAGCTGCCTCTGTTCGATCGGAAAGGATGCGGCAGAGAATTTCAGGGTATCCACCGGGATTTCCCCCGTGTGGTCCAGAATGGCCGATAGCTGGATACCCATGAACCCGCGCTTCGGAAAGTCGCCGTTCAGGTGAAGCTGCATGGGTTTGCCCAGCTGCGGCTGGCTTGAACTGAGGTCCAGTAGCTGGCCCGAGACGTTTCCGCCTAAGGCTGTGTTCTCCAGGCGCGAGGAGATCTCGCCTTTCCTGAGCCAGAAAAGCGGATAGCTGTTTGGTTTTCCGAACTGGTATATCTTTCCCTTTCCGCGCGGCGGCGAAACAGGTTTCGCGGTTGCGGCTTGCGCTTTTTTGACGGGCATCGTTTCGCGAGCCATCGTCACATATCGTTCCACTTGTGCGACCTGGCTGACGACTTTCCCGCCGAAGAGATCCGAAGCGATGCTGCGAGCGTCGAGTTTCGGAAGCTGAATTCTTTTCTCAAGGTCCTGGATGTCTTGTTTCATGACCTGATCGATCCCGCCCACGGCGCCGGCGAAGGAATTCACGTCGGAACTGAGAGATCCGGCCTGGCTTTGGATGGCTTTGCTCTTCTCGTCAATCTCTGAAAGGAGTCCGTTGATTTGTGAAATCTGGTTCTGAATCTCGGCCGGATTTTTCGTCGCTCCGATCTGAATCGAGTTCAGCTTCTGCTGAAGGCCGCTGAACTCCGCCTGCCCGGGAATGCCCGCGAGGGCACTGGTCCAGGTTTTCTCCTTTCGGTCGAGATCGGCCTTGAGCTGCTCGATATGCATCGCCGACTTCAGCTTGCCGATTTCTCCGAGAGCTTTCTTGGGATCGAACCCATCGAGCATACGAGCGACATCCCCAAGGACGGTTCCGCTGATTTGTGAGCGGATGATTTCAAGTCCCTTGGAACGTGATTCCGACGGATAAACACGGCCAGGACTTTTTCGGGGAGTTTCAACTTGAATGTTTTGGATTTCGGCGAGATTTACGACGGCTTTTCCCCTGAGGAGCGCATCCCAAAGCAGCTCAAAACCGATGTTTCCGATTTCGACCTTGTTTTGTTCGGGCTTGTCCTTGTCTGTCACCTCAATTTTCCCGATCCTGACGGAGGCGTTGATGAAGCTGGTTTTAAGCGAGCCGACGTTCACTTCCGCACCGTTCAGATAGCTTCCGGCCCATTCGATTCCTTTGCGCAGGTGAAGATCGAAGAAGAGCACGAAATAGAGAACGATGAGCGCGCAGACGATGGCGAAAGGAACGATCGCTTCGAAGCGGACAATTCCTTTTTTCTTTTTAACTTTAGCCACGGTATTCCTCGAATTTCACGTACCACTGGTAGAAGGAGGTCGCCTGAACGGCCTTCCATAATTTCGTGTTCTTGAAGCGCGCGACCACGGTTGCGCGATATGCGATGATGAGTTTTTTTGAAACGACGAAAACCGGAGCCGCCAGCAGGAGCGCTGCTATTGCCGACCCCATCACGACTGAATTATTGAAGCGCGTGAGCGGCACAAGCGGCATGTGGTAAAGCGTCGTGAAAAGCGGCCGCAGTGATTCCCGCTCCAGGATGAATGATCCGAGCTGGTGAAAAGCCGGATCGAGCAGATAAGCAGGTATGGCGAAAAAAAATGCGCTTACCAGTGCGGCTCCGATCTGAATTCGGAACAGGAAAAGAATGAAAATCACGAAGACCGTCTGCAAGGAAAAGACGGGAGTGAACCCGAGAAACATCCCGAGCACGATCCCGAGCGCAAGGGGGTGCGTTTCGGTATCTGAGTTCAGAAGTTTGATGAATGCGAAAATCTGTTTCAGCAGGAGTGTCATGCCGGCTTCCTAACGGTGTTATGAGTCAGGCGGAGGAGCCCGCCATTCTCTTCTACGAGGCCGAATGGATCTTCTTTCAGCAGGAGAAAGCCGTCCAGATCGGCGTAATCGATCAACGAAGCCAGGTGCATGGCGGACGAGATTCCGAGCGAGGTCTCGACCATGCATCCCAGCATTGTTTTCATTCCACGGGCGCGCGCTTCCTTGAGGAGCTCGATCGCCCGGACGTAGCCTCCGGTTTTCATAAGTTTGATATTCACTCCGGAGAACTGCCTTTGAAGACTTGCGAAGTCAGCATGATCCGTGATGGATTCATCGGCGATGAGGGGCCAGGGAATCAGCGGCAGTATTTCACCATAAGCGGCTTCCATCGAAGCTGGCATCGGCTGTTCGATGAAATCGATGTTTTTGCCGCGCAGGCTTTCGACGAAACGCATGAATTCATCCGGATCCTCCCAGGTCTCGTTTCCGTCGATTCGCAGGCACTGTTGTGTATGTTTTGACACTTCGCGGATCGTTTCAGTTCCCGTTTGCGCGTCCACTTTTATTTTGATGGAGCGGAAGCGTGCAAGGGGAGCCAGGTAATCCTGAATTTTACCGGGATCCATGATCGGAACGGAAAAGCAGGTCGCCACTTCCTCGACGGCGGAAAGTCCGAGGTATTCGGAAACAGGTTTCCCGGCACGCCCGCTTTGCAGATGCACCCAGGCTGATTCCGCACCGAACCGAACGGTTTGGCAGAGTGATAGATGATCAAGCCACCGACCATACGAACCCAGCTGCATTTTGCTCAAACCCGGTTCCTGGGTGGACGCCTCTTTCAGGCGCCCAAAATCGCGCTCGATGATCGCTGGGGTATTTCCATATCGCGTATTCGGGGACACTTCTCCCATGCCGGAGAAAGTCCCGTCAGAAACAGTCAGGAAAAATACCTCCTTGGTTTCGAGGGAGCCACGGGCGATCTTCCATAAAAAGCGGAGCGGAAGGTTTTTCTTCTCAAGGCGCCAGGTCAGGATTCCGGGGGAGGAAGGCGTGATGGACATGGCCGTATCATAGTCGTTCCTAGCCAGAGTTCAACCTGGGATGGTAGGATCTTGGCATGCTGATTTCGCAGGTTCTGTTAACGGCGGCGCAGAAGGCCCCGATGCAGGTCGCCATCTCGGATCTCGGGAAGGACTTGAAGTTTAACGAACTCTCAAAAAGGGTGGCGCGCCTGAGTTATCTTTACCAGAACGAGCTCGGGCAGCAGAGCCGAGTCGCCGTGCTTGCAAGGAATCGCGGGTCATTTCCCTTGACCTTTTTCGCACTGGCAAACACTCGAGCCACGGTCATTCCGGTGGATCCCGATTCAGGCCAGGAGCAAATCGCGGACTGGCTGAGGGAATCTGAAGCCACGCACCTCGCCGTGAGTTCCGATTGCCTAACTCTGGCTCGGGAAGTTTTGAGGAATGAGCGACTGTCACTCCCGGTTTTCGAATTCGATAAAAAAAAGGGAGGGGAGTATGACGCGGGCTTCGCTGCTCCTTCCGATTCTCCTCCGAGGGACACCGACATTATTTTGCTGCTGCGAACAAGCGGCAGTCAGGGCAAGCCGAAGCTTGCGGCCTTTGATCATAACCGTCTCATCCATGCCGCGACGGCGATCCGGGTTCTATATCGCGCAGGCAAGGCGGATCGTTTCCTGACGCCAATGAATTGGGCGCATCCTTTCGCGTTTATCCATGGAATGCTTTTTCCGCTCCTGAACGGCCATACGTGTGTCGTGGAACCGGGATTGGAAAAGAAGGAATCCATGCGGTTTCTCCGCGATGCGAAGGTTACCCGGCTGGCAATGAATCCGGATTCCGCTCAGGAATTCCTGCACTACTGCCAGGAGGCGGGTACCAAGTTTCCTCTGATTAAATCCATCACCGTTGGCTTGAACGAGCCTTCGACGGAGCTCCAGACGTTAAGTGCCCACGTCGGAACCCCGGTGTTGCGATGCTATGGCCAAGCCGAAAACGTCTGGACCGCAGCCATGGACGACGACTCGGAACTTGCCGCAAGTCCTCACCCGTGGATGCGGGGCCTGACGGGAATGAAGTATAAAGTGATCGATGCGAACGGCGATACCCTTGAGCAAAAAGGGGAGCGAACAGGTCAGCTCGCACTTTCTGGTCCATCGGTGATGGCAGGGTACCGAGGACCGGAAGAGAAAAAAAAGGAATTTGAAACCGCCACCAAAATGAAGATACGCGGCACGTGGCTTTACACAGGCGATATCGCGACTCTGGTGGACGAGTCAGATGGAGGTGGAGTCCGCATCCATGTGTTGGGGAGGCGAGAACAGCTTCTGGAAGAAGCCGGCGGTTTCATCTCTCCAACTCCGATTGACGCCGCTGTGAAAACGATAGCTGGCGTGACCGAAGGGGTGGGGTTTGTCACCAACGATCTGAGCGGCAAGCCGATCCTGGTATGCGCAGTACTTAAGGAAGAAAACAGTGTTCTTCGGCCGCAGGAAATCATGGCCCTGCTTCGGGCGAAACTTCCGGCTGCTCAGGCTCCCTCGGCCGTGGTGTTGGCGGAGTCCATACCTCGAAATCTTGCGGGTGTGAATCGGGACCGCTTGGCGCGGCAGTTTTCAGGTATTACGGCCACCGACATGTCGATCACCGCGCAACCGCCACCGCCAAACGCTGAAGGAGTTGTTGCGGCAAGCGCTTCACCTGAGGATACTTCCCCGGCTCCTGCTGCTGCGGTAGTGCCTGCAGCCACTGCGCAGCAGGTGTTTGTCACGTGCGCATTGGAGCAGATTATTCCAAACGAACCACTGCCGGTGCCGATCTATCTTTATGTGCAACAAAGGTTCGTGCCTTACCTGGATCGCGGCAAGCACGTTGACCGGAATTCTTATGACCGCCTTCAATTCAAGAGAATCACGCATTTCTTTATTCGTGAGCAGGATTATTCAGCGCTTCTGGCGTGGTCCGGTCGCGTGGATACTGCCGCACCGGTTGATGTTCTCCGCAAAGAAGTGAAAGCCAGGACCATGGCTCTTTTTCAGTTCCCTCGCTCGGATGAGCAGGTGAAAAAGGTACTTGAGACGACTCAGAAACTGGTCGATCAGGTTCTGAGCGCCCCTTTTGCCGCGCGGCCCTTGGCGCAGCTCCAGACGCTCGCGACTGGAACCATTGATCATTCTATTAACGTCAGCGTGCTTTCGGTCTACCTGGCGTTGCATATGGGCTATACCCATCAGCTGATTCTGAATCATATGGGCGCTGGCGCTCTTCTTCACGATTTCGGCAAAGCACTGGTGTTGACAGCAGAGGGCGATTCCCCTGAACAGCTCGAGCACAAGATGAGAGAACATCCGGCTTTGGGAGCCGAGGCCCTTGCCAGTGATAAATCGGTCCCGAACGAAGTGCGGATGATCGTCGCACAGCACGCGGAATGCCATGATGGAAGCGGCTATCCGAAGGGATTGCGAGGAAGCGGGATTTACGAACTCGCACGCATCGTCGCGATCGCAAATACGTTTGATAACCTTGTCAGCAGAGGTCACGGCACGATTCTGGAGCGCCAGAAGAGCGCCATTCAGCAGCTTTCAGAGGATCTCAGTTCCAAATTCGAGGCGCAGAAGCTCCGAAAGGCCTTGAAGATACTGTCTATGGGCTTGCCGGCCTGATAAGTGGCGCGCCCGAGAGGGTTCGAACCTCTGACCTTTGCCTCCGGAGGGCAACGCTCTATCCAGCTGAGCTACGGGCGCGTAACTGTGGAGTTAACATAAATCCAGTTGGGGCGCTAGTTCCGGTTTCTTTCCCCGAAAAGAGCCGTACCGATTCGGATATGGGTCGCCCCCTGCTCCAAAGCGGCTTCAAAGTCATCGGACATTCCCATGGACAGCTGTCCGGCCGACGGGATCGTCGATCCAAGGTCTTTGAGTCTTTGGAAACTCGCACGAGTGCCTCCGGGCTGGTCGGGGTCCGGGATGCACATCAGCCCCTGAAGCGAAAGATTCGCCGAGAGTACCGGGTCGAGCGAGAGCCTCAAAGCAATTCCCCGAGCATCTTCGGGGGGGCATCCCGATTTTCCCTCTTCACGATCGATATTCACTTCAATGAATACGGGAAGTTTCCCTGATGGCGTCAGATCAGACCAGCGTTTTGCGAGTTCCGCTGCAAGACGATCGGAATGAATTGTATGGATCGCATACAGATGGGGAAGGAGTTGCTTCACCTTATTGGTCTGGAGGTGACCGATGAAGTGCCAGCGGATATCCGCACAGCCTTTTTCCCTCAGCGCCTCGGATTTTCTGACCAGCTCTTGAACGTAATTCTCCCCAAAATCGCGATGACCAAGCGCATAAAGTGCTTCAATGGCCTCCACAGGCTGGGTTTTGGAGACTGCGATCAGAACGGGCTGTACGCCTGCCTGGGCGTGTTCCTTGATTCGAATTTTTATTGCCGCGTACCGCTCGGCCAGAGGTTTTTGTCCGGGAGGTATCACCTTTTGAGCTCCCAGCTGAAAAGAGGAAAATCAAACAGGTTCTCCGCGTCCTGCAGAACCTGCGCGACAGGCAATCCGACCACGTTCATGTAGCTTCCACTGATCCGCTCGATCAGAGCCATTCCAAGTCCCTGAGCGGCATAGGCTCCCGCCTTGTCCATGGGTTCGCCTGAATCCACGTAGCGCTCGATATCGCGCCTCGGGAGTTTTCGCATCCGAACGCGTGAAGAGATCACTCGGACATGGGTCCGCTTCGCGGAAAGAATGCAGTATCCGGTGAGTACCGTGTGGGTGTTTCCGGCGAGCACGCCGAGCATCCGGATCGCCTCGGCTCGGTCCCTGGGTTTATTGAACACCTTGCCCTTCGGCGACACAACGATCGTATCCGCCGCGATGATAAGGGCGTTTCCGTGTTCGTTGAAAACTCTGTCGCTCAATGATTTTGCTTTTTCGCGCGCGAGTCGGGCGACGGTCTGTTTCGGGGTTTCCCGGGGGAGTGCGGTTTCATCCGCATGAGGGGAAAGAACGACCGGGTTCAACCCGACTTGTTTGAGCAGCTCGATTCTCCTTGGAGACGTCGAGGCCAGCACGATCACGGGTTTCTGGGAAGGCGAGTACATGAGGCAGGCTCCGAATCAGAAGTAGTATTGAGTGGAGAGGAAGCGGAACTGTTCGCGAAATTCGCGATAATTATCCGCTCGGCGGAAAAACACCGTCACTTCCGTGCGTACATTTGATTCGCTCACAAAAAAGAAACTTCCGCCTGAGCGGAATACAGTGGCCAGTCCTAGCCCGGCTCCAGCCACTGTCGTGCGAACTTTGTATTCCTCATCGGTGTAAATCTTGGATATGTGGCTGAGGAGCTTCACTTTGTCCAGGCTTCCGAAAAGGTCGACAGCCGTGACCGCGGCGTACTTGCCGTCGTAACCGACATGCATTTCGATGGCCTGGCGGTCTTTCAGGTCAAAAACCGCGCTTCTGGGAGCACTGGAGTAGAGCGGTTTGCCGATCTCGTCCACCGGCGCGTCGAACATCGCATTCATGAGAAGTTCATCAACCGCATTGGCGATCATGACCGCCATCCGAGGCTGGAATTTCGCCGCCACGAAATAATTTTTGACCGCTTCAACAGCGTCCTGTTTCTGCCCGGTGCTTTGGAGTTTGACGATCTGTACTTTCGCATCTGGTCGCAGCAGGGTCTTGAGTCCGAAGGCACGTTCAGCGCGTGTCGCTCGAACGAGCCTTCCGTAATGTTCGCCGGCCGACGCGGGATCGCCGTAATTGCGCAAGACAAAATGCCCGAAAAGCGGGCTTTGAATGAGGTAGCGGACTTTATCCAGGTTCTCTGATGACAGAAAATGAATCGCGTTTGCGTTGATTTTATCCGAGAAAATCCCAACTGAGTTTTGAATCGCTTCCTCGAACTGCAGATAAAGCTGTTCGTTCGACGCATCCACAAATATGACGCTCGGTTCATGTTTGTTGATGAACTCCGCTCCCTGGGCCGCAGAGGTGACTGTCTGAACAGGGAGCTTTGCCTCGGCTCCGACCGCCTTGGCAAAAACCTGGTCCTCAGAAAGAGAGGAGATGAGGAGCAGTGTTTCAGACAACCGGAGTTCCTCCTAGCGCGTCAAAAACCCGAAGTATTCTTCGGGAATGTCATCAAATTCGGCGCTTCCACCGCATTTGGGACAGGTTTGCGCAGGGACGTTCCCCTGGAGTTTTTTAATTGCGGCTGACGAATACAATCCCAGCAGTTCACTTTTGCATTTTGTGCAGGCGAACGGCACGAAGAAGGATTCCACCGAGTCAGCCGGAACGAAATTCGAAATGAGGTTCACCTGTTCAATGATTGCACTTGAACATTCCACGAATCGCAGACGTACACCCTTTGTTTGAAGGGATTGAAAGTAGCGAATCCAGGCCTTTACGCCCACGGAATTGATGCGAGGAACCTCCTTGCAGTTCACGATGAGCTCAGCGGGGACATTTCCGAGTAGCTGCTCAAACTGCACGCCCTCCTCAATCGAGCCTACCAAGCGCACCAGTAATGCGGCGTCTTTTTGCTCTTTAATTACGTTCAGCACACGTACTCCATTGTAAGATGAAAGTTGAATTCATTTGAAATGTTAGTGAAAATAGAGAAATGGAGCAACAGCAATTTAAGGTGTCCTGGAGCGTGGGCACGAAACTGATTCTGGGTGGCGTGCTGCTCCTTGTTGTCGTGATCACCTTTCTCAGTGTTTCAGCGATTTTCCTGCTGAAAGAGGACAAGAAAGCTTACTTGTATCAGACGCAGGCGACCGAAGCAGTTCTGGTTGGTCGGGAATTCGCCAACACCGGAAGGCGTGTCCTGGGAACCCTTCGCCTTGCGCTTGCCTCCGTGGATCCCGCAAAACCACTTGATGCCACAGGAACGGCAGGCCTTCGTTCCGTAGCGGAGAACCAGTCCGATTCACCGGTTCTGCTGATCTATCTGGTCAGGCAACGGCCCGCGGACGTTGATCTTGCTCTCTTTTCCCGGATGCCCGGTCAGAGCCAGGGGGATTTCGAAGGAAAGTGGAATCCTGCGACCTTTGAATTGTCAGCATCTGTCCTGGCCCGCGCATTGCCTGAGCTTCTGGAGCGATCCTATTGCTTTATAGATTTGACTTCCGCCTCGGGTTTCCCGTTGCTCGGGATCGCATTCGCGGATTTGAAAATGAAGGACAATCCGGGTGGAGTTCCGGTTGCACTGGCGGTTTTGCCGATGGGGGATTTTATCAGACAGCTGGCGGCCTCGGACGTGACGATTGCCACGCGTTCCGGGCGACTGCTCCTGTCCAGTAAGGCGTTCTCGGATGATCTGAAGCGGGACCCCCTGTTTCAGGCGGCCGTTGCAAGTCAGGTGGCCACAGGAGCAAAAGAATACGACTTGGACGGGGAGCGTTACCTTGGAAGCTTTCTGAACGCCGGGATGGATCTCGTGGTGGTGAACCGCACTGAGTGGAAGAAAGCCATGCGGGCGACCTACGCCCTGACCGAAAAGTTCGCCATGCTGGGGCTGATTGCCGTGGCCATTGCTGTCGTTCTGACGATGTTCTTCGCAAAGACCCTGACGGCCCCCATCAATCGGCTCTATGAAGCAACCAAGGAAGTCGCGGCGGGAAAATTCGAGCTGGACCTCGAAACTCATTCGCGCGACGAGATCGGCGCACTGACGGATTCATTCAAAGCGATGTCCCGCCAGATCAGCGGACTCATTCAGGAACGAATGAAGAGTCTCCAGATGGAAAATGATCTGATGATCGCTGCAACCGTTCAACAGACGCTTTTACCTCCGCCCATGTTCCAAAACAAAAATGTGGCAATTCACAGCCATTACAAGGCCGCGGATCAATGCGGAGGGGATTGGTGGGGTTTTTTCCAGAATGGTGAACGCCTCACTTTCATGATCGCCGATGCGACCGGGCATGGTTTCCCCTCAGCGCTGATCACCGCGTCTGCACGCAGCTGCGTCAGCATGATTCAGAAGTTTGCGGAGGCCGAGCCTGATCGCGTCTTCTCGCCCAGCGTGCTCCTTTCTTACGCGAATCGAGTGATCCATGATGCCTCGCAAGGGAAGATCATGATGACGTTCCTTGCCGGGGTGATCGATTTCTCGAACAACACCCTGACCTTCGCCAGCGCCGGCCACAATCCGGCGTGGCTGTTCTCCAAGAACGGGGATGGCTACACGACCAAGAGCCTCGTGGCCAATGGTCCGAGGCTTGGAGAAAGGCAGGACGTTGAGGAGTTCGAAGAGAAGACAATTCCCGTCTCCCCGGGGGATCTTCTGTTTCTCTATACGGACGGCCTTCTTGAGGGCACGGGAACCGACGGATCTTTTTACGGAAAGAAACGCGCCGTGCGTATGATTCAGTCGAATGTGCAGGCCGGACCCGAGCAGGTGATCCGCAATCTCGTTGCCGATTTCATGGCTCACAATGGCGGAAAATCTTTCGATGATGATCTGACTGTCGCAGCGGCTCTGCTGTTGTCGCCTCATGCTGGTGAGGCGAATGCATAAGTCGCGCTTAGGCTTAAAACGATCCGAAGTATTCATCATCATTTTCGCGACGATTCTTCTGCTCGCCGTGGGGTGGGTCTATTTCAGCGGAGTTGGCTTTTTGACGAATGGCTCCAGTCAGCAGGGCCAACGGGTGGGTATCCTCGCGGAAAGCGCGGGCACGGTCAGAAGAGAGCTTCTGGGTGAATCCGTTTTCGGACCCATTGAAACCAACGAAGCCCTTTTTAACGAAGATACTATCGTAACGGCCGCCGGTTCTTCGGCTCGTGTCGAACTGGACGACGGAAGCACGATCGAGCTCGGGCCGAATGCAATGATCCGACTGGCATATGAGTCCGAGTTTTCTCTGACCGGTATCAGCCGGGTGCCGAAGGTCGATGTCGTTGCAGGTCAGGTGACCGGACGTGCGAAAACACGCGAATTGCGTATTCGTTCCGGCGAAAAGGTGGTTTCAATCCCGAAGCAGACCTCTCAAACCCTCAAGTCGCCCGTATGGAAAAAAACGCGTGCGCCCCTGCCTCCGAAAGCGCCTCCGGCACCGGCAAAGGCGGTTATAATGCCGTCTCCTTCGCCTTCTCCGTCTCCAGTTCCGCCGCCCCCTCCGCCCAGGAAAATGGTGCAAGTCGAATTGATATCTCCCAAGCTCGGAGCTCATCTGACGGTGCCTTCCGGGGCTGCGTCACCTGTGGTTCCTGTTTTGTTTGAGTGGCAAATCACGCCCGCTGACCAGTCCGTGACGATTATCGTTCGCAACGGCACCGACCCGGAGTCCCCAAGGGTTCTGGAGCAGGTGGTGGCTCCGGCTCAGCAGGGTAAAGGCAGCTATCGGTGGACTGCGGAAAATCCCGGAGAGTATAGGTGGGAGCTTCGGCTTTTAAGCGGGGAATGGCAGAAGCCTGAAACGTCAAAAGCAGGTTTTGTAGTTGATCCGGAATTCGATGGGATTAGGCTACTTGAGCCGCTTGTCGCTGGACATGCGAGTACGTCCAATCAGTTGCGGAAGAAAGTCCTGAAGAATTTTGATATTGCACTGCGTTGGCAGCCTTACCCTGGTTTGAAGAAGTACCGTGTGGAGCTCTCGAAAGGTCCTGGCAAGAGGCCGCTCATGGTTCGTGAGTCTGATCAGCCTTCGTTGTCACTGAACCGGGATAAGGTCTTCAGCGGAGAGATCTACTACCGGGTCTCCGGAGAGACCGCTCAGGGGTTTCAGGTTCATTCCCCGTTGGTGCCGTTCCGTTTTTCTTTCCTGCCGCCGGTCCTGACGCTCCCGAATGACGGCAAGCGTTTTGTCAGCAAAACCGAGCGCGCGAAAGTGCTCCTGACCTGGCAGAAGACCAATTTCACGGAAAATTATGAGATTGAGATCGCCCGAGATTCCGAGTTTCAGCAGGTGCATTTTCGAGCTGTAAAACAGGAGAATTTTCACATTCTGACGAATCCGCCTGCGGGTGATTTCTATTGGCGAGTCAGAAGTATCAGCGGAAAGGTGATGAGCCCGATGAGCGCGGCTCAACGGTTTTCAGTGGTTTCTTCGGTAGGGCCGCCTTGAGTGATCAGGCCCGGTCGTCTGGAATTTTGGGAGCATCATCATCGTCCTTGCCATCGAGCCCTTTCTTGAAGGCGCCGATGCCCCGACCGAGCGCATTGCCCAGTTCAGGCAGGCGTCGGTGTCCGAAAAGAAGAACAACGACGAGAACAATCAGCAGATGACCCATGCTTAATCCGAACATGGGTTCACTGTATCAGAAGGGGGGAGCGCGTCAATCCGATCGAGCTAGATTCTCGCTCCGAGCTGAGCTAATCAGGCGAGTACAGAGAGGTGCGAATGGCGGCTTCTGAATTCAAATGCACGGTCCGAAATTTTGAACAACTCACTCCATCGGTTTTCGCACTCGCGTTCGAAACAGACCGGCCTCTTGAGTTCAGAGGGGGGCAGTTCATCAGCGTTGTCGTTCCGGCAGGCGCCGCTTCAGGTGGGCGGGATCTTAGGCGCGCTTATTCGATTGCCTCGGCGCCCGAGCAGCGTCCGATCGAACTCTGTGTCAAGTTCATTGAAGAGGGCCCGGGTAGCGGCTATCTCGCGACGCTCCGCCCAGGCGATGTGTTCAGGGGGTTTGCGCCTTATGGTGATTTCGTCTACCAGACCCCATCCCTGCGAAACGCCTGCTTTATAGCGACGGGGACTGGTATTGCGCCTTTCAGGTCGATGGTCCTGTCACGCGAATACCTGGACTCACCGCCCGCTCAGGCATGGTGTTTTCTCGGGGTACGAACTCAGAACGAGCTTCTTTACGTGCGTGAGCTTTCAGGTGTGAAAGGGCTTACCTTTTTTCCGTCCATTACCCAGGCCTCGAAGGACTGGCAGGGATTTCGCGGACGCGTGACTGAGTACTTCCGAAGTCTTGATGGGGAATTTCCCTGGGGCGAAACGGATTTTTATCTTTGTGGAAACGGCCCGATGATCACGGAAATGAAAGAGCTGCTGCTCGAACGGGGAGTGGATAAGAAGTCCATTCATCAGGAAATCTATTATCGCTAGCCGCGTGCCGGGCGGAGGCTCACCACCGCAATGGTCATTCGGCTGACACAGACCAGGTGTTTCGTGTCTGAGGCCGTTTGCGTGATTCGGGTTTCCCAGACTTGAGTTGTCTTCCCGATGTGAAGCGGGGAGCTGACTCCTGTCACATGGCCCTCCGTGCAGGCGCGGATATGGTTCGCGTTGATTTCGAGGCCGACGCCATAGGCTATCGCCGGATCAAGGATCAGGTTCGCGGCAAGACTCGCGAGAGTTTCAGCAAGCGCGACCGAAGCGCCTCCATGCAAAAGCCCCCGGGGCTGCCGTGTGCGAAAATCCACAGGCATGGTGCCTTTCAGGAAATCCGGCCCCAATTCGGTGATCTGAATGCCAAGGTGCTCGACCATGCATCCTTTGCCGCGCTCGTTCACCTCGTTCAGAGTGTAGTCCTGAAGCCATATTCTGCTCGTCATAGGTCCTTTTAAAGATGCATCTGTAACGACGAAAACAGCACGTTATAGATGTTCTTGAATGTAGCTTGTTGATAACGCGACTTTTGATCGGCGAGAAATGCGACCATATCGGCATCGGGTCCATTTATGCGGTGGAAGTTCACAAGTTCCATCGCGACGATCTGCACCGCGGCAAGCGGATTGATGGTCTGCGGCGGAAGTCCTCGTGGAAAGCCGCGCTGGTCCGGAGATTCGTGATGCTGAAGAATGATGGCATCCACGTCAGGTGGTGCGTTTCTCCATTTTTCCAATACGCTCACTGACTTCACGGGGTGCAGTTTGAATTCCCTGATTTCCGAAAGATTCGCATTCTTAGGTTCGTGAGCGGCCTGCACGAGCGAATGATAATGCTCGGTCTGTTCGTCCGTGAGGGACAGATCCTGAAGATAGGAAGCAAGAGCGAGTTTGTAATAGGTAAGCTCGGAACTCCAACCCATGGCGGTTGCGATCCCGCTTGCCACAAAGGAGACCTCGGAACAGAATTCCGCCAGATCGCGATGAGATTGGCTGCGGAGTTTTTGCAGAATGGATCTCAGGTCCCGATTCTCATTCATGGTCTTGACGGCAATTGCGACCGTATTCCTCACGATGTCCCTGAGATCTTCGGACCATCCGAACGTCGAAGTCACTTTGTGAATCAGCAGGATTGATGGCGTGAAAACGTTCTCGATGACCTCTGACGTGCCCAGTTTTTTTGTTTCAAGCAATAACG
Source organism: Bdellovibrionales bacterium GWB1_55_8 (assembly GCA_001769835.1). Classification (GTDB taxonomy): domain Bacteria; phylum Bdellovibrionota; class UBA1018; order UBA1018; family UBA1018; genus GWB1-55-8. The sequence continues at coordinate 67,347 of MEPR01000045.1, forward strand.
TGAGGTTGTCCTGAACGAGTGAAAGGAACTGCGGCTGGTCTTCGGCTTTCAGATACAGGTGAGTGATGTTCTTCTGTTTATATCGTTCTGCATCCGTCGAATCGAATCCTTCGTTCACGTGAACGGCTTTGACGTAATGATCGTCAGCGAGTTTCAGATAAAAATCTCGATGGCAGACGCCCAGTTTCAGAAGTGCTGAAATTCGCACCGGACAGAAGGGTGATTCATTGATGTGAGAAGGTGAGGTTTTGGAAAAAAGCCCCCTGAGTAGTTCGATCAGTGGTTTCATGATCGCCGGCTTCTCGACGTAACCGGCCAGCAGCTTACGGTCGCTGAACTCCTTGTGACGCTCGGGCGTCTCGGAACTCACCATGATGTAGGGAATGTTCAGGTTAGCCTCGAGAAGATGTTGATAAACGGCCCCGCCATTTCCGTCCGGCATGTTGTAGTCGCATACGATTGCCTGAATGCCGGGATTGGTCTGAATTGCCTGAATCGCCTGTTTGCCCGTGGCTGCTTGAACGACATTCGCATCAAAGGAACTCTCCAGCGCCATTGCGATCATTTCCCGAAGTTCGCCTTCGTCCTCGGCTATCAAGATAGTTGGCTGGGGCCGCTTCGGTTCTGACATAAGTGTGTCCTGGCTGTTTGTCCCTGATTGAATTTTCGCGCAGCTCCATCTGATTTCATAGGATAAAAGGCAGGCTGCCTGCTGATACCTCGACGATTGGGGCGGTTGCAGTTGCCCCTTCATTTTGTGCGCGAGTTATGGGAAGCATTTGGAACAAGTACAATCATGACCCTCGGGATTTTCGGTGAGACGAGGGAGTTGACGAGGGAGTTGCAATGCTAGATTGGCTGAAAGAGCTTCATTCGGCACAGGGGATTTCTCAGCTGATTCAGGCGGGGGGGCTTTTTGCCCTGATCGGCATCATATTCGCCGAAACCGGTCTCCTTCTGGGATTCTTTTTGCCCGGGGATTCGCTTTTGATCACGGCCGGGGTGCTCGCAAATCCCGCCAACCCGCACCATCTGGCATCTTTTTCGATCCTGCAGCTCAACTTGATCCTCGTGGTGGTGGCGATTGTGGGCGATCAGCTCGGCTATTATCTGGGTCATAAGGCGGGTGACTCGATCTGGAACAAGCCCGATGGACGCTTCTACAAAAGAAAACACCTCGAAGCCGCGCACGCGTTTTATGAGAAGTATGGAGGCATAGCGGTCGTTGCCGCGCGCTATATGCCGATTTTCAGAACCTTTGTTCCTTTCGTGGCAGGGATGGCCCGGATGCCTTACAAACGTTTCATTTCCTGGGACATTTTAGGGGGATCCGTCTGGATTACCTCCTTGCTATGGATCGGCTATTATCTGGGACAGACCGAGCTGGCCAATCGGCTCGATAAAATCATTGTTGTAGTGATTTTCGTGTCAGTTCTTCCAATTGCCGTTGGTGCGCTCAGGCGCTATTGCCGGGCCAGACGTTGCTCAGTTTCCGGCGCCTAAGGCAGCCATAAACGATCGTCAACGCCTCTGTGGCGCCGCCCTAAACGGATAATACCGCGGTTCCCACTGGGCCTTGCGAATGAGTCGTTCGAACTCGTTGTCGTCCATGGAGCGGCCCAGTCCCGAATCCCGAGCCTCGATTGCGACCGCCTTCGCGACGTGCACTGCCACTTCTCGGATCTTTTCCAGGTCGGGAAGCAGCATGCCTTTCTGACGTTCGCCGCCAGTGACACAGGCGCTCACGGCCCTGCTCGCGGCAAGAAACATCTTGTCCGTCACCTTCGGAGTGTGGCTGACAAGTGCGCCCAGTCCGACCCCCGGGAAGATGAACATGTTGTTGCACTGGGCGCTCACCATTTTGCGACCTGCGTATTCGAAATCGGGGAATGGGCTTCCCGTTGCAGTGAGTCCTTTGCCATTCGTGGCGCGGGCAACTTCCTCTGGTGTGCATTCGCATCGCGACGTCGGATTTGAAAGCGCAAAAACAACGGGCCTGTCCACGTTTTTCGCCATCTGAGCGAGAATTTCTGAGTTGAAAAGCCCGGGCGACGCGGTAACTCCGATGAGCGTGGTCGCTTTCGCGTTTCGGATCACGTCAAGGAGCGACACAGTGGCGCGAGAGTCGAGCCGCCATTCAGCTATCCGCGAGCGTTTTTGCGCGAACCTGAGCAGCATCGGATCGAGGTCCGGCATGTCGTCTGTGATCAGTCCAGGAAGGTCAAAGGCGAAGATTCTTGCTTGTGCTTCTTCGGCGCTCAGTCCTTCTTCTCTCAGCATCGTGTAGATGTTTGAAGTGATCCCGTAACCGGCTTGCCCCATCCCGACAACGACGAAGCTTTGATCGCTGAACCGCTCGTCCTTGATTTTCATCGCGGTCATCAGGGCGCTGAACGTCACGGCACCTGTTCCCTGAATGTCGTCATTGAAAGAAAGGATTCGATGGCGATAGCGCTCAAGAAGCGAGAATGCCTTATGTTTGGCGAAGTCTTCCCATTGAAGAAGTGCATGGGGGAAATTTCTTTTTACGCCGAGGACAAAACGCTCGACGAGATCCTCGTATTCCTTGCCTTCGAGCCGGGGTTTTGCGTAACCGAGGTAGAGAGGATCGTTCAAAAGGCGCTCGTTGTTGGTTCCGACATCGAGCGTGATCGGAAGGCAGCAGGCTGGATGGAGCCCGCCGGCGGCGACGTAGAGATTGATTTTCCCGACCGGGATCGCCATTCCGTCCGAGCCGAGGTCACCCAAACCCAGGATTCGTTCACCGTCGGTCACCACGATCAGACGAACCTCAGGCAACGAGACGTCCTTGAAGATCTCATCGATGTTCGCGATATTCTCCGGGCTGATGTAGATGCCCCGGTAATCGCGGGTGATGTGGCTGAGAGCCATGCAGGCGTTTCCAACCGTCGGCGTATAGACGATCGGCAACATCTCCGTGAGGTGTTCACGAAGCAGGCTGTAAAACAGTGTTTCGTTGCGATTGTGCAGACCCTGCAGAAAAATATATTTTTCGAGATCATCGTGTTTGCGCAGGAACATTTCATAGCTGCGCCGACGTTGAATCTCGATCGTGGAAACCCCTTCCCGGAGAAGCCCCTTCAGCCCGAGGTTTACTCGTTCCTCTTCCGTATAGGCGGATGCTTTGTTCAGCAAAGGGGTTTGCAGCAGCTGCTGTCCGCGAATATGAACTTCGAGATACTCTTCTGCGGTCAACGGATCGGTTTTCATCGAAAAAGGTTTCATGTGTCTTTTCAAGTTACTCCCGTTTTCGGGGAGGGAAAAGCGGATCAGTGATTCAGCAAATGTGAAGCAATGGCAGTTCGACGTGATGTTCTTTCGCTGCGGTCCTTCCTAGGATTCCTGGAATATTACTCTTGACGCAACGCGTCTTGTTGGTTAGGTTGCGTCACCGCTGGCTCTGAACCGAAATAGGAAGGACTGTAGAATGAAGACTGTTTCAATTTTGTTGGGTGTGATGGGTATTCTGAGTGCGCTGCCGGCCTTTGCGGCACCGAATCCCGTCATGATGGACGGATTCACCTGCACCATGATCGGCGCAAAGAATAGCTACAGGCTTTTCCTGGATGTATCAGAACTCAGGCAATCCGGTCAGCCGCAGCGGACGAAGGGCGCGATCCTGTATTCTGACACGAGGGAAGTGATGCTCGTCTCGGATGTGGATGTCACGGTGAACGACAGAGGGCAGATGAACGTCATCCGCGCCGACTTCGAAGTACCCGGGGCTCTTCTGGTGCTGACAGCAAATCCCAAAACCGGAAAAGGCACGATCGACGCAATGGGAGACAAAAAAGCGCTCCGGTGCAAATCGGCCATCAGGTAAGTCCGCTTGACGAATGTCGACCGGACGTCTATGTCACAGACTGTGACAAATACGCCCGTGGCCGGATCCCCCATAAAGCCCAGCTTGAAGCCTGGTCGCGTCCTGAAGACTCTGGGACGAGTGCCGGCTGTCGAATCGTTGCCCAGCATCTTTGATTACGATGACTATCGCGCTTACCTGCGCGACGTTCTTGGCGAGCGCAGAAAAGCGAAGCGGGGCTATACGATTGCGCAACTTTCGAAATCACTTGGTTTTTCATCCCATGCCGGATTGGCAATGGTCCTGACGGGAAAACGCGAACTCAGGGGTGAATATATCGAGAAGTGCGTGAAGAACCTCAAGCTGTCTCTTCGTCAGCAACTCTACTTCGAGGCCATGATTCGCGCAGATCGCCTTTCTACCTCCAAAAGAAAAGCGCTTCTTCAGGAAATCGAGCTTCGTTCGACAAAATGGGAGCCTCCTGCAAGCTGCGAAGGGGTGCGTCTGATCGACTTCTTTCTCGTTCAGCAAATACTCTCGCTTTTTCGTGGCTATGTTCCTCTGGATGTCGTGCAGCGGCATTTTCGTTACCAGGTCGACAAGCGCGACGTCGAAGGTGTTCTGTCCTGGATGATTGAACGCAAGTTCGTCGAGAAAAGCCCTCTTGGATACCGGATCAACCGGTCCGTCCTGATGGTGCAGGACGAGATGCCGAATGCCTCCGGAAAGCAGTTTCACAAAGACTGTCTGGCAATGGCGGCATCAGCGCTTGACTCCGATGCCATCGAGGACCGTGAGTTCCAGACCTATCTCGTGACCGTGGATTCGGGTCGCATTCCGGAGATGAAGCGCTGGTTGAAGAAGCTTGTTCTTGAAGCCATCTCGGAGTTTGAAACCGAGCTCGATGGCGACACGGTCATGCAGATGCATTTTAACCTTTTTGAGATGTCCAATCGCGTAGCGGCGCGAGGCAAGGCGGAAATATGAGCAGAAATCGTTTCGTCAGTTTGATCCTGGCGGCAGGGCTCTTGTCGAGCGGTTCCGGCCATGCGGGTGCCGGCGGCGCCGGAAACACGGGCGACAACTCCATTCAGTTCGCGTTTGCGAAAAGCACGGCAGCTCAGATCCTGCAAAGTGTGTCGGTGCCGAGTCTCGCTGTCGCATCCGGACGTCCGTCAGTCGCCAAATTTTACGAAAATTGCCGAGACCAGATGTACCTTGGCGCGCTTCGCACCCGCTTTGAACTCGTGGATTCCATTCCGGACGGAGCAGGATACCATGCGCTGGCGCAACGGCTGCCGGGGGGGATTCTGCGCATCAGTCGTGTGGAAATGGAGAAATTGGCGGAAATGCGGCAGCTCACCGCTCCCTTTCTTACGGCTCTTGTGCTTCATGAAGTAGGTCATGACTGTGCGAGCGACGGTGTTGTTGCGGATGATCGTGCTGATGCGCTGTTGAATGATCTCTCTGAAGCGCTGCTCAGGGCTGCGGGGAACAACACGCTGGTGCACCTGGTTGACGTCGATTTCATCGAGCGTGTCGGAAGAGGGGAGTCGGTCCGGTGGATCGATCTTTCCTCGCGTGTACGTCGTGAACTCGCCCGTAAATACGCCGATTATGTTGGCGATTGGGTCTACTTGAAGAATCGAAGTCAGTTCAGCGAGCGCCCGGCTCCGGCGAGTCAGTTTTACACATCCGAAGCAACCTCGTTGATCCCAGGATGGGGCACGTCCGTTCCACTTCATGCAGGAGCACAGCTGAAGGGTGTGGTCGATCAACTGCTTGCCGCGACCTATAAGTCTCAGGATCTATCGTTCTACGACTCTTCGGAGCAGTCCTCGAATCCGGGAACGGCGCGGACCAAGGCACTTCCGACAGCCCTGGTTTGCCGGGCGAATGATCGCTCCGCAAGCTGCAGGGTCGCAGTGAGCTGGGCTGCCGCAGGTCTGGATTCCCTGGTGTCCTTCGCTCCTGAGATCCACTTCACGATTGATATTTTCGGTGAGTTAAAAATAGAGCGAATAAGGATCAAGGAGTAGCTTGTCACAGAGTGTGACAAAGTGGCTTTGGAAGTGCCATGCAAGTGATTGATCTTAAAGATTAAAAAAATTGCGGAAAAGTTTTGCTTTTTAAAACACGTGTTTCCGGGTGCCTGTTAGTTCTCCTGCACGAAACATTTACTAAGGAGTTTTGATCAAATGAAAACATTGAAATCGTGGGTTGTGGTTCTTGTTCTTGGTTTCTCAGTGGCTTCGGCCCAGGCTTCGGTCGGCCCGGAATCCTCCTGGCAGGAAATTAAGACGGCAACTGGTTACGTGGTCGGTTTCCCGGTCATTTCCTTCGGCACGATCGGCGTTTCGATCGACGGCGTCTGCATTGACGGCGATAACCTCCGCCCTTTCAATCCTGAGCGCAGCGTTTGCGTGGAGTGGGATTACACCGAACGTAATGAATGGTGCACGAAGTACGAAACCGTCACCCTCTCGACCTCACGCACCTATACGGCAGAGCGTTGCGCGAAGTGGGATGCTCGCGGCGAGCGTTGCCTTGTCACCGAAACCTACACCGGCGTTTATCCGAGCTCCTACAACGTGAGCGTGTACAAACTGACTGCTCGTGGCGAATATCGCGATGCTTTCAGCAAGCAGTTTGATATTCCTGCCTGCAACTGAGCGGGAAAAATCAGATCTTCAGGGCCGCGCGTTCCGCTGGAGCGTGCGGCCTTTTTATTTCTCTCTCACTCAAAGGCCCCGACAGTCCATTGTGGACCGCGCGTGTTGCTATTGAAGTCCGTTGAAAATCCGCTTTGTACGGTGCCATGACCAAGGAGTGGGCTCCCTTCTGCGGGATTGTAAAAACTCGGCAGGAAAACATTACTCCCTCCAGCAAAACTCGGATCGGCATATGAGCTGTTTGAATCCAAGCCCGTGGCGGCTTTGTAGAGGCCAAAGTTGTCTTTCACATAGGGGTACGACCCCAGCCAATAAGGGGTGGGATTATTGGGCGCATGATATACGTTATTCAAGAAAGTGACGCCGGCTTCAGCGCCAGAGCCAATGTGTAGCAACATCTGGTCTGCCTGATTGCTGATGATCACATTATTTACAAAATATGAGCCTACATTCAGGCCATTATTGTTTAACAGTTCAAATCCAGCGTAAATGCCGTAGGGACACAGCAAAGAATCAGGCATGATTATCGTATTGTTGGCGATGATCGAATTGATCATTCCCGCGTTTGTGCGCTGCATGTAATGGCTAATGCCCAAATAGGTATTGATGATCAGGTTGTTGTAGATTTGATAATTGATCGTGCCACCTTGGGAGGCGTTTTCGTCACCCATCATCACTCCATTCGGGATCATCCTTTTTTGGATTTTCTGCATATTTGTCCAGGCTGGAATTTTCGATGCATCAATCGCATTGGAGGGGGCGTAGTCGTTATTGAAAACCAGATTCCGTCGAATAATGTCATTGGGTTGACTATCCAAATAGATGTTAGCGCTCCAGCTGTTGGAAACAATATTATCCTCCACGACGATGGACCCCTGGCCGTTCATACAACCAATCCCTTCGCCTCCATTGGAATCCACAATATTGCCAGCTACGTGCCCGTAGCCGCCCGTCGTAATTCCACCGTTCGGCCAACCGCCAGAAGTGTCCCAGGTCTTTCCGCGCGGCCAATTCAACAAAACGTTTCCGATTGTCTTATTCTTCAGGATTTCACCGTAGTTCCCTTTAAGAAAAATTCCAGTTTTACCGTTGTATTTCACTAAATTGTATTCGGCCTTGCAGTGATCGGCTGACATCCATACTCCGAAGGAACCGGCGCCACGAACGGTCAGCCCGTAGACGGTCACGAAGTTCTCAAGGTCGGCTTTAACCGCATATTGAACTGAGTCTCTATCCTCGGTAACAACGATAATATCGTGAACCGCGGGAGGGTCGCCGTTGGTGTGAAGATACAGAATTTTGTTAACGGAATCGTACCACCAGCGACCGTAGGAACTGACGTCGGATAATTGATAAACAACGCGGCCCTGCTTGTAATCATCATCCAGGACAACCGCGGTTGGCGGTTTGCTGGCTCCGCTGATCTTTAGATCGCAAGGGGTGCGCCAAATATTGGGATTTCCAGAATGCTGCGACCACGTCAGGGTGTGAGTGTCAGAACCATCAATGATGACTTCTCCATCTCCAAAAGGTCCGATAGTGAAGCGATGCGCTTCATCGGTATTCCCGGTGATATTGGCGAGATTAATGCGCTCTCGATAGAGCCCCGCTTTAATCTTGATTGTGTTTCCACCTTTCATCCGGTTGCTGTAGCGATCAGTGGCCTTGGTGATCGTCTTGAATGCTGTTGCCGGTGTCAGACCATCATTGGTATCGAGACCATTAGTCCCGTCAACATAATAGGTCGTTCCGGATGACGTGGGTGCCACCAGAGTGGGGACAATGCTGGTATCGTAATACCGCGGGGAAGGGTTCAGGCTAATCTCTACATTGGTGCTCTTGCCTTCCGAAATGTTGCCCGCAGCATCCTTTGCCCATGCATAGACCCTTCGGCTCCCAGGTCCGGAGAAGGTGAATGTCGTGGGCACATTTCCCTTCCAGCCCACGGCAGAAGCCAAAGGAGTTATTGCAATTTCACTCAGGAAATATCCTGTCACGTCAACGTTGTCGGATGCCGCAATGCTGATTCCATCGACCGCAAGCGAGCCTGCTGTCAAGGGAAGCGAAAACGTCGTGATCGAAGGTGGAATGGTATCATCGGTGGATCCAGGGTCCGAAACTGGGGGCGTCACGGGCTCTGGAGAAGGTGTGCCCGCTAGATTGATCGTGACTTCACCACAACCCGGAAGACACATAGCCTGCAAAATGACAAAAGAGGCAACTAGGATAAATTCAGGTTTTTGCAGGCGGCTCACTATTCCCGGTGCACGGAAAAAGGCTACCACGTGCATAAAGTTGTACCATCTGAGGTAAAGACCCATGTCGAGGAGCCGCCATTACAAACACAATGACGGTACCCTGAGGTCAGGGCCAGGACTGCGTCATGAGCCGCGTCGCAGGGATATGGCTGAGCTGCATTCTTCGCCACGCGAATGTTTCCATTCACATCAAGCTGGTCTTGTGGATTCACCGTCCCAATGCCGACTTTGCCGTTCAAAATCGTATGACCAGTGCCACTAGGGTTGAGTGTAATACTTTGGTTCGTTCCAGCCGCAGTGAAGGCCAAATCCCCCGCTGCGCCTATCTTCAATGAAGCTTCAGCGTATGGACCACCGAACATCGAAATATCGTAGGCCGTGGCACCATAATAGCCACCAATTGAAGATGAGGTGCTAGATTGATAGATCTGTACGTTTGTTGGATTTGGTCCACGAAAATTAGCGACTGTACCTGAGGTTGCGGTTACTACTTCAAATGTATAGTCAGGACTGGTCGTCCCAATCCCGACGTTGCCGGACGAAGTGATCCGCATTTTCTCCCAGCTGCTTCCTCCCTCGGTTGAAAAGAATAGATCTCCTTGATCACTCGCTCTGCGTTCAACACCGACGAGAGCAGATGCACCTCCGGTAGATCCGGCCTGAAGGGAGATAACAGAAAAATTGTTCACAATACCGTCGGATGGATTAAACGCCTCGATAGTTGGCCATGCGGTTGCTACGGAATTAGGCGAATAGGCCTGGTTATTGGAATAAGAAACCTTCAGTGAACCTCCGGAAATATCTAATTTCCTCTGCGGAGCCGTCGTGCCAATCCCGACGTCTCCTTGAACGATCATCCCATTTGCCGGCGCAGCAACGTTCGTACCGATAGATGCATTTCCGCCTACGGTTAGCGTCGACTGCGGGGTGCCCGAGCCACCAACGTGGACTTTCCCCTGTGTTGCATAGAGATAAAAACTGTCCTTCGCCGCATTTGTGAAGAACAAGGTATCTTTGTTTATTTCCACTCCGTAGCCCGGCGCCGTCGTGCCAATCCCGACGTCTCCAACAGAAGTAATGCGAAGTCGTTCGGTTCCAGCCGTTGAAACGCCGAAAACGTCATCGGCGGGGAAGAGCAAGCCCGTATTGCTGTCACCGGTATAATACAGGGCAGGCGAGGCTGCGCTACCTCCGCTCCCGATGCCGATCGGATTGGAAGTCAATAGTGCACCCATGATCCTCGAGCTGCCGTTCACATCGAGGGTATATTGCGGAGCGGTTGTTCCGATCCCCACGTTCCCTCCCGCATAATTGATTCCACCTGTTGCGGCATCCCATTGATTCGTGGGCATTGCGCCACCGTCCACGAGCTGACCCAGGCCATTCCAGGTTGCCAGATGCCCATCAGTCACCGCGCCGGATTTTTCGGCCCCATTTGTGATTCCATAATCTCCAAGTGTTGTCGGGGTGGAGGTGATCGTGCTCCAGGCCTGATTGTGCGAGGCGGGAGCAAAGGTGCTGGTTGCCGGGCCGTCAATCAACTGACCCAAGGCATTCCACTGCGCTAAATTTCCGCTCGTCATGGTGCCTGAAGGCGCGACGTAATCCGTTCCCGCAGCTGCTGCTGTGAATGCGGAGGTTCCGTTACCTTTCAGCAGTCCTGTCAGTGTAGTAGCGCCGGTTCCGCCATTGCTCACGGCGACAGTGGATGAGGTGGTTAGGAAACCGGATGTGGCGGTAGCCCAGTCTGTCAGGTCGGTACTCGAGAGCGTCACAGCTCCGGTTCTTCCCGCAACGCTACTCACCGGAGCAGAAGAAGGCGCCTGCCAGCTTGCGACGCCATCGGCATCGGAGGTCAGAACTTTGCCGTCAGCTTGATTGCCATCAACGATTTTCAGCGTTGCGCCTGATATTCCATTCAGATGGAGCAGTGTGCTGGGATCGGTAGTGCCGATGCCGACATTGCCTGAATAGTTGATCCTCATTCGCTCTATTCCAGCATTGCCGGACTTGAAGATCATGTTTCCGTTTGTCGGACCCGTGCCCAACGCATTCAGCACGACGTCATTCGATTCCCAGGACAGGGTTTTTTTCGCGTTGGAATCAGATCCTTCAAAGTAAATTGCGTTGGAATTAATTCTGAGTAGCGAATCGATACTGATGCCGTAACTGGGAGCGGATATGTGAAGGTCACCCCAATTATTCACGGAAAAATTGGCATGCTTGGTCTCATCATATGAGAGACGAAGCCCGCCACGTACTTCCAAGGGCGTTGCAGGATTTGTCGTTCCGATTCCGACATTTCCGGCCGCAGTTACATTCAGTAGAACGGCACCAGGTTGATTCCTTACCTGCAGGAGGTCGGCCGTCTGAGCTGCCGCACCGTTGATGGTGACTGCGACATTCACTGGATTCTTATTATTGGAAACCAGTAGGCCTGAATTGGAAAGGCCGTTCCCTGTGGTCAAGAGGCCCCAGGGGTCCACTCTCATCGCGGTTACGTTGGCGATCTGATAGTGCAGGAAATCCGCGCTGGCCGCGGAAACGTTCGCGCCGATATAGGTCCCGCTCACGGAGGCGCCCGAAAGGGGTGTGTTTGTGAGGTTCAATACAGCGCGAGTGGAGGATGCAACTGGTGCCGCACCGATGGAAAAAGTATCGAGCGGACTGGTCGTTCCGATTCCGACACTCCCGGCTGTGTAATAAGTATCTGCGCTGGCCAAGCCCCACGGGCTCGCGCCTGCTTCACCTGTCGGTCCGGTCGGACCTGGAATTCCCTGGTCGCCCGCGGGTCCAGGTGCGCCCGCAACTCCTGCGATTCCTTGCAATCCTTGTGGGCCAGTCGGGCCCGCTTCACCCGTTGGTCCGGCCGGGCCGGCGACCCCTTCGTTTCCTTGAATTCCTTGCGGACCCGTCGGGCCGGTAGGACCTTGAATGCCTGAACCGCCGTCCGCCCACGAAAAGGTCACGCCATCGGCTGTGTACAGAAATTTTCCAGCTGCGGCGCCCGCAACCGTTGAAGCATCATTGACCTGCAGAAATTGATTCGGCGCAAGGCCTTGAAGGGTGTCAGCCACCTGAGCATGGGGTGATCCATTGATCAACTGATCCGGGGAGAGCACTGTCGGAATTCCCGTGGTCTGCGGGGTTACGGTGACTCTCAATTTGCGAATGTCGCCTGCGACGGGCGTGTAGCAAGGAAATGATCCGCGATTCGCGAACACGGTTGTCATGGAGTGACCGGGATCACTTAGCGTTCGTTTGGCCGAGCCGGTAGGGGAGCCCACCTGCACGGCAAAAACTCCGTACGTGGCATGGACATCGATGGCGTTTTGTTGCTCTTCGTAAAGGAGGCAGGTGCCGGTTGGATCAAAAATTCCGATCGTGAGATCAAGCACATCTCGTAGTGGGGCCGTTCCACTCGCGTTAAAAAATCTGCCTTGGTACATGAAAGTCTGGGAGGAATCCGCGCCGAAAGTCGAGTTCGAAAATAACTGGAAAAGAATAAGCAGGGCAACCGAGCATCTGCTAGGCGTGACTTTGAGCTTCGTCATAGTTTCACTCACGTGCGACTGTATCCCGAAGAGATATATACTACTGATTTTGTCATGAATGTCGTCGAGCAGCAATGGCTCTAAACGCCTGTGTCAGATGCGACCTTGCTATACTAGAATAGTCTAAGATGCCCACTTTGCCCCATCTCACCGCTTTACTGACGGAACACTGCAATCTGAATTGTAGAACTTGCGGCCATTTCAGCTCAGTGGCGGCGCCGTTTTTTGCCGACGTGGACACTTTCAGGAAGGACCTGGCGAGGCTTGCGGAGCTGTTTCGAAACATCGGGAGCTTTTGGCTGATGGGAGGGGAGCCGCTGCTTCACCCGGCGCCAGAGCTCTTTATCGAGGCGACTCGCGC
>MEPR01000045.1:80031-81993 GCA_001769835.1 Bdellovibrionales bacterium GWB1_55_8
ATATCTGGTTCACGACAAACGGGACATTGCTTGGCAAAGCGCGCCCCCGGTTCTGGGAAGCTTGCAAGGTTGCAGGTGTCACCATTGAAATTTCAGCTTATCCTCCGGTACGGAACGATGTTTCCCAATTGCGCTTTCTTTGCGAATCAAAAGGCGTGAAGGTCGTCGTGAAAGAGATCACGCAGTTCACCGCTTGGATGAATTTGCGCGGCGATTCGGATGCTCTCACCTCGTTCACAAACTGCAAGCGCCTGGAGAACAGTGTTCCTTTGCTTCGAAAATCGCGTCTTTACGTTTGTTCGGTTTCCGGGACAATTTCGCATCTGAACCGGAGGTTCGGAGCCCAGGTTCCGGAAGTGCCAGGCATGGATCTCTATGACTCTGCCTTGTCCGGTGAAGCGGTCCTGAAATTTCTGGCGCAGCCGACCCCTGCGTGTTGTTTTTGCGGTGAACGATACATTCATCGAGACTGGGGACAAGGCTCAGCGAAGCTTGAGGATTGGGACGCCGGATGAGCGTGTCACCGCGCTTCGCAGATCTTTGACTTCGGAAAATTTCTTGACTCGCGTATACCACCGGAAAAACAATGTTGAAATGGAACAGCAGAAGACTGATCGACGCCGATTTCTCGAGAAAACGCTCGTGGCAAGTGCCGCCGCCGCATTGGCTGGTTGTGCCAAGTCCGCGTCCATTGCGGATGCGGGTGTCGGCTTGGTTCCGGCGACCAGCGGAGCCAGCGCGAAGAATGTTATCTTTGCCAGCGCTTATTCCTCGCTTGATGAGGCATTGAGCGCGATCCTTTCGGGATCGAAACTTCCCTGCACCTTGATAGTCGACACTCTTTTGCCGTGTAATTCTTCTCTTACGTTGCCATCAAATCTCAGTCTTTCGGTTTTCAACGGAGGACGCATTTTGCAAGGGGCGCACGATCTCGTGATCAAAGGCTCGTTCGAAGCGGGGCTCTATCAGGCATTTGATGCCGCAAGTGGTCCGACAGATGACACTTCCTATGGGCAGGTCAGTTTTGAGAGCGCCCTGGCGATTGTTCCGCAGTGGTGGGGAGCCCTTGCTGACGGAGCGACTGACTGCACGGCGGCGATTCAGGCCGCATATGATTCAGCCCAGGCGAGTGGTAGATCCGTATACTTTCCTGACGGGAAGTACGCGTGCGCCTCTCTCAAGCTGCATAATCAAATCAGCTATTCACGAAGCGACAAGTTGATTGTTTTTTATGGGACCGGCACGATCATTAATACCAACGTCACTTCACCCATGATCACGAAGGCGGACCACGTCGCGTCCGCCAGTTTGTTCCGTTTTGAGGGACTTAAGTTTGAGCAAGAGGCTGGCGCATTCGCAATTTTCAATGCAGGCGTGCTCCGGCGCACGACATTCAGTGGGTGCCACTTTTCGCACGTGGGTACAATTCTTTACTCGGCTGATTCGGAATACGCGCAGTCCATTTACTTCATGGATGGTTGCGTAATTCGAGGTGGGGCTGGCTGGGCCATCGATCTGGACACGCTTTATGATGTGCGTATAACGAATTGCATAATTGAACACCGCCAGTCCTTCTTCCGGACAAGATCCACCACGGCTGATCCGGCGGTTAACACCCTTACGATTCAATCGAATGTCATTGAGGGGCTGAGTGGAAAAGCCATTGAACTTGGGGCTTGTTTCGGAGCGATCATCTCCGGAAATTACTTTGAAGGAAATTTCGAATACATCGATTGTTCCATTTCATCCGCGTATCACAAGGGCCTGACTATTCAGGGTAACACAATTCAGCAAACCCCAGAACAGATCGCTGCTGGCCAGTTTGCGATAACTTGGGGGAAAACCGCGGTACCCCTGTTATCGGGAGCTAATTCCTGCGTTGGAAACCTGCACGACAATACGGGAGCAGCCGCTTATCTCGTGATGGACGGTGACTTTGCTTCAGGCGTGCTGCACAAAGGT
>MEPR01000045.1:82018-85114 GCA_001769835.1 Bdellovibrionales bacterium GWB1_55_8
GTGATCCCACCGGTTACACGGAACGAGCATATTCAGCGGGCAAGTATTTCAGTTTTGCTGATCGTTGGATCAGCATAGATCCGAGTATTCGTGGATTTACTTTTGGCGGAACCGCCTGTTCAGAAGAGATTGGGGGAGTGCTCGCTCCGATATACATGACATTCGGCTCCACGAATCCTTACACGAGCCCAGGAAACTATTCGAACAGAAAATGGGCAAAAGGCTCTCAGGTGTATAATACTTCACCCGCAGAGCTGGGTTCTGTTGGAAGCAAGTATGTCGTCACTGGCTGGATTTGCGTTACGTCGGGCAGCGGAGGTTCCACGGGGACAGATGTATGGAAAGAGATGCGGTGCCTCACGGGAAATTAAGGCCGTGCGACACCTTCTTCAGTACCCTGTGGCCCATGCTGCATAGACATCGGCGCCCATGACCACAAAGGTGTACATGGTGTGCTTGATCCTCCGGTTCGAAGCCAGGTTTTCCAATCGCGCTTTCTTTGCGAATCAAAAGGCGTGAAGGTCGTCGTGAAAGAGATCACGCGCGTCTTTACGGACGCCGGATGAGGGTCTTATTGCGAGCAGATCTTTGACTTCGGATTCATTTCGCAAATCGCAGCTCGAAGTTCGGCATTTTCCGCTCGCAGGTTCGCATTATCGTTTTCAACGGAGACGAGTCTGCGATCGTGGCCTACCACTTTTTCGTGGATTGCCTGAAGCGCTTCTGTGATCAAAGGCACAAATCCGGAATAGCTTACCTGTTTGAACCCGTCGGGTCCTTCAGTGACGAGTTCCGGAACTGCTTTTTCGGCTTCTTGGGCGATAAATCCGATATGTCTGGAGTCGTCTCCTTTTTTCCAGCGGTAAGTCACACCTTGAAGCGCAAGGACTCGTGTCAGCGCATCTTCATGATCGATCGATTCGATGTCCGTTTTCAGTCGAACGTCTGACGAGCAGGAGAGCGAACTTGTGTTCGGCGTGATTGAACAGGTTCCGGTGTCGTTCGTGAATCCAGCGACTTCGCCGACTCCGGCCACCAATGCATGGAGTTTGTAACTCGGGGTAGGGGTGCCAATTCCAACGTCGCCACTATTGGTCACTTTCATGATCGGTATGGTATCTGCTGCTTTCGAGAAGTTCAGAAAATCTCCCGCACCCGTCTGATCAATTGAAAAAGCAGGTGTGGCAGTATTAGTTGTAAGTACAACTTGTGTACGGAAGAAGGATTGTGAGCGGGAGATCGTCAGAATGTCGCCGCTGGCGACAGCGCCTAGTTGGAGTACATTCTGGTCTTCATCCACTCCGTGCAGAATGTCGAACGCACTCCCGGTGCCCTCGGATTTCGCCACAACGTAACCATTGGCTGCGGGGCGGATGTCCAGTTTCGCGATGGGGGAGGTCGTACCGACACCGATCTCACCGCTGTTCTCGATCGTGAGGGCGCGCGTGGGCGTGATATCCGTATTCGAGCCAGTACCTGTACTGCCAGGATTTGTGAGAAAGGAAATGGATCCGCTCGCGGCCTGGCCGGTGCCTCCGGCAGCGAATTCAATTGCGGCAAATCTTCCATAGCTGCCCTGTCTGTAAGTGGGAGAAGTCAGGTCGCCGGTGATATGTCCGTCGTATAAAAGATATTGAGAGTAGCCGGATCCATTATTGACCGTCTGCATCCGGAGTTCTCTATTGCTTGTTGTTGAATAGCTAGATGGGCCATTGCCGGAAACCAGCGTTGTGTAAGCACCCGCTGCGGTCGATGGCGCTATCGCAGCGGCAATTCCAACGACGTTGAGAGGCGTCAAAGGCGATGTCGTTCCGATGCCGACGTTGCCGGAAGGAGAAATTCGCATTTTCTCACTGAGCCCGGCCGCATTAGTTAAGGATGTTTGGAACACTATAGAGGTCGGTAAAACGCCGGATGAAACAGCCCCATCTACTTGTCCCAGAATAGTGGCACCGATTTTCATCCCTGTGCCTGGAGTTGTGTTCGTTTGGCCTGCAAAAGCCAATCCCGGGATGTAATCACCATCTGCTAGGGCTGCCGGGCTGCTGTTGCTCCAAACTGAGGTATTTTTCATGCGCTGTCCAACGAAACCATGCCAATAAGGCGTGTCTGAAGGACCGTACATCGCAGCATGAAAAGCACCTGAAGTGTCATTGCCTGCCAAAACAGCGGAAATGGCACCAGAGTAGCTCGTTGACATATTGTGTTCGACGTTCGTTAGCGGATCGCTGATCACACCAGCATTGTTCTGCCGGGCTGTAATATAGCTTCGTCCAGTTCCGACAACGTCGAGTAAACCGGCAGGCGCCGTGGTTCCAATCCCGATGTTGCCGGCGGAATTGATGCGCAAGGCTTCAAATGCTGTGGAGTCTTTCATGGCACTGAACGCAAGATAACTGTCCACATTGCCTGCGGCGGCCGTTTCCTTACCGGTGGCAATTCTCGCGATGTCCAGATTATTATAGGCGGCATCCCGGCTCACGAAGCTCACGTCGGCGACCTGTCCGGTTCCTTCATACGTATTTACTAAAGCCAGTTGATCCCCGCTACTTTCAATGGACGTGCTCGCGAAAGACTGTCCGCCACCGAGCATTACTTTCCCATCGTTTCTTACAACGAGGCTGTTGCGTCCTCCCGGGGAGACCATAAATGATCTTCCCTGACCATCCGGCGTGGAGACCTTGAGGCCCGTTGTGAGATCCCAGGTAGTGGTTGTCTGAGTAGAGTTCACCTCCAGGCTTGCAACGGGAGCCGTGGTCCCGATTCCGACGTTCCCACCGGGATAATTGATTCCTCCGGTAGCGCTTTCCCAATGTGAGTTGGCGATAGCGCCGCCGTCCACAAGCTGGCCCAGACCGTTCCATGTTGCGAGGTGTCCATCGGACACAGCGCCCGATTTCTCAGCGCCGTCGGTGATGCCATAACCCGCGAGCGTGGTCGGAGTGGACGTGATGGTGCTCCACGCCTGATTATGCGAAGCCGGAGCAAAGGTGCTCGGTGCCGGGCCGTCGATCAGCTGGCCCAACGCATTCCAGCTTGCCAGGTTTCCGTCCGTTGTTGCGCCTGAAGGTGCGACATAATCCGTTCCTGCAGTCG
>MEPR01000046.1:0-3685 GCA_001769835.1 Bdellovibrionales bacterium GWB1_55_8
GAGGCAGCCAGGCTCGGGTAGAGCTGGTAACCGTAGTAGCCTAGAAGCATCACGCCGAGCAGGAACCCAAGGTCGGCGAATCGTGTGACGATGAACGCCTTCTTCGACGCGGCCACCGCCGAAGGCTTCTCGAAATAGAATCCTATCAGCAGGAAAGAACTCGCGCCCACAAGCTCCCAAAAAACGTACATCTGAAGAATGTTCGGAGCGACGACCAGGCCAAGCATGCTGAAGGTGAAAAGATTCAACCAGGTGAAATACCGGCCATAACCTTTCTCACCGTGCATGTAGCCTGTGGAGTAAAGATGAACGAGCGAACTGACGGTCGTGACCACAACCATCAACATCACCGAGATCGGATCCACCATGACGCCGACGTTCACCGACATGTTTTCCTGGAACCTGAGCCACTCGATGCTCCATGGAATCAGAGCCAACTTTTCCTGGCCATGCCCGAAAAGATGGAAGTAATCCCAGGCCACCATATAAGCGAGCACCGCGGCCGCAAAGACGGACGCCGTCGCGACAATACCCGCCGCCTTTTCCGAAACCGGGCGAATAAAAAGCCCGACGATCAGGAAAGAGATGAACGGAAGCGCTGGTATCAACCAGACATTCTTGAGAACAAAAGAGAGATCCATGTGTTCCATAAATTATTCCGCCTGTGCCTTCAGTTCCGCATCAGGTTCATTTGCGTGACATCCACCGTCTTGCGGCTCTTGTAGAGCGCCACGAAAATCGCCATCCCGACAACAACCTCTGCCGCGGCGACTGCGATGATGAAGATCGACATCACCTCTCCGTCCACCGAAACCGGGGTCACGAAACGATTGAAAATAATGAAGTTCAGCGAAGCCGAATTCAAAAGAAGCTCGATCGACATCAGGATGCCGACAGCATTACGTCGGGTGAGCAGACCGTAAATTCCGATCGAGAACATGGCCGTTGACAGAACGAGCCAGTGAAAAACGCCAGGAGCATTACCAACCAGGGTATCGAGCATGTTATTGAATCTCCGTCATGATTTCCACGTCACCGGTCGCCCGAGAGACCGCCGTCTTACGGGCGATCACGATGCCACCGATCACAGCAGACAAGAGAAGCAGGGAAATGACTTCGAAGGGCAAAACATATCCTTCGGGTCCGTAATCCAGAAGCTTGCGTCCAATCGCCGCCACGTTACTGTCAGGGCGGGCGCCATCGCGGAGTACCGGGAACTGGGTCATCGATAGCACGGCAACGCTGACCGCAAAGAATGAACCTGCAGCAAGGAAACCCGTCAGCTTGCGGATCATTGAAGGCCTGTCCTCAAGCAACTCCACCGACCGGGTGAGCATCACCGCGAAAACGAGAAGCACGACAATGCCGCCGACATAAACCAGGATCTGAACACCAGCCAGGAATTCGGCGCCAAGCATCAAAAACAGAGCCGCGCTCGAAACGAGCACACCCATCAGGTAAACCGCCGCGCGAAGAATTCTTCGGCTCGTCACGACCGCGAGCGCCAGCAAAACCGAAAAAGCGGCGAAGGAATAAAAAAGTACAGTTAAAATGGCCTCGTTCATTTGCTCTCTCCCTCACCCTTCTTTTCACCCAGCGCAGCAACGCCGGCCATCGCCTGTCCATTCATTGGAGTGGGTCCGGAATAAGGGTCGCGCGGTTCCATCTGCTTCGTTCTTTCCTCGTCGCTCTCCAATTTGCCGAGAACCTGGGCGGTAGGACCCGCATAGCGGTTCAAGGTATAGACAAGCAGGCGGCGATCATACACAGAGCTCTCGAACTGATTCTCCATTTTGAGCGTTCCAAACGGACAAACCTGAACGCACATATTGCAGAAAGTGCAGCTGTCCATGCGCCATACGTAGCGGTCGAGTTCTTTTTTGCCGGTCACAGGATTACTGCGGTTAACAACCGAGATGGAGGCATTCGGGCAGGCCTTCTGGCAGATCTGGCATCCGCTGCATTTATGCTGACCCTTCTCGTCATGCGCCATCGTCAAGTGGGCGCGGAACCGGTCAAACATCTTCAAGGTGTCCCGGTTTTCAGGATACTGCTGCGTGACGACCGTCGAAGGATGCGAGAAGTAATGAAAAGTGACCTTCATTCCCTTCGCCAGGGAGATCATCCCGGTGAAAATATTTTTGAGAAAGCCACCTCTTTTGATCTCAGGCGACTCGATCACGCCTTTTCCCGCAGCATGATTCGGCGAACCCTGGCTGGCTTTTTCCATCTGCTTGACTGGGTCCATTGTCACTGAATCCATAATTCACTCCGTCCGGTTCAGCGTACCGGGAAAAAATAAAGGCCGTAAAGTACTACAACTGCCGCGACGAACAGATTCACAAGTCCGATCGGCAAAAGGATCTTCCATTCCAGCCGCATGAGCTGGTCCACGCGAAGTCGCGGAAAGCTCCAGCGGAACCACATCAACACGAAGACCAGGAAAGCGGTCTTTCCGGTAAACCAGAGCCCAGCGGGAATCAGATCCATGAGCGCGTTGAAATTTTCGAAGCCGCCGATATGGAAGGGCATCCAGCCGCCCAGGAACAGGGTGGACGTGAGCGCCGCCACCAGGAACATATTGATGAATTCGGCAAGGAAGAAGAAGGCAAAGCGAAGGCCCGAGTACTCAGTATGAAACCCGGCCGTCAACTCGCTCTCGCCTTCAGGCATGTCGAAGGGCGTACGATTGATTTCAGCGGTGGAGGCGATAAAGAAGATGAGGAATGCCACAATGCCAACGCCGTGAGCGCGCCAGATCCACCAACCCTCAGCCTGGCTGCGAACGATCTCGGAAAGCTGAAGGCTTCCAGAAAAAAGAACCACCACCAGCAACGCCAAAGTCGCGGATACTTCGTAAGAAATGATCTGGGCTCCCGCGCGCATCGCGCCGATCAGCGACCATTTATTGTTCGAACTCCAGCCGCCCAGGAGAATGCCAAGCACCGAGAACCCGCTGACCGCGGTGATATAGACCACGCCGATATTCACATCAGCCACCTGGACTATCGGACTGAATGGGAGGACGAGCAGCACCAGGATCGTTCCGATGAACATCAAAAGCGGCGCCAGGATGTGCAACATCTTGTCTGCCTGATAAGGAACGATGTCTTCCTTGAGAAGAAGCTTCACAGTATCGGCAACCGTTTGCAGAGTTCCATGCCAGCCAACGCGCATCGGCCCAAGACGGCACTGGAAGTGTCCGGCCACCTTGCGCTCGGCGTAAATAAGGACCATTCCCAAGACGGCCACGAAGCCGGCCATTCCGAGCATGGCAAGACCAAGGTAACCCGCCGCGCCCCAAAAGCTGGAGCTCAGGGCCTCAGCCGATCTTTCCGCAAGTGTTGTCACTTCCCAGGTATTCATTTGCACTCCTCAGCGAGCCGTTAATCTACCGGTCGATGTCCGGCACCACGATATCCAGTGACGAAAGAACCGCTACCAAATCGCCCAGTCGCCAATTTTTGGCGGCTTCCGTGATCATCCAGAGATTATTGAAATTCGGAGTTCGCAGATGGATCCGATAAGGCTCCTCGCTGCCGTCCGATACGATGTACACACCCAGAATTCCGCGTGCGGTCTCAAGATGCGTATAGGTGCTTCCTTCCGGCAGCTTGATTTTCGCGGCCGGTTTCATGACCATGTGCTTGCCTTCGGGAATGTTGTCGATGAGCTGCTCGATGAT
>MEPR01000046.1:3700-15498 GCA_001769835.1 Bdellovibrionales bacterium GWB1_55_8
CATCTCCTCGAGCCTGACCCAGTAACGATCCCAGCAATCGCCCGTACGACCAATGGCCACGTCAAACTGAACCTTGTCGTAGACACCGTAAGGCTCGAGCTTGCGCAGGTCATGCGCCACGCCGGAGGCGCGCAGAACGGGCCCCGTACATCCAAGAGAAACCGCAGCTTCAGCATCGACCTTGCCGACACCACGCAGGCGCTCCTGCATGATGACGTTCTCGCTGAGCAGGGTTTCGTACTCAACAAGCTTGGGCTTGAAGTACGTCAGGAAATCCTTCGTGCGCTTCACGAAATTCGGATGAATATCGAACATCAGGCCGCCGGGCTGAATGTAATTCATCGTCAGCCGCGAACCCATCGTTTCCTCGAAAATGTCCGTGATGATTTCGCGATCGCGGAAACCATAGAGGAACGGAGTGAAGGCGCCGAGATCCATGCCGAAAACGCCCCACCAGAGCTGATGGCTCTGAATGCGCTGAAGTTCGGCGACAATCGTCCGAATAACCTGAATGCGGTCATTGAGCTCGATTTTGGCCGCTTTTTCCACAGCCATGGAGATCGCCCAGTTGTTCGACAGAGCGGAAAGATAATCCAGCCGGTCTGACAGATGCACGAACTGCCGGTATCCCAGCCTTTCGCCCATTTTTTCGATGCCGCGATGAATGTATCCCAACACGGGAATCACTTCGCGAACAGTCTCGCCATCCAGGCGCAGGACGAGACGAAGCACACCGTGTGTTGACGGGTGTTGCGGGCCCATGTTGACGAAATACTCCTGCGTCGCAAGCGGACTCCCGTCCGTTCTCTGCAGGCGAATCCGCTCTTCCAAAGTCGAAACGTGCACGCTCATTCGGGTCGCTCCAGCATAAATTCGTCTTTATAGTCCTTGCGCAGCGGAAAACCATTCCAGCCGTCTTCGAGAAACAGGCGTCGCAGATCGCGGTGATTTTCGTACAGTACGCCGAACATGTCGTAAACTTCCCGCTCCTGCCACTCGGCGATTTTCCAGATCGGGGACACTGTTGGTGCAACCGGGTTATCGCGCGGGATACGGGTTGAAACGAGAAGATAATGTCCGTGCGTCATGGAGTAGAGCTGATAAACCAGCTCGAACTCGCCGGGACCTTCGCCCTTCGCGGACCAATCGACTGCCGTATGGGTGTACAGCATGTCGAAGGCCAGTTGCGGATCGCTCTTCAACCGCCCCATCAGCGAATAAAAAGCGTCAACCGGCACTTCGACGGCAGCGCGATCAGTATTTTCCTTCTGCTTGGCTCTTGGTTCCAGGGCAGTGATTGCACCCAGAAGTCTCAGCGTGTCCATCATGCACCTTCATTGCCGGCCATTTTAATATTGGCCCATTCCTCGCGCAGCCGATTGGCTTCATCGAGATTGATCACGGCGTCTTTTTCAAGCAACGCCGCCATTTCCTTCTGTATCTGATCCAGCGTGACTCCAGGGGGAAGCGCAGCCAGAACCGGCTTCTTGCGGACACCAGGTTTGCGGATCGTCTCACCCAGTTTGATCATTTTCTGAAGCGTGAGGATCCCATAGAAGAACGCCTCCGGCCTTGGCGGACAGCCGGGAACGTACACATCCACAGGAAGAATCTCGTCCGCTCCGCGGATCGTGGAGTAGGAGTTATAAATGAATGGTCCGCCCGAAATAGCGCAGGAACCTGTTGCCATGACATAACGGGGCTCGCCCATCTGTTCGTAAAGCGTACGAAGCCGCGGAGCCATCCGCTTCACGATAGTGCCTGCGACGACAAGCAGATCCGCCTGACGTGGCGAGGGACGAGTGACCTCCGCGCCGAAGCGCGCGAGGTCATGCCGGGCGGCGCCCGAGGCCATCATAATCTCGATAGCGCAGCAGCTCGTGCCGAACGTCAAGGGCCACAAGCTATTGGAACGCGACCAATTAATGAGTTTGTCCATGCTCGTAAGCAGGACGGACCCGCCCGGGACGGGCTCGATATAACCTGGCAGTTTCTCGGTGATCATACCCATTCGAGAACTCCTTTTTTCCAGGCGTACACAAACCCGGCGACCAGAACCAGAATGAAGAGCCCCGCTTCGATCAATCCGGTCAGACCGACTTCACGAAACACTACGGCCCAGGGATAGAGGAACGCGGCTTCCACGTCGAACACGAGAAAAAGCAGCGCAAAGAGGTAGTAGCCGACATTGAACTGCACCCATGAAGCGCCGATCGTCGCCTCACCACACTCATAAGGAGCGTTCTTGATGCGCCCTGGCCGATTTGGTGCCAGCAGGTAGGACGCAGCAAGGCCACCGAAAACGAAAAGACCCGCCAGCAGAATAAATGGCAGAATGAAAAAATAATCCATTTCCTAGTCCTCTCTTTGCTTAGCTGGAATCAGGTTTCCGTCCACGTGGTACCGGAACGGAGCAGCTTGTCGAGATCCATTTCCTGCTGTTGCGGATAGATTCCATCTGCCGTCGGAAGATTCACCTGGCGGAAAACGCCGAACGGAGTCGGCGCGCTCATCTGTCCGAGCAGGAACGCAAGGGACGAATCCGGCCGATGAACGTCATGAACCAGCAGTTCTTCCTTCCGCGCGTCCGAGAGCGCCACCACTTCCGGGTTGGCATTTCGAAGCCGGATACCTTTATCGGCCTGAGCGCCGAACACAAGTGGCTCACCATCGCGCAGACGCACAGTGGTTTCCGCGCGATTAACCTTGCCCGTGATCGAATCGATCGCGCCATCATTGAAGATCACACAGTTCATCATGATCTCGACGAATGCGATCCCCTGATGATTCGCCGCTGCGGTCAGAACCTCGGTCAGCAGCTCATTATCAGAGTCATGGGCTCTCGCGACAAAGGTCGCACCGGCGGCAAGTGCCATCGCAACAGGACGCATCGGATTATCCTGCACGCCCGCGGGAGTCGTCTTGGTCTTGGTTCCCACCTGCGTGGTCGGAGAAGCCTGTCCCTTGGTCAAACCGTAAATCTGATTATTGAACAGGATCACTTTGATGTTCGGATTCCGCCGCATCATGTGAATGAAGTGGTTTCCGCCGATCGAAAGCCCGTCACCATCGCCGGTCATGACCCAGACAGAAAGATCAGGACGGGAAAGCTTCAAGCCCATCGCGACAGTGGGAGCACGTCCGTGAATCGTATGGAATCCGTAGGTGCTGGCATAATAAGGAAACCGCGATGAGCACCCGATGCCCGAAATAATCGCGAATTTCTCCTTCGGGATATCCAGTGTCGGGAGAATGCCGGTCAACGTCTTGAATACGGCATAACAGCCGCATCCTGGACACCAGCGTGGATCCACCGCGCTCAGAAAATCCTTACGAGTCAGTTTCGGTTCAGAAGTAAGAGGAAGATTCTTGGAATCCATTACTGATTTCCTCCAAGCATGCTCATGATCTTGGTTTCAATTTCATCCGAGCGGAACGGAAGTCCTTGCACTTTATTCATACGCTCGATGTCGATCAGGTAGTTCGCGCGCAGGTGATACCAGAGCTGCCCGCTGTTGATCTCAGGAAGAAGGATTTTCTTGTAACGCTTCATCAGGTCCTTGAGATCGCTTGGAAGCGGATTCAAGTGCCTGATGTGAGCGCACGCAACAGGCACCCCTTTGCTCGAAAGCTTGCGGACGGCCTCACGAATGACGCCTCCCGTACTTCCCCATCCAAGAACCAGAAGTTCAGCGTTCTCGTGTCCGTAGACCGCCGTCGGAGGAATATCCTGCGCAACGCGAGCGACTTTTTCGGCACGCAGATGAGTCATCTTCTCGTGGTTGAGTGGATTATGGCTCACGCTTCCCGAGCCATCTTCCTTCTCAAGGCCACCGATCCGATGCTCAAGCCCCGGAGTTCCCGGCACCGCCCACGGGCGAGCCAGGGTCTTCGGATTACGGGAATAAGGCTGGAAGCCTTCTTTTTCCGTACGAAGGTTATTCGTGAATTCCGGAAGCTCATTCAAGGAAGGAATGCGCCAGACTTCGGCGCCATTTCCGAGATAGCCATCCGTCAACACGATGACCGGAACCATGTACTTGAGAGCAATCCGAGCGGCCTCGACCGTAATGTCGAAGCAATCTCTTGGGGAATTCGCAGCCAGCACCACAAGTGGAGCCTCGCCATGCCTGCCCCAAAGAGCCTGCATGAGATCTGATTGTTCAGTCTTAGTCGGCAAGCCCGTGGAAGGACCGGCACGCTGCACATCGATGACAACCAATGGGAGCTCCACCATGCAAGCAAGACCCAGGAATTCCGTCTTGAGCGAAAGCCCCGGACCGGAAGTGGTGGTCACGGCGAGGGCTCCGCCGAAGGCGGCGCCTACTGCTGAGCCAATCCCGGCGATTTCGTCTTCCGCCTGAAAAACCGTCACATGCTGCTTGTACTTCGAAAGCTCGTGAAGAATATCGGTAGCAGGGGTGATCGGGTAACTGCCCAAGAACAGCTTCAGTCCAGAGCGCTTCGCGGCGGCGAGCAACCCGAGAGCAGCCGCGGTATTACCAGTGACATACCGATAGGTCCCGGGCTTCCGTGTTTCCTGCTTGCGGATCACGTAAGACGTACTGAACATTTCGGCCGTGTTGCCGAAGTTCCAGCCAGCCTGCAGAACTTTCAGATTTGCCTCAAGAAGCTGTGGCTTCGCCGCGAATTTTTTCTTCAGCCATTTCTGCGTCTGCTCCATGGACCGGTTGAACAACCAGTAGGAGAGACCGAGAGCAAAGAAGTTTTTGCAGAGGTCGACCTGCTTGCCGGTCAAACCGCTGCCTTCAAGCGCGTTCTGCGTGAGCTTCGAGATATTCGCCTTGAAGACCTGGAAACGGGCAAGGTCAGAACTCTCGAGCGGGTTCGCGGTGTAACCTGCTTTTTCCAGGTTCCTTGCGCTGAACGCATCTTCATTCACAATAATGATGCCGTTTTCGCGCAGACTGGGAACATTCGTTTTCAGAGCGGCAGGATTCATCGCGACCAGCACGTCAATACGATCGCCGGGCGTGAAGACTTCCCCGCCTCCGAAGCGGAGCTGAAACCCGGAAACGCCGAAAACCGTACCGGCCGGCGCGCGGATTTCAGAAGGATAGTCCGGCAAAGTTGCAACGTCTTCGCCCATCATCGCCGAAGCGGTGGTGAATTGATCGCCTGTAAGCTGCATTCCGTCTCCGGAATCGCCTGCAAAGCGAATCACGATTTCGTCTAATTCCTCGATCTTCTTGCCGGACGTATTGCGTCCTGGCAGAGCGGAGGACTGCGCTTCCCCAACGTTCTGATCGTGTGTCATCGGTGCTGAACCTCTAACAAATTAGGATCAATGAATGCAATGGAGTTCCCATGGTCGGCACAAAAAAACCTGTCCAAGAAATTCGTCGCATTCTCGCAACGGTATTCCCGGACTTGACCATGGACTCCAAGGGACCCAGGGAAGCCGCAAGCGGCTTAGACTGCGTTCCTGCTCGTACCTCTGGGACTAAGATTCAAAAACTAAGGTCAGAGCAGATCCAAGTCAACAGGTAAACATGCGCGCAACTGTTAGGAAACTATTGCGGTTTTTTTCTCTGAAGCGACCCGCTTGAAGGGGCCCGGCGAAACAGTGTTCGAACGCGACTCCAGGACCTGGTGTTCACAACATCCTCCGTCCGGAGCCAACCTCGCCTGGCCTGCCCCACTCCGAAACGCATGAAATCGAGTTCGAGATCGCTATGTGCGTCAGTGGAGATCACGATCTTCGCGCCCATGTCACGAGCCTTGCGGCAATAGATGTCCGTCAGATCAAGACGATCCGGTTGCGAATTCAGCTCGAGAAAGACTCCCCGCTCGGCTGCAGCCGCAATCACGCGATCCAGATCCAGAGCGTAACCCTCTCGTCGACCGATCAGGCGACCGGTGGGATGCGCGAGAATGTTAAAGTATGGATTATCCATGGCGCGGATCACGCGTTCGGTCTGCTGTTGAATCGGCAAGTTGAATTTGTAGTGAATCGAGCAGACCCGGATATCCAGCTCTTTAAGGATGGAGTCGGGCAGATCGAGCGAGCCGTCCTCCAGAATGTCCACTTCCGCGGATTTCAGTATTTGAAAACCGGAGAACCGGGCATTCAGCCGATCGATGGCGCGAATCTGTTCCCTCAGTCTTTTTTCATCCTGTCCCCTGGCAACCGTGAGGCGCTTGGTATGATCCGAAATAGAAAGGTATTCGTAACCCTTCGCGCGAGCGGCCTCCGCCATTTCTTCAAGCGTGCGACGGCCGTCGGTTGCGACAGTGTGGGCGTGCAGATCGCCCCGGATCTGATCCAGGCGCAAAAGCTCTGGAAGCTTGCCGTCTCGCGCGGCCTCCACCTCTCCCCGGTTTTCGCGGAGTTCGGGCTCAATCCATGCTAGCCCAAGCCTGGCGTAGACCTCCTCCTCGGTTTTTCCACAGAGCCGGCGCCGTCCTTTGAATACCCCATACTCGTTTACTTTGAGGCCCTTTTTCACTCCTATTGCGCGGATGGCGATATTGTGCGCCTTTGAGCCCGTAAAATACACCAGCGCGGCCCCGTAACTTTCGGCAGGAACAACCCGAAGATCCACTTGAATACCACTGGTGAGAACGATCGTGGAGCGGGTGATCCCCCTTGAAAGAACACGAAGGACCTCCGGGTACTTCACGAACGCGTCCATCATGGCGACCGCGTCCGTGCAGGTGGCGAGAATATCGATATCCCCGATTGTCTCGAGCCCCCTTCGGTAACTTCCTGCGGCGACCACCTGAAGAACTCCGTCCACGCTCTTCAGATAAGGAAGGAGCGCCCGGGTCACCTCGTCACCAAGCGCCCGGGTCACGCGACTCTGTCCCGGAAGCTTTCTGCGCTCAATGCCGTCCCGAATGGCCGCTTCGGTCTTCGGGCCGAAACCGGGCAACTCGCGGATCTGTCCCGTCTTAAGGACACGCTCAAGGCTTTCCATACTGGAAACAGCGCACCGCTCCTTCAGCACACGAACCCGCTTCGGTCCCATGCCGGGAATTTCCAGCAAGGCGGATAGCCCTTCCGGAACCCTCTTTTCGACGTCCTCGAGAACGTTCAACCTGCCAGTTGTGGCTACTTCCTCGATTTTACCCGCAAGGTCCTTCCCGATTCCGGGCAGCTCACTGAGATCCCGTCCGTGCAAAATACTTTCAGCAACCGACTCAGGCTGAATGGCGATTGTGCGCGCGGCGGTCCGGTAGGCGCGCACGCGAAATTGATTGGCTCCTTCAATGTCCAGAAGGTCAGCAACCTTATCGAAGACTGCCGCAATCGAGCTGTTGGACAACGCCATCACCCCAGATGCTGCAACGGGCGTTCCCTTACTGTCAGGCCGCCTTTTTCACGTCATCATAGCCGCTGTCACTTTCGCCTGGCACTTCTTCAGACGCTTCCACGAGCCTCAGTTTCGGCGAACCTTTTCCGGATATTTTGTTCATGGCTTTTCGAAGGCCTTCGCGCGTGATCCCAAGAAGCCTTGCGGCCTGGCTCTTGTTTCCTTTCGTTTCCGCAAGCGCCCGCTCGATCAAGTCTGCTTCGAGCTGCTCCTTCGCCGAACGGATGTCAAAATTAACCGGGCCGGGGGAAGTCAACCGGACCAGCTCCTCATGTCCGCCCAACAACGACTCCATATTGAAGTCACCGGGCTCGAGCGTCTGCTTCTCAGCGCTGTGAATGACCGCGCTCTCCAGCTTGTTCTGAAGCTCGCGTATATTTCCTGACCAAGGCGCCCCAACCAGCAGGGCAAGCGCAGCCGGCGTGAGCGTTTTCGGTTTCCATCCGCGCTTCTGAACGAATTTCCTCAAAACGTTCTGGCAAAGCTCCGGAATGTCCTCTCGCCTTTCACGCAGCGGAAACAGTCGCAGATGCACCACGTTCAGCCGATAAAACAGATCTTCGCGGAAACGGCCCTCTCTGACCAGAGTCGCAAGATTTTTATTCGTCGCTGCCACGAGACGGAAATCAACCGATCGCGGAGTCTCGTCGGATCCCACTCTTGTAACGGATTTCTCCTGAAGGACGCGAAGCAGTTTGGCCTGCATCGACAGCGGAAGCTCTCCGATTTCATCGAGGAACAGAGTTCCGCCCTGACTCATCTCGATCTTTCCCTTTCGAGCCGAAGTCCCGGTGGCAGCTCCCCGCGCGACGCCGAACAGCTCCGCCTCAAACAGGCTTTCCGGAATTGCCGCGCAGTTAATAGCGACAAACGCACGATCACGTCGCCTGCTCTTCACGTGCAGAAATTGCGCTACCACTTCCTTGCCGGTCCCGCTCTCTCCTTCTATAAGGACGCTGCTATCGCTTTGCGCAAAGAAAGGAAGCTTTCCATAAAGCTCCTGCAGTTGCGGATTGGAGGAACTCAGCGGAATGCTCTCGATCTCGCGCGCCCAGTTCCACTTGCCCTGCTTCAGGCTTTCCGTGGCTTCCGTGAGGTGATCGATTGTCTCTCGAGTCTCCAAAGCGATCGCCGAAAACAGCGCAAGCACATGCAGTATCTTCAGATCATTCTCGTTGAAACCGGCACCCCTGCTGTTCAGGATCTCGATCACCCCGAGCTTGCGAGCGCCCGGCGTCAGAAGCGGCACTGACAAAATCGATCGTGTGATGTACCCCGTAGAGACATCCACCTCGGAACAGAATAGCGGATCATGCTGAGCATCGTTTGTGAGAAACGCCTTACCCGTACGAAACACATGACCGGCAATGCCGTCCTGAATACTGACTTTGATCTCCTTGCCGTCCAAGCCTGTCGCCACCAATGAACTGAGCTGTCCCGGGTCTTGCGGCAACTCGTCACTCATTCCGGAGGGCGCGAGAAAGATGGTTCCGCGATCGCCATGGGTCAGTTCGATCGCCGCATCGAGAATCCGCGAAATCAGCGTCTTACGATCCAACTGATCGAAGAATGCGGAACAGATTTGCGAAAGAACCGTAAAACTCTGTGAATCGGACATAGGGATCCCTTCCTTGCAATAGCCAACCAGAATTGTCACATATACTGCACACAGGCGTCACCTGCGTCACTGCTGACAGGGTCTGGGCAACGCGCGTTGAGGAGCGAAAAAATTCGTGATATCAAGGTTTTGATGACGATTTCAGGGCCACGGCTTGGAATTTTGGGAGGTGGGCAGCTATCCCGGATGTTGGTTCAAGCGTCTTCTCGCTTGGGGCTCGAGCCCACCGTTTTTGCGCTCCCCGGCGAACCAGCCACTCAGGTCTGCCCCCGCATTTTCCACGGTTCAATGAAGAATTCGAAAGATCTCAGGGGTTTTTTCGCCGAACTCGATCTGGTGATTTTTGAAAACGAATTCATCCCGTGCGACCTGCTTCAACAGGCGGCCGGCGAAACGTCGGTCCACTTCTCACCCCCGCTCAGCGCGATGCGATTCGTGCAGGACAAGCTGAACCAGAAAAAGACCCTGGCGCGACTCAGGATTCCAAGCGCCTCTTATATCCCGAAAGCACAGCACGATTCCGAGCAAGCATCCGAAAACTGGCTTCGCGAGGTTTTTCAGGCTTTTCCACGTGGTGCCGTCCTGAAATGGGCGCAGCTGGGCTACGACGGAAAAGGGACATTCTTCCTGAACTCTCCCAAGGACATCCCCCAAGCCGCTCTTTTCTGCACTGAAGCAGACCTCAAGGGAGTCCTTCTTTATGCGGAAGAACGTGTCGCCTTCAAAAGGGAGCTTGCGATAGTGGGCTGCCTTTCGCTCAACGGAGAATTCGCTTCCTATCCCCTGACGATCTCGCAACAGCGAAACGGAATCTGCGAAAGGGTTCACGGTCCCGCGGTATCGTTCGGCGTCCCAAGGCGGCTGGAAACCCTCGCCCGGAAACACGCTGAAAAGCTGGCGCGAGAACTCCACCTCACCGGCACCTTTGCCCTTGAGTTCTTCGAAACCCGTGACGGAAATCTGCTCGTCAATGAGATCGCTCCGCGCGTGCACAACACCGGTCATTTCACACTCGATGCCTCGGACACGGACCAATTTGAAAACCACCTGCGCGCGGTACTCGGGCTTCCGCTCGGAAGCACCCGCTCTGAACCAGCGTTCGCGATGCTGAACCTGCTGGGACCCGAGGAGCTGATGGCAAAAATGCTGAATCCGCCGCTCCCGGTGCCCGGCGCACAGGTGCGCGGCGGCACCGATGACGCGGCATCGGCAAGATAATATCTGACGGCATTGTACGGTTGGGTTGCATCGGTCTCACCCGCGCGATTCATGCCGTACACCACCATACCGGTGAACGGGTCAGAGTAGGGAGTAGTAGACGACTCCGGCATCAGCGTCACATTGGCCGACGCGCCATTGTACTTGAATAGCCAAACAGACCCGTCCGCACGCAATGCTCTGGTATTGGGATCCATCAGGATGACACGGTCGTTTAGACCAACGTCTTCCCGCGCATCGCCAAATGTCATGAAAACGGGCACGCCCGACACAACGGAATCAGCATAGGTCCAACCCTGTGACGCGCGCGATGCAATGCCGAGGGCCGTTCCCATCAGTATAAGCTGGTCGGGATCAGTCCCGCCCTCCTGGGCTGAAACCGCCCGCGGCAAGGTAAAACCTGACACAGCGCCATAGTCGTCCATCAGTCCATGACCGGCCATGCTCAGGTCGCGATCGATAATACCTCTCGATATACCGAGCTCCATCTCCGATTCCGCGATCCGGTATTCCTTGACCCCGGCTCGAAGCTGCACACTGTAAGCAGAGTACAATCCCGCCATAACCACCGAAAAAATGGCCACAACCGCCAGGAGTTCTATCAAGGAAAAACCGCGTTTGGTCATCATCGTCATATCGCCTTATGCTTGTAGATTACCGCCGTATTCGTACGGGGCTGGGTCTTGAACGTATAGTCCACGGTGATCGCTACTTCTTTCACATTTTCCGTTTGCGAGACCACCGTCCATCGTATCGTATACGACTGCTGATACCCTCGCACAGTTACCGTGGTCGATGGAAATCCTTTTGCGTTCTGTAATGCATTTCCTGGGATCCGCACATGATCGCTGCCATCGGTAAATTCGTTATCCTCGATGGGAAGAGCAAGCAGCGCTTCAGCCGTCTGGTTCGTAACCCTGATGGCGGTATTCCTCACGTCGTTCTCGAGATTGGTACTTATCGACATGAGGGTAGACGTCAACATCGCGAGCATGGAAACCATGATCAGAACAACCGCGATCATCAGTTCGATCAGAGAGAAGCCCCTAATTTGCCGTGCAGGTGTTTGAAGTGCCATTCCAGGAACCCTCCCGAATGCTGTTGGAATCTAATCGTATACACTTGCCGTGCAAGCCGCTCACATGTTGAATGACAAGAATCAGCGGTGTGCCTTCTGCAGCCATCGCCCACTCACTGGTCCGGGCCTGGCCAAAACGATCAAACATGATGATGTCGTCCAGGGCGTTCGCAGGACTGACGAGACTGCCACCGGACAGCCGTTTCAGTTGTAACGATGCGGGCAGGGTCACCGTACGTGTGTCTGCTTCTTCCCGGGTCGATCCAGTGCACCCGTCCACCTCGTACCGATAGTCGCCACTGCAGTCGTTGAACGTGAACAAGTCATAACCCGAGACAGAGGTAAACCGGATCCCCATGCCCCTCGTGTTCGGCGCTGCGGTCGTCGGGCCGGCAGTCATGGCGTCCATGCGCACTTTCTTCAGGTCCGAGGCTACCTCCTTGATCGAGCTGGTCACGCGTTCCTTATGTATGAAATCCATACTGAGCGTGGAAATGACAGCGAGAATGGCAATTATCGCGATGACTACCATTAGTTCAATGAGGGT
>MEPR01000046.1:15522-15699 GCA_001769835.1 Bdellovibrionales bacterium GWB1_55_8
CCGCTGTCGTACTTATTTTTCCTATGAGCCATGTAATCTGTCCTCATATTATGCTGTGCGCACGTTTCATACCCAACCCGAAATCTTCATCTCTTCGACCACTAGCCATGCAACTGGCATACCATTATAATCATGACACTTATCAATATGTTATAAGAATCATGGTTCTAGCGCTAA
>MEPR01000046.1:15708-16732 GCA_001769835.1 Bdellovibrionales bacterium GWB1_55_8
GAAGTAGAGTAGGTAATCTCTTACATACCTTCAGAGAATGAACAACAGGCAAATACTAATATATTTCAATCCTTAAAGCAATCATACCTGCCACTCCGGTCGTTCCACTTCCAGATCCCGGAACGAATCCTGTACATACTCACAGCAATACATTTGCTGACGCCCATACCTGATGCATGATTGACAATTATTGTCATGTTCCCGAACCCCCACGTATTTCTCCGAGGTGTCCCGCGCCGGTCAAAGATCAGGACATCGTTTCTGAAATCTGATCCGTCACTCTTTTTCAGAAGTATCGTCCCCGGCAGTACGGTTTTGACAGCCTCGCCCTCTTCTTCTCTGCCCTCGCAACCGTCGGCATCGTAGGTATAGTCATCGTTGCAGTCATCAAATCGAAATCGCACATAGGTGCCGGAGGCTTCAAATCGGATCCCAAATCCTTTGCCTGAATTTCCTGTCATTGCATCAAGCCGCTGTCGCTGGATATCAGCGACTAATTCCTTCGCCACCCCAGCCACCTGCTCATTTCTTACGAGATCCATTCCCGGGCCCGCTAATCCAGCAAGTATCGCCAGAATGCTTAGCGTAACAAGCATCTCAATAAGTGTCACCCCTCGAACGTTATCGCGATTCATGTCCCCTCCCTGTTTATAGTAGTATCAAGCGATGGACGCATGATACGCGAGGGGCATTTCCAGCAGGTCGCGAGACCGCCTCAACATACTGAAAAAAAAAGTTGGTCGAAACTTTTTTTGACTGGATACCGAGCAGAGAAAAGAACGGGGGAAAAGGCTAAAACAAAATTTACGATATCCAACAGGAAGACCGATAGTCAAACAGATTGGGCACGGTTGAAGATAACGTAATACTCAAAGGAAATCATGTACATGAGCGTTTATACTGAGAAGTTGATAGCTGCGAAGAGGTTCGCGAGCTTTTAGCACACCACCACCCCTGCATATCCCACGACCTGGGCATAATCTCCGCTGACCTCGCCGGAGTGGGCGTACTTCACGAGTTTGGC
>MEPR01000046.1:16782-17312 GCA_001769835.1 Bdellovibrionales bacterium GWB1_55_8
CGTAGCCGCACATGGTGATGGACGAGTCACGGACAACGCGGTAAAGCCCTTCGGGGTCCAGGTCCAGTATCCGGCCAATGGCCCGCTGGTCCTTTTCCCGAGCCCTTTCAACAGATTCGTAATGGCTCATGTCGGAGCTTGCGATGATGAGCGGAGGCAGTTCGGTGTCCGAAGTTTGGCGTTCTTTGTTGTTGGTTTTCCCTCTGCCCTCTGCTCTCTGCTCTCTGCGCTCCTTGACCGCCTCTGCGATCGCCCTTCCCACTTCAAGGCAAGTCTGGAGCCGCGTGTCGAGCATCTGGATGGGAACGATGGTGAACTTCTCTTTTAAGTATTGAATAAAGGGGAGTTGGACTTCCAGGGAGTGTTCCCGCATATGGGCGAGGGAGTCTTCCTCGATCCGGGAGGAATGGGACATGATGGCAGCAGCAAGGCCGCTGTTGATCTCCACCGTGCCGAGAGGGGTCTCCCAGGAGCCTTTGGCCATGATGGAGACGGGAGCGCCCAGGCCCGTGTGGTTCGGCCCGATCAGA
>MEPR01000046.1:17369-17896 GCA_001769835.1 Bdellovibrionales bacterium GWB1_55_8
TAGATGAGACCTGCGTGGGGCGACAGGATGCCGAGGGCCTTCACCTTCTTTGCGCCGGGAATGATGAAGCCTTCGACCTGCTTCCTGAGCGCCCCTGCCGAACCGGGATAGAAAAGACCTGCCACTGCCGGATGACGGGACATGGCGACCTCCAGGCGGGGACCACACAGGGACAGTCCCCTTTGGTTCCAGGGGGACTGTCCCTTTTCAATAAGGCCGCTTCTCGGCGTTCTCGAAGCGGGTGTATTTATTGATAAAGGAAAGGTCCACCTTGCCTATCGGGCCGTTGCGCTGCTTGCCGATGATCACCTCGGCCACGCCGCGCCTGCCGCAGAGGCATTCGCCTTCGTGGGGGCACTCGCACTTGTTGTAGACCTCGTCGCGGTAGATGAAAAAGATCACGTCTGCGTCCTGCTCGATGGCGCCTGATTCGCGCAAATCGGCCAGCATGGGACGCTTGTCCTTGCCCCGCGTTTCCACGGCCCGGTTGAGCTGCGACAGGGCGATGACCGGCACCTGAAGCTCCT
>MEPR01000047.1:0-14943 GCA_001769835.1 Bdellovibrionales bacterium GWB1_55_8
AGCCGAGCAGAAGCTAGGCAAGGCTGCCCAGAAATCCGGTCAGAAAGCCGAGCAGAAGCTAGGCAAGGCTGCCCAGAAGTCCGGTCAGAAAGCTGAGCAGAAATTAGGGCAGGCTACGCAGAAATCTGGACAGAAAGCTGCTCAAAAAACAGCTACCGCTGTGCAGAAGGGTGGACAGAAGGCCGCTCAAAAAGCCGGGCAGAAGGCTGGTCAGAAAGCCGGACAAAAGGCTGGTCAGAAAGCCGCTCAGAAGTAAAAATCAGACCCCTCCTGGATTGGGTTGGGTGATCGCGTCATAAAATCACTAAGAGAGGCAACTCACGGGTTGCCTCTCTTTTTTAGTTCTTGCCCAGGGCCGGGGCGCCCGGGTATCGTCCCGCGCAAAGAGGGATGACCATGAAAAAGCTTCTTGATACCGTTCTGTTGCTCGCACTGCCTGCCTCAGGAAAATCCGAAGTTCGTAAGTACATGGCGCAGCTTTCGCCGAAGTCCTGTGCGGAGGACTTCCACATGGGCCCCACCGTTCAATTGGACGACTTCCCCTATGTTCATGTCATGCGTCGCATTGATGACGAACTCGAGAAGCGCAGCGCGCCGAGACAATTTTTTCAATCCGGCGACAAGCCTTTCAAAAACCCGAAAGATTGGGGAACCCTGATTGCGTTGCTAAATGAAGACTATGCCGATCTTCTGCAGAAGAAAACGCACGATCCCTCTTCTGCCGCGCTTCATATGCTCAAGCGGATCGACGCTGCTTCCCTGGCCGTCGGCGCTCCGGCACGCCTGAGCTCTTTCGATTCAGCGACGCTCAATGCAATAACCGACAGTCTCGAAA
Source organism: Bdellovibrionales bacterium GWB1_55_8 (assembly GCA_001769835.1). GTDB lineage: Bacteria > Bdellovibrionota > UBA1018 > UBA1018 > UBA1018 > GWB1-55-8. The sequence goes on from MEPR01000047.1 coordinate 836, forward strand.
AGGAATGCAGGGAGCTGCTGGTTGAAAAGAACCAGAATACGCAGGTCGACCTTCAGGGCAAGACGATTGTCATCGAGTTCGCCCGTGGCGGAAAGCACGGCTCATCATTGCCCCTTGAAGCACCGTTCGGGTATCTCTATTCGCTCGGACAGCTTTCACCTGAAATTCTTGCGAAAGCGCGAATCCTTTACATCTGGGTCACGCCTGAAGAGTCCCGCCGTAAAAATCATGAGCGCACGGATCCGAACGATCCGGGATCCATTCTGCACCATGGCGTGCCGATCGAAGTCATGATGAACGAATACGGCTGCGATGACATGGAATGGCTTGAGTCTCATTCCACAGTTCCGGGAACCGTGGCGATCAACGCGAAGGGCAAACAGTATCAGCTACCGATTGCGCGCTTTGACAATCGCGTGGACAAAACTTCCTTCATCCGGAAAGATCGAAAAGACTGGGCGCCGGCGGAAGTTGCGGCCATTCATGATGGGCTTCGTTCGGCTCTCGAGAAGCTGGCGAGTTTCGGGTAACTCCGTCACCATTCCACGCGCAGGCGATTCCGCCATTTGCTGTATTCGATGCGGGCTGTTCCGGCCTGTTTTGCTTTGCGGTATGCCGTAAATTCGTGCTGAGCCATTGCGCGTTGGAACTCTGGCTGGCAAACCATCTCATTGGCCTGATCGGTTGAAAAACTCGACAGCGTTTTCAAGCCGGGTGCGGAGACGCTCATGCCGATCTCTACGCGCGGAACCCCGACCTGAGTGTTCGGCTCACAGGATGCGCAGACAGCGTTGCGAAGTTCGAGTTCGCGCACAAAGCGCTCTGGTACACGATTTCCCCAGCCGGGTTGTCTGGCACGAAGCGCCGCAGCGGCGCGTCCTGTCGCGAGGAACGAGGAGACCCGGGCGCCAGCGGCCTCTTTTCCTTTTGAGAGTTCTGAGGACTCTCCTGAAAAGGATTCCATCGAGAGGACCTGATTGCCCACACAGACGGCGCTGAGGACATGGACTTTCAGCTTCGTTTCCTTTTCGATGATGACGTACGTGTGAACGCTCGTGTTCTCGAGATCCTCGAATTCAGCTTCCACCGGATAAATGTCCATCTTGCCTCGCGTTTCCGCGGCGTCCGCTTTGACTTCGAAGCGAAGATGCGATTTCTGCCGCCAGCAGCCATCTTGCCCATTTGCGTAAACGGGGATGCTGGCGCTAAATGATTGGCTCCCATTGATGGAGGATTTCCCGCCTCCGAACGAAAGACCAAACCCCGAAGAACGGGTGATCTCAATCCGGTTTTTTGAGCATCCCGCCGACGCGGGGGTGGGAAAAGCCAAAATCACAAGCAGACCTGAAATGAGCCGCGACATCATTCGAAAGCCCCCTTGAAAGATCATAGCCCGGCTGGGGAATAAAAGCGGAGGGTATCGGTCAGTCCTGAACGCTTCGCTATCGTCATGAGCAAGCTGAAGGTGACTCAAGTAATTGACTGCTTTTATTCCTAAGTGGTTGTAAACGTAATGTTTTGCTTAATAGCTGACTTCTTTAATAAGGTATTGACGCACTGCACTGTGAATGGTATATCTTTCGGCCAGTTGATGCTGAAGAGGGACGTTTCATGATGCGGTTCAAGTGGGTTCCTACAAGTTTCGCCCTGATTGCTCTGGCTGCTTCAGTTGGAGCTTTGATCAGTGCCGCAAAAGCTGCCGAAGCGCAGGGGACCTCTTTCCTTTTCAAGCTGAAAGGTGACCGCGTCAGTCTTCAGGCCACGCAGCGTTTTGATTCGCGAAGGACTCTCGATGAGGTTCGCGAGGTGTTTTCTGATCACCAATTGCTGATCGAGATCAGCAACCTCGTCACGCGCGTTGAAGTGAAAAATCTCGGAAACTCAAGTTACATTCTGCGCACCACCGCCACCAAGAAGGTGGATGTCGGCGTGAAGTTTGAAAAGTCCGCAACCACCGTGAATCGTTGCACGGAAACTTCAGGAAAGCGTTTCTGGGAACGATCCTGTTCCATCGTTCTTGACCAGGGCGATACCGCAAAATTCCTCCGCGAAGGAACAACCAGTATCCGGTGCACGGAAGCCGCCACACGTGACCGCACTGTGACCTGCGTTTCGAAAACAGAGGCGCGGCCGAAACCCATTCGCTACTGGCCGGTTTATGTTCGCAGCCCGCAGCAACTTGCAACCGCGGCCGCGCGCGAGGCCTTGCACGATACCGGCATTTTCTTTCTGATTGCCAATACGAAGCTGTCGCCCCAGGCCGCCAAAGTGGAATTCAACGGGAGCCGGCTCGACCAGCTCTCGGCCCGGCTTTTAGAGGAAGTTCGCGCCATTGTGGACCAGGATGCCCTTGGCGATCGTACCGTTCAGGTAGAGGGTTCTGACCTGACGAATGCTTATAGTCTGAAGGTGCGATGATGAAACCACGTTTCCACTCCAGAAGCGGATTGGCTTTTACGGCGTTGGCCTTGTGCCACTCGCAGTTCGCTTCGGGGAATGAATCGCTGAACCAACTTTGCGCCAAGTATGATGTGAGCGATGCGGTCACGCTCGCCGCGGACGGCAGCTATCAGATCGATCCGTCAGAGCTCGATTACCGCGTTCTTGCCAATTACCGTCAAAAGCGAGCTTCCACCTCGGATCTTCTCAGTGACTATGCGCTCGCTGCCACGTCGATGACTGTTCCGAAAAAAATCTGGTGGGTCATGCGGAAGAAGCCGCATAAAATCGAGATCAGCAATCGCGAGGTTCATGAAGCGTATCCCTGCGCCAGGGAAATTTTTTCGATTCAGCCCCGGGAATATTTCGAACTCATCGACGAACCCAAATCTTGGATTCCCTCTGAAAAGGAACTCGCGGTCATCGATGCTCTTCCGGTCTCTGAGACGGCTCGTCATCTTCTGCTTGAAAAGTATTTTTCCGGCAAGATCGGACTCGAAGGTGACCTGAATCCCATTCGCGTCAAAGAGGCCGCGCGAATGTTCGAGCAGGTGATTTACGAGGAGTGGCGCGATAACGGGCTTGAGGCCAAATTCGGGCGCGAACACAAGTGGAGCCGTGAGTTCTCCAGGCATGCGCAGCAATTCAGCCCGATAAGTGATTTTTCAAAACTCCTGGTGGCCATGTCCCGCGGCGTGACCGATATTTACATGACCACCGAAAAGGAAGCAGATCTCCGCCGTTTCATCCTGGAGCAGCCTTTCCGCGCTTCCGGGAACGGGATGACTCTTGATCAGCTGTTTCGCGCGAGCTATCGCCTGAGCGAGGGGAATGTTTACCTGGCGCTGTTGACCATCCAGAACGTCCTTGCCATTCAATGGCGGGACCAGAACCGGGAGTCCCTGAGCAGCACTCTTCGCTTCAGCCCGATCGTGAACTACTTTGGAAAAGGCGCTGACCATTATGGCAGCTGGTACCATCTTTTTGGGATCACGCTTTACGGATATACGAGATCACTTCTGTCAGCGAAGTGGGTCGCTTACGTCGAGAGCGCCGGAAGTCACGTCCTGTTTTCCTTCGAAAAGGAAACACAGGAGGATCACATCAACGCCAAGGGTGCGAAACTCGGCACGCTTCTGCGCAAGATCGTCAAAAAGAAAACTTATATGAACAGCTCTGATGATCCGGGTGTCCTCGTCCCGCAATATTATCTCAATCTGAACGAGGATTTCACAGCGCGCCTCACTCAACTGGCTCGCAAGCTCGAAAGGAAGCGGTGATATGTTGAACCTGATGAATCGTGTTGGAATGCCTTCGGCTCTTATTCTGTCGCTCGGCCTCGGATTCTCCGGTCTCGTGCGCGCGAACGACGAGGCCATGCTCGCCGACGATATTATTCCGCAGGAAGAATTGGCGGACGAGGAAGGTTTGTATCCGGAGCGGGACTTCCTGCGCCGAAGCAGCCCCAAGGAGCTTGCGAAACATAAAGCGCGCCGGGTACAGATTGTGGTCTACAAGACCATGCAGAAGACCGGACGCCAGCATATGGAAGTTTTCGTGGATGGAAGTCTTCAGGAAATTTTCACCGTTTCCACTGCATGGGAGCGGAAAGGCCTGAAAGGGAAAAGCGGACGTGTGTATAACCCGGTCACCCCGAACGGGACGTTCATTCCTGACAGCCTTGAGCGGAAGCGCTACTCGAATCTGTGGAAAGTCTGGCTCCATTACGTGATTCCATTCAGCGGCGGCGTCTGGGTCCATGCCACCACACCTGATCATTATGCGGAACTAGGCGCCCCGGCTTCGGGCGGCTGCGTGCGCATGCACCTCGAGGATGCTGAGCGTTTGTTCACGATCGTGAAACAATACGGCATGAACGAGACCGCGATCACGGTTGTCCCCGCGCCTGCCGGTGAAAAGCAGGTCAGGCCTGCGAAAGCTCCCGGCCGTTAAAGCCGGAATATTCGTCTGAGGTTTGCAGAGCTCCGGTCGAGCACTTCTTCGGGGGTGCTTGAACGGAGTTCTGCTATTTCAGAGGCTACGACGAGGATGCTTGCAGGGCCATGAAGGTCGCCCATCGCACCCGCTTTTCGCAGGTGAAGGGGAGGGGGTTGGTCTGGCGCATCCGATTCGATGACGAGGAAATCGGAGGGAATCGCCGTCATTGCGGACCGCAAAGCATGTCCCGTGCCGCGCAGGATTCCGCAGCCTGCGGAAACCGCAAACCCGAGGTCGATATATTCTTTGGCCTGCTCCAGATGGCCCGTGTACCCGTGCAGAATGCCGCCCTCTTTGAATTTCGCTTTTCGCAGGATACGGAGGGCTTCCGGATGCGCATGAACCACGTGCAGAATGATCGGGAACCCGGCCCCGGCGGCGATCGCGAGCTGCTTTTCAAACGCCCGGGATTGCCTTTCCCGAATTCCGGAATCGTGGGGTCCCCGGAAATCGAGTCCGACTTCCCCCAGCGCCCGCGCGTGCGGGAGGAGCTGCTCGAGCTTCAGCATCGCGGCGGAAAACACGGCGTCCTCGGCTGTTCCTGCCCAGATGGGGTAGGCGCCGAAAACCGGCACAATCAGATCGCCGAAATCAGCTCGAACGTTCAGTTGGCGGTCCCAGTCGTCCGGGTCGACACCGCCCTGGATAAGCCGGGTGATGCCTATGGTTCGGCATTGCTCCACGAGCGCCGCTCGATACTGATCCAGCCTCGAATCGGCAAGATGGCAATGCGCATCGATCCATCTCGAGACGTTTGGCAATTTCTTCCTGCTTTCAGCCCAGATTCACGATCGTATGGTCAAAGTTCTTCAGAATGCTCTGGAAGAGAAACAGGCGATGGATCGCAGGAGCTTCGAGGCTGAACCCGTTTTGCATCGGTACGATGAGCTTTCGTTCCGCCAGCTCCTTGATTCCCTCCTGGTATAACGGGATGGAACCAAGTTTCAGCTCGTCGAAGGACACCGGCCGGTTGGTGCTGGTTTCGCTGGTCACCTCGTGAGTATTCGTGATTCCCACGATTCGCCGCAAGACGGCGAGGGCCGGATGACTCAGGATCAGAAAGCGTTCGGATTCGACTTCCGAGGCGAGGTATTTCTTCCAATTCGCGATCATATCCGTTTTTAGCCGAACTTCCCCTTTGGCCTGCTCGAGCTGGTGGTCCATGAAGTCGTATTCCTTGAGCAGTCGCCAGAAGACCTTGAGTCCGATAAAGCGCTTTCCGAGCATGTCATCGAGTTCCTGAAGAATACTGACGCTTGTGGGCGTCTTTGAGTTCTGGACATCTCGCGAGTACAGGATTTCCAGTGTTTTGATGAACCTCAGAAGCTCGAGGTAGATCGTCTTTCCGACCGTGTCGTTCTTGAAATTTTTCTTCTGATATTCGTTCATGCTCTGGAGCACGGTGATTTTCTGATCTGCCTCGCGGAAACGATGGAAGACGCTCCGGAAGATCGGAATCACCCAGTCTGGCAGTTCAGCGATCTGCCGGGTGGCCTTTTCGCCATCGATGGCCACGACGCTCACGTCCGTGAGCGCCTCGACGGATGCGGTTCGCGGTTCGGCATCAAAGAAGCTCAGCTCCCCGAATATTTCGCCTTCGCCGAGAATGGCGAGCGTGATTCTCTGGTTCATGTAGTTTTTGAAAACGCGGACCTTGCCTTTTTTCAGGATGAACATTTTCCTGGAACAGTCGTTTTCCGCGATGAGCAGTGTTCCCGCCTCGTGATGCTGGAGCTGTGGTTCAACCATAGTGGAACCAGTGTAACCTTGTTTTGATGAACGTATCAATATCTGCTCTGAAGGGCGTACAGGGAAAACTCTGGCAGTTGAGAGCAGTGTTTGTTAGCAATATTCGCCATGGAGAAGCGGTCCAGGAAGACTATTGAAAGGTTCGGATGGGGGGCACTTGCCCTGATATCCCTGCTGCTGGCAGTGCGGCTGGTCTATTTCGCCTTTCAGGTCAGTCAGGATTTCGAGGTTTACTGGCGGGCGGTACGGTACTGGCTTGCGGGAGAATCTCCTTATACCATCCGTCCGGAGGACCTGGGTTTCGTATTCAAGTACCCGCCCTGGATGATCCCTGTTCTTTTGCCGTTCGGATGGATGAGCTGGTCGGTCGCCAAGATCGTCTGGGCGCTGATCGAGATACTCTTGATAGGTTATTCGGCACGACGTCTTCTGCGGTTGGGGCTGAGCCGGAAATCCGTTCTTTGGACCACCTTTCTTTTCTGGTGGATCTGGCTTGCGCACGTGACCGCCGGACAGATCACGGTCGCGCTGATGGCGGCGGCCCTCTGGGCCTTTGAACCGGGAACGCCGAACGGCAAGGGTGCGAAGAATCCCTTTCGTTTGTCGGTGCTCGTGGTTCTTTTCAGTTCTAAAATTTTTTCGCTGATCAGCCTTCTCGGGATTTATCGCAGACTGATTCAAGCGCGTGTGATCGCCTTCGGGTTGATCTTTCTGCTCCTGTCGCATCTGGTCGTGCTCGGGGTATATCGTCTGGCGGGTAGTGATATCGGCCTTGTGGGCCTCTATCAGCAATGGATGGCCGCCGCGGCGTCCGGTGCCGCGGAATTGGGCGAAGAAGTCATTCGTGGCGGTGGAAATCACGGGTTCACGGCAGGGGTTCTTCGGAATCTTCAGGTCGACGCACGGTCAACGAAAATTGATTATCTGGTATTCGCGGTTCTGGGATTGATCTTTGGTTTTCTTTGGACCCGTTTTTCACGCGGCCTGCCGGAGTTGGACCGCTGGCTGGGTTGGGTCGCGCTCGGCTTGATTGTGCATCCGCTTGCCTGGCACCATTCTTTTGTTCTGGCGTTCCCGTTTTGCGCCTTGTCGCTGCACAGGAGCCTTGAAAGCCGCAGCCGGAGGAATGTCGCATTATCCGTGCTGGGCATTTGCTGTATCGGGATTCTAATCCCGCAGGTGATCGGCAAGGAGTGGGTAAGGCCGCTTGAAAGAGTCAGTGTCAAATCCTGGGGAGTTTTTTTCTCCGCGCTGGGGGTGCTTCTCTCGGCCAGACAGGTTGGAAACCCGGATCCCGTCGCCCGTTCCATTACCCGTTCCATTTAAGGAGCTTGACTTGAGATGACATCGATCACCAACGCTGACCGGCGGTTTTTCTGGAAATGGATGCTGATTGCGCTGGGACTGCATCTGGTTGCAGCTTTCTTCAGTATCGGACACCAGGCGGCCGACGAGTATTTTCAGATTCTGGAGTTCATGAATTTCAAGCTCGGCAAGACTCCAGTTGCGGACCTGGCGGTCGAATATGCGGAGCGCATGAGACCCTGGTTTCAGCCTGCCCTTTATTTCGTTTTCGCGAAAATCTGGTCCGCACTTGGAGTCCTGAACCCTTTCACGTGGGTTTTCAGCTTTAGAGTTTTCGCAGGTCTGGTTGGCTGGGCTTCCGGCGCTTTACTGACGTGGCAAGCTCTGACCTGGTTCAAGACAGAGGCGACAAGACGGCTGTTGGTGCTTCTGAGCGCGTTTTTGTGGTTTCTCCCCGTGCTGCATGTCAGGCCCTCTTCGGAAGGTCTGGGCGGCTCTTTCTTTTTCCTTGGCTTGGCCCTGGCATTCTGGCCCGGCAGACGCGCGTGGGTTGCGCCCCTTTCGGGAATTCTCATGGGGCTCGGATTTGAGTCACGATTCCAGATCGGAGTGATGATCGCCGCGTTTGGGGGCTGGTGGGTTCTTTTCAGTGCCGGGAGCCTTCGTCAGCGATTGACGTGGTTAGCAGGCTGGTCTGGTGGATTGCTCCTGGTGATCGCGCTTGGCCGGGTAGTCGATTTCTGGGGATATGGAGAATGGGCTTGTTCTCCCTGGAATTACATCAATTACAATCTGGTCAGGGGCGAGGTGAATCGGTACGGTCCTTCTCCGTGGTGGGACGTGCTGCGAATGAGCGCGACTGAGGCCTGGCCGATCCTCGGTACCCTGACGTTGTTGATGTGCGTCGTCGCGTGGTTCCGGTTTCCAAAAAACAGCGTGACCTGGAGTACTGCTTCGCTCTTTTTCATTCATTCGGTGATCTCGCACAAGGAACTGCGTTTTTTCTTCCCAATCGCTCATGCGGCACCGCTCCTCATGATGCTTGCTCTCACGACCCGCGAAGGTACGTTCCTGCCGATCTTTGATCGATTCAGAGCGGCACGGTTCGGGCGAGGCGTGCTCGGGTTTCTCATTTTCCTGAACCTCAGCGCGCTCGTCGTTCTGCTTTTCATGCCCGTGGCCAGAAATGTTCAGTTTTACGACGATTATTATCATTGGATGAAGAAGGATACGAATACACGCGCGGAGGTCCTGACGTTCGGAAAAGATCCTTTTGAAGTTCTCGGCACGAATACGTACTTCTATAAGCCCGAGGAATTCGTGCTGACGAAGGTTGACCATTGGGCTGATGTCGAGGGCAGGATCAAGCGGGATGAAAAGCCGGCTTACCTGTTCCTGCTGCAAGCGGAGCTACCTCAAACGGCTCCTTCTTTCATTCATGACTCCTGTCGCCCGCTGATTCGAACGCTCCCCAGTTGGCTTTTCAAGCTGACCTGGCTGAACTACGGGGATTGGATGTCGCGTGTCCGGGCCTGGACCTTGTTTGAATGCAAGGATCACGAATAGCAAAAAAAAACCGCCCCCCTCGCGGGGGACGGTTCAGGTCGATCCGAAGATCAGAGCGAATTATTACCAGTTGCTCTTCTTCGCAAAAGTTTCCTTCAGGCTTTTCGGGAAGCTCCAGCGGGGCTTCTTGGAAGCCGGGCGGGCTTTGATAGTCATCGCTTCGCCGGTGAAAGGGTTCACGCCTTTGCCAGCTTTACGGGCCTGAACGTCTTTGCGGACGAGGGCGCCGATGACCGGGAAGCGCACGCGCTCACCGCCTGCGGCGACTTTCGCGCCTTTTTCGAAAGCGCCTTCAAGAGCGGCCTTCAGATCAGAGCGCTTCAGGCGAACGGTGCCCGAACGAGTCACTTCCGTCGCTTTAAGAACGGTTTCGTAAACTTCATTGATGAACGAATATTTTGCCTTTTTAGCCATGAATCATTCTCCCTTGTAGAAGGAAAGTTTTAGGGTCCTTTCAGCGCTGCTGCAACTGAAAAATGCGTTCTTTTGTATCATTCCGCATTTCGGGGCAAACGAAGCAGTTTGACTCCTATACCCGCCGCGGCCTCCCGGATCATTCGGGCCACTTCCTCCGGTGAATCCGTGCATTGCACGAACGTCATGTCCGCGGCCGCCACCGTTCCTGCGGGGATCGCCGTTTTCTCGTACCAGCTGCGGAGACCGCGCCAGTATTCCTCGCCGACGAGAATAACCGGGAAATCGTAGAGTTTCCCCGTTTGAATGAGGGTCATGGCTTCAGTGAATTCATCGAGCGTACCCATTCCGCCGGGGAGAAACACGAAGGCGTAGGAATACTTCACGAGCATGATCTTCCGTACGAAAAAGTAACGAAATGTGCGTGACGAGTCGAGATAAGGGTTTGGAAACTGCTCGTAAGGGAGCGTGACATTGCATCCGAATGTGCGCCCGCCGGCTTCTCGTGCGCCACGACTGCTTGCTTCCATGACTCCCGGGCCGCCTCCGGTGATGACCGTGAATCCTTCTCGTGCGAGAGCAGCGCCTACCTGTCGCGCGAGCTCATAATAGGGGCTGTCTTCGGAAATCCTTGCGGATCCGAATAGGGTAACGGCTGGCCCGAGGTTGCGCATGACTCGCAATCCCGAGATGAATTCGCGGAAAATACGAAAAACCCTGACTATTTCGGCGGGCAAGCTTCGGCGGCTGGCCAGGAACTCGGCTTCATTGCGCATTCCACGAGGCAGGCGTTCGCGTAAACTGGATAAGCGCTTGAGCGGCTGCAGGCCGGGAGTCCCTTGCATAAGACTCGGTTTATCATGAATCGGCCCGGGAATCGCGAGCGAATCGATGGCCGGAGGTGGGAATTGGACTTGCGGCTGATTCGATGATAACTCGCCGGGAATGCGAGTACTTCTTCTTTTGGCGCCCCTGACGCAGCTCAATGCGCCCTACCCATCCATCATGCAATTGGCAGGTGCATTGCGTCGCGATGGAACTGAGGTTTTCCAGGCGGATCTTTCGCTCGCTCTTGCTCTCAGGCTTTTTTCGAAAGCGGGAATGGAGGGTGTTACGCAGGAACTCAAAGGCAAGAGATCCGCTAGTGTCTCCGTTTCGCATTTCCTTGCTGAAAACAGGCGATATGTTTCGTGCGTGGACGCAGTCCTGCGATTTCTACAAGGGAAGGACCCGACCCTTGCCTATCGAATCGTCACGCGCGAGTTCCTTCCAGAGGGCCCCAGGTTTCGAGCATTGGAAAACGAGGGAGGGGAGTCGTTTTCACGGACAGAACAGCTCTTTGGCGCGCTGGGTGTTCAGGATCAGGCGAAATATCTGGCCAGCCTTTTCGTTGACGATCTCGCGGATGTCATCCGTGATGGAGTTGACGAGCGGTTCGCGCTTTCCCGCTATGCTGAGAAGATTGCGGCCAGCGCGGCAAGCTTTGATCTGCTTGAGCGGGAACTGAAGGCTTCGCGCACTCTGGTGGATCGATATCTTGACGAACTGACCTTTGAAGTGGTTTCCGCTAACAAACCGGACCTCGTCGGCGTTTCCGCACCCTTTGCCGGAAATGTTTATGGCGCTTTCCGGATCGCCCAGCTCATTCGCGAGAGGTTCCCGTCGGTGAAAACCGTTCTTGGAGGCGGTTACGTCAACACGGAACTCAGAAAGCTTTCTGAAAAAAGGGTTTTCGACTACTTCGATTTCGTCGCTCTTGACGACGGCGAAGCCCCTCTTGGCGCCATCGTTGAGCATCTCGCGGGGAAGCGCCCGGCGGAGAACCTGGTTCGGACCTTTGTCCGGGATCAGGATCGCGTGGTTTTGCATAAGGGCGAGGAGGTGACCTCGTGCCATTCGGATGTTGCTCCCAGCTATGAGGGCCTGCCGCTCGCGGATTATTTCTCGCTTCTTGAAATGCCCAATCCCATGCATCGGCTCTGGTCTGACGGGCGTTGGAACAAGCTTGCGCTTGCACATGGGTGTTACTGGCGTAAGTGCAGTTTCTGTGACCTGTCGCTGGATTATATTTCCCGTTATGACCCGGCTGACGCTGATGTCCTGGTGGATCACATCGAAGCCATTCAGCGCGAAACGGGCCAGAGCGGCTTTCATTTTGTGGACGAGGCGGCGCCTCCGGCGCTCCTCAAGGCTCTCGCTAAAAAGCTCATAGAAAGAGACATTCAGATCACCTGGTGGGGAAATCTGAGATTTGAGAAAACATTTACTCCGGAGCTTACGAGGCTTCTTGCGCGCTCCGGCTGTATTGCCGTCACAGGGGGGCTTGAGGTCGCGTCCGATCGCCTGCTCAAGCTCATGCAAAAAGGCGTGACGATCGAGCAAGTGGCCCGAGTGACCCGAGCCTTCGCTGATTCGGGAGTCATGGTCCACGCATATCTCATGTACGGCTTTCCCACGGAAACGGAGCAGGAGACCGTTGATTCGCTCGAGGTTGTCCGGCAACTTTTTGAGATGGGTTGCATTCAGTCGGCCTTCTGGCATCGATTCTCGGCCACGGTTCACAGTCCTGTGGGCAGGCATCCGGAACGATATGGAATTCGAATCACCACGGATATTTCGAAGGCAAGATTTGCCCTGAATGACCTCGAGTTTGAGGATCCGACGGGCTGTGATCACGAGGCACTTGGTTCCGGGCTCCAGAGAGCGGTGTATAACTATATGCAGGGAGCTGGTCTGGATCTCGATGTGAGGTTCTGGTTCGAGGGGCGGGTCCCAAAGGCCAAAGTCGCGCGGAGTCGAATCAAACGGGCTCTGATATCCGAGCGGACCTGATTACTTCGTCTTCTTTTTCGCGACGGATTTTTCGGCCATTGGCGAGCTGTCATCTTTCAGGTGCGCTGCGCGTTTTGCCGCGACATTTTTCTGCCGGTTCTCCGCAAGAAGCTCTTCAATCGCCCGAAGTTCGTCTTCAAGTTCCCATTTCGCAAGAAGCATGACGGCGAGGTCTTCATGCGTTTCAGGCGCTTTCATGCTCTCGTGAACCTTGAGCTTGTGTCGAATGCCGAGCGATCGCTGAATGAGTTCGATTTTCTTAACCCGATCCATTTTGGTTCCCTGTTCTCAGCGAGTGAGCTGCTGGCGAAGTACATACGACAGAATGCCGCCATGTCTGAAGTACTCGACCTCGTTCGGTGTGTCAATTCGGGTTAAAACGCTGAAAGATTTCTTTGAACCATCCGCCAGCTGGGCTTTGATTTCGATTTTCTTGGCAGGAGCCAGCGATGCAAGCCCTTCAATATCGAAAGTTTCCGTACCGTTCAGACCGAGAGTCTGCCGAGTTTCTCCAGGCAGGAACTGGAGCGGAAGGATTCCCATCCCGACCAGGTTGGAACGGTGAATGCGCTCGAAACTTTCGGCGATGACGGCGCGAATGCCAAGGAGTTTTGGGCCCTTTGCGGCCCAGTCACGGGAAGACCCTGTGCCGTACTCCTTGCCGGCGATCACGACCAGCGGCACACGGTCAGTCTGGTACCTCATGGAGGCGTCGTAGATGGACATCTGCTCGCCATCGGGGAGATGCTTCGTCACGCCCCCCTCAACTCCGGGAACGAGCAGGTTTTTCAGCCGGACGTTGGCGAAAGTTCCGCGCACCATCACTTCGTGATTGCCACGGCGGGAGCCATAGGAGTTGAAGTCAGCGGGCTTCACGCCAAGTTCCATCAAATAGTGGCCGGCGGGCGTCGATTTGCTGAAAGAGCCGGCGGGTGAGATATGATCGGTCGTGACCGAATCTCCGAGCAACGCCAGCACGCGGGCTTTGCGGATGTCGGTGACAGGAGCGGGCTCAGCCGTGATGTCGCTGAAAAACGGCGGTTCCTTGATGTAGGTGGACGACGCTTCCCACTTGTACAGATCGCCTTTCGGGATCTTGGCGCCTTGCCAGTTCTTGTCGCCGTGGAACACGTCCGAGTAGCTTTTACGGAACTGGTTTGCGGTCACGAATTTGTTCATTAATTGGGCGACATCCTGCTCGGCTGGCCAGATATCCTTCAGGAAGACGGGATGGCCACTCGGATCGATCCCGAGCGGGTCTTTCGTCAGGTTCATATTGATATTGCCGGCGAGAGCATAAGCGACCACGAGTGGCGGCGAGGCCAGGTAATTGGCGCGTACCTGAGTGTTAACGCGTCCTTCGAAATTGCGATTGCCCGAGAGCACGGAGGCTACAACGAGTTCGCCGTCCACCACCGCTTTTGCGATGTGATCGGGAAGAGGGCCGCTGTTTCCGATGCAGGTCGTGCAGCCATAGCCGACGACATGAAAACGAAGGCCTTCCAGGTACGGAAGGAGGCCGGATTCAGTCAAATAATCCGTCACGGCTTTGGATCCGGGAGCCAGGCTCGTTTTCACCCAGGGCTTCACTTGAAGCCCCTTTTGGACGGCATTCTTCGCGAGAAGTCCGGCCGCGATCAGCACGCCGGGATTCGAAGTGTTCGTACAGCTCGTGATCGCGGCGATCACGACGGATCCTTGCGTGAGGTGATAGCTGAGACCGTCGGGCTGGGTCACGGCCATTGTCTTTGCGACCGGGCCGAGTGCTGCATCGGGATGCGCCGACGACAGTTCAGGGGCAATCG
>MEPR01000047.1:14959-15213 GCA_001769835.1 Bdellovibrionales bacterium GWB1_55_8
CGCATGCGTCCACGCGTTGAGAGCGTCTTGGTTCGTGTGCTTGAGCTGGTCGGCAAGCTGTGTGGTCAAAGCCTTACGGAAGGAATTCCTGGTCTCGCCGAGATTGACCCGATCCTGAGGCCGGGCCGGCCCCGCGAGACTGGGCTCCACTTTTCCGAGATCGAGTTCCAGGATATCCGAATATTCGGGCTCGCGGTTCCCTGGCGTATACCAAAGACCTTGTTCTTTGTAATAAGCCTCGACCAACGGCACCA
>MEPR01000048.1:0-3121 GCA_001769835.1 Bdellovibrionales bacterium GWB1_55_8
GCTGGTGTCGACTTCGACACCCAGCGATTTGCTCTGGTCCCGAACAGCGACCGTATCGGAGAACTTCCGATCCCAGACGTTGAAGAACTTCTGTCCAGCCGTCGCGGATTCAGCCGCGGCCGCGTAAATCAGTCCAGCATTAAATGTCCATTTATCCGTGCGATAGGCACCGTTTACGCCGACGTAATTCGCATTCGCGATCGGATTATCGTAAAGCGAGCGAAGATCCTGTTCGCCGAAAGCCGGATTGTTCGTGGCATTCACACCGGCCAGGTTGGCCAGCTGATAATTGAAAAGGATGGTGCCGATATTGTAATTCGGGTGGAAGTAAAAGATTTTGTATTCGGATGGAGTAGCCCCATCCGCGAGGTTTGGTTGGCCGGGCGCCCGGCCGGCGCGAGTCAGGAGGCTCCAGGAATCCGAGATTTCCCAGTCGGCTTCCGCGGCGAGCGCGAGCGTGGAGTAATCGACGAGTCCGAGTTTTCCTGAGGTGATCGGTGCTTCAGCCGAAAGCGTGAGGCTTCCGAGTTTCTTCCGGGTATAGATGTCCCAGATGTTGAAGGCGGTGCTTGAGGCGGTGCCGTTGAATCCCTGATAGCCGGCGGTTACATCTTGTCCGGCACCTGTAAGTCTGCGAACGAAGTTTACGCCAGCCTCGAAATCCTCATCGGGATTGTCGTACTGGAGAGCGAGAGTATATTCCGTCACGCCGCCGCTACCGGCGCCCGGCGTGCAGGTGACGGTGCCCCCACTGACACCCTGAACACAGTTACCTCCGAGGGTATTTCCGAAGGAATAGGAAACAAAGCTCGGAATCAGCGAGAAGGTTCCCAGTTTCGCAACCAGGCGAACGGTATCACCCGTGGACTGATAGCGGTCCCAGATCCCATCGCCGGCATTCCAGACCAGGCCGAGACCCCAGTTCAAGGGCGCTCTTCCGACCTGAAGGGTTCCGAAATCTGTTACGACGTCCACCCAGAAGCGCTGAGCCGTGAGCTGCGCACCGCGCGACTGGTTGGAGTAAACCTGTCGTTCGCTGGCATTGTGGGGAACTGCGTTCCCGAAAAAACCGAAGACGGGGTCGCCGAGCCACCATTCCGATTTCACATACACGTTGTCATTCACGACCAGGCGGGGCTTGAGGCGCATGAAGAGCGTCTGGAAATTCGCGCTGTTTTGGCCTGATCCGGGGACATAATAGCCGTCCGCGGCGGCGCGCGTCGGGTCCGTGTTTCCACCCGCATCCGAGCTATCCATTGTATAGTTTTTGAGCAGGTTCAGCTCAGCGCGAAACTGGCCCGACCAGTCGAGTTCAATCGCATGGGCTTGAGTGCTTGCGAGTGCTGTCGCGGAGGCAATCAGGAAGACTGTTTTGAAAGCGGCGATCTTTTTTTCCACGCGAGAGCTCCTATTCGTTGATGTATCTACCTTGGTATGCAAGGTTTTATTGACCCCTATGGGCTCAGTCAAGGAGATTAAATGCGCTTGCGGCGCGTCGTAATTCCCATCGCAATGATCCTGGTCGTGGTTTTCGGAGTGTATCTCTGGACGGTCTATCAGCAGCTCCAGTCTGCTTTCACCAGTCAGGAGGAATTCGTTCCCACCCGAATCTATTCGGATGTCACACGCATCGTTTCGTCTGATCCGCGGTCCAAAATCGAAGCTCGCCTTTCGGCGCTCGGGTATACATTGGACAAAACCGGTGAGAAATCCGAGTTGCGCTTCCGTCTGCACCCGGTCGATTTTCCGACCTACCTGATACCTGACGTTCAGGCGAATCTGCAGCCCCCTCAGGCGGAAATCAGCCTTCAATTTGATTCGCCGGCGCCCGATGCGCTCTTGCTGGCGATCAGTGCCAACGGAACCGAAATTCCTGAGCTTTATCTGGAGCCGGAACTTGTCGCCACTCTGTCACGAGGAAACGCGGCGAAAAACGAAGTGCGGGAGCTGATCAAGTTCGAGGAAATTCCGGCTCAGGTCTGGAAGGCGATCATCGCCATCGAGGACCAGCATTTTCTCGAGCATAGCGGCTTTGACCCTCGCGGGCTTGCGCGCGCCATTTGGGTGAATCTGCGGACCTTCTCGCTGGCTCAGGGGGGGAGCACGATCACGCAGCAGCTTGTGAAGAATCTTACAGCACGGCGTGACAAGAACGTTTTTCGCAAGATCAACGAGCTCTTTCTTTCCCTCCTGCTCGAGACAAGTTACGCGAAAGAGCAGATCCTCGAGCGTTATCTGAACGAAGTTTACCTGGGCCAGATCGGAAGTCTTGAAGTGCACGGTGTTGCTGAGGGGGCAAAGCACTTTTTCGGTAAGAGACTTGAGGAGCTCAATCTCGCGGAAGTGGCGCTGATGGCCGGGCTCATCCGCGGACCGGGGTATTACTCTCCTTATCGTTATCGCGACCGCGCTATGGAGCGGCAGCGGCTGGTTTTGCGAAGAATGGTGGAAACCGGGCATGTGGCTGAGGGTGAGGTTCAGGCAGCTCTGGAGCAGCCGATTCGCCTGGCTCCGCCGCAAACGACGGCAAACAAAGCTCCTTTCTTTACGGATTTCGTGAAAGCCGAGCTGCTCCGTCAACTCGGGGATCGTATTTCCGAGCAGGAAATTTCTCAGGCGGGTTTCAGGGTGTACACCACGCTTGACATGAATCTGAATGGATCGGCCCAGAAGGCGGTTGCAGGGGGACTGGGTGAGCTGGAGCGGAAAGCAGGGTTGCCGGTAGGGGAAACGCTCGAAGGGGCTCTGGCGGCGGTGGATCAGTCCACGGGTTTCCTTCGTGCGCTGATCGGCGGTCGCAGTTACGCACGGTCGAATTTCAATCGTATACTGAATATGCGGCGACAGGTGGGTTCGACATTCAAGCCGGTGGTTTATCTCACGGCGCTCGCACAGGGTTTCAACGAAGACGGCGTTCCTTATGGACCCGGATATCCCGTGGAAGACTCTGCCTGGAAGCTGACCTATGATCGCGGCCTTCAGATCTGGAAGCCGGCGAATTATGAGAAAGGTTACAAAGGCTGGATGTCGATGCGGCAGGGGCTTGCCCATTCCGTGAACACGGTTGCGGCGAAGATCGGCATGGAAGTCGGAATTGACGAGGTGATACGGACGGCGCGCA
>MEPR01000048.1:3138-6398 GCA_001769835.1 Bdellovibrionales bacterium GWB1_55_8
CCCGCCGTGCCCTCGCTCTCTCTCGGTGTGGCGGAGCTTTCCCCGATTGAACTCCTTCAGATCTACGCGACGCTCGCGAATCATGGCTTGCGCGACGAGCTCACTGTCATTCGCGGGATCACGCATGATGATGGAAAAGCCCTTGCCCGGTTCGTCTATCATCCGGAGCAGGTCTTTCCGGCCGGACCTGTGGATCTGCTGACGGACATGCTTCAGAGTGTTTTTGCCGAGGGTACCGCCCGTGGGGCGCAGCGCATGGGGTTTGATCGCCCTGCTGCCGGCAAGACAGGCACGACGAGTCATCATAGAGATGCGTGGTTCGCAGGCTATACACCGCAACTGACGGCGGTGGTCTGGGTAGGAATGGATCAGCAGAAAGGGGAAGGCGGCACGCCGGCAACCCGGAAGTACGCGTTGACAGGTTCCAACTCCGCTCTTCCGATCTGGGTGAACTTCATGAATGAAGCCTTGCTGGGGCAACCTCCGCTTGCGTTCCCGGTCAGCCCGCATCTCGCAAACGTGATGGTCGATAAGTATACCGGAAACCAGGCGAGTGAGGATTGTCCCGGTACGCAGGTTCTGTTGGAGAAATACGTCCGCGGTTTCGAGCCGACGCGCGAAAGCTGTGAAATGCTCTGGCCTCCGACCGTTCCTGAAACAGAGTCTCCCTGATACGTTCGCATCCAATGAAATGGAGAAAATATGCGTTTAGCAGCGTCTACCTGGCCTGAAGTCGAGTCGTATCTCAAAAACAAGAACGCGTTCATTCTTCCGATTGGAAGCACGGAACAACACGGGCCCACCGGCCCGATCGGCACGGACTATCTTTGCGCCGACGCCGTGGCGCGCGCTGCAGGGGAGAAGTTGAAGATGCTCGTTGCTCCGCCTCTTTGCTATGGGGTCGCGAGCCATCATATGGGGTTCTCCGGGTCGGTCACGATAAAACCGTCGGTCTATCAGGCGCTCCTGGTTGAGCTTCTGCACGGAGCCTACAGGCAGGGGTTCCGGAGATTTTATCTCGTGAATGGGCATGGTGGAAACGATCCCTCGATTCACGCGGCTTTCCAGGAGCTGAAGCATCTGGGTACCGAAGGCGCTTCCTTTGAGCTCTTGAACTGGTGGAAGCTGCCGGAAGTCGCTGCATTCGCGCGCGAGACGTTTGGAAATGAAGAGGGCTCACACGCCACTCCGACGGAGGTTTCGCTCGCATTTCACCTGGAGCAGATTTCGCCGCGAGCTTATCAGAAAGTCCCCGAGGGGCCTCCTTTCGCCTGGCCTTTGAGCGCGGCTGAAATGCGCAGAGCCTTTCCGACGGGAACGATTCGTTCGAACCCGGGCCTTGCAACTCCTGAATTCGGCAAACAAGTGCTTGAGATCGCTTCGTCAGCAGTCGTGAGAGCGATCGAAAATGCGAGCTTTTTGGATTAAGAGAAGTTCCGGTTGCCTGTAAAATGTTCATTTCGGCAAGCCAGAAGCAAAAAAAGATTGTTTGCGGCATTATAACGAATGGTGCCTTAAAAGGCGTCGATTGATTTCACCCGGCCTGGGGCGGCCATGCGCACTGCTCCCAGGGTCCACGTGAATCGGAACCGCGTAGTGGTCGCTGTCCCACCTCAGGATCAATTGCTCCCCTTCATCGATTTCGTGAAATTAACGTTTCCTTCGCGCCTTCTGTTTTTTAGGTTTGGGCGTCAGATCAATCCTTTTTGCTTCCCGCGTGTGCTTGCAAAGATGTTTTTTCAAGCGAACTGAAGCTTGAATGTTTTTTCCATCCTTCGTCTTTCCCGACAAGAACAGCGCCTGATCGAGATCACAACGAATGCCGACCTTTGCGAGATCAAACTCCGCTTTGAGCTTATTGCCAGCAACTTTCGAATTGATAGCAGGCGCTTTGCCCAATCCAAGTACAATGCTAGCGACATCAATCTTCGAAATATCGAAATCTTCGCTGCTCAGCCTTTTATCTCCGCTGAGTTCCGCGTGGAGCAGGCCTTTGTTCTTTTCTGGATTCACTACGAGTTCATCGAAAATGGGATCCATGTCATTCTCGTTATCTCGTTCATTTTCCCCCGACTTTTTTGGCGGCTTGACTTTTAGTCGTAATGAAATAACTGCTGCAGGTTTAACTGGCCCAATTGTCGTACCAGACACGTCCTCGCCGTAAGGCGTGTCATCATAGAAGTCCATTCCCGGACAATTTGGAGTTGGCTCATCGTCCAACCCGCGAGGATCTGGATCTGCTGTGGGTACTGTCGTCATGATTCCTGATGTTACGAAGCGAATGGTACCAGGCGGGAATTTGCTTTGTACGGCGAACCCTGAAACCGATTTGCCTGGAAAGATCAAGAATGGCGAAGGGTAAATCTGAGTTCCCTTCTGAGTCAGCCAATCGCTCTTGGAAGTATCCCAAGTCATATAACCCGGATGATCCGGATCAAAATATCCGGTTTTCCATCGTGGAGGATTTTGTACGGTTTCCGGTTTTTCTGAGAAAAACATCCTAAACATTCCATAGGGCAGAAGAGCGCCTGGCCCGTTGCTAACCGTGTACTCGTAAAGATAGAGTTGCTGCTCAGGGTTGAAACTTACTTGAGCATCTATTTTTGCGTCAATGCTTCCCATTGGAATTGGACACTCGTCGGCTACTGCGTAATTTATGCCGCCGATCGCGATCAGACCAGTGACGGCAACAATCCCGGCTATATATGTTTTTGTTTTCATGCGCACTCCTTCATTTTTTTCGCACATGCCAGTGGTTACCTTCTCTGACTTTAGTAAATGAGTGTCTCGTTTTTATGAGAGCCCACTCGATCGCTTCTTGTTCCACTGGCAAAATATATGATCTCAACGATTCAATGTAATTGATGGATATGTCCATTGCCGATCCATCGCGATGGGTGCAATGTGGAACGGCCCATCTTCGGTGAACATCCAGGAGACCGCCCCAGAGAAGACTAACGGCTTCGGATTCGATGGGGTTAGCTGCCTGCAAGTCTACTTCGTTGACCTTCAGTTCATTTATGTACTCATCAACGAGGGCAGGAATAGCATCACTCAGCGCCTTGGTTCCATGAACACCAGTCGGATGACTTTGGACGTCAAGAATGAGCCATTGTTTCCCATCGACAACTGGTTCAACCAGCCTTGTGAAATCGCCGTCCTTTACATGGAATGTAATTACATACGGCTCAACAACTACTGCATTCGGCCCCGTGCCACTTATTTCGAGCTTCACTACTCCGGCTATTTCGGGTGACTCA
>MEPR01000049.1:0-4477 GCA_001769835.1 Bdellovibrionales bacterium GWB1_55_8
GCGGCTGTGGATACAACAAGATCGATTGGAAAAATTCATTTGCTGTTGTCGGGATTTTTGTGGCCCCTTCTCATCATGGAAGGGGCTACGGAACGGACGCGATGAATGTTCTGGTGAACTTCATTTTCAGTGAAATGAATCTAAACAAAATCGTGCTCTATGTTTTTGGTTTCAATGAGCGCGCAATCAAGTCCTACAAAAAATGCGGGTTCCAGGTGGAAGGTTCGCTCCGGGAGCAGGTTTTCAGAGATGGTCAATTTCATGATGAGCTCGTCATGGGGCTGTTGCGCAGTGAGTGGCGTAAACAGATTTGAAGAGTAACCGCTCAGCGTGGAAACAGGCAGTTCATGCTGCGGGAAATGGTGCGTTCTCCCGCTTTCAGCGTCATATGCGCGTCCGTGTAGGCTCCCTCACGAGGCGACGCGACCCAGACCGTGATTTTGAAATCGGGTCCCTGGTAGATTAAAGGCGAGCCGGGATATTGAGCGTCTTTCTTGCTCACAATATAGGTTCCGACGTCACGCGGACCCGCAATGCTTTGCTCCTGCACTCGCGCTACATGACGGTTTGCGGCCCGCGAGTACTCGTAATTGATCTGTAGTGTGAATCCCGCGTCCCGGAGGTCCGGGTCTTGAAAGCATTCCAATTCATGGATTACAGCCATCGGATTCAAGATCTCCCCAAGGCGTTCGTAGCCTCTTCTCTTCGGACCGGAAAACAAGGTTTCGGTTTCGATCAATGAATTGTCGCTAAAACGGCAGGCGTGGAGCTTCCTGCGAGAGGAAGAAAGTGTCTCGACCTTGCCCCCCATGTATTCGCAGTAGCCGAGCGCTGGGTTCTCGTCGCCAACGTAGGGCATCTTGAGAAAAAATGCTTCCGTTGCCTGAACCTGTTCTCTCTGCATGGTGGCGCGGAACAGAGTCCATTCCTCGATCGCCGCCGGACCGAAAAAGCAAAATCCAGCTTGCCCTGCCGAACCGTTGAAGATCTGCACGGTTCCACCCAGCTGCACACAATTCTGTGAGGACGGATTTGGAATCCGTACGGCGTCGCCGACACTGGAACCTCCTCCCGCAAAGGCGGAGGCGCCTGAGATGAGAACTGCAGCGCCAAGGAACGTTTGCAAAGTTTTCAACTGCGAGCATTTCGGTTTCATAAGAATGACCTCGGTTAAAGTGAAAGGGCCGGGAACGGAGGCGAACTTACGAGAATCGACAAGGCTTCACAATATTTGTTTTCTTAATTTATTACCATTTTGGTAATAAATTATGAACATGGGTGCAACGCTAAAAGTTTACTACGCACGTGATTATCGGGAATTTATTCGATCTAAGATCAAGGAAAACCAGGACTCACGCGGATACCAGGGGCGACTTGCTGAAGCCGCGGGCTGCCAGCGCTCCTACTTTTCACAAGTCTTGAACAGCCATGTCAATCTGACGGCCGATCACGCGGCGGGGCTCTGCCTGTTTTGGAGTCTTGATCCCGATGAAACTGAGTATTTCATCGGACTGGTCAGCCTGGCCAAAGCAGGTTCTCCGCAACTGAGAGTGGTCTTTGAACGCCGGTTAGCTGAGTTGAGGCGGAAAGACGAGGATTTGTCACGGCGGTTCCAGAAATCCGAATCTCTCTCGGAAGGAAAGGAGCTCTATTACTCGACCTGGTATTTCAGTGCGATTCACATTTTAACCGGAGTTCCAGGTTACCAGTCCCCTAAAGCCATTGCGCAACGTCTGCAGATTCCGGAACAGCTGGTGGCAGAAGGTCTCAAGACTCTGGAGAAAATGGGACTCGTAATACGAGTCCGAAACGAGTGGATGATCGGCCGTGGCGACATTCATCTCCCAAAGGGATCCCTCTTCGGAACCATTCATCACGTCAGCTGGCGCATGCGGGTCGCTCAGCATCTCCAGCTCCATGGCGACCAGGATGGAGTTCATTATACGGGGATTCACTCGCTGAGCCGTCAGGACCTGCTGAGGATCAAGCAAATCCTTCTGGAGTCATTGGAAAATAGTCGAAAAATCAGCGCCGCCTCGCCTGAGGAGGAGTTGGTCTGCCTGGTATGCGACTTTTTCCGTCTTTGAACCTTTTTTCTGAAGTCTTTCAGCAGAGTACCGATCAGACTATGAGGGTATTCATGAAGCAGAGGTGGATTTCCATACTCCGTATAACAGCAGCGATTGCAGCGGGTGTTTGGTTCCCTCTTCGGGTCGTCTTCTTTGATGCGCTGGTCCCTGCGGATTTTGCAGTCGAAGGCGTTGTTTTCACGATTGCGATGGTTTCTCTATTTCGAAACACTTCCGATACGTCTCGATCGGAAATGTGGCTATCTGTTCTCGAGTCGGTCCCCTTGTTTCTTCTCTTCTATCCGGCACTGGGTTCCTCGGCTGAGTTACTGGCAATTCCCAAGATTCTGCTGCTTCGGCATCTATTCCGTATTCGCGACCTGCTCGATTCCATGGATTCATTGCATCCCGTCCTTGCCCGCATTCTGCCTCTGAGTGCGATTGTTCCGATTGTGATGCACACGGTTGCTTGCGGCTGGATCTTTCTCGGAAGCGGTACGGCTGGTACGGATCCGGAACCTTGGGTGGAATATGTGCGCGCTCTATATTGGACGGTCGCGACACTTGCTACGGTCGGATATGGGGACATCAGCGCCACGACCCCCCTTCAGATGCTTTATGCCAGTATAACGATGGTGGGTGGGGTTGCGTTTTTTGGCTACGTACTGAGCAACGTCGCCGCGATGCTTGCCCGGATGGATGCAGCCAAGGAGCAGCACAGTGCGCTTCTGGATCGGGTGGAAACGTTTATGCGGTTTAATCGTGTGCCGCCGGAAATGCGTGGGCAGATTCGGGATTATTTTCGATATGTCTGGGAGAGCAGACGAGGCTATGATGACAGCTTCGTTCTATCCAGTCTTCCTCAAAAGCTTCGTTCGGACTTGCATCTTTATTTGAACTCGGGGCTGATAGGAAAGGTTCCCATTTTCAGGGACGCCAGCCCGGAGATGCTTCATGATGTACTTGCCGAGCTGAAAACGCTGATCGTTGTTCCCGAAGAGATTATTTTTCATTCTGGAGAGCCCGCGGAATCCATGTATTTCATTCATCGCGGCTCGGTCGGTGTCTATTCCGCTCAGGGTGAGCAGCTCGCAATCCTGGATGAGGGCTCATTTTTCGGTGAGACGGCGCTGATTACCGCAAATGTACGAACCGCGACGTTGAGAGCCCATACATACTGTGATCTCTATGTTCTTCATCGGAGTGCGCTCGAAACCGTGATCAGCAGGTATCCTGAATTCAGAACTCATATCGAGAAGACTGCTCAGGACCGGTTGCGAATGCGTGTCGCTTAATCAGCCGTAAGGCCGCTTCTTTACCTGTGCTCTCCGAGTACCGCCTTCGTGACAAGCGCGCGCACGATCTGCACTTTGAAGCTGTTTTTTGACAAAGGTTGGGATTCCTGGACCGCTATTTCCGCAGCTGCCGCTGCAACGTCTTCGCTTGGTGTTTTTCCTTCCAGGAAGTCCTCCACCGTCTCGAGGCGTAGCGGAACAGGAGCCACGGCACCGAGCGCCAATCGAACTCGACCGAACTTCCCGTCTCTTCGAAGACCGAAAACGGCAGCTAAACTGACGATGGGAAAATCGATCGCATTTCTGATTCGAAATTTATAGTAAGCTTGCCGTGCCATGGATTCTGGTGACGGAATCTCCACTTCGCGAATCAGTTCACCGACTTCAAGTACCGTCGAGCCAAGGGGGACCGCGCCGAAAAAATCCTCGGCGGCCAAGACACGTTTGGTCGTTCTTATTTTTGCGCCAAGCGCTATCAATGCGGGTGCGATATCGGATGGGCTTACGGCGACGCAACTGCAATTGAGGCATCGAGACGCTTCGTCTTTGATAGTGGCGGCGTTCAGTGTTGATCGATCTTCGCGATCGATCTTTCGTTCAGAAAGGGTGACCTCAGCAGCTTCAGAACGGTTCGAATGGTTCTGGGAGGAGGCTTCCATGACCAGAAGATCCGTCACTGTCGCATGGGTCTTCTCGTCTTCCTTCTTCTGTTTCTGCCGGAGGTAAGCATCCATGGCCAATGCGGCCTTCCTGCCGGTCGCAATCGCCTCGACCACGGTAGCGGGCCCGCTCACCGCGTCTCCCGCCGCAAAGATGCCATCAACGCTGGTTGCGCCGGTTTCGCGGTCTGCCAGGATCAGTCCGCGTTCGGTTCTGACTGATTTGTCGAGATACTCCAGCTCCGTTCCTTGCCCGATCGCAAGGATGATCTGATCGGCGTCCAGTTTGCTTCTTTGATCCGAATCGAAAGTCGGCCTGAACGTACCATTGACGTCAAAGACAGAGGTGCACCGTACAAATTCCATTCCGGTGACTTTGCCGTCGCGTTGGAGAATCTGTTTCGGCCCCCAGGAGCATTGGATCTGCACGCCCTCTTCTACGGCTTGCGCGATC
>MEPR01000049.1:4489-11840 GCA_001769835.1 Bdellovibrionales bacterium GWB1_55_8
GCTTGATACCCAGTCGCTTGGCGCT
The DNA here is from genome assembly GCA_001769835.1 of Bdellovibrionales bacterium GWB1_55_8. Lineage (GTDB taxonomy): Bacteria > Bdellovibrionota > UBA1018 > UBA1018 > UBA1018 > GWB1-55-8. Next base: position 4,515 of record MEPR01000049.1, read on the forward strand.
GATCGCTACGTCCATGGCAACATTGCCGCCGCCAATTACCAGGACTTTATCGGTTCGGAGTTTTGCGGGTCCCATGATTTGAATTTTCGCGAGGAACTCCATACCCGAACTCAGAAGTTCCGATTGATGGATGGGAAGTGTTTTTTGGTGCCAGGCTCCCGTTGCCAGGAAGAGGCAGTCGAACTTCTTCCGAAGAGCCTTGAAGTCCTTCTTGTCGATTTCCGTTTCAAGTTTGAATCGGATCCCCATTTCGGCGAGGACGGACACCTGTTTTTGGACGATGTCTTTCGGGAGCCGGTAAGAAGGTATCGTATAGGCCAGCATCCCACCCGCATGCGCCATTCGGTCAAAAACCGTGACCTGGTGACCGGCTAGGCGGAGGTAGTACGCTGCGGATAAACCCGCTGGTCCTGATCCAATGATGGCGACGCTCTTCCGTGTTTGAGATTTCGGCGGCTTCATGAGTTCAGATGAATGATCGAGAATATAGTCACCGACGAAGCGTTCGATGTTGCGGATCGAAACCGATTCGTCGAAGCCTCCGCGATTGCACGCGGACTCACAGGTATGCGGACACACTCGGCCGGTCATGGCAGGAATGGGGTTGTTCTGAAGGAGGATCTTCGCCGCTTTCATGAGGTCGCCGCTTTGCACCTGCGACAGATAGGCGGCAATTTTCACATGTCCTGGGCACGCGCTGGTGCATGCCGGCGATGCAACGCGGGCTCCGCCGAAAATTGAGTGATAACGATTATCTCCTACGAGGGCTCCGCATTTTGTTCCACCCTTTCTCAAGCAGTGAAACTGGTCGTCCGGAGCGCGGTAATACCAGCACCGTGTCTCCTGGCAAAGGTTCCCGCCCAACGTTCCCATGTTCCGGATCTGCGGCGACGCAACAGAACGGGCAGCCTCAGCCAGAACGGGATAGTTAGCGCGGATCGTCTCGTGACCGGCGATCTGGCTCAGGGACGTAAGAGCTCCGATCTTCACCGATTTATCAGTCGCTTTGATCGAGTCCAGACCGGAAATTGTTTTCAGGTCGACGATGAGTTCTGGAACGGCCGTATGGACCTTGTCCTTCAGGGTTCCCAGAAGGTCCGTCCCGCCGGCGATGACCCTGACATTTTCGCTGGAACTCGCGGTACAGGCTTCTTCCAGGGAACTGGCTGAGAGGTGTTTGAATTCTTTCATTGTCATGGCATCGCCTCAGAGCTTTCCCAGTGCGCGGAGCACTTTTTCGGGTTTTACCGGAATGTCATTGATGCGGACGCCGATCGCATTGTAAATCGCGTTCAAAACCGCGCGCGGCGTACAGGTCACGGTGCCCTCGCCAATTCCGCAGGCGCCGTATTCGCCAGCGCCCTTCCAGACTTCAAGCAAAACAGGATCGATATCGGGCATGTCGGCCATGGTCGGGATCTTGTAGTCTATGAAATTGAAGTTCAGCGGTATACCGGTGGCATGATCGTAAATGATCTCTTCCGTCAGGGCTTCGCCGACTCCGAGTACCTGCCCGCCGATCTGCTGACCTTCTGCACCTGAAGCGAACATTACGGTTCCGCAATCGTTGATGACCACGAGCTTCAATACTTCCGTCTTGCCGGTACTGGTATCGACTTCCACTTCGGCGAAATTGGCAATGTAAGGAACGCCGGTTTTCTCCGCGTTCGGCGTTCTGCCAACCAGGACGCGTACAGGAGCGAGATCTCCCCGGAAGAACACCTCCTGAAGAGTGATCCGATCACCTGGATCTGTTTTTCGGAAGATCTTTCCTTCTGAGATATCAAGCTCGTCAGATCGCGCTTCCATGATCAGAGCGGCTTTTTCAAGAATTCGCTTTTTGACCTCGTTCGCCGCATGAGCCATGACTTCGGACTGAAGGAAAGAAACCGCGCTGTCGGTCTGAACACAATCTTTCAGGCTCGTTTCGGTATCGACCACGTGAGGCCAGAGGATCTGTTCAGGTTTCAAGCCCAGGAATTTCAATGCCTCGGCGCACCCAAGGACGTTACAGGTATTGGACCCGGTTCCGGTTTCCACTGTGGGCGCATCGAGCACGACCGTGCAGTCGGGGTTCACCGTGATTCCGACCTGAATCTCTCCGCGGCGGGCCTCCTGCCATTCCGCGTGCCAGGCGGGATGAAACGAAAACCCGACCCCGCGTTTCCGCGTGCCCTGATAGGTCGGTCCCTTGCCAGGCAGATGCCGCTTTTCCGTCCAGCCGATTCTCTCGGCGCCATGCCGAAGCACTTCGGCCAGGCTTTTGTCCGGGATAGAGCCCCATTCGTGTCCAAAGTTCTTCAGGGCCAGATCCATCGGATCCATCCCGACTTTCTCGGCGAGCATGTCGACGACGTGACCGAAAATGAGATTGAACTGGGAATTTCCCACACCGCGCATCATGCAGGCGGGAAGCATGTTCGTATAAACACCGTAAGATTCCATTTTGATATTGGGAATGTGGGCGAGCGCCACTTCAGTGATCTCGGTTGGCGCGAACTTGAGCGCAAACATCGTATGATCCGCGTAAGCACCGGAATTTCCCACCGACTTGAAGTACATGGAGGTGATTGTCCCGTCCTTTTTGGCCCCCACTTTTCCGAAGTAAATGGCAGGTTGCCTGGAATCATGAAAGCTTTCGCGTCTGGTGTGTTTAAACTTCACGGGCTTGCCCGTTTTCTTCGACAAGAGAGCGGTGAAAAGAAAAAAAGGCTGGTCTCCGGTATCTCCGCGGCCGAATTGACCGCCTACGTAGGAGCTGATCACCCGGACCTTATGTATGGGGAGGTCGAGCATCTGGCTGATATGCATCCTTGATTGATCAGCTTCGAAGGAGTTGGACAGAAGGGTGAGTTTGTCTTCCTTCCAGTCAACCACGCAGCACCAGGGATCGAGTGAACCTTGCGTGGCATTGTGATGAATGGAGGTCCCTTCAACGACGACCTCAGCATCTTGAAGGGCTTTCTCGACATCACCCTTGTTCACAAATACATCGGAACCACCGACGGTGTCTTTCGGTAAAATATTTTGTGGTGCGATATCAGGATGAACGAGCGGGGCACCGGGCTTCATTGCTTCCATCGGATCCAGCACGAACGGGAGTACTTCCCAATCGACCTGGATGAGCTTCAGCGCTTCTTCCGCGATCTCCTCGCTTTCGGCTGCTACCACCGCACCCACTTCGTCAGTGGCCCAGCAGGCGTAATCGCCAAGCACGCGCCTGTCGCGAAAGTGCCGCCACATCATTCTTTCATAAGAAACCGTGTCGACACCGTCCGTCCACCCTGCGCTGGTGGGCTTTAGAGAAGCGATCTCCGGATCCTCATAGGTCAAAATCGCTTTCACGCCCGGTAAGCGAGCGGCGGCACTGATGTCCATTTTCCTGATGCGAGCGTGCGCATGCGGGCTTCTTAGAACTTTGGCGTAGAGCAGGTCCGGAAACCTGCTTTTCAAGGTGAGGTCATCGACGAACTGAACCTTACCGCTGGCCTTTTCCATTGCATCGATTCGAGGACGGTAGCCTCCGATGAATTTTCGTGGAGTCCGAGGCGTGTAGGGCTTTTTCACGACTTCGCTCCTTTTTTCGAGCTCTGCTTATCGGCTGCGTGCAGAACCGCCTGCGCGATTCCCGCGTAACAACCGCAGCGGCAGATATGGCCCGAAAGTGCTTCCTTGATCTCGGGCATTGTGGGTTTATCGACTTCGCTCAAAAGCGCCTTGGTGCTCATCACGAAGCCCGGCGTGCACATCCCGCATTGCAGTGCGGTTCCGTATCCGGGCTCGCATTGCTCGGCGAATGCTTCGATCACCGGATCATTCTTCGCAAGCCCTTCGATCGTGACGATCTCGTGTCCGTGAGCCTGCACGGCCAGGGTCATGCATGAAAGGATCGCCTTTCCATCCATCAGCACTGTGCAGGCACCACAAGCTCCTTCGTTACATGAGATTTTTAGACCAGTGTAAGAAAGCTTTTCACGAAGCAGGTGGGACAGGGTCATGGCTGGAGTGATATCGCGACCTGCCTCAAGTTCATGAACTTTGCCATTGATGGTAATCCGAACGATTTTAGCGGTGGTCGACACGATAGGTCTCCTTGCTTGAGTGATGAGATCATAGAGTAGACATGCGGGTGCGCACTGACAAGAAGGAGTGGAGGATCGGTCGTGTTTCAATCGGTTCAGCTGATGGGAAACCCAATTCCGAGTGTTCGAGGAGCAAGACGCTCGGGCCAACTCCGAATTCCACGTCGAGCGCGACGACGTTGATCTTACCAGTTTTTACAAATCTGATAAGCATACCAGGTGCAGTAATCATCACTCGAAGGATCAACTCCGAGAGAGGGGCCCACAGTATACTGCCCGCCTATGGTCACGGCTACTCCCGCCCAGACTCCTCCCCAGTTCGCGCAGAAGGAGTCGCCACCGTTGTCGACATAATAGTATTGATCGCCATAGTAGCCTGTTCGGCAATCGGGCGTAGCGGCGCAATCCAGAATGGAAACGTTTGAAGCGTTGGTTAGAAACGCTTGCCATTCCGTCTGGCTGTTCGTTGGAACGAAGATCGAGAGGGGATTGTTATTTGTCACCTTTTTGCAGATCGCGTGTTCATTGATTTCTAGTTGCTGGCCGGAGGTGATCTGATGCGATTGCGCCGCATTCGCGGAAACTGAAACAGACGACATTATGAGAATAAGAAAAAGTCGAACTGCGGTGCCAGTGTTTTCAACCATGTATATATAATTCTATGCTTTCGGTCGACCTTCCGCAATATTGATATATAATTGAATTTATTGGATTTTTATCTTCACCACCAGTGATGAGCGTGACTGCGACCGGCTTTTCAGGAGCCGCTCAAGATCATTTGAGAACTCGAAGGCAGGCGCCGAGTCGTGCTATCCTATTTCGCCATGCGAAGAATTTCACCTCTCAGCAATCTGCCAACAGTCGCATTCAGATCGGTTTTAGGGGACGCCTCGCGTATTGTGGTCATCTGCCATACCGATCTGGACGGTTTCGGAGCCGCTCGGATTTTGAAGGACTCTTCATTTGGCCGCAAAGTCGCCGAGGTGCTTGCTACCGATTCACCCGATCGAGACGTGCGTGAGGAGGAGGTTGAACTTTTGCTCGCTGCAAATCCGGATTTGATCGTGTTCCTCGATATCGCACCTTCAAACCAGGAACAGTTGCAGCGCCTGCTCGCCGGCCGAAAAGGTCTGGTTGTGGATCATCACAAGCCCAAGGAGTTCGAGAGATTTCCGCAACTCGATGCAAGGTTCGTCTCTTACCGCCTTTTCCCTGAAGGGCCGGACCATTACTCCGCGACTTTGCTTATGGCCGAGCTTCTTGGCGAGCCATACAATCCCGAACTGGTGGTCGCCGCACTATTGGGCGACGAAAACTTTGGTTATTTTCGGGATCGATTTGAATGCACCGAAGAAGAGCTCCGAATGGCTTATGACGTCGGCAAGCTGTACAAAAAGTTAGGTGCAGTTCAGCCACTGAGGGCAGGGGATGAGTTTCGTGCGGACCAGGTTGCGAACATTTTGCGAGAGCTTGCGCTGAGCACGCCCGATCTGGATTCACTCAGCCGTGAAATTTCCAGCAACCCGCTCATTCAAAAAATTATTACGGAAACCAGCGAGGACACCGCGCGCCTGATGCAGGAGGCCCTCGAAATGGTTTCCTTGAATTGGGCAGAACAGACGTTGCTGCTGGAGTTCGTACCTGCTGCAGGATTTTGCGTTGCTGGTTTCATTTACCTTCTGGAAAGGCGTATCCGCGAAGCCGTCCCCGAGTTCAGGGGCGTGCTTGTTCTGGCTCAGGAAGGAGAGGGGTTTTGGCGATTGGACGGTCTATCCACAGAGCAGGAAATTTCCGCAGGTGAAATTTTCGCGCACAGCGGAGTGGGCGGGGGGCATCACAATGTCGGGGGCGGGCGTTTGATGAAGAGGGACGGAACTCATCCCCGCGCGTGGTTTGAAAAAGCTTACTCCACGGCGCGAGCCAAAAAGGCAGCCTTATCCACTTTATAGGCTTTTGCCAGCCGTTCGGCTTCGGCCTTCGTGATTCCGCGCTCCGAATAACCCAGCTCCAGTGAGCGGAGCCGTTCGGGCGTGATCTGTGCGAGCTGAGCGATCTGTTCAATGGACTGGCCCGAAGACTCCCGGAGCTGTTTCAGCCATTTCCCGAAGTCCATGTCCTGTGCGTAGTCGTCGCGCATGAATTCTTTTCCCATTGCCTAACGGCCGTTCGACCGGCGTTCAGGCCGATCCTTTGTACTTTTGTCGCATCCGCGGCAAAGGTGCACTTCCATACTTTTCCAGATGCGCCAGTCTCCATCCTTCATTGGAAAGAGCTTGCGACAGTGAAAACACTTGAACTGCCCTTTGGGTGGCTTGTCAACCGTGGGATTTGTCATTGAACATTGCTCCGGAGGCTACAGTTTGTGCCGGTGCGTGATCAATCCGTGCGTAGGATCATACGGCGAAACCGCAACGGTCACACGGTCGCCTACCAGAACCTTGATCTTGAACTTCTTCATTTTTCCTGAAAGGCGCGCCGTGATCGAAACACCGTTGTCCAAGAGGATCTGATAGTTTCCTCCCCCGGTGAGATCAGAAACTTTGCCGTCAAAACGGATCAGATCCTCTTTGGACAAGGTCAACTCCTGTTCGTTGTATACGAATTAATTAGTAACGATTTCCGCCGCGTCCGCCGCCGCCAAAGCCGCCGCGTCCACCACCACCACCGCCGCCAGGGCGACGATCGCCACCACCGAAACCGCCACGTCCACCGCCGCCGCCTTCGCGCGGGGCCATGGGGCGTGCTTCGCTGACGTTCATTGCGCGGCCTTCGAAATCCGCGCCGTTGAACTGACTGATGGCTTTTTGTGCTTCTTCATCGCTCGACATCTCTACGAAACCGAAACCTTTGCTTCGGCCCGTGTCACGGTCCGTGATCACTTTGGCGGATTCAACGGTACCCACCTGGGAAAAGGTGTCTTTCAGGGTTTGGTCGGTCGCTGCGAACGGCAGATTGCCAACGTAAAGTTTCTTACCCATGAATGCCTCCTTTAGCTCGGATTCGAGCACGATCTGTTCGCGCAGGGCATAAGGGTGTATGCCCAGGCAGGGAGCTGCTAAAGAGGCTGCTAAGGGCACCACGCCCGCATCTCTTAGAAGCTGAGTAACTAACCGACAGAGGTTAACACAATTCTATTAGCGAGAACACAGCTTTATCGCAGTGTTACGATCGTTGATATTCGGAATGGGCTGACGCATGGGGTCACTTGCAGCGTCATTATTCCAGGAACATGATTCCTATTTTG
>MEPR01000049.1:11853-26669 GCA_001769835.1 Bdellovibrionales bacterium GWB1_55_8
GTGTGGGGTTGAATGTTTTCGCATCTGCATCGCAGTCGATCAGAGCGAAAGTGCCTTCATCGGGCTGGTATCGGATGGAAGACCTCTTGGCCATTTTTTTGCTTTCGTCGCCTGGGTCGCTCGTGCTCATGAGGTCATTACAGCACAGACTGGAGTGGCTGAAAAGCATGTGATTTCAACTGCCTCAAACTTTCACGAAGGCGAGTTCGTTGTTTGACAAGGCTGAGCAGAGTCGATTAAAATCAGTGGTCTGAAGCCCGGGAGGGGTGATGAACGTCCCTTTCAGCAACGGCCAATCATGGATGAGGGCACCTGCTGTGTCGAAAAAGCATTTCGTTTCAAGATTTTCTTTGCTGTTTTTGCTTTCAGGATGCGCCCATTTGCCTGCGCCTACCACTGAGATTGCACAAGACACGCAACAGGTCGGCCAAGGGGCCGGTGACGAGAGCGATGAAGACGCCGTACGCGGAACCATCGTCATGAAAGACGGTCATATTAGCGTTCGGGGCATGAAGCTCGAGAACAGCAAATTCGATTATCCCATCACGATCAACTCCAGGGTCGAATATTGGGTGGATTATTTCTGCGGACGGGGACGTCCCCATTTTGCGCGATACCTGGAACGGTCGGAATTTTTCATCCCATACATCAAGCCAATCCTGGTGCAGAGCGGTGTTCCCGAGGATCTGGTTTATCTCGCGATGATCGAGAGCGGATTCAATAATCACGCTCGTTCTCATGCGAAAGCAGTAGGCTCCTGGCAGTTCATTTCCGCCACCGGCAAACGCTACGGGCTTCAGGTGAACTGGTGGGTCGATGAACGTCGCGATGTTCGCAAGTCCACGTTGGCGGCAGTCGCCTATTTGAAAGATCTTTACGAGATGTTCCAGAGCTGGGAACTCGCTGCTGCCGCTTATAATGCCGGCGAGGCCAAGGTTGCCAGAGCGATCCGGCGCTATGGGACCAGGGATTTCTGGGCCCTCTCAAGGCAGCGGTTTTTCAGGCCTGAAACGCGGGATTATGTGCCCAAGATCATCGCAGCAGCGATCATTGCGAAAAATCCGGCTCAGTTCGGTTTCCCTGTACCGAAACCTCATCCTGCAGGCGACGAAGCTCTGGCCGGTGATGGTGAGATTGTAAAGGTCATTAAAACGGACAAGCCTGAAGAACAGATCCCGCAGGAGGAGATCGAAGAAGTCGAAACAGTTGCGGCCATTCTCGAATCCGAGCAGGCGCCCGAACCCGAAGCGACTCCGGCGATCCTCACTCAAGCAACGGTGCAAACGGAGCAACCGCTGGCGAAACCGGTACCCACACCGCATGTCACCAAGACCGGAGAGGTAGGCGGCGAGCAACTGGAGGAATTTGATGTTCGTAGTCCTGCGGATCTTCTGAAGGTCGCGCGTGCGGCAGGGCTTTCCTATAAGACCGTGAAATCGCTGAACCCGGAAGTCCTGCGCTGGTGCACTCCTCCAGGTATAGGAACTTTTCGAATCAAATTGCCCGCTTCTGTGAAAGAAAAGTTTCTGGAGACCTACAATCATGCTGCTTATCCGCGGCAAGTGAACTTCCTGACCTATAAAGTGAAGGCAGGGGAGAGTCTGGCCCGCATCGCCCGTCGTTTTGGAATTCGGGTGGATCCGATGGCCGACTTGAATCGGGTTTCCCTTCATGCGCGCCTGAGGAAGGGGGCGCATGTCCTTCTTCCCTTGCCGAATGATCGGTCACGATCTCTGGCTTCCTTGGAAGTTCGGGACCCACCGGAGAAGAAGCGCAGGCGCTCGTACAGGCGTAGGGCTCCGAAATATAAAAAGATTTCGTATAAAGCCAGGGAAGCGGCGCGATCCAGGCAGGCGCGCCAATTGCGGTCTTCAGCAGAATCCTGAGCTCAAGGGATAGTGGTGTCGTAGGGAAACCACGCCAAATTATCCGACAGAATTTCTTGCTCCCGTTGAAATCTCGGTTACGATGGCCTTACTTTAACCCATTCATTTGGAGAGGGGCCAATCACCATGACGATGCATTCCCATGACAAACCCACGATCGTAGTCGGCGAAGGTTGGGCCGCTCTCGGGACCGTGGGAATGCTTGCCTCGCAAGGGCATCCGGTGGTCTGGATTACCGGAACGGGAGCTCGGATCGCGGCACCTCTTCCTGTAGGAGATGCTGCAGAAACCAATGCCATGGGCATGACTGTCTGGGCTGAGCTTGCGGGCAGACTCGGCATTGAATGCGGTCCAGTGGAGACTGGGTCGTACATCCGCGAGTTTCGAAACAAAGCATTCCGCGAGACGCCCTGGAGCAAAGCCCCGACCCCGGAACACCAGAACGAAGTTCGAGCTGAATCCCTCTGGGCTCCTGAAACTCGCATAGCTCCCGTCTTTGAGGCTCGGGCTACTTTGACACTGGGTGAAATTGAAGAGGCGATTCGTGCCCGCCTGGCAGATGGGACGTTCAAGAATCTACGACGTGTCGATGGTACCCCTGTGATCGAAGTCCGCACGGAAGGGGATCGCCTTGTCTCGGTTCTTCTCGGTGATGGCGAGGAAATCGAGTGCGACCGGTTCGTTTTTGCGGACCGCTGGAGCGCGTTCGCCGCAATCCAGGGAATTCCGGAACAGCTGAGAAAGAAAGTTGCGGCACATCGCAAACACGAGCCCGTGGGAGTGCTTCAGGCCATTTTCACGCATCACGATCCGATTGGCGCCGGTTTGAGCGAAGGCTTCTATTCGGTGTTGAACAAGGAGCCTGGCGAGGAGCAGGAAAGAAGGCTTTGGGGTTATTTTTCTTCTGATGGGAAGAAAAGCTTCTGGACCGTTTGCCTTTCCAGCGAAGAAGTCGAAGACAACCATCAGATCGCGAAGAAGCTTCGACGAATGAAATCCGCACTCGAAAAAATGTTCTGCGGTGCACCCTGGCTGTCGCCAGAGCGTACCAGTTTTGCTTCCAATATTTCCGATGAACAGGTTCGGCTGGCCGAGGGCCTGTTGCTTTCAACGGGTGATCCGTCCACGTTTGAGACGGAGCTGAAAGTGCTAACTGACAAGCAGAAATGGGCTGCCGTTCTCACGGATGGCTTCGGGCCTTCCGCTGCCCTTCAGCAGGTGGCCGTTTTGCTCGGTACGACCGGGTCGGATGCCCAGACAGAAAACGTGGATCTCGTCGAAACCGCCGCTCTTTAAAACGGAAGCCGCTATCCTCGCTGTGTGGCCGGTGGTCATGAAATCGTCCACCAGGATTGCCTTTCGCGAGGTGGCCCCCAAAGATCGGGCGAAAGTTGTGTCTGATCCGAGGTAAAGCGGGTTTTCGAACCTTTCTCTGAGTGACAGGCGTGTTTGTCTAACAGTCTCTGTCCCTGGCGGGACTTCCCTGGTCAGGAGCGGTAATTTCGGAACCGCCAGTTGTCTCGAGAGCCAAGAAGCAAGGTGATCCGCGGGGCTGCCGCTCAGATGCCAGGAACGTCTGAAATCCTGAGGTACCGGTACAATCGCGGCTGCACCGATGTCATGAAGCCTTTCAGAGATAGCCCGATTCAGTGTCAACAAGCGCCGATCCAGCAAAGGTCCGCGATTATATTTCCACGTCCTCAAGACACGATAGCCATCGCCCACCAGCAGATAAAGGGACGTGAAGGACTGGATCTCAGGGTTAAGGATCCAAGGACGTTTGCAAGTTGGTTTTTCGCCTGCCGGCTCACAAGTCGGACCTCCGCAGTTACGGCATAGCAGGGGAGCGGGAACGAGGGCGTCCAGGCAGACCGGGCAGAGTGGAAAGGATTCAGCGGCGGGTGCGGATCCGCACGTCGTACATGCGAAAGCAAGATGGAGCATGCCTCGCTCTTCGCAAAACCCGAGCCCGGCGGTTCATCAAAACTACGGCTGAATTCAGGTAGAAAGGACTCGGGAAAGGTCCAACATTGAGGAGTCGAGTTCTTTTTTCACGCCGATCACTTTCTTGAACGGGACATGAACAACAGACCCCTGCTGGACACCGACCATGCCGTTGCTCTTCCCGTTCAGCAGATAGGCAACCGCGGAGGAGCCCAATACTGAGGCGAGAAGGCGATCATGCGCGCTTGGAGAACCGCCGCGTTGCTGGTGACCGAGGATAGCGACTTTTGTGGAGTAACCACGTTCCTCAAGACTTGCCGCAAGGCGTGTGGAAAGTCCCGGCTTCTTGCCTTCGGAGACCACGATGATGCTGCTGGATTTCCCTCGGCGCGTGCCACGCTCGATCGTTTTGCAGATCGCACCGATCGATTCCTGGTTTTCCGGAACAATCGTTGTTTCGGCGCCACCGCCGATGCCGACCGAAAGTCCGATGAAGCCCGAGCTTCGTCCCATCACCTCGACCAGAAAGATGCGATCGTGCGAGCTTGCGGTATCACGAATCCGGTCGATGGCTTCCAGCGCGGTATTCACTGCCGTATCGAATCCGATCGTATCGTCCGTACCGGCGATGTCGTTATCGATGGTGCCGGGAACGCCGATGGTGGGAAATCCGGTCTCGGTTTGCATCAGGTGCGCACCGGTGAATGATCCGTCACCGCCGATCACGACAAGAGCGTCGACATCATTGCGGAACAAAATGTTCGCCGCTTCACGGCGTGTTTCTTTCTTGTAGAATTCCAGGCATCTGTCGGTCTTCAGGACGGTGCCGCCGCGCTGGATGATATTCGCGACCGAGGAAGCGTCCATCAGGTCGATATGACCTTCAAGAAGCCCGCTATAACCACGCGAGATCCCGTAAACCTTCAGTCCTTGAGCAAGTCCGTAGCGGACCACCGAGCGAATGGCGGCATTCATGCCGGGAGCATCGCCACCGCTCGTCAGGACTGCAATCGATTTGCACTTCTTTAGATTGGGAATTTCTGGAATCTTGATCATAGATTTTGAGATTGTGTTTCGTTTTTGGGTTTCTAATCAAGTCAAAAGACTTTTTCCGGTGACTTCAGCTGGCAAAGGCAGGTTCATCAGTTCACAGAGCGTAGGCATGATGTCCTGCAAACCGCCGCTGCGGAGCCTGCGACCGCCGGAACTCTGTCCTTCGGGTGCGATCCAGAGGATTGGAACAGGGTTCAATGTGTGCTGCGTGTGCAGGCGTCCCTGCGAGTCCCGCATCTCCTCGGCATTGCCGTGGTCAGCCGTCAAAAGGATGTGATAACCCGATTTTCTCGCGGCCGGGACGACTTCCATCAGGCAGCGGTCCAGGGTCTCGAGTGCTCGAATGGTTGCTTCGATGTTTCCGGTGTGTCCGACCATGTCCGGATTGGCAAAATTGACGAGAACAAAATCGTGTTTTGCCTGGGTCACGGCGGAGCTGACCTCATGCGCCACTTCGACAGCGCTCATTTCCGGCTTCAGATCGTAAGTTGCGACATCTCTCGGTGACGGGACCACTTTCCGGTCCTCACCTTTGAAGGGCTGTTCGCGCCCACCATTGAAGAAAAACGTCACATGAGCGTATTTCTCGGTCTCTGCCGTGCGGAACTGAGTCAATCCGTGCTTCTCGAGCCATTCGCCGAAAATATTGTCGAGACTCTGTGGAGGAAACGCTGTCGTGACCCCCTTGATGTTCTTGTCATACAGGGTCATGCCCGCGAACACGGAAGGAGTGATTTTCTTTCCGCGATCAAATTCGGTGAAATGTTCCGCGGTGATCGCCGTGGTGATCTCGCGAGCCCGGTCAGCTCGATAATTGAAGAAAATGACGCTGTCGCCATCTTTCATTGCGGCGGACGCATCGAGAAGCACTGGCTCGACAAACTCGTCAGTTTTGTCGGATTTGTGAGATTTCGCGATTGCCTGCACTGCCGAAATAGACTGCGCTGAAACCTGCCCGCTCATTGCCTCGTAAGCACGAGCGACGCGGTCCCAGCGTTTGTCGCGGTCCATGGCAAAGTAACGACCCATCACCGTTGCAACCACTGCTTTCGTTTTGTTCCCTGGCATGAACGTGCGATGAGCCAGGAGCTTTTCCATAAATCCGGTCGAGGAATCCGGAGGCGTGTCACGGCCATCAAGAAATGCGTGAACACTCACATTCTGAACGCCTTCTTTCTCGCAGAAGTCGAGAAGAGCCAGGAGGTGATCGATGTGACTGTGAACGCCTCCATCTGAAAGAAGACCCATCAGATGAACGCGGTGATTCTTGTCGGCACCCGCCTGAATGGCCTGCTTGAGTGTGGGATTCCTGAAAAAATCCCCTTCGCGAATCGATTTCGAGATGCGCGTAAGGTCCTGATACACGATGCGTCCGGCACCGATTGTGGTGTGGCCGACTTCTGAGTTACCCATTACACCGGCGGGCAGGCCGACTTCTTCACCGTGAGTGGTCAGCTCGGCTGCAGGGAATTTCGAAACCAGATCATGGTAAAAAGGCATCTTTGCGCGACGAATGGCGTTGAACTCGCCGTCTTTGGCGGTTCCGAAGCCATCTAGGATAAGAAGCAGTGCGCGTTTAGCAGAATCTTTATGGGCTTCCTGAGCTGACATACTCGCCTCGCAATCGCTTAGAAGTTATGATTTGCGGAATCTACCACGTTCCTGCAGGTTTGCTAAGCACCTTCATTATGATACGGGTGGCCGCGAGTGAAACTCCATGCACGATAAAGTTGTTCCAGGAGCACGACTCGCGCTAACTCGTGTGAGAGCGTCTGCGGCCCGAGACTGAGTACCCCGCGGGCTCGCGCTCGAATTTCAGAATGAAATCCCAAGCTGCTTCCGATGCACAGTGCAACCGGCACACCTTCACGTTCCCATCTCCTGACAAGTTCCACCCAGCCGAGGGTTGCATCCGGGCGGCCGGTTTCATCCAGAATATAATAAGCGCCTCTCGATCCGAGCTGTATCGATAACTTGGTCGTGAGAAGGGTGGCTTCCTTTTCCTGAACCAGTAACCTGCTCGCGGCGCTTTTCTCAGGAACGACCTGGGGTTTCAGTTCCAGCTCCTCCAGTGGCGCGTACGGCCGCAGCAGAGTCTTGTAGTAGTCGGCGGCCTCGCGCAGCCCGGGGGTTTTCAGCTTACCGAACGCGAGAAGCGCGAGCTTCATTAGTTCAGCCGGCTTGCCGCTGGTCCGTAGAATTCAGAGGGAATCTTCACGCGCGGCGCATCGCCCCAGAGGGCTTCGAGATCGTAGTATTCGCGAAGAGCGTCAAGAAAAACGTGAACGACAATATCCCCGAAGTCCATGAGCACCCAGCGTCCTTCGCCGTATCCTTCCGAAGACAGTAGTTCCCGGCCGGCTGAGCCCATCGCATGATTGACGGCATCGGCGATCGCTTGCACCTGTCTGTCTGATTGGCCGCTGCAAATCACAAAGTAATCCGTGAATCCCGAAATGTCCGTAAGGTCGAGCACCTTGACGTTTTCAGATTTCTTGTCGATTGCGGCCCGCGCGCAAAGGAGCGCCTTTTCGCGTGAGGGATCGGATGTCCCGCTGGAGGTCTGTTCTGTTTCGATACTGCGTTCGTTGGTCATCTGCTAAGTCCCTCTGAGTTCTCGTTGGCATTGCTACCATAGAGGCGGTTTTGCTTCAAATACGCCATTGCCTCCGGAACGAGGCTGCCCGAAGGCGGTTGCCCGGTCCTGCTGATCGTTTCTCGAATTCCGGTCGAGGAGATTTCAGGGGCTTCCGTGTGGGAGAGCCGCAGGAACCGCTTTCCAGCTCTGAGCTGCCAGACGCCGCCCAAGTCATCCGCTGTTCCGGGCATTTTTCGCGCTATTCCTCTTGATTCTAGTTCTCGAAGTGCGCGCATGGCTGAATCGAGGCCATTGGGTCTTCGGGTGAGCACAATCCAGTGAGCCAGTTCCAGGACCTCGGGAAAACGGTGCCAATTCGGAAGATTCTGAAGTTGGTCTGCTCCCAGGACGAACGCGAGATTCTCGTGCACGCGCCCAAGTTCCTGGAGCGTATCGAAAGTATATGTATGGCTCTTTGGGTTTCGAAGAGCCCGTTCAATGTCCACGAAGCTGATTTCGACGTCGTTCGGGAAAGTATTGTCGGGATTACTGGCAAATGTCCGTCTTACCATTTCGACCCGATGCTCGGCAGAAACCTGGTTCAGCTTGTATGCCGGTGATGGAGCCGGCACGACCAGCACACGTTTCACGCCGGGATCCTGGAAAAGCCCGCGAACGGCTTCCCTGTGACCCATGTGGGGAGGATCGAACACACCGCCGAACACCGCGGTGAGTTCGGTCCAGCGGGGCGGAATCATTTCCGGATTCCCTCGTCATCCGGCAAAAGCGGGGCCGCCCTTTTCTTTGATATTGCGGCGTCCTCGAACTTCTTCTGAATCGCGCGAATCAGATCTTCAATTCCCGATCCGGTCACGGCGGAGATGATGAGGGGTTCCCCGGATTCCGGCGGATCCAAGCGAATCTCGGCAATTTTGTCGCGAAGCTTTACACGGCAGGATTCGATGAGATGCGGATCGGATTCCAGAACGTCCAGTTTGTTGATTACGACAATCTCGGGTTTGTGGATCAGTTTATCGCTGAAAAGCCGTAGTTCCTCACGAATGCCGCGATAGCGATCCGCCAGGATCTCAGCCGCGTGTTTCATGGCTTCTTCGCGGTCTTCATCTGCCGTGGCCGCCTCGAGCACCACGTTTCCATCCAGAAGGTGAAGGAAAACTCTGGTGCGCTCGATATGCTTCAAAAATTTATGGCCCAGACCCAAGCCCCTGTGCGCGCCCTCGATCAGGCCCGGAACGTCCGCTACAACGAAGCTTTCGTGTTCGCCCAAAGCCACAACGCCGAGGTTTGGCGTCAGAGTCGTGAATGGATAATCCGCGATCTTGGGCCGCGCCGCGCTGATACGTGAAATCAGTGTCGATTTGCCGGCATTCGGAAACCCTATGATTCCGACATCGGCCAGAAGTGTGAGATCAAGCTTCACTTCGCGCTCTTCGCCGGGCTCTCCGGGTTGCGCGAATTTCGGTGCTTGGAAAGTGGAACTCACGAAGTGAGCATTACCTTTTCCGCCGCGACCACCTTTGCATGCGACCCAGGTTTGTCCGCTGGTGGTGAAATCGACGAGAACCTCGCCTGTCGCGACATCGCGAATAACAGTGCCTACGGGTATGCGAATTTCGATGTCTTCGCCATCTCGTCCAGCTTTATTGGACCCGGAGCCGTGCATTCCAGCCTGCGCCTGATAAACGCGCTTAAAACGGAAATCCTGAAGGGTGCTGAGCTGGGTGTCCGCGATGAAGACAACTTGCCCGCCGGCGCCACCGTCACCGCCGTCGGGACCTCCACGAGGTGCAAATGTCTCGCGCCGGAAGCTGACGCAACCGGGCCCGCCGTGTCCGCCGGCCACCCGAATGATAGCTTCGTCAATAAAACGCATGGGAGGCGCGCTTACGCGGCCGGGTAAACCGAGACTTGTTTCCGCGTGCGATCTTTGCGTTCGAAAGTAACGATGCCTTCGACGACAGAATACAGCGTGAAGTCGCGGCCGAGCCTGACGTTACGTCCCGGGTGGAACTTGGTTCCGACCTGGCGAACCAGGATTTCTCCTGCGTTCACTTTCTGGCCGCCATAGCGTTTCACGCCGCGCATTTTCGGATTACTCTCGCGGCCGTTCTTAGTACTACCGCCAGCTTTTTTATGTGCCATGACTTAAAATCCTCTTACTTCTTAGCAGCGGCTTTTTTCTTAGCCGGCTTTGCTTCAGCTGGTGTGGCTGCCTTGGGTGATGCCTTGGCTTCTTTGGCTTTGGCTGCCAGACGCTTGCGTGAGCCCAGGGTCTTAGGCGTGAACGCCTCGCCTTTGGGCTTCAGCTGCGTCTTGAAGCTGGTCACTTTAGCCTGCTTGTCGCTGGCTGAAAGAGTGGCCTTTTCACCGCTGCCGTTGTCCACATCAGTCACGATCAGCTGAGTATACTCCTGCCGATGTCCCTGTGTCCTGCGGTATTGCTTGCGGCGCTTCATTTTGACCATGACGATCTTCTCGCCACGGCCTTGGCCGACGATCTCGGCTTTGACGGTCGCGCCAGAAACGCTCGGCTTTCCGAGCCAGATCTGCGGCGTTTCACCGTTCGGCTTGCTTAAGAGCAATACTTGGTCGAAGGTCAGTGCAGAACCCACATCACCTTCCAGCTTTTCTACCTGGAAGACATCGCCTGGCTGCACACGATACTGCTTCCCACCTGTTTGAATAACTGCGTACATCGTTGACATAGACGCAGCAAATTGCCTGAAACGTGCTGCACTGTCAAGGGGTTAGAGGCCCAGAAAAGAAGATCGAAATCCGACATCAAAAGTCGGCCAGCTCAATTCTGTTTTTGAGGCCCTTTGGGTTCAGGATTTAGTAGCTGCAGCAAGAATTCCGAAGTAACATCCCTTGACTATCTTACTAATATAATATGGTTTTTTTCCCTGGGTCGATCCCGGGGATTTTTCAGGAAAGGGAATGGTAAGGACATGGCTTCGAGCACGAGTGGCGCTTCCAGGATCGCGATCAAAATTTTTCTCGATGGGGCGGACCGCGCTCAGATGCTCGAGATGGCCAAAAATCCGCTGGTGAGTGGGTTCACCACGAACCCGAGTCTGATGAAAAAAGCGGGCGTGAAGGATTATCGCGGCTACTGCAAGGAAATCCTGACGCAGATCGCGGACCAGCCCATTTCTTTCGAAGTGTTCGCTGATGAATTCTCCGAAATGAAGCGTCAGGCACTTGAGATCGCCACCTGGGGCAAGAATGTTTACGTGAAAATTCCGGTCACCAATTCAAAAGGGCAGTCCGCACTGGAGCTGGTGAAAGAGCTCAGTCACAGCGGCGTGAAGTTGAATGTGACTGCGATCTATACTTTGAAACAAGTTTGGGAAACATGTCTTGCCCTCAAGGGCGGCGCGCCGTCCATCGTGTCGGTTTTTGCCGGACGTACAGCAGATGTCGGTCATGATCCGATGCCGATCATGGTTGGCGCCGCGGAAATGTGTCGCTCAACTGACCCTTCGATCGAGCTGCTTTGGGCGAGTACGCGCGAAGCGTTTAACATCATTCAGGCGCAGCACGCGGGATGCCAGATCATCACGGCTCCTGCCGATGTGATCAAGAAAGCGGCGGGCTTCGGAAAGGATCTGACCGAACTCAGCCTCGACACAGTCAAGGCTTTCAAGGTTGATGCGGATTCTGCGGGGTTCTCGCTCTGAAAATGAGCGCACTCAGCCGAGTCGCGCGTTTCATCCTCCTGGTAAACGCGGCTGCGGCTGGCGGCTGCGCTCATTATTCGATTCCAGCAACTCAGCTCGAAACCCCTGAAGCGCGAGGCGCTTTGGGGGCCGGAAGACTCGAGCTGATCGGTGTGCAAATGGGAACGGATCTGTCAGCGCAACCCTCGCGGCCGGCTCCTGATCCTGAAACAGGGGAAGTTCAGGGGCTTGAACTCCCGCTCTCGACGCCGCACTATGCGTTTGGTTTTACGATGGGAATTTCGAAGCGCGTCGATGTCGGCGTGCGTTTAGAGCCTTATTCGCCCTTGCTTTTGCGAGCAAAATATCAGTACGCAGGAGTTTCCGAGCAAGAGGTTCGCCAGGGGAACTTGTCCGCTGCCGTGAGCGGGGCGGCGGGCGTGATGATGAGCGCGGATGCTCAGTTCTTTGCCGCTCATCTGGGCGGGCCCGTGGGTTACCGGTTTGCCGCGAACCACCTGGTTTCCGTGTCGCCTTTTCTCTCTGTCGCGAGTATCTCGGGCCCAAGGCTTCCCGCTGCAGCCGGTGCGGACACACTTTCAGCTTCACGATTCGGGATGGCGCTGGGTTACCAATACACGCTTCAAGGTTTGATCACGCGTGCGGAGCTTGTACGTTCGTGGGGATCGGCCGGCGAACCCTCGATCGGGGGACTTTTCGCCGGCGGAATGCTTGGGATCGCGTTCTAGGAACTATTCGACCCAACGCGCGCGATAGGCGAATTTCAGCGGACCTTGCTCAGAGATGTTGTCGGCACTTGCGTGTTCAATCGCGAGGCCGCTCATCGGTTCAAGCTGGCCGATCATTTCCAGCATTGCCTTATGATAGGACCCCAGGACCTGGAGCAAGTCAGCATGCGCGAATTTTCCCGGTTTTCGCATGGACGGGTCGTGATCCGCGAGGATCTGAATGGAATTCGCCGAGTCGTCGCTCACCGTGTAGCTGAATTCGGCTGAGTATTGGCGACCGAGTTCGCAAAATTTCTCAAAACGCTCACGCGGGGACTTTGTCTGCGACAGTCTTGAGAAGGACAGTCCCAAGGCGAGCGGGGTGATGCTCGCTTTAGCGATTCGCCCCCAGGCTTCTTCGGTCGTAAGCACCTTCTTTTCCACGCCGTAGCTGATGAAATCAAAAAGCAGCGACAGGTTGACGCGCAGGTTTGGATCAGCAAGAACCTCGACTGGAAGATTGATGGATCTGAAAAATTCCCGAACCTCTTCTTCGCCGAGTTCCTCTTCGTATAAGCTGACAAAGCCGTAGAGCATTCGGATGCGGGAGTTCGCGCCGCGCAGGTATTTCTTCGGAACTCTCAGGGAAGCTTTGGCGTTCTTGGCGATCGTCGCATATGGGATGGTCCCATCCAGGATGCAATCCGCGCTGATGTTGAAGTAATTACGAAGAAGCTGAAGATGTGAGGCATTGAGTTCTCCAATGCCTGCTTCGAGTTTCGATAGCCAGCTCTGGGTCATCCCGAGCAGTTGAGCCATCTCTGCTTGATTCTGGCCGGAGAAAAGGCGAAGGACTCGGATTCGTTCATGAAGTAGGTAGGGTGGAAGTAACATCTGAATATGCCTCTATGTAATTGAATCTGTTTAATTCATGATCCTATATATCATTTTACATTAGCTATTTGAAAAATCCCGACAATTTCACTTTTTTTTGACGATTAGCGGAAGTGACTGGAATCTTGGGCGAAAGAGATAAACTAATCCAGTTAAAATGGCGATAAAAACCTCGAATAGAAGTCCGTAGCGACTGATATTCAGCAAACCTTGAAAACTCTCGGGGAAAGGGGCTAGATGGATGGATGGTAGACTTAACAATCTTATCGTCTGGTCCATTTTTGTTGGCTACCTGGGAAAAGCTGAAGCGAGTTCCGGGGGGGCGAGCGATTTTCAGCCGGATCGTCGGGCAACTCGCACCATTCAGCGGGACCATCCAGGGAAGTGTTGATGAGCTTTCGCCGGGACACGCCCGTATTTCCATGCGCGATCGACGTCGGGTGCGAAATCACCTGAACTCAGTGCATGCGATTGCCGCCGCGAATCTGGCTGAGCTGGCTTCAGGGTTAGCACTTGTGGCTTCTGTTCCGGCGGATTCGCGCGGAATCCTGGTTGGCTTTCAAATTTCTTACAAAAAGAAGGGACGCGGAACTCTCACGGCTGAGTCCCGCTTTGATCCTGAGCCGGTAAAAGTACATGGAGAGCATGAGGTTCCCGTTATGGTTCTGGATGGGTCGGGTTCAACAGTGGCGGAAGCCCGTGCTCGATGGCTGGTCGGCCCTGTGGTCAAGGCATGAAAACGGCTTTTACCCAGGATGCCGGTGTGGAAGTGCCGCTTATTTGTGGCGCCATGTATCCCTGCAGCAACCCGGAACTGATCGCTGCGGTTTCGGAAGCGGGCGGGCTTGGAGTGGTGCAACCCCTGTCGCTGGTATTCGCGCATGGAATGGATTTGCGCCAGGCTTTGCGGCTGATTCGTGCCAAAACAGTGAAGCCGATCGGCTTTAATGCGCTCGTCGAACAGTCGTCGAAAGTTTATGAGCGCCGGATGCGCGAGTGGGTGGATATCGCGCTTGAAGAGGGAATCCGATTTTTTGTTACCGCTCTCGGAAATCCACGCTGGGTTGTCGACAAGGTGCGAGCTGTAGGGGGAACCGTCTATCACGACGTCACGGAAAGAAAGTGGGCGCTCAAGGCTCTGGAGGGCGGCGTGCAGGGGCTGATTTGCGTGAATAATCGAGCAGGAGGTCATGCGGGGGTAAAATCGCCTGAGGACCTCTATCGCGAGCTTCAGGACCTGGGCGTGCCGCTCGTCTGTGCCGGGGGCGTCGGCGATGAGCGGATGTTCCGAAGCATGCTCCAGGCCGGTTACGCCGGTGTTCAGATGGGCACGAGGTTCATCGCGACTGAGGAGTGCTCAGCACATCCGGATTACAAAATGGCGATTTTAAAAGCGGGTGAAAACGACATCGTCCTGACCGATCGGATCAGCGGGGTTCCGGTGTCCATTATTCGAACCCCCTATATTGACCGTGTCGGAATCAAAGCGGGACCCTTGGCCCGTCGCCTTTTAAGAGGCCCGAAAACGAAGCACTGGATGCGCCTCTTTTATACAGTGCAGTCCCTTTGGAAGCTCAAGAAAGCCTCGTTGCACGGAAGTGGTTACAAGGATTACTTTCAGGCAGGAAAGAGCGTGGCGGGCATTCAGGGTATCGAGCCGGCAGCTCAGATAGTCAGGCGATTCCAGGCTTCTTTGTCCTGAAATCTTACTGGGAAGAAGGCATTTCAGCTGGTGTGGGAATCGCGATCGGTGAGGCCGGTTCCGGTTCGCGCTGTGAAATAGCCGTGATGATCGTTGCTATGAAGACCAGTCCGATTGCGCCAACAACACCCCAGAAAAGGTAATTCACTTTCTTCATGATGATTGTTTAGCAGAATGCGGGAAGGTCGTACAGCGGGCATGCGTCAGACGTATTCAATGAATGCCACGTATTCACCCATTTTCGGTGTGCTGATCACCAGGCTCCAGAGCTTTCCGCCACCACAGAAGAACTGCACCGACGTGGTTTTGGACTTCGATGTGGAGCGTCGCTTCGTCGCTTTCACTTTGATG
>MEPR01000050.1:0-14701 GCA_001769835.1 Bdellovibrionales bacterium GWB1_55_8
GAGCCGGAGATGTCGTTCATTTCAAGGCGGGAGGCGTCTGGAACGGAGCCGGAGATGTCGTTCATTTCAAGGCGGGAGGCGTCTGGAACGAGGTGCTGAGCGCGAAGTCGGGCGTTGACGGCAATCCGATCGTCTACACCGCATACGGCGAAGGCGCCGAGCCCAGGCTCTCCGGCTTTCAGGCTGTCAGGCAGATGCATGTGAAAGTCGAGGGGCTTGAGCTGAATTCCGCGAGCAACGCGAATGCGGTGCTGCTTTATGAGTCAAGCTACGTCACGATCACCGGTTGCACGATCTTCTCGTCTTATCGCTATTGGGCTCCGGTGATCAGCATTCAGTCCAATTCTAGGCGCAATCGGATTTTGAATAACCAGGTAGGGTCCGTCGAAGCTGAAAATGACGTCATCAATCTGAGGGGCAACGCTGATTACAACCTGATCGATGGGAACACGATCACGGCGAACGGGGTTCACTGCGCATTGAGCGTGGAAGGACACACGGGCGGAGGTACGGCAAATTACAACATCATCCGGAACAATACGCTGATCGGAACGGGAAAGGCCGGGTCTCTTATCGCGCTTCAATCGGATTCAAACTTTTCCCTCGTGGAAAATAACGTCCTCACCAGCGATGGCACCCTGGGTTCCTACTGCGGAACGAACACCTATGCCCGTCACGAAGGCATGTTCAAGCTCGTCACCCGGGACAATGTTGTCAGAAACAACGTGATCAAGAACTACCCGTGCAGGGATACGCACGGACTCGCGCTGGAAGCCTATTCCTACGAAGGCTGGACAAACATCGCGAGCGGTAATCACGTTTACAGCAACGTGATCACGAATCTCGGGCCGGGCGGAAGTACGCTTTTCCTCGGAGAGAACGGGAGCGGATACACAACGAATAACGTTTTCAAGAACAACCTGGTCTTCAACAATGGCGGGATCCATTATCAAACGAACGCTGACGGCGCGTTTCCGACGAACACCCTTTGGGCACAGATGGGGGTACAGGTCTCGTCCAGAAATGCCGTGACGAACAATTATTTCTTCAACAATCTATTTCATTCTCCGGCCACGGCGAACGTCATGTGGGTGGGCGGAGCAGTGCGCACGGTGGACGGGGCGCGGGAGTTTAATTCGAATCTTTACCGCGACAACACCTCGGGAGCCCCGGTCCTGGATTCTTCGTACCGCCCTGCCCCTGGATCATCTTCCTTCGAAAAAGGGACTTTCCTGACATATGCGACAGGTTCCGGGTCGGGCACGAGTCTCGTTGTCCAGGATGCCGGTTATTTCAGCGATGGCTACGAATTAATTCCCGGAGACGTGATCCGCGTGGGGAGCGCCCAGGCCAGAGTTCTCAAGGTCAATCGCGCTACAAATTCGCTCACCCTGGATAGGTCGATCGCCTGGGTCGCTGGCGCACCGGTGAGCATGCCCTATACGGGGGCGAGGCCTCACATCGGGCTGCATCAAATTCCTGTCATCCCCGAACCCGGGCCCAGCCCGGTCGCAAGTCCCTCGTCCATCCCGACTCCGATCGTTTCGCCGCCCATTCCTGGCTTCACGATCAGCGCTTCCTCTTCAAGCGGCGGCACGATCACTCCCGCGGGGATCACCGGCGTCCGC
Organism: Bdellovibrionales bacterium GWB1_55_8; assembly: GCA_001769835.1. Classification (GTDB taxonomy): domain Bacteria; phylum Bdellovibrionota; class UBA1018; order UBA1018; family UBA1018; genus GWB1-55-8. Next base: position 1,629 of record MEPR01000050.1, read on the forward strand.
AGCGGCGCAAGCCAGTCCTATTCGATCACGCCGAGTGTGGGATATTACACGTCAAGCGTTTCCGTCGATGGCCGCGTGGTGGCCTCGAATCTCGGAGCGACCTCTTACACCTTCGGCAACGTCACCGGAAATCACACGATTTCCGCGAAATTCCTGCATGTGGATGTCACGATCACAGCGTCCGCTGGGGCAAATGGCACGATATCCCCGGCCAGCGTGATGCAGGTGACCTACGGTACGAGCAAGACTTACAGCATCACTCCCGCGCCCGGATTCGTGGTCTCTTCCGTCGTTGTGGATGGAGTATCCAAGGGTGCTATTACGAGCTACACGTTCACGAACGTCACGGCAAATCACACCCTCTCGGCGACGTTCAAAAAGCCGGGATTTCAAATCGCCGCATCTGTTGGAATCGGCGGATCGATCTCTCCCGCCGGAATGGTGAATGTCAGCCCGGGTGCCTCCCAGGCGTACACGATCGTTCCTTCTCTCGGCTATTACACGTCCCGGGTTCTGGTCGATGGCCGGGTAGTCGCCGCCAATCTGGGGAGGTTCACTTATACTTTCACAAACGTGACCGCCAACCACACGATTTCGGCCGCTTTCGGGATGGCCACCTTCGCCATCACCGCCTCAGCGGGATCGGGCGGTTCCATCACATCATCTGGTTCGACGATCGCCACCTATGGAAGCAGCAGAACGTTCACGATCACGCCTTCTCCGGGTTACGCGATCGCGGCCGTTGTGGTCGACGGGGTATCTAAAGGAGGAATCAACAGCTACACCTTCAGTAACATTGCGGCGAATCATACAATCTCCGCGACCTTCCGTCTCTTCGGTTATCAAATCTATTCATCGGGAAATCCGGGCGGGGCCGTTTTGCCTCGGGGCGCCACTCTTGTCACTCCCGGCGGTTCAAGGACCTACACGATCACGCCGGCTCAGGGCTACTACACAGCGAGTGTAGTTGTGGATGGGCGTGAGGTCGCGCGAAATCTCGGAAATTACACTTACACTTTCAACAATGTGACCGCGAATCACTCGATCGTGGCGAAGTTCGCGGTTGCGACTTTTGACATCACGGCCACGGCAGGGCCTGGGGGCTCGATTTCCCCTGTCGGAACAATGACCGTTCCGTATGGAGCGAGCAGGACGTTCATCATCACTCCGAATCCCGGTTATGCGGTCAGTTCTGTACTACTGGACGGGCGCTCGCTCGGTGAGATCTACAGTATTCCGTTCGGCTTCATTGACGCGAACCATACCATTCAAGTCACGTTCAGACCGGGACCGTTCCGCATCTACGCATCAACCGGAACCGGAGGCACGATCAGCCCGTCGGGCACGACGCTTGTCGAGGTGGGAGGCGGACTCACTTACGTGATCAGGCCGAACTCGAATTTTTACACAGCTGCGCTTGTGGTGGACGGTTACGTGATGCCGACTCCTGATGTGATCCTGAGATCCAGTCTAGCCAGGGGCCCATCGAATTATACGTTTGGCGGCGTCATTTCCGATCACAGGATTTCCGCGATTTTCCTGCCCGTGGACATGATCGTGGAAGCCGCAGCGGGAGAGGGCGGAACCATTTCTCCGGCGGGATGGCAGCTTGTCCCTTACGGATCAAGCAGGACTTTCACCATCACGCCAGCCGCGGGTTATGCCATTTCATACGTGGTTGTGGACGGAGTGTCCGTGGGCCCGGTAAGCACGTATACATTCAACAATGTGACCGCGAGGCACACGATTTCGGCGCTCTTTGTAAGGCGGTAAGGGCTCGGAACAAGAGGGCCGCCGCGCCGAAACGTTCAGGTGCCGAGGACGGCCTCCTGCAGCCCTCTCATGACGTCTTTGAGGGATCGAGCCTGATCAAGAAGCGCCGTTGCGGAAGACAAGCTTTGCTGGGCTACCGCGGAAGTTTTCGAACTGGATCCTGTGATCAAGTGAATGGCTTTGGCCACCTCGTGGATCCCAAGTTCCTGCTCCTTCATCGCCGATTCGATTTCAGCGGAAAGAGCGGAAACGTTCTGCGTTTCAGCGGAAATCCGTTCGAGTGCCGCAGTGCAGACCTGTGCCGAACGATCTCCCTGGGTCACGCTCTTTCGAGCGTCCTCAAGGAATTGTCCGATATTTGCGCGCATGTTTTCGGCCATCTGGTTGGCTTGTTGCGTCCCCGCCTCGAGCATCGCTGAGATGTCCTGCGAGGCCTTGCCGCTCATAGAGGCAAGGCTTCCCACCTCCTCGGCTACAACCGCAAAACCCTTTCCGTGTTCGCCCGCGCGTGCAGCCTCTACGGAAGCATTGAATGCAAGCAACCTTGTCTGAAAGACGATGTCATTGATGACTTTTGTCTTTTCGCCGATTTCGCGGATTACTCCCACAATTTTCTGGATCTGGTTCTGCGTCAGCTCCACTTGCCGGATGATACCCTCCTGGCTTCTTCCCATCGCACCGATGTCATTCACCATCTGGCAGATAGCTTGGGCGCCTTCTTCCGTGCTCGAATAGGTGGTCCGTGCGGCATCGAGGAGCTTCGAGCTGTTCTCGGAACTCTTTTTTATCATGCTGCTCATTTCCTCGATGGAAGCCGCGACCTCGTTCACCGCGCTCGATTGCGCGCTCGAAACAGCGTCCATTTCAGCTGAACCTTCCTTGACGTTTCCGGAAATGTTCTCGAGATTCGAGGAATTGTCGGAAAGACTCCGGATGAATTGTTCCATCGGCAGAACGGCCCGATAAATCCGCAGCAGGAAGAAGATCACAAAGACACTCAGGAAAAGGCTTACGGTAGCAATGAAAATGAGCGCGTTTTTTTCAGCTCTTTTTGTCGCCTTCATGCTTTCAGCGACGTCCGCCGTCAGTCTACCCACGAGTTTGGACACGGCTTCCGCAACCAGAATGGCGCGTTCATCAAGACCGGTCTCGGGGCGCTTCATGATGATATTACCGGCTGCCCTTCCGCCCCTTTCATAAGCCGCGACCATTTCGCGCCCTGTATCTGAAAGCGCCTGGAGATCGCGCTCGAAGAGTTTCATGGCTTCAGCCTGCTCCGGCAGAAGGACCGAAAGCCTGGCAGCCTCTTCCTTGCCTGACTTCAAATGCGCGTCAGCTTCCCCCAGCACATCGGCATCGCCGGTTAGCGATGCATCCGTGATGAATTGCTGCACCTGAACGGCGTGAAAGCGGATATTCAGAGCCACTTGAATGGCTTCGGTGAGTTTTTCCTGTTCGAAGGTCTTGTTGCGGATTGTCTGAATCTGAAAAGATGCGATCCCGACAATTCCACATAACGCCAAAATTGTGCCCACGCAGGTCAGGATGACCTTACCCTTGAGTGTTCCGAGATAGCCGGTCTCCATGCTGACCTCCAATAACAACTGGTTCGCTTTAATTGAATCGTATCAGCATAATTTTAGTTTAGAAAGCTTAAGGCATTGTCAGGGCGCAGGGCTGCCTTAATCTGGGTCTTTTGGCTTTGAAGTTGTTGATTTAAAAGGAGGAAGTGATGAATGCGACTGCTTCGGGCCAGACTGCGAGCGCGTACTTCGACGCGCCCTGCAGTCTGGCCGGGGAACGTTAGATCTTTGGATGCTTGGGCCCGAGTTTAGGATGGCATGAATTGCAATCCATCTTTCCTCGTGAATTCTCCAGCATGCCGCCCTGATCATGGCAGCCACGGCAGGTCTTCACACGCTCGGGTATCGGAAACGCTGCTTTGAAGGTCCCCGCGAAGTGCGCATTTAACAACTCGGTTGTGAACCGCGCGATAGATGCCGCGATCCAGGCGCAGCGCTCAGCCCGTTCTTTGGAGAATGACTTGACCTTGGCCACCTCGCACCAATTGCTGACCGAGGCATGGCAGAGCACCGAACCGGCTGTGGATTTCACGATCTCGAACTTCGGGTTCTTCGGGCGGAAATCTGGCAACGCGGTCCTCTCGTGCCAGCCATAGAGCTCGTTGATCAGGGCTTCCGGATTCTCGACAAACATGGCGATCGCCGCCGCTGCGCCATTCAGCGCACCACACAGGCTCGCCCATCCTGTGACTCCGCCTGCTCCATATTTCATCATCATCATCGGGAACGAGCGATAAGGTTCCCCTTTCTTGTCCGCCAGCTCGCCGATAATGGAGGCAAACGTCCCGTACATGCAGTGGCCTTTGTAATAATCATGATAAGCGCGTTCCGCGATGACGTCCGGATTGAGTTTTTCGTAAGGCCACGGGAACTGCGGGTTCGCCTCTGACGGTTGGCGATCCTGAGAGCCGAAGACAGTCCTGAGCAACAGGGAACTTGAAAGAGCCGTTCCTGCTGCGGCTCCGAACAAAGCGATGGCACTTCTGCGGGATAGTTTTTCCATTTTGATCCGCTCCTTATATTCCAAAAGCTTAGGCTTGGTGGGAATCGCGGTCGAAAAAACAAATGCGAATTTAAGTGTAAGGGAATGTCAGGAAATCTTCAGATCTTCTTCTTGCTCGCGGCTTCGCCTATCCTCCCGTTTCCTTGAAGCGATACCTGGTCAGGGCCTTCTCGCCCTTGCGCTCTAGTAATCCGCGATCAAGGCCAAGCTTGAGGTCCCTACTCGCAGTCGGGGCCGAAATTTTTATGAAATGGACTAGGTAGTCTTTCCTTGAGAACAAGTTCTTCTTGAATTTCTCTCTGGCCATTTCGAGGCGATCTTCCGGTGTCACTTGTCCCACGCGCATAGCACCGAGGAGTTCCGTCATTCCCTTTAGAAGCGACGTGAGCATGAATTCCACAAAGATCGTCGAATTGCCTGCGCGGTCCGATTTCTTTAATGCTTTATAATACTCCGCCTGTCGATCGCGAACGATCGATTCGACGGGGACGAACTCGAACACGGGATTATGTCGAACAAGCAACAGGTGCTGCCATAATCGCCCCATCCTTCCGTTCCCATCCGTAAACGGATGAATGAATTCGAACTCATGATGAAAAACGGATGAAGTAATGAGCGGGGTTATTTTTGAATCCTTTGCAAATTTCAGAATCTCTTTGATCATTCCCTGGACGTACTGCGCTTTTGGAGCAACATGCGCCACTCGCGATCCTCGGACAATTCCTACGGCACCCGAGCGCCATTTTCCAGCATCTGGCAGGATTCCTTGCATCAGGATCCCGTGCGCCCGAAGCATCGATGAAACAGAGAATGGGTCGAAATATTTGGCGAGATCGTAAACGGCATTCGCATTTTGAACCTCAAGAATGTCTTTGGGTGGGCCGAGGACCTTCTTCCCTTCCAGTATGGCTGTTACTTGATCTAGAGATAGCGAGTTACCTTCAATTGCGAGGCACTCGAAAACCAGGCTTTCGTGGGCAGGAAGCGGCCAGGCTTGAAGCAGATCTTGAAGGTGAAAGGATTCTCGCAAAGATTGAGTGGGACCGCGAATTGGGCGGTCAATTTCAGGAGGGCGGGGCACCATCAGTAGCGATCTTCTTCCGGTCGGTCGAAAAACAGGACTGAATCAAACGCCAATACTCGTCGCCTTTCGGACAATCTAATACTCTTTTTTCTTCCTTCGAGGGTGACGGTCAGTGCTAGCAGCGGAGAGGGGTATAAGAAGGGGGCCTGCCGTACGGCTCATAACCTTTGCTTGATATTTGCTCTCGCTGCCTCGTGCTATACGGCGGGTAAGGAGACCATTTATGAAATCCAGGTTTGCTCTGTTCGTTGGACTGTTTGCGATGCTGACCGGCGGAACGTTCGCGCTCAAGGCCCAGGCACACGAGGAAATCAACGCGTTCGAACTCGCGCCACTCGCGACCACCGTGGAAGGAGTTCTGAAGGATATTCGATTTACCGACACATCGGCGGTCATCGTGATCGAAGATGATGATGGAAGAAAGACGTCCGTCGAAATCCGAGACGCGGGGATTCTGGATCAGCTGAAGAACCGTAAAATCAAAAAGAACGACTACGTGAGCTGCACTTACGAAGAGGAAAGCGGAACTCCTGTCGTTACCAAACTCAGGAAGTCGTCGCCCCCCATCGTCGGGTGCTGAACCTGTATTCCGGAAGCCACAATGCGAAAGGCCGGTCCCGCAAGGATCGGCCTTTTTTTATTCCAGGAACCAGGTGCTTGCAGTAACACTGGTGGCATCCACCATGACAAAGAGGATTCCGATTTTCATCGCCCTCGCTTTCCTCCCAAGCTGCAACTTCGGGAGCCGTGATGTCTCTTCCTGCACAGCCTGCCATCAGCAGATCGAAAAAGTCTCCGACACTCACCCGAATTGCGTTTCCTGCCATGGCGGCAATGACCGTGCCGCGAAGAGAGACGACGCTCACGCCTCCATGTTCGCAAAAGGTCATGCAGGCAATTACGATGTCTGGGAGAAAACGTGCGGCGCCTGCCATGTTTACCAGCTGGCACGCATGCAATCGAACCTCATGTTCACCGCGGCTGGGATGATTGGAAACATCCAATCGACCTGGGAGGGCGAACTAAAATCCTCTTCCGGAACTCCGCCACCCAAGTTCAGCTCCAGGGGCGGGGGAGTCTTCGATGGAGCGGGAAATCCGGTAACGTTTGAGCCCGTCACGAAACTCGAAAATCTTTCAGGCGAGCTTTTCCGGAAATTCTGCTCGAGCTGCCATGTCGGGGCTGCGGGAATCGACAGCTTCGCCGCGAATCACGCGTCGGGCTGTGGCACCTGCCATTTTCCGTACAACGCCACGGGCACTTACGCCGGCTCCGACAAGACCATGCAGGGACGCGGGCCCTTTTCCGCTACTCACGCCATGGAGAAGCTGCCCGGGAATGACGTCTGCCTTCGATGTCATGATCGAAGCGGAAGAATCGGGCTCTCGTACACCGGCCTGTATGATGGGAACAACGGCATGGTCCCCACCCGAAACGGACAGCCTGGCCCCGTCCTGATCAGCGGGCGAAGGAACGCGACTCACATAGCGCCCGATGCGCACTTCGCCGCCGGCATGGATTGCATCGATTGCCATACCTCGCGCGATACCATGGGCGACGGCTACTCCTATTCCAACATGTACCTGCAGACGGAGATCAGCTGCGAAGACTGCCACGGGAGTGCGGCCATGCGGCCCAAAGCCGAAGAACTCGTGGCGGAAAACGACGACCCCGTCCGCGAATCCAGGAGCTATCGCGTTCAGATGCGGCCGGGCAACCGCCTGGTACTCACGGCAAAGGGGCGAAAGTACTCGAATGTGTTCGAGACAGGGGATGGAAAAATCGTCGTCCTTGGAAAACGCACGGGAAAGCTCTTCACGTCGAAGGTCATCACGAAAACGCCCGAACACACGATCGTTGGACACGAAAGAATGGCATGCAACAGCTGTCATTCCCGGGCCGTCGTGCAGTGTTACGGCTGCCACACGAAATACGATCAGCGAAGGCTCGCCATGGACCCATTCAAGGGGATGGCAACACCCGGAGCGTTCAGCGAGACCGAGGATTACCGCACGCTCTACCCGTTTCCACTGGCGATGGATCAGCGAGGAAAAGTTTCTACGGTGACTCCCGGTTGCCAGACCTTCATTACCGTGATCGAAAAAGAGGGCGGGCGCTCGAAGCACGAGTACGTCGCAAACTACAAGGGCAAGCCTCAGTTGAGGTTTGCTCCATTTTTTTCGCACAATACAGGAAAAAAAGCCGTGAGTTGCTCCGAGTGCCATGGAAATCCCGCATTCCTCGGTTTCGGACAGCACATTGTCGAAGGCGCCGGCATCCGGAGCACGCTGCTATGTGAACGGTCGGACGAAAAACCGCTCGACGGGTTCATGACTCTGAAGAACGGAAACCTGAAAGCTTTTTCCGCGATCACCCGTGAAACGTCCCGCCCGCTTTCCGGCGCGGAAGTGAAGCGGGTTTTTTCCGCGAACCTCTGCATTGTCTGCCACGATAAAGCATCAGATCCCATCTACCGAAAGGAGCTCGATTACCGTGCGCTCGACGACACGATTCATCGCAAGCTGCTTCGCTAGTGTCGCTGTCCTTGCAGTCGCACCATCGCCGGGAGCGCGCGCATCAGGGTGTGAAGGGTGCCACCCGGAATACCGCGATTTTTCGGGCCACGGCCTGAGCGGAAACAGCCGTGAATCGGCTTTCATCCAGCGCGCGTTTCACCGCCGGGACAAGGGTTCCGCTGAGGCGAGGAAGTTCACGGAAAAGAATTGTGCCTCCTGCCACGTCAAGGGTTGCGAAAGTTGTCACGGGAAAGCGCCCCACGGCAGTTTCAACCCGCCGCAGAAGCCATCGAAGCCCCCAACGGCGTCCAAACCAGGGGACATAGCCTGCCTGCGCTGCCATCGGGATTACTTCATCGGTGGCGAGTATTACGGGAGGGCTCCGCGCGAAGACCACGTCCGCTACCAGCGAGGTCCGCAGTTTGCGGGCGATTACTTCCTGAAGATGCTCCCGGATGTGCATCAGGAAAAGGGGCTCAAGTGCCAGGCGTGCCATTCGATGAAGAGCCTGGCTGCCGGGCAGAGGGCTTCAAAAACCTGTCAGGACTGCCACCGTGCCGATCCTTCGGTCCTGGAGCACCGGATCGCAGCTCATCTGGAAAAAATGGAATGTTATGCCTGCCACTCCGCTTGGGCGCCCCAGGAATATGGAACGTTTATTCTGCAGGGGTCCGACGCACAGGAGCTCTTTGAGCTGAACTTCAATCAAGGCGGATACGCCAAGAGCTCGTACCTCAAGAAGCAGGACGCCCCTCCTCTCGGCCTGAACGCCAGGGGAAAGGTGAGCCCGATCCGCCCGCAGTTCATCCTGTATTTCAGCGGGATCGGCAAGGACCGGGCGATCGGAAAGGAGAACCAGCAACTTGCGGCGGAGTGGCGTGCTTTTTTCCCTCACACAGTGCGCAAGGGTGCTCCGATGTGCGATGCTTGTCACGACAATCCCAGGCGCTTCGTTTGCGAGGCGCCGGAATCGAGGATTTACGAGCTTCGGAAAGACGGTTTCTCACTGGATTCGTTCTGGGATCGCTCCGGCCAGAAAGTGGTGAATGGAGAGTTCATGCCGCTGGATCGCGTGACGAAAATGAGCGAAAAAAGCCCAGCTTACAAGAAGGCCTACGTGGAAAAATGGAAAAGTCTGATCGATCGCGTCGAGACACGCTGAAATGGTTGCTGACCGGCATGGGCGTCGCGCTGGGCGCCATCCTTTCGGCGGGGTTCATCGGGAAAGTGCTTTCGCCTCGGCGGAAAGGGCAGAAAGGAAAATCCCTGCTCACCCTTCGCAAGGCCGATCTTCCCCTTCGCGGCGCGCTTGTATATCGGGAGCGCCGGGTGGCAGTCGTCCGTGAAGACGAGAATATTCACGCGCTCAGCCTGGTTTGCACCCATTTAGGCTGCACCGTCACCGCGAGCCCGCGTGAATTTGTCTGCCCCTGCCATGGAAGCCGATTTGACAAGCAAGGCGTCCCGCTGGTGGGGCCCGCGACCGAGCCGCTTCCCAGGCATCCGCTGGAACATTCCGGAGATTCACTGGTGGTGCTGTCATGAAGGAATTCGTCGCGCATCTGTTTCCCCGGCTGGTGCTGGAGCGGAATCTTCGGATCACTTACACCTTCTGTCTGGGTGGCCTGGCCTTCAGTTCGTTCCTTCTGCTGGCCGCCAGCGGAACGCTTCTTTTGTTTTACTACCAGCCAACGCCCGAGAACGCTTTTCAGTCCATTCTCTTTCTCGAATCCTCCGTTTTCTCCGGTCGCGTGATCCGAAGCGCCCACCGCCTCAGCTCGCATGCCTTTCTTGTTTTCATCTTCCTTCACATGCTGCGCGTGATTCTGACGGGCGCCTACCGCAGACCTCGCGAGCTCAACTGGCTGATTGGCTTTGGTCTTCTGGTAATGGCGGTTTTTTCCGCTTACTCGGGTTATCTGCTGCCGATGGACCAGCTCGCCTACTGGGCCACCCAGACCGGCATGGAACTGCTCAGAATCCTTCCGTTTGGTGAAACGATTCGGACGTTCCTGGTGCCCGACACGGTCGGAGGTTCTCTTTCGCTTCTTCGTTTTTACGCGCTTCACGTCATGATTGTTCCAGCGGTCGTGGTCCTTTTGACAGGCTGGCATTTCTACCGCGTAAGGAAAGACAAGGGGCTGCTGCCGTACTTATGAGCAAACACGTGAAAAGCTCGCCGCACCTGTTCCGGCTGATCAACCGTGCCTGGATTGTATTCACCTTGGGTCTGATCGCGCTTTCATTTGGAATTCTCGCTCCTCTTCAAGAGGCCGCCGATTTCTCGCGAGCCCCCAATCCGGCCAAGTCGGGATGGTTTCTGCTCTGGATCCAGGAGCTCGTCAGCTATTCAAAATATCTGATTTACCCCGTACTGGGCGTCACGATCGGCTTTCTTTTCCTGCCCTGGCTCGCTCCGCCGGAAAACGGAAGGGCCAGCTGGTTCACGGGCGATCAGCGCCTGATCAACGCGGTCACGGCGATTCTGGTCGGCGCCATGATCGCGCTCACGATTATTGCCGCCTTCTTCCGAGGCGAAAATTGGGCCCTGATATGGCGCTGAACGGAAGGCGACTCACGTTCGCGGCATTCCTGGTGGCGGGTCTTTGGGTCCCCTCCGCTCGTGCTGCTTGCGTCAACTGCCATGAGAGTCAGTTGCACTACAGGAGCATCGGAAGCTGCGTTTCGTGTCACGGAGGAATGGAGAAAACGGATCGCAAGGCGATTGCGCATACGGGCCTTCTCGCAGGAAGGTTTTCTCATCATCTGATTCCCGCATCCGACCACGTGAAACGCGGTAACGAGATCATCGAAGCGTTCTCATGCCGCAGGTGTCATCTGATTGCCGGAAAGGGCAACCGGCTCGCGGCCAATCTCGACGATGCGCCGCTTCGCGAGAGCGCCCAATTGCTTTTGAATTCGATTCGCGCCCCCTCTCTTTTCATGCCGGATTTCGAATTCACGGAAAGCCAGCTCACCGACGTGATGAACTCCATTTTAGCGGCGGCAAAAAACCGGACTCTCCGGGACACGGCGAACCAGGAAACACCGCAGGTCATTCATTTCGAGGAGAGCGTTCCGGAAAATAGCAGCGCGTTTGAAAAGCACTGCGGCGGGTGTCACCGGGTCCTCAGCGCCAGCGCGGGTGCCCTGGGTCGGAGCAATACGGGTCCGAACCTCTCCGGTCTTTTCTCGCCTCATTATCCGAAGACCTTCGAAGGTCGAAAGACCTGGACCGCGGACTCGCTTAAAAAATGGCTCCGAAACCCGCGTGCCTTGAACAAGACCACCCGCATGCCGCCAGTGGAAAAGGCAGCGTATTCAGATGCGGTGATTTGGGCGAAATTGACGGACGAGCTTTCAGCGAAGCACTAGAGCTGCTTTCGGAAAGCGAAAATCTGCCTGAACGGAAAAAACGAATCACCTTGAGGTCCCCGCTGCACTGGGGGCAGGTTGTGATGTCGATGGCGAAGACGCGGGCCAGGAGCGCACAGTAGACGTCGGCGTGCAGTGAAAATCCTGCCGCCACAGCGCAGAGGGATCCTTTCGTTCCGCTTGGAAGTCGCCGAACTCCCTGTGTTCTGGGACACCGTGTCGTAGTACCCGCCCTCCAGGAAGAGCATGTGGTAAGTTCGGCTTGACAATTCCTTGATAAGTAGGTTTGAAAGCCCGGGTTTTTCTATATTCAGAAATTCCTTAAGTAGCAGATCTCAAAGGCGCTCGACGGAACGCCGAGACGGCTTCTCCGTGAGTTGATCTTTTGTGTAGAGATCCCGATAATATTAGTGCGGTATTCATTTTAGGGGAGCGGCACGTGCGTAGAATCATCCTTTCGTTTTCCAAAGGTTTATTGATCGCGACCCTGCTTTCGGGGTGCAAGCCGACGATTATGCTTCCGGACGGGAACCTACTCACTGGAGAAGAGGGTGATGGCACGGGTGACTTGTCCACGTCCGAACTTCCGAAGGCGAGTTCCCTGAGTTGGGAGCAGAGTTCACCCACGAACGAATCCTCGCTGAGAGCCCGGTGGAATCCATCTCCCGCGATTACTGTCATGCGGCAGTTGATCCAGGCGTTCACGGATGATCACTGCGGCGTTGCTGCGGGCCCCAAAGAGGAGCTGCTCAGCGGCGCGACGGATTCCTGGTCGCTCGATGTTTCTGACGGCAACAGCTACACGTTTCAAGTCACGACCGAAGATCACTACGGGCAATCCGTTGTGTCGGAATGCTCTTCGGCCATTCGCGTGGATCAGCTTGCGCCTGCGCAGGCCTCGAGTCTGGCGCTGGTCACTCCGTCGAGCAGCCCGGGGAATGTTGCCACGCCCGAGATTCGAATCAGCGGTGTGGCTTCAGGCGACGTGGTGGAGCTCCATTCCGACGCTGCCTGCTCGAGCGTGAAGGCTTCCGGAACGGCTGCGGGCGCAACGATTGATCTGACCTCGAGCGTGCTCACGGAAGGGGATACGATCTTTTACGCTCGAAGCATCGATCCTGCGGGTAATGCTTCAGACTGCTCGACGGCGAGCGTGACTTACAAAGTGGATCAGACGCAGCCCGGATCTCCTGGCGGGGTGGCGTGCGGGACTTTGAGTAATTCCCTGAGTTCAAGCCCGGTAATTACCTGGGGTGCGGCCACCGACGCGAATGGGATTGGAAAATATCAGGTGGGAATCGGGACGAGCAATGCGAGCCCCGATGTCGCAACGTGGTCAGATCTGGGAACGGATCTCACGGCGACGATCAATTCGCTTACGCTCACGACGGGCAATTCGTACTACTGCATGGTGCGAGCGGTGGATGTGGCGGGAAATACGTCAGGCATCGGATCCTCGAGCTGGACCGTGGATGCGGTCTTGCCGTCCCAGCCTGGGGCGGTTACCTATACGCCTTCAGGCAACTTATCAGGATGGATGAACTCGACGAGTATCAGCCCGGTGTTTAACTGGGGAGCCTCGACCGATAGTTCTGGAATCAACCGCTATGAAGTGGCGATCGGGACTTCAGCCGGTGGAACTCAAGTGGCGGATTGGGCGACTAACAACGCGGCGACTGCCAAACAGTATTCGGGTCTTTCGCTGAGTAGCGGGACGACGTATTACTTCTCGGTTCGCG
>MEPR01000050.1:14717-18401 GCA_001769835.1 Bdellovibrionales bacterium GWB1_55_8
CAGCAAACGCATTGGGGTGTGGATACGGCAGCACCCACTACGCCGGGGTCTATCAACGATGGCACGACACTGGCGAATCTGAGTCAGAGCCCAGTGATCAGCTGGACGGCGAGTTCCGAGTCTCTCAGTGGGATTGATCATTATGAGGTGGCGATCGGGACCACGGCCGGGGGCACGGACACGGAGAATTGGGCTTCAGTCGGGAATGTGACTTCCGCCACGATCACGGGTCTGTCACTGACCGCGGGAACCATCTATTACGCGAGCGTCAAAGCGATCGACGGCGCGGGCAATACTTCAAGCGTAGGACAGGGAGATGGGTGGACGGCAGAGGTAGAGCAAAGCATTCCCTCGACTTGGCTTTTGACATCGACAACAGGAGCCCCGTCTGCTCGGGCCCTTCACTCTGCTGTCTGGACGGGCTCCCAGATGATCGTTTGGGGTGGGTACAGCCCTAACGGTTGGGGATCTATATATCACAATACTGGAGGAGTGTACGATCCGGTAACCGACTCCTGGACGGCCCCTTCGACAAGCGGGGCGCCATCTGCTCGAAAAGAGCACACTGCTGTGTGGACGGGCTCCCAAATGATCGTTTGGGGCGGAGTTGATAACTCCGCCACGAAGTTCGATACAGGAGGTGTTTACGATCCCACTACAAACTCCTGGACGGCCACTTCCACTACCGGGGCACCAGCTGGTCGAATTGGGCACACCGCTGTGTGGACAGGCTCCAAGATGATTGTTTGGGGCGGGGCAGCTGGGAGTTCAGTTTTCAATGAAGGAGGTGTTTACGATCCATCCACAAACTCCTGGACGGCCACTTCCACTACGGGGGCGCCAGCTGGTCGATTTGGGCACACTGCTGTCTGGACCGGCTCCAAGATGATCATTTGGGGTGGATATGGCAACGATGTAATGCACGATACAGGAGGTATTTACGATCCCTCAACCGATTCCTGGGCAGCTATCTCAATGACGGGAGTACCAGAGGCTCGACAGGATCATAGTGCCGTCTGGGCCGGTTCGCAGATGATTGTTTGGGGCGGATACGGAAGCGGGAAACTCAATACAGGAGGTATTTACGATCCTTCAACCGATTCCTGGGCGGTTACCTCAATGACGGGAGTGCCAGAGGTTCGAAACCTCCACACTGCTCTCTGGACCGGCTCCAAGATGATCGTTTTTGGGGGAGTGGTCGCAAACAATTATGGAACAAATACGGGAGGTGCCTATGATCCAACCACAGACTCCTGGACGGCAACTTCCATTACCGGGGCGCCACAAGGCCGAGAGGATCACAGTGCTCTGTGGACGGGCTCCAAGATGATTGTTTGGGGCGGCCGTAATAGCTCTACATTTTATAATACCGGAGGTCTATTACAGTAATGGCTGATCCTGCGTTTCATCATATGGCTTGAGGAGCAAATAAAGCGCATCCGGGTTACAATCCAGCAATGTTGAAAAACTTGATTGATCGACTGGAGTCGAAGGACGTCCCGTTCTTTTGGTCTGTTCTGACGTTTGTCTTTGCGGTGACGATTCGCAACTTCGTTGAACTGTTCAATACCCACGAACGGATAGACCTGTTTGGCATCGCTACACTCGTTCACTACTCGCTATTCTACGGTGCCCTGGCTCTGGCGCTCGCTGTTCTCCTGCGGCGGGCGACGGCACTGCCCATCGAGCGCGTTCTTCGCGTCGTCCTTCCGTCCTTTGTGATTGTGATCACCGCACCCCTTTTCGATCTTTTGATCAGTGGCGGATCGGGATTTCCCATGGGGTACTTTGGCCCGGAGTTTCACGACCGTATGTTTCTGCGTTTTCTCACTTTCTTCGGAACCGGGATCCCGCCGGCGCAGCATGCGCCCATTCCCACAATGGGCATCACCCCCGGTATTCGAATCGAAGTCGCGTTCGTTCTGGCAGGATTGACTTATTATTTGCGCATCAAGGGTGCTTCGTGGCTCCGGACAGTTTTTTCCGTATTCGCGGGTTATTCGCTGATCTTCGCTTTCGTGTCTGCCCCGTTTTTTCTGATGGGCTTCTCGCGACTGATCGGGATTTATCCTCCGGGAGACTGGAGTCCGACATACGCCCTGGCTTACGCGCTCCTGATTGCAATCTTAGGCGGAGTCCTGGTTTGCATCTGGAATAGAGCGTTTTTCCTCGCGCTCGCGCGGGATTTTCGCTGGGAACGCCTGCTCCATTTCGAGTTGATGTTCGTCCTTGGGATTGTGATGAAGCCCGATCAGGCCCGGAGCGCGCTCGAAGCGCCCACGCTTGAGACCCTGCTGGCTTACTGGGTCGCTGGAGTGGCCCTCGCTTTCGCGTGGCTCTTTAGCGTCATGACAAACAACCTGGTCGATTCGGGTATAGACGCGATTGCGAATCCCGGGCGGCCCATACCAGCAGGAGCCATCCCGCCTGATCGGTACAAGAGCACTTCGTGGATAGTTCTTGGTCTAGCGGTGAGCTACGCGGCGCTTGCCGGGTTTTATCCGCTATTTATGATCCTGCTGTTCGTGGGAGGGTACTTTCTTTATTCCATGCCCCCGCTGCGGCTGAAGACTGTGCCTTTCTTTTCGAAGGTCATCATCGCTTTCAATTCTCTGACTCTGGTGATCTTTGGATTCGTAAGTCACAGTCCGGACCTTGAGTTGTTTCCGAAACCGCTCATCGTTTTTTTCCTAGTTGGAATGACCGCAGCGATCCAGTTCATCGATCTCAAGGACTACGAGGGAGATCGGGCTGAAGGCATCCGCACCCTGCCTGTCCTCCTCGGTTTGAGACGAAGCCAGTTCGTTATTGGCGTATTCGTTGCGCTCGGTTACTTCGGCATCACGACACGGATTCCCGATAAAACCACGTCCGCTCTCTTTGTCCTTGTCGGGCTTGTGCAGTTTCTTTTGATCATCCGGAAGAAATATACGGAAAAGCCGGTATTTCTCCTCTACCTGGCGAGCCTCGTTTATTTCATTCACACCGTATGGAGCCAGTCCGCCAAGTAGGCGCTAGTTGTAGCGGTTGCCGATAGAAGCCTCGCGCTCGAAGCGCTTCGGACTCATTCCTACTCCCTGAGTTGATCTTTTGTGTAGAGATCCCGATAATATTAGTGCGGTATTCATGCGGATAGGCGGAATTAACGGTATTTGCCCGAGAGGCTGGCGTGGCGGATGGGCGATTTCGGGCTGAAATCCTGTTTTCCACACAATTCTCAACGTTTGGAAGATGGACGGACGGTTTGAAGTCTGAACTTCTGGCCGCCTCCTTTCGCATGGCGATCGTGGCATCCACCAGTCCGCCGGAGACTCCCAAAAATAACGCCCATTGAATGACAGTCGCGATGAGACGAGCCATTTTCATTTCCTTTTTGAGTCCG
The DNA here is from genome assembly GCA_001769835.1 of Bdellovibrionales bacterium GWB1_55_8. Taxonomy (GTDB): domain Bacteria; phylum Bdellovibrionota; class UBA1018; order UBA1018; family UBA1018; genus GWB1-55-8. Next base: position 18,100 of record MEPR01000050.1, read on the forward strand.
TCCGTATCTGGTCCTGCCAAGTTGAAAATGGATGACGTTCAGAAAGCGGCTGCGTTTTGAAGTAGCCAGGAGTAGCCGAAAAGTAGCCACGCCCCGTGATACTCCGTGATGTTCTGTGATGGTTTCCATCGTCCTCGCCTAAAAGGTGCTGAAACCATTTGTTTTTGGTTTCAGCACTCTAGGCTACTTACGATCTAACGACTTCAATGATTTGGCTGGGGTGCTAGGATTCGAACCTAGGAATGGCGGAATCAAAATCCGCTAGCTTAGCCACTTGCCGACACCCCAACTTATTTGATTGC
>MEPR01000051.1:0-54610 GCA_001769835.1 Bdellovibrionales bacterium GWB1_55_8
AACCGAAAACAGCCCCGCCGTTTGTGAAAGATCGATAGCAGAATTGCGCTCTTCGTAAAGCAGGCAACTTCCATCGGCTGAATAAATTCCAATCACCAGATCCACGACGTCTGTCATGGCTGCCGTGCCGTCAGGCGTAAGAAATCTTCCTTGGTAATTAAATCCAGGAAAGAGCGACGCCGAGGCCAATGCTTCACTTGGTCCTGAGGCTATGCACCCAAGCAGGGCAAGTACCGTCACCGGTTTAAATAGTTCCGTCAGCATACGTACAACATCCTTTCCCACAAAGCCGCCCCCTCCACTTTTCGTTCGATTAGCGGCAACCCTTGAGATAGTTTAATTGTGGAATAATTGACAATTTTAGTAAAGAAAGATCAAGAGACAAAATTCATTGAATACAAATCTAAGTGACTGAAAAGACGGCCAATTATAGCCAGAGAAATTCATTCATGCCGCCAGGCTTCTACCTGGGCACCTTCGGAACGATTCCCTCGCCCGTGCGAACAAGCATGGAAAACCAGGCCCGAAGATCCTCTTTCCAATCAAACGGAGTGCGCACCGGCGTGCCGCGCCTTTTCAGTTCCCGCAGAAGCGTTCGGATCTCTTTACGTGCTGATGAAGACGGAGAAGTGAATTGAATCCCAAAGCCCGGCACCTCTCCCTGTCTTCGATAAACAATTTTACCACTCAAACGAAGAGTATGATCCGACAACGATAGAACAAGGGGCACCACCGCGCCCAGCGGGAGCTCCGCAGCAGCTCCGACGAAAACTCCGCCTTCGGAAAAATCCGTGACACGGGCTCTCACCTCATGATCCGCCAACGTAAACACGCATTCACCCGCAATGAGATAACGAGGTTTGGACTCCCACCAGCGAAGTCTGGGATCCATGTAAACAATCTTCACCGCCGGTAAAAGGAAGTAACCCACCAGGACCGCGCCCAGAATCACAGCGACTACGAACAGCCAAGCCGGAAAATAAGCAGGATAGGTTTTCCAGGTTTGAAAATTGGAAACCACATTCAAGGCTGCCACCAGAAGCACAACGAAATAGCTCCACCGCTTGCAAAGATAAATCGCGATCCCAGCCAAAGGGAAAAGAACGAAAAAATCGACGAGTCCCAGCCACGAAGTTTCATGTATCAGGACATTCAGGTAACCCGGGATCGACAGGCCTTCAAGCGACGCGGAGAATCCCGCATTCAGAAAGGGAGCCAGAATATGCAAAAGCGCCAGAATGATGATCGGCCAGGGACGTGATCGCATGTCAGAACCCTCTTTATCACCAGCTTAGTCCGAGATTGAACGCCGATGAAGTGGATTCAACGCTGGATCCAGCAATGTCTCCGTTCATTCTTGCGAAATCCAAAGACACTGTCAGGACAACCGGCTTCAAAGCACGCGTATAGGACAACCCTATGGCCAGCTCCCGGCTGGGAAAGCGCAAGGCCAACCCCTCACTAGCGATGGGGGCCACTTTCGCATAAACGGAAACAGAAGAGCGGACGCTTACTTTTTTACTGAGCGTGGGAATGAACTGTGGCCCGGTAAGGTTCTGCAAGCCAAACGAATTCTTACCCGGCTCGACCGAGACCATCATCGTCGTGTAGTAAAACCCGCCCCAAAACGTGAGACCCCAACCATTCGGAAGACCATCAAACCGATAGCCCAGGCTCATGCTCGCATCCAAAAACCTGATCTCTGTATCTGGACGATTCGTCGACAGGGGAAAGAGAGTCAGTGCAGTCGACGCTCCAACCATCCAATTTGAAGCAAGCCCGGACCACGGCCATTCCCAGGGATTTTGAAATGACAGTTTGGTGGAAAGACTGGTTTGTTCAATTGGCTGTACGCCCGTTTCAGAATAACTCTGACGGCCCAGCCCCAATGTCGCCGAATAGCGCGTCTTTTCCGGGTCAAGCACCTCTTTCCGGCGGGCGGCGCGGAAAACCTCCAGCCCATCGAACAAGACAACGAAATGAACTTCCTCGATCTCGCCAAACGGGCCAACCGCGTAAAGCAGCTCTTTAGTGATCTCGTCCTGAAGGACGATCCTCATCGAAAATTCGGAAGTCTGCGGGTCTAACACGATCGCACTATTGCGATGCGTAAGCCCCCAGCCCTCACGATTCAACCGCCCCTGTAATATCACGGCTGGCTGGGAAAACTCCCCACTGTCATCGGTCTCCACTTCGAGCGTCTTGACCTTCCAACTGACAGAGCACCCTCCGGCAGAACACTCCTTGGGTTCGATGAGCTTGGCCTTCGTCCAACGGTCCGCAGCGGACAAAGGGGGCGCTTTCTCCATTTCCTGAGTCCCGGCTGCGCTTGCCGATAAAGCAGGAAAAGCAGCAAAAATCATCAGTGCTGCCCATCTATTCATGGTGTAGCGACCTCATTCAAATACGGGCGCAAAACGGGAAGTGCGGAGGCAGAAGGGTGCTTTACGAGCAACTCACTCGCGAACGCACGAGCCTCCTCCTCTTTTTTGAGCGACCTGAAAACGGCAAGCTCCAGAAGCCAGGCAGGAAGAAAAGCCGAATCCTGCTCTCGAATTTCACGCGCGCCCGAAAGGGCGGCTTCATAGTTTTTTTGACTGAAATCCTCACGAGCTTTGGCAAATGCGGTTTGAACATCCGTGATCTTGCGCAGCTCAACGGCCCGAGGGCTTTCCGGATTCCTGGCCATCTCGGTCTGGGTGCTTTTTTCGACCAAAGCCTCGAAAGTCGGCGGTGGCTTGTCCTCCGGGAGCTGTTTCTCTTCAGGCCGGGCTATCTCGACGGATGCAACTGACTTAGGCAGTCCGAAGTGCGCGCGCCAGTAGGCCAGAAGCAAGCCACGCCCTTGCTCGCGCGGCATCCCGGGGTGCCTCAGAATAAGCTTTTGTCCGGCACGAACCCGGTAAGGCGCGGGAATCCCGCTCCATTCGGCGAGTTCACGAAATGCGCCGCACTTTCCATAAAGCAACACGCCGATTTCGCAAAGCGTGGGGGCCTCATCGCTGACCACGTGGATATCCTCGGCTCGAACCGAGACGGAAGATGCGATGAGGGCGCCAACGAAAACAATGAAAAACGCTCGCTTAATTCGAATCATCGAAATGAAGGGCCTCGCTGCCGACAATCAGTGAACGTCCTTGTGACTTGAGCAGTACCGGCCGTCCGACTTCGCCTATGGTGGATGTCATCATCCGGCCCGTCGACCGTGAAACTCCTCCACCACCGGAAATCGCAAATCCAGAAACCGGAACAAGGGAATCAATGTACGCAAATGCATCGGGCAGCTCGAAAACTTTCGCATTCGGGTTTACCACTCTCACGGACACTCGCGACGGGGGTTGCGCTGGAGCCGTACAATAAACAGTACTTTCCGAAACGTATTGAATGTTCTCGCAACCCATCTGGCCGAGACGAACCTCAGCCCCGTTCACGAAACCCGTACCGATGATCGCGATCTCCGTCGGCTTTTCCGAGGCTGCGATACTCGGAATGACTTTCATGATTTTTGGCTGAGCCAAATTGGACGGATTCACCAGCTTGGCTTTCATACAGCCGCTCGCTAAAGGAAGAAGCACAAGGATGAGGAGCAGTACAGGACGCATTCGATGCATGTTAATTCATTATCGTACAAAAACTCACGAATCTGAAGCTGTGTCTCAGCTGACATAGATTGACCGAACCAATCGCTTGCGCATTCCTGAACCATTTACCCGGCCGAGCTCACCAGCTAAGCCGAACGATTCCGTTTCTGCCATAAGTTGCGTAACAACTCCAAAAGCAACCGCTCGTTCCCCCGGCTCCGCATGTGTTATTACAGGGAGCTGCCGCGGCGTTTGCTGCAGTCGCGCCATTCCCCGTTCCCGATGCGCCCCCCGGATAACCGGAACCGCCGCTGCCCACCAAACCCTTGCACCAACCTCCGCCGCCACCCGGATACCCGTTTGCGCCGGGTGTACCGGCCTGATTTCCCGGCGTCGCACACGATTGATTTGCCGTCCCTCCGCCTGTGGCCCACGACGCCTGGGAAGGGTTCCCCCCTCCGGCACCACCAAATGACGTTCCCGCGCCCGTGGAAATATACGCGCCGCCACCGCCCCCTCCGGCCTCGACCATTACAATCCCATCTTTCAAAACAGAACTTGAGCCACCGCCACCTCCTCCAACAGAGGTCCCGTTAACGCTTCCCGCTCCACCATTAGGCCATCCCGAGATCCCTGCAGACCCGCCCGTGGTGGTCCCGCCGCCGCCCCCCCCCACTCGCACCGTCAAACTCCCGGACGGCGCTAACGTCACAACGGCCGTAGCATAGCCACCGCCACCGCCGGCAGCTTTGATTTCGGCGGTGTAATAAGCACCGCCGCCGCCCGCCCCCCACGCATTGACCGTGACCTCCAGACAGGCACCCGCCGGCAAGGTGAATATTTGGTCACTTCCGGTGTAATTGAAGATTTGACTACCATGGGTGCATGAGGGCGCAGCTACTTCAATCATGAGGAATCTTTGACCGGCGGTCAAAGCCTTCGCTGCCCGCGGTACAGTGATGAGCAAGACCATCCCAAGAACAAGAAATACTCGCCTCACTGGTTACCTCACATCGATCATGCCATTACAGGTCAATGTGATGCCGTCAAACGATGCACACACAATGACGTCTTTTTTTCCAGCTGTCGTGCTCCAAACAGGCGTCGTCCCGCCCGGCCATTTGAACTCACTGGTAAAAGTCGGAGCTACGGTTGACGACTGACTGAGCCAGATCGAGAAACTATGGCCAGCGGCAAGGGCCGTGATGCCAAGCTGGCACGCACCATTGAGAGTCAGGGTGAGCATCGTGCCGTTATTGGGATTAATGCTATACGATGTCGCACAGGTTCCGGCTGCCACGACCGTTTCTTTCGATCCCACGCTGGTTACCGAGCCTGAAATATTGACCGAGCCATTAACGTCCAATTTTGCATTTGGGCTTGTAGTTCCGATCCCGACGTTGCCCGAATCGCCTATCCTCATCCGCTCTGTCTTTGTGGTGGTGCCGATCGCTGTTGTCTCTAGAGTTATATAGGTTCCCTGATTGGTCGATGAAAATGGTTCAGCGGAAAGCATTCTTAACATCGCTCTGTTGGCGGTGATCCACTGGCTGCCGTCGTAACCGCTACCACCCAATCCGAAAAGAACTGTATTAGCAGCCGTTGCTCCCGGGGTCGTAATTGTTCCATCGGCGCCTTTTCCCTGAAAAATGGGACCAACTTGGCTAACTGAGGCGTTCGCTGATCTGAGTTCGAAACGCTCATTATTACTATTTCCGGACAAGAAAATCGAAGCCGACCCTGCCGGAAGTGTGCTTGACGATCTGACCTCCAGGGGAAACCCCGGACTCGTCGTCCCAATTCCCACATAGCCCGCGCCGGTAATATTATTGCCGCCCATCGCTATCGCGCCACTCATCGTGCCGCCCGCAAGAGGAAGCTTTGTGGAATCAGATGAACCTGGAACACCCCAAGAGACCGCTCCACTTCCGTCAGTAGTCAGGAACTTGCCCGCATTCCCGGCCTGAGAAGGTGCGAGTGCATTAAACGCGGCAGAAGACGTGGTCTGTCCCGTACCGCCATTGCCAATCGCTACTGTACCAGTCACATTCGAAGCGGTTCCAGAAACGTTGCCTGTCACATTACCAGTGAGGCTCGCCGTGATCGTGCCGGCGCTGAAATTACCAGAGCCATCGCGCTTAACCAGCGTACTGCTCGTGCTCGCATTGGTAGCACCAAAGAGATCCAGGTAGTGCGCTGAACTCATCGAACCAGCGGAAACACCGCTCGCCGCCGTGATTGAAAACTCCCCAGTCCCGCTGTCATATCCAAGCGGAGCGGCGGCGGACGGGCTCGTTCCGGAATCAATACCCAGCGTCTTTACGTTTGCGCCATCCCAATATTTGATTTCACCTGATCCTGAGTCAAACCAGGTACGTCCTGTTTTCGTCGAATCACTGCTCCAGCCCGTCGTGTCCGGACTTCCAGACTGAACGCCGAGGCCAAGATACTTCCCGCTGCCCAATGACAGGGAACCATCGACCGCGAGCTGCGCATACACGGCATCGTGATGATGAAGAGAAGACGCATCTTGCGGTCCGCCGAAACCAAAGATCGTATCGAGCGCACTTTTACTGAGTTCGTATGAAGAGGCTGCGCCGGTGATCTGAACAAATTTCGTGGGGTCCAGTCCCTGGAGCGTCTCTGCCACCGTGGCTTGCGGAACCGGCGTGATTGTCAGGTCCGGGCTCATTGTTTCAGATGCTCCGCCATGAGGATAAACCGTGACTCTCAGTTTTCGAGGATCCCCGGGTGAGGGCGTATACCCGCCGGGACAGTTCGGCCCGGCGGCAACAACCGGCGACGCGTTGGAAAAAATGACCGAGATGGATTTACCAGGATCACGTCCGGCAACGCGCTTCGGGTTCCCCACCTCTGATCCGACATGAACGGAAAAAAGCCCAGACGTAAGCGACAGATCGATATTGAGATCCTGCTGCTCATAGAGCAGGCAATTCCCATCCGGCGAATAAACTCCAATCACCAGATCAACGACATCTGTCATCGCAGACTGCCCATCGGGCGTGAGAAATCGTCCTTGGTAGATGAATCCCTGATAGAGCTGGGCTGGCGCTGCAAAAGCGGTCGAGCCGGAACTCAGGATCAGGAGAATAATTCGCAGAATTTGTTCTAGTCTGTCGCGCATACGTACAACCGGTCCTTTCTTAAGCTGAGCGCTTTACTATTCGTCCATGTATTCAATAGACTTGAGTATTTAGCGGCTCAGCTCCTGACGCTCGCAGTGTTTCGGCACTGTAAAAGCCAGCAGACGTACCCTCATTATGACATACGCATCGAGATTACTTGACAAAATTAATACATCACTAACAGCTGCGAAGTTTTCGCAAAGAACTAGTGAAAACGCAAAAAGCAAAAACCAATAAACCGACATCACTCACTGAAATGGGCGCGAGCGCCAGGATCCTAATTCTTCAGTGAACTCGTCCTCGCGGATTCCAGAAGCTTTTTCGGATCGACCTTCTCGAGCTCTTTGATTCCAGCAGCTGCGTCGTCGAGCATCTTCGCCGCGATTACGCCTTTGCCGATCGCTTTTGCGAAATCGAGGAATTCGACGTCGGAATGGAAATATTGACCGGCATCCAGGCTTTTTGCGCGCGCCTGAATCGCCTTATTATTCTCGCCAAACATATCGATCAGATCCAGGTGGTGTCCCAGGTTCAGATTCATGCGTTTTGTGCCGCCGAATTTGCTTTCGAACTGAACATAAACGGCCGGGACCTGCCCGAGCCGCGCGATCACTCTTTCCAGCTCACGTGCCGATGCAAGCGCATCGAGGCGATCATAAATAGCCGGCAGACGCTCCTTTGTCGTGGAGATATCCTTGAAGCTCAGTTGAAGCTCGCGATCCTCGGGAGTTTCGGCTTCCATCAGGGACCCATGAGAAACCCTGAGCACCTCAAAAGCGACCCGAATCTGCTGCTCGCGTTCAAGCAAAGAATCGCTCGAGAGAAGCCGCGAAAGGAATGCCTGAAGCGTGCTTGCCTGAGCCTGAAGAATGCCAGAGGCGAGACTCCTGAAACCCACCAGGAAATTCCGCTCGATCTTCCTCAGGCGTTCATCATTGTTTGCGGGCTGCCGACCCGTTGGGGGCGACAGGTAAGCAAAACCCGGCTCGCTCGTGGAATCAGCCAGGGCGAAAGCCCTGAACCTTTTCAGACGTTCTGCCCGCATACCCGCATCGCTTGATACGGTACGCGACGGAGTACGTGCCGACTGCTCGAGCAGCTCTTCCGGGACCAGCGCTCCAGACGTGATGAGCTTGTAAAGCAGGGAGGCAACAAAGCCCTCCTTGGATTCCAGTCGGCTCGGCGAGTCGATGTGGCAGTTGTCGCGCAGGGTCTTCGTGGAAACCCGTTCCGCGTCGCCATAGAAGCGGTCCTCGAAGTTCTTCCAGTCGAACGTGCGGGTGATTTCCGCGACATCCACCTTCTCGCCGCGCATGATGCGATCAACGATATCACTCATATCAGCTTGCTTGCCCACAGAGGCGGAATCCCGAGCCTTGATGAGCCGCAAAGTGCAGTTCGCGAAATCATAAAGATTATAGGCGTATGAGTTTTTCCGGATATAGATCTGCCGATTGACAAGGAACTCGAGATCTTTCTTCAACCTGGCGCTTCGGCTTCCGAAAAACTCTTCGCGTTCTTTCGGCGTCATATTCATCATCTGAGACGACGTGGTTCCATAAAGAGCCTCAAATGCGATAGCCAACCCCTCGGAGAAAGCAAGGCTGGGGTTGCTGACGATCATCGCGTCATGACCCACCTGTGTTTTATTGGCTTCGACCGTATGCTTTGCCCGCTCCTGCGCCTTCAAAAGCTCCAGGTGCCAGACGTGAGTGAACTCGTGGATAATGACGTCCTGAAGCAGGTTCTTCTCCGGATTGGACATCAAATCCGCGATCGAGAAAATTTCGTGATCGAAAAGCAGCATCAATCCTGACATCGGAACCCAGGACTTCGGAACGCGAACCGGAAACCGGTAGCTTTGCCCGGCGTAATCCTGCCATTGAAGCAAACCTTCAAAACCGCTCTTGGGAACGAGCACATCCGCTACGAGCGCGGCAGGGCCGGTCTTTTGATCAGCCAGAACGCTGTTTTCCGCACGGTGAGTGAAATAGGGCACAAAGGGATTTATCCGGAAAGGATGCCCCTCTTTCAGCTGACGAGCATAAGACAGCAGCGCGAGAGACTTTTGCAGCCCGGGATGCGCGAAGAAATGATCAACCTTCTTCTCGAGCGTACTGTAGTTCGCCGGCGGAATCGTCTCATATCGAATGGTGCCGTCCGAAAAAAGTGCCATCTTCAACAGGGCGCCGGCGCCCAGATCAAGTTTCGCGGGCACCGGTTGGATCTTGTTGATTTCGGAAAAACTTTCGTAGGTTCTCACCGGGTACTCAGCCGTTCGAAGCGCCGCAAATTCCTTGGGCACATTGGCTCCTGGCTCAACACAGCCCGCAAGGAGCACCAGCACGAAGAGAAGAGCGACAGATCCACGACGAGTTTGGGTTCTCATAATTTCAATTGTCCGCTGAAAGCGCCCCATGTCTAGGGAGAAACCTGCCGAACCGGGCGTTACCATTCGTATTCTGTAAGAATACATATTCCGATGATATCGTTTTGCAAGTTATGGTAAATAGACCTGTTTTTGCTGTATACTGTATTCAAGCATGAGCAACGTTTTCGAGTACGCCGATTATCGCAATTATCTCAGGGCGGTATTCCTGGAAAAAAAATCCAAGAACACGCGATTCTCCTATCGGGTATTCTCGCGGCTTGCGGGCTTCTCTTCGCCAAATTTCCTCAAGCTGGTCATCGAGGGACAAAGAAACCTTTCCTCCGAAAGCATTGCCAAGATTTCTGCTGCACTGAAACACAATCGCGAATCAGCCAGCTTCTTCCGTCACTTGGTTCTGATGAACCAGGCCACGAGCGCCGAAGAAAGAAACTCACACGCCGAGCAGGTCCTCAAATCCCGTCATTATCGGCAGCACCACCCATTGAGCCGTGAACGATACGAGTACTACTCCCGATGGTACGTTGTAGCAGTGCGCGAGCTTGTGGATACAAAAGGATTCCAGGAGGACCCCGACTGGATCGCCCGGACAGTAACTCCCTCGATCACGGTGACCGAAGCCACTCAGGCACTCGAAATACTCAAGCGTCTGGAGCTTGTCGCTTCTAATGAAAACGGAAAACTGGTTCAGACAAGCCGGATCGTTTCAGCCGGCGATGAAGTCGCCTCAGTGGCGCTCGCGGAGTTTCACCGGCAGATGATTGATAAAGGACGCGAAGCGATCGACCGTTTCCCGTCACATGAGAGGGATATCTCGTCCGTCACCCTTGGCCTCTCAGCGGCAAACGTTATTAAGGTCAAGGAACTCATCCAGCGTTTTCGAAAACAGCTCCTGGAAATCGCGGAACATGATGCCCACGCGACACAGGTTTACGAAGTCAACTTTCAGTACTTCCCCCTTTCCAAAGGGGAAAAGGAAGGAAACGAGTCATGAAACACGAATTCAAACAGGCGTGGCTTACAATTTCCGTCTCATTGATTTTTCTTCTTCAGGCCTGCGGCGGAACCGAAGGCGGAAACCCGGCACTGAACTCCGAAACCCCCTCAGCGGCTGACCAGGCCGCAACCGAGGCCCTCATCGGTGCGATCTGCAAAAAACTGAGCTCCTGCTTTCCATCCGCTGACGAAACCACCTGCCGCGCTGCCATTCCGCTTTCGACGGACATCGACACGGAGATCGGTCTTCCCGAGGGTTTTGGAACCTATGACTCGATCATCCAGGCCGAGAAGAACGGATCTATCGTACCGAACCCGACCGCCAGAAATGTGTGCATCACTGACCTGGGCACGTTGGGCTGTGAAAATGCGGCCGTTCAATCCGCATACTCCGACGCCGCTCCAGACGATTACTCCAGCGTTTTCGAAATCATTCCAACCGGAGAGAACTCCTGCATCGCTATTTTTTAAATTACTGTTTTTTAGGAGGCCAGGACCATGAAAATGCATTCATTCACGTCTGTTCTCGTGTTCTCAGCATTGAGCATCGCATGCTCAGAACAACGGATCTGCGGAACGCCCGCCATAACCTTGAACACTGCGCTTTACGACCGCGCCTCCAGCCCTATGGGTTACCAGAATCCGGGTGACGAAATCATTACATGTTCCGAAGCGGAACAAAGGATAAAGGCTGCACTGACGCAAACCATGGAGCACAACATCTCCAATGCGGCCAGCTATTCGCCGAGCTGCGAGGGCGAGTTCGTGGCAACCACGGCGAGCGCTGCCGACCCACGAGCAAACCAGTCCGAAACTCCCAGGTACACCGGAACAAACAATCAAGTTCCTGGAGTCGACGAAGGAGACCGGGTGAAAACCGATGGATCGCGGTTCTTCGTGTTAAGCAATCGATCGATTCTGGTCATCGATGGCTGGCCCGCCGACCAGGCAAGAATTCTTCATCGTGAGACCCTGTCCGGAACACCCTTAACACTGCACTGGGATGGGCAGTCGCGCCGCCTGACCGCGGCCCTTTCAAACGAAATCGAAAAATCCATCGAGTTTCACACCTATCAGTTGAACGAGGCAGGCACTCTTCAGCGATTACGAGTGGATTCTCTCCCGGGAACCTCCATCAAGAAATCGGCCCAGGTGGGCGGCAGAATTCGTGGCGTCGTGACCGATTACCTTAACTATCCAGACGGCGTCAGCTGGGTCGCGAATTCAGAAGAGAAGAAAGCCGAACTCGTATCTCGAAATGCCGCTCAAATTGAGTCCCAGAACCTGAAACTTTGCTCGAACCCGAACACCTCGGTTCGCTGGAATCCCGCTTATGGCTCATCTATCGCACGGGTCTTCGATCTGAATTTAGATGAGGGAACATTGGAATGGGCCCTCGAGCCGAGCATGCCCGACTCAGTCTTGATCACAAGGGAATCGCTGTACACCGCGAGCGATAGCTGGAGCGGACGCGCGAGCATTCAAAGATACCTGAACGTAAAAGGAGACCAAGCTCCTTCCCATATCCGGCTTTCCGGTCGACTTGTGAATTCCTTCGCCATGGACGAGTACGCCGGAAACTTCCGGGTCGCGGTCACGGAATCACTGAGTCAAACGAACGCGAGCCGCATTGAGACGTTCACGATCGCCCAGAATACTTTTGAACGACTCGGACAAAGCCAGGAGCTCGCGCCAGGAGAACAGATCTACTCAGTCCGGTTCGATGGCCTCCGTGCTTACGTCGTCACATTCAGAACGGTGGATCCGCTCTTCGTCATCAACCTGGAAGACGTTTCAAAGCCGGTCGTCGTGGGCGAATTGAAAATCCCGGGTTACTCGACCTACCTGCACCCCACCTCCCTGCATCAGCTCATCGGGATTGGAAGAGAAGGAAACGCACTGAAAGTCTCGCTCTTTGATGTCGAGATGAAGCCTCGTGAAACGGACTCCTATCAAATGCAGAACCGCTATTCAGAGGCGGAGTGGAACCACCTGGCGTTCAAGTATTTCGAACACAAGGAATTGCTCGCGATCCCGACCTCCTGGAATTCGGTTGATCTCTTTTCCATCAACGCGGAAGCCGGTATTCGTCCGCTACTCACCATTCCAATGCCGCTCGGTAGCGGGGCACCCGACACATACAGCCCCGCCTGCGTGGCGCCCATGAGTTTTCTCGGAAGCGTCTTCATCCAGAATCATCTGTACGTGTTTTCAGAAACTGGGATGAGCATCGTGGATACGCAGGTACCCGCGGTTACGTCACAGATTCTGTTCTAAAGTGCGGCTGGCCGCCGCTACTTTCGCGTGTTGCTCTCGTATTCCAAGCAGAGGGACACGCATCGATGACCAATGAACATTCGAATTTCAGGTTTGGACGCCTTTTGTTGTTCGCCGCTCTGCTCAACATCGGGCCAATCACTTTAACGGCTTGCAACTCCACAGATCCTGGCACGCCGGGCGATGTAACCGATTCATTGATCCCGGCGCCGACGCCGACACCAACAGCCACTCCGACGGCAACACCGACACCTATTCCAACACCTACGAAAAAACCGACCCCTACAATCACGCCCAGTCCGACGCCGACGCCCATTCCGATTCCAACGGCAACTTTGTCACTCGGCAATATTCACAAACTCAAACTCAGGAATGACGCCCTCCAGGAGTATTATCTGTACCTTCCGACGGTTGGCGCCCAAAACGCGCCCATTTTCGTGACGGTCCACGGAATATCAGAAAACGTGGAACAGCACGCGACGTTGTATAAGTCGTTCGCCGAAAAGTATCGCGCGGTATTGATTGCTCCGCACTTTCCACAGACCCGGTACGACGATTACCAGCGCCTTGGGCGCGATGGAGCCCGGGCTGATCTCGCCCTGAAGAGCATCGTCAGCGAAGTTCGCGAACTCACAGGAGCGAGCAGCGGTAAATTTTATCTTTTCGGTTATTCAGGGGGTGGGCAATTCTGTCATCGATATGCCATGGCTCATCCGGACGATATCGCGCGCTATGCGGTCGGCGCCGCGGGCTGGTACACATTCCCGGATACTAGCGTGGAATACCCGCAAGGTACGCTGAACACAGGTGACCTTGAAAACGTGGTATTCGATCCTGCTCGTTACCTCAGAGTTCCTGGCGCCGTCTTTGTCGGCGATCTGGATACCGCGCTGGACTCATCGCTGAATCAATCCGAGTCCATCAATCTGCAGCAGGGCTATACTCGCTTTGAACGCGGACAGCGCTGGATCGACGAGATGTCGGATGCCGCCCAGAACTCAGGACTGAACTCCCTGTTCGAATTCCACAGCCTGCCGGGTTGTGCTCACTCATTTTCATCCTGCATGACAACGAGCAAAATGGGCGAGGGCGTGTTCAAATGGTTTTTTGGCTACTAAAAATAACGACGGGGAAGCGTCACACGCATCCCCGTCATTATTCAGCAGGAGCGATCAGCCTGCGATCAATCGTGCTGTCTCAGGAAGTCAAGTTCGCACTCGCCCTGAAGACGAACCGGGGTTTCCTCATCGACCATCGTGACCAGCTCGGCATCGAACGTACGATCGTGCTCGCGTCCTTCAGAACGATGGCCGAACTCTTCGATCGTCACCAAAGCGCGCTTGCCATGGGATGCGCCGAAAATCTGAAGCTCATTTTCCAGCTTACGGACTCTCACCTCATCCGTCCGCAGCGCAAAACCGTCGGTGCAACGGACCTTCATTGCGTCCTCCCCGTCATGACAGCGGTTGTCCCCACTTGCCAGGTCGAAGCCTTCGCAAACACGGCCTTCCACTTCGCAAACGACATCCGGCAGTTTGCCTTTGTCGCCCAGGGCTTCAAACCGGCATTCAAAACCAAAACCGCGAGGACGGTCCTCGTCGCCACCTGGTACGTTGGCATATGCCGTTGAGCCCATTGCAACAAACAAAATAGCTGCTAAATATTTCATAGATTTTCCTCTGTTTACTATTTGTGTGATCCTGTTCATACGAACACCAGCCGGTCTTATTCAATTCCCGTTCCGCTGTTCGCTTTTATTGCCTGAAAAAAATAGCCATTCGAAAACTCGCCGCCCCATCTCGCCGCGGTCCATGCTGCGCGAAAAGGAGTGCCTGCACCTGGGAAGTACGTGAAACTCAAATCGCGCACCGAGCTTTGAACGCTGAGCAGCAGAATTCATGGCATCCACCCAGCGTCTGCCACGCTCGAATCGGTTGAGGCCCTGATGTTCAGAAATTTCCGGCGACTTGTTCAGGGAACGCCCCTGCCGAATATCCCGATCACCGACCATGACTGCGGCCCTGACCCGCAGAAAATCGTTCATATTGAAAGAAGCTCCGGTCAGGCCCCCGTTTCCGAGAAGGCCACGTGGATATCTCACGTCCCCATCGGGGAAGGTGTACCAGCCCGCCGCGCCAACCACATAGGCCATCACCCGCTCCGGGTAAGCCATCGCGTATCGATGCACAAATTGACCGCCACCTGAGTAACCAAAAAGATAGATACCGTCGGAGTTCGCGGAGGTCATCTCACCGACTTCGCGAACAACAGCATTTAACGCAAGATCCGCCCGGACGCCGCGCCTGCCCCGCCCCAATCGCTGGTAATCCTTGAAACGAGGAAGAGAAAAGCGGGGAGCGATCAAGACAATGCCGTGCTTCTCGGCAAGCTCCCTGAACGACTCAGCGTGCTCTTTTGCATTTCCTGATATCCCGTGGACGGAAACAAAGATCGGCGCGCCTGATGTCCCGGACGTCGGCAGATAGAGGTAGTAACTCAAACACGAATCATTCCTGGAATTCAGCTTGAGTATCCTGCCTGGTGGCGGTGATTCTGATTGAGCACGTGACATGTCGGCCACGGCCCATCACGCGGCGCCGGCCAGGTTCGGCCGACTATTCCCTGTCGGTATTTGCAGCATATTGGCTATACCAGGCGTACTCAGTGAATCGGTACTTATGATGGGTAGCAGCGTTTCAGCTGTAGCCTCTCGCATCGCAAGGGGCGAGCTTGTCAGAACCCCCGACACCCCCATCACGGGCAAGCCCTTGGCCAGAAGCCACCTGACACCCGCTGCGGCACCCAGCGAATCGAGCGCGGCAAAAATCAGCGCGTTGACAGTCCGCCTGAAAATCTCGGAATTAAGCAAAGAAGATGTCTCCTGCTGAAATATGCCATCCGCCACTTCGAACACGATCACATCCACTTCCGAGTCACGGCAGTGTCCGATCAGCGCGACAAAGGCAGCTTCCACTTTGGCGGGATTCGCCAGGTAAGTGGTTGAAAGCCCTACGTCAGAAAAGTCCAGAACGACGACGGCTCCAGCGTCCCGCATGGACCACAGATCCCCGCCCGATCCCGTGCCGGTCACCTTTGCGGCACCGACCCTGAGCCCCGCATTCGTCAAGCCTCGTATCATCTGAGTTGCCGTTTCCGTTTTACCGGAGTTCATCGAAGTACCCACAACCCCCAATATGTACGGGGCTGGTTTGGTCTCCCCTTTGTGGGCCGGGAGCGCAAAGTCCTCCAGATTAAGGACATCGCCGTCGGCGTTCCCGATCAGCGCGATCGGGGTGATCTTTGTCGGAGTGGTCATCTTGACGTGCTTGCAAACGAATTTCGCCGCTATACCGCCCGACGCCACCATATGACAGGGCCCAAGGGACTCGGGAACAAATGCTTCATATTGATCGGGCGCGTAGCGATTGCCATACGCGAGGATAATCTCGTCCCCGGGAAACAACCTCGCTTTACGCCCGGATTCCAGTTCAATATTCTTGTGCTGACCCAATTCGTCGACGCGGGCAAAAACAAGATCGCCCGATCTCGGAGCGACGTGATCCGTCAAGAGACGGCCCATCTTGCCGATGGAAATCCGCCTTGTCGCGAAAGCCTTCTTCGCGCGCGCCAATCTGGACATGTCGTTCCCACCCTTGATTTCATGAATCATGATGAATATCTCTCCGTTCGCAGTGTCCCGCACTCTGCAACCCATGTACCGCCAGCAGGCTGCCGCGCGTATTGCGTTCGAAGCGCGTCATCTGTTCTCTAGAGACCAGGCCTACGTTGACCGAATACCTTAATATGCGCCACTACATGGAACCCATCATGTTTCTTCTGCTTGCCTTGCTATCCATCCAACCAACGTCCTCGTCCGCAGCGTTGACTGAAGAACCCAGGGGAAATGGGCGATTCTCCTTCCTTGATGAATTGGAAAAACATCCGGATCCATGGACTCAGGAAACATCAGGTGAAGATGCACATCTGACGGGGGACGCGGAAGATAACTTGCCGGAGCTAAGCATCGATCTTACCCCGTTCTACCGGGACTTCGCGCAAGACGGTATTGTCAATATCTACATGGGGTATGGCTACGAGGCCTATTCTCCTGGTAAAGGCGCTCAGCTCTACAAAATGCTGAACTTATTGGGATCAAAAGAAGACCTCGAGCTCCTCTTTGCACCGCTTGAACGGGATCAGCAAACCGTCCGATTCCGCGACGTGAGACGCGGAATCGACTACCAGATACAAATTGGACCTGAGCGGGACGATTACAGGCGTGCCTTTTCCAAGTACGAAGTGGTCATGTACACCGGCCACTCCCGCTACGGGCGCGGACCTGCTTTTGGCACGTTCTGGAACTACTACAGAATGGGAGACCGGTTCGAAACCATCGAGGTGGACACAAGGAATCCATATTTTGATTTTGAGCCAATCGTCCTGACGGAACGTTTTCCACTCCTGAAAATTCTGCTGGGTGGATTTCCGTTTCCGTATCAGTACCGCGGGCAGCAGACAAACACCTCTTATCTTCCAAGCACGTCCTACACGAAAAACATTCCCGGCGGCAATGCGGACCTTGCCACAACGAAATTCATTCCCGGCCGCCAGATCCTGTATTTTCATTCCTGCAAAAACAGGAAGTACTGGCGGAATGCCATTCGCTCCGTACTGACGGATCCCGCCAGGAAAGTGGTTTTCGGCACCAGCAATGACTCATTCGGGGGCGCCCGACCCGACTCCGTCCTCATCATCTCAATTGTTCGGCAGCTTGCCCGCACCGAAGAGATCGTGAGCGACCTGAATGCCACGCAGGACTGCAATCAATGCTTTACGAGTTACTGATCCCACAAGCCCAGGAGGTTCAATGTACCATCGTGTTCCAGTCATCCTTTCAGTGATCGCGAGCTTCTGGTTCGGCATCGCGAGCTCAAAAGCAGAACCTCACAGCTTTGATTTCCTGGATCCAATCGACCAACAACCCACGGCATGGGAGCCCGAGCGCAGCAGGGATTCGCGCGAGACACAGGATCCGATCGAGGTTGACCTTCGTCCTTATTATCGTGAGTTCACGCGAGACGGAATAATCAATATCTACATCGGTTACGGTGTCGAGGCCTATTATCCCGAAAGGTCCGCACAGATCTTTGAAATGCTGAAGGCTTTGGGAAAACACCATGAACTCGCCCTCACCAATTGGTCCCTGAGCGACGACAAAAGAATTGTCTCATTTCGTGATTCGCTGAATGGCGTTCGCTTCAATATCACCGTCGAACACGAAAGAAACCAGTTCATTAACGCCTTCTCGACACATGAACTGGTGATGTATCATGGCCATTCCCGCAGGGGTAAAGGCCCTGCTTTCGGCGCATTCGAGAACTATTTTCGAATGGGACGAAAATACAAATCGCTTGAAGTGGATACGAGAAATATCTACTTCCGCGACGAGCCGATACTTAAGACCGATCTTTACCCACCACTGACAGAGTATTTCTTCGGCCAGCCGTTCCTTTATCAGTACAGAGGGCAGAAGAACAAGAAATCAAAACTTCCTCCTACCTCCTATACAAAAAACATCCCCGGCCTGGATGTGGACCTCGCAAAGACGCGCTTCCTGCCGGGAAGGCAGTTGTTGTATTTTTATTCGTGCAAAAACCGGAAATACTGGCGCGAATCCATTCGCTCCCTTTTCCCAGACCCGAATCAGAAACTGGTCTTCGGAACATTCAAAGACGGCTTTGGCGGAACGAAGCCGGAAGCACTGATGATCATTTCTGTCGTCCGACAACTCCAGGATTCCTTCAACGTTCTTGAACTATTGAACGCATCCAAAGACTGCGACCATTGCTTTACAAGTTATTAGAGGGAGCCTGAATGAGTTTACGAAACACCGTCTACCGATCTATTTTGACTCTCATCGCCTGTTCCGGCTTTTGGGCAATTCCAAGCAGCCTGGCGGCAGAATCGGCTCCCGACCCGCTGGATCCCTGTCCGTTGAAAATAAGGCTGATCGGCCCTCGTGAACTGCCAACCGGAGCCGTCGCGACGTATCTGATCAAGCTGGAAAACAAGAGCAGCTGCCAGCTTTCCGGAGCTTCGCTCAAAGACTATTTCCCGGACGCCTCAAGGTTCCGGAGGTCCGACCCCGTACCCACGAAGGTCCAAAAGCACCCCTTACCGAAAGGACCCGAACTGACTTGGGAAGGCCTGGAGCTTGATCCCGGGCAGGTCGCCTTGTTCGAAATCGGAATGCAGGTTCGCGGCAGCGCGAATGTCGGACGAAAAAGAATCTGCGTCCTGCACCCCGTTTTGATCGGCGGAAAAACCTGCAAGAACTATCAAATATGGACAATGCCCTGAAAATGGCTGTCTGGACTAGCGTAAGCGAGGATGTGGCACCAAGCCCGAGAATGATCATCCGCGCCGCGGAAGCCCGGGGCATTCCATGGACCTACAGGAAAGACCTCGATCTGCTGCAGCTTGGACAGGGCTCCCAGCGTCGCTGGATTCGAGCGATGACCACCTGCCTCGAAAGCGATGTGGCGGTTGACCTGGCTCAAGACAAGCAGGTCACGAAATCACTCCTCCAGTCGTCCGGCATTCCGGTTCCGCGGGGATTTTCCGTGAAGAGCGTCGAATCTGCGGTGGCTGCGGCCGAACAGTTGAATGGCCCTTTTGTCGTGAAGCCGGTAGACGGTCACAAGGGGAAGGGCGTTTCCACGGGACTGAACACAACCGAGCAGGTGATTCAAGCGTACAAATATGCGTCCCGTTACGCTCGCGCCATCCTCATTGAGGAGCAGCTGCTCGGCCGTGATTTCCGCGTTCTCGTGGTAAATGGAAAAGTGTTCGCCGCTGCGGAAAGGATCCCGGCGCATGTAACGGGAGACGGCGTCCACTCAATCGCGGAGTTGATCGACATTGAAAACCGAAACCCTTTGCGAGGGTCCGGGCGCGATAAACCGATGACCCGGCTCAGGCTCGACGCCATTGCGGACGCATTTTTAAGCAAAGCCGGCAAAAATCGCGAAGATGTCCCGCCAGCTGGATCAATTGTGACACTCAGAGGAAACGCTAATCTGTCCCAGGGAGGATGCGCTGACGACGTCACTGATGGAATTCACCCGGAAGTACGAAATATCTGTGAGAGGGCTGCACGCATCCTGGGATTACCCCTATGCGGAATTGATCTCATTCTCCGGGACGTTTCTCGTCCACTATCTGATCAAAGAATAGGAATCATTGAAGTGAACGCAGGACCTGGCATCCGGGTGCATCACTTCCCACGACGAGGGCCTTCGCGTGATGCCGGAGCCGCGATCCTGGACTATCTCTATCCAGATCACGGGGACGGCAGAATTCCTGTCTTCGGAGTATTTGGTTCCGCTGACATCGCCCTCGTCATCGAAGAAGAACTGAGAAGGACAGGGCTTCGCGTGGGACTTGCGAACCCAAAGGGCACCTTTGTCGATTCCAAAATAGTTTCCAGCACGAGCACGATCAATCCGGCGCACCTCCTCCTCGGAGATCCGGGCGTGGACGCGGCGATATTCGAGACAACTCTCTCCCCGACGCACGACCTCCCGGAACTCGATATAGCGGTGCTTGCCAGTTCTGCCGTGGAGCCGGGATCAATCATCGCTCGCTTATTGCCAGCGGGAAAACTGGTCGTGAATGCGGACGATATGGAACTCGTGAATCATGAGCGGATCGTGAACTATCCCGTTCAAAAGCTGGTGTTAGTCTCTGCGCAACCGAATTCGCCTTCGGTCCAGGATCACCTGGCGCGCGGCGGTTCAGCTTTCTTTCCGCCAGAGAGGCAAATGATTGCACATTCGTACCGTCTCGAATCGATTGCCGCGATTGCGGCTTGCAGGTCCATTCCCTCTAGACCGAACAGATTGCACGCGCGTTGAAAAAGCGCGACGCTGGCCCGTTTGCGCCAAATACAGTCTGAGGCGCCCCCGTTTCAACGATTGCACCGTCTTCCATGTACCAGACGGTATCCGCCGATCGCGCGAAATTCATGTTATGCGATACCATAAGCACCGTACCGGGATAATTCGCCATCACCTTCTCGAGAACAGAAGAGGAGCGCGGGTCCAGATTGGCATCCGCTTCATCCAGCAAAAGAATGGAAGGAGAACCGACGAGCGCGCGCGCCAGGGATATCCGCTGACGTTGTCCAAGCGAAAGGTTGGCGCCCCCCTCCGTAATTCGCGTCCGCAGGCCGTCCGGCAGTTCTTTTATAATTTCCTCCACGCCACAGAGCTTCAGGACTCGGGCAATCTCATCCTCGGGAGCCTCGGGCCAGCGATAGCGGAGGTTCTCCTCGATCGGCCCGCGTAGCAGGGGAAGGTCCGGACTCACCATTCCGAGCCTGTGCCTCAGTGATGCAAGGCTGTGGTCTGATAACTTCTGGCCATCGAGCAGGATCTGACCTTCATCAGGATCAGCAAGCCGCGCCGCCAGGCTGAGGAGGGTCGACTTTCCCGACCCGTTCGGACCGATAACGGCGATTCGAGTACCGGGATGCGCGAAAACGGAGATTCCTCGCAAAATCTTGCCGAGGCTCACGCCGCGAAACTCCAGCTTTCCCGAACCAGGCAGGAGATCAGGAGCAAAGGGCGTATCAACGATCTTACGGGACGTCCGTATGAATTCCACGATCTTACCATTTGAAACGCGGGCCCCGTGCCATAAAACGAAGGCCGAACTCAAATCGCGAAGCAGTGGCGTGACCAAACCGACAAGCGACATGGCCGCAACTACAGTCCCGCCAGTAGCTCTACCCAACTGAACTTCGTAAGCGCCAACCAGCAGAACCATTGCGGTCGCCAGGGAAGCCGTTGCATCCCCGATCGACCTGAGCTGAGCACTTGCTCGGGCTTGCGTGATCATGGCTTCTTTCAGTTTCTCCCCCTGCTTCGCGATCCGTTCGCGTTCACGACCCGACTGGCCGAACGCTTGCACGACGGCGATCGAAGATATCTTATCGTTTACGTTCGCCGCGAAGATCGACTGACGCCGTCTGGATTCGACAACCGCCTGATGAAGATGTTTTCCCCAAGCGAAGCCCAGGAAACAGCCCACTATGAGGATGGAGGTGGCGGAGATCGCCATTGCTCGATTCATCCACGCAAGGCCCGCCATCGCGATGACCGTGCTCGCGGTGGCCACGACAATGCGCGCCAGCCCGAGACTGATCCATAAACGAAGTACTTTCAAATCGCCAATGAACCGAAGCATCACTCCGCCACGGCTACGCTGCTGGAAGAACCTCACGGATGTATTGCTGATGTGCTCAAAAAGTCGGATTCGAAGCTGATTTCCATAGTCCTGACCCATGCGCTCCGCATCCACTCTCTCAGCCATTCGAAGCCAGGCTACAAGCAGAGCAGCAAGCGCAAGCCCCGCTCCATATCTGGCGAAAGTGATCCATTCGACGAACTGTTTTTTATGAGTCAGGTCAAAAGCGAGGTGCATCATTCGTGAGGCAAAAAGGGCAGCGAAGGCCTGAGTAATCCCGTTCAAGATCAGTTTGGCAAATAGCCAGTATCTTCCCTGCTCCATGATTCCGACAACGCGCTGCTCCCGCGGGATCATAATCGGGCCTCCGTCCTGGATGGCGTTGCACTGAACTCGGCCAGAATTCCAGCAACGGAACTCCATTCGTCGTGAAAGAGCACAGTCAAGTCATCGGATCCCATGCGTTCAATACAGTTCCGCAAAGCATCCGCACCATTTAGAATGATTTCCACATTTGTCGTTTCCGCTTCTTCTCGGATCGCCGCAGCCATGATTTCGGCCAATTCACCGGGCGCTCTCCCACGAAGATCTTCATCCTCCCTCAATACGATGTTAGGAAAATAGCGGGCTGCGATGCGAGCGGAACTCCGCAGGAGCGAATCCGCACGGTCACCTGGAAGTCCTAAAATGCAGATGACAGTTGAGGCATGCCTCGTCTTCACCCATTCCCCGATAACGCGGATGGCTTCCGGATTATGGCCGTAATCAACAAGCAAGTGCCCTCGTTTCAGACGGTAAAGGTTCATCCTGCCTCTATTGTGCGTCTCATTTTCGAAAGTGCGTATGCTCACGGCAACCCCGGATGGGGATCGGCCGAGTGCGCGGACAGCTGCTATCGCGGCAAGTGCATTGGAAAGTTGGAAGAGAGCGGTACCTCCCAGCGACGAGCCGACTTCATGGGCAGGCAGAAGCGCACGCTCTCCTTCCGGGCTCTCCGGGTTTCCTGGACCGGCCTCCATGATAACGCCGTCCTTCAGGTAATAAGCGCGCCCTCCTCTTTGAAGGTGCGACCGAACGAACTGATTTCCAGGACGGCGTGAGAATAGAACAAGACTCTTCGGACCTTGCTCGAAACCACCGGAACCCGCGAGCCTCACCAGCAGATCGTCATCGGCATTGAGGACCAGCGTTCCGTCTGAAAGAACTCGATCAGCCACGACTTTCTTGATCCGAATCAGATCGTCCATTGTTCGGATACCATCCTGGCCTATGTGGTCCGGTTGAATATTCGTCAATACTGCGACATCGGCGGCATCGTAACCCAGGCCTGCCCGAACAATCCCTCCACGGGCCGTCTCAAGAACAGCTACCTCGACCGAAGCGTCCGACAAGATCCTTCTTGCGGAGCGCGGTCCTGTCATATCGCCGGGTTTGACGCAAACACCCCGGATAAAGATCCCGTCGGTACTGGTCATTCCTACCGAGCTCCCGGACTCTGACAGGAGGTGACTGATCATTCGGGTGACGGTGGTTTTTCCATTGGTTCCCGTGATCGAAACGACCGGGATCCGGAATGCGGCGGAATTCAGAGTGGCGAACTCCTGCGCGATTTGCTTTACACGCGCCATCGAATCGATGCGAACGCGGCGACCCTTCGTTCCATACCCGATCTGCAGGGACATATCGCGATGGAAAAACCATGGAATACCCGAGCGACTGGCTGTTTCCAGAACTTCGCGAAGAGCGGGATCGAGCTGAGGATTGCTGATACGCATCACGACTACATCACTTGCACAAAGGACGCCTGATCCTCAGGCAAAGGGGGCGCGCCCCTTTCGGAACACGCCCCCTCCAACTCAACTTCAATCGCAGTGCGCCAGAGCCGTCATTTGGCCATGTAGAACATTCCTTTCATGGAGCGGTTCTGAAACTCAGCTTCGCAGGCGGGCTTGTCCAGGCTCAGATTCTTTTGCTCCTCAATGAACTCGACCAGCAGTTTTGAATCCGCGACCTTCTTGAACGTGATCGTCGTTGTCTGGAAGACACGACAGGGAATGTAATCACCGTTTCCACCGCGTGCGCCGCGAACGGCTTCCCCTTCCTCACGAATCGTCGCTTCGTTCGGGGAACCGTAGCTCATCAGCCCGAGCAAATGCTCCGATCGCGCTTTCTGCGGTCCGTCCTGATCGAGCACGAAGTCGGCAGGACTTTCCGCAGCATAATTGGTTTCAATGCTGCGTAGGCATCCATCATCATCCTGGTTCTGCCAGTAGTGCTGTGCATAGCACTGCAGCTGAGCCAGCTGACCCTGGGCCGTTCCCGTGCTGATCGTCGAACAGAGCTGATCTTGAGCGACCAGTACCGCAACATTGTTCCAGTCAAAACACCCGGCCTCGCCCTGGTTACAGGCGTTTCCTGCGGAATCAAACTCACCGCCGATGTTCTCACATCTCACGCTGGTGAGAACGCCATCGATCGTGGTAGTGCCTGAGCTCACGCGAAGAAAATACCCACTGCCCAGATCCGTCGATTCGTGACTATTCAGCGCGCCCCAATCGTACAGCTTGACCGACTGGTTGTCGGCCGTATTCACGCAACCTCCACCCAGATGGATCTGATAGTGGTTACCGCTATCCACGCATTTCCAGCCCGTTTTCGTCTGTCCGCTCAGGACCACGGCGACCGGGCCACAGGCACGCATTTCATGAAGAGACGTGGCGTTTGCGACATCTTTCCACCCGTCCTCAAGACCGACCGGAAAGTCGAAAGATCCTTCAGCGACGCCGGACAGACTGAGATCGATTCCGGCTTGCGTTTTAGCTTCCGCGTATGAAAAACCGAGCTTCGAACCACAAGCCTGGAACGACTGCTCGGATTGCCAAACCATCAAGGCATAACGTCGTTCAGCAGTGGTGGCACCAGCAGCATACTTGAAGCCGTCCAGGCGCTTCAGGAAAATGTTCTCTCCGACACGCGGCCCTTTGCACTCATCATTTTGTCCATCACCTGCGCAAGCAGCCACGTAACCTTTCGGAAGGATGAAATCGACGGGCTGAATGGTCCAGCTGCCCGACGGATCAAATTCCGTTCCGCTGGCAACAGCCACGTTTCTCACCGCGTCCACCTCCGCCAGGTCGGCGACAGCGGTACCCTTTTCGAGATCCAGAACGATTGTCCCGAAGCTTGCATCCGCATCAAAAGCGGCGTGCGTGAGAGTCTGATCACTTCCGTCCATGGCTTTTTCGCTTTCGTCCTTGAAGACAAGCGTCGCCACAACGTCCTCATCCTTCATGACGAAACAGCCAAACTGCTGGCTTTTTGCGCCCTCCATGGTCACCTTGAACTTTCCATCGACGTCCACACTTCCTACCCCCGACGTGGGAGGCAGAGCGAAGGTAACGCAGTAAACAGTGAGTTCAGACAGAGCCTGAACACTGAGCAGCGACGCAAACCGCAAGCCCTCCGCAGAACTCAAGGCATCAGCATCGACTTTGAATGCCGAACTCACGCGAGCACCACCACCGTCTGTCGCAGTGGAAAGCTGACCGCTGATACTGAGCGATTCAGCGGAAAGCAAATCTGACTTTGCGCAACCACTTCCGGCCGCCAACGCTAACGAGATCAGTATGACGAGATCATGCGATTTCATAACTACTACTCCTTCAGTTAATTGCGGCGGGATCCTGCCAGTCCTCTGACAGTGCGCCGCAGGTGCTCTGGTAAAGCACCCGCCATGCCGTCCGTGAACCCGTGAAATTCAATGCGAATTGGCGTTCATGTCGCCAACTGAAGTGGGCGACTCCAACTACGGTTGTTGGCAAGCGACTGAAGCTGCGGCTCCGTCACTCCTCGCGACGCCTTCTTTTTGTCCTCGCAGCAAAGAGCTTGCGAATCCGGTCGTCCTCGTCCTCGTCATAAATCTCCCCGAGGAACTCCTCGAGAATATCTTCCATCGTGACAATGCCGATGCGCTCCCCAGTGGGCGACCAGACGATGCACATGTGATTACGCGTGTTTTGCATCAGACGAAGAACAGAGAGCGCGGTATCGACGGCCTTCACGTTCAACGCCGGACGGATTACGGCCTGCCAGGTGTCACCGCCGCTCTCGCGGAAGGTCAGAAATTCCTTCGTGTGGAGAATACCGGTCACACTCGCAGCATCGGTTACGGGCAGTCGAGTGTACCCCGATTCAAACACGGCGGAGAGCACGGTCTGCATGGAGTCCACGAGACTCACACACGCCACCTCGCGCCAGGGAACCATGATGTCCTTGATCTGACGGCTCTCGATGTGAGCCAGATTGATCACAGCTTGCCGGTGGGCGGGAGCGAGATTCTCAATTTCGATTGCCGGCTCCGGTTCATGTACGATTTTCCGGCCCGGCAGAAAAAATCTCAAAAGGCGTTTTGTCGACCACTCCAGAGCCGAAACCGCCGGCGAGAGTACCCGGTCCGCTACGAACAGCCACGCGGAACCCTTGAGTACGATGATCATGGGCGCACGAAGCGCGAGGGATTTTGGCACCAGCTCTCCGAGAACCACACTGAAATACGTGAGCGGCAGAACGATCAGAACAATCGAAAGCAGTTCCGCGCTCCACTCTCGCATATGCCATTGCGTCATGAAAAAAGGTTGGATGGTTTCGGCAGCTCCGACGCCGGCGACCGCAGCGGCCACGGCCCCGACAAGGGTGATTCCAATTTGGATCACGGAAAGCGTGCGCTCAGGATTGTCACGCCGGATCAGGATCGACTGAGCATTTTTTGAACCGGTTTTGACCGCTTTCTTGAGTTCGTTTCGTGAAACACTGACAAAGGCCATCTCAAAGGCTGAGAGCAGGCCGTTCAACACAAGACAGATTGCAACAATGAGAAGCTCTTCCACAAGACAACCTCAAGACATCCATATCACAGGTCCCGGGATGAAATCTCGCCTGTCGCGGAAACCTGAACTGAAAGAATTCCCATCGAGCTTGTTCTTATCGCGCCTCCTGCTGAATTCGGGGCGACCTGCAGCAATCCTCCGGCATCTATTTCTACGGAGTAAAGAGCGTTCGGCGCAAGATCACAGATCACGCCTCTCGCTGCGCCTGGACCGACATTCACCTGAAATGCTGAGAGGGTATCGCGGGAATTGCCGAAGAGGACAAATGTTCGTCCAGTCACGGAATCCGTCAGGAGTGCACCTGAAGCATTTGCTTCGACTGACTTCAGAAGCTGCGCGCTCGGCATGGGCACACTCGGATCGCGAAGAGCCAGGACGTTCAAAAACTGATCCAGTTTTTTCGGAATGGACGCCTCGATATTGATCGTGTACTGACCCAGCTCCTTGCGCTTTTTGTAGGTATCACCTGTTGCATCGGAATGCGGGACAAATGAATGAAGCCGCCCGAGCGCATCCTCGGTGTCAAAGTAATGGGGTACTGATACAGAAAAATTACCGACATCGAGCCCCTGGGCCGTAATCGAATCGATTTTTTTCCACAGCTTTGTTGTATTCGCCACCGGGCGGTCCACCTGATAGGCCCAACCTCGAACGAGATTCGGAACTTCAGCGAACGTCAGTGTATTTGACGTATTCGACGTGATGGTCAAAAACAATTCAGGTCCCCGAATCCAGAGCCGGTATCCTCGCCATTGATCGGGAATCCAGTTTTGCGTCAGATCTGTCAGCGTCGTGGTCGTGACGCTGTACGATGGGTCGCCGGAAACCTCAAGCTGGTGCTTGTTTTGAAAACTGACAGTCTCGGTGGCCGCCACTAACGTTTTCTGAACCTGAGTGATCTGCCCATCACCCGCCAGGGTATTCTGGACGGATTCCGCCTCTCCTGTAATTGTCACCGATCCGGTTGTGGTGGCTCCAACCGCAAATAATTCAAGCCAGCGAGGAATGTCGAGTTCAGCGAGAGGAGCCCCGTCAGCGCCTTGCAATGTGATGCCCGAGTTAAGGGACCGGGGCGAAACGAGCATCGTATCTCCGCCGCGGATCACCACTCGATTGGACTCTGGCAGGAGCATGCTCATCTGTGTGTTGTTTTTCGGATTGGATATCAGCAGTTTCCTGGAATCACTGAATGCGCTCATCCCAAGGGACAACGGCGGCAAGGGAGCGGGAATTCCATCGGGAACAGGGGAATCCATGGTATGCGCAACCCAAACTTTCTTGAATTCGGGATCGACGGATTGCACCCGGTCGAAAATGATGAATATATCCGGTCGCAGATACAGGAACTCGCGGTCAAAAAAATCGATCTTCCTGGTGTAAGAAGCTGTCAGATCCCCAACGGTGTATGTGAACGCCGCAGGCCGGTGTTCATATTTGATGATATCCGCGCGTTCGTAGATCCCGAAATTTTCCGGAAACGCTGAGCCCTCCTTTCTGTAAATCCTTGAGGAACAGGAGCTGGTGTTTCCATCAGGGGCATAAATGCAGCCGTCTGCGCTCGACAGAGCCGTATCAAAGATCTGTCCTCCGAGGTTGTCTGAACCCACCAAGGACCACCCCCCCGCATGGAGCGGAAGCGTCGCTCCAGTCACGGGATCGATGTCAAATCGTTCCAGCGGATCAAAAATCTTCAGCGTATTCTTTGATGCCGATCGGATGTGATACCAATGAGCACGTTCATTGATGACATTTCCGCGAATGCGGGCGCCGCCCTGCACGATCACATCGACCTTGCGGCCAAGCAGGAATGATCCTGCGTCCTCGTATCTGCGGCTGATGGCCTCACCGGCCATGAATACGCCGAAGGCCGCGTCGTTTTCCCAGCTGGCTCGCATGCTGACGAGACCCGGGCCGCTGAAATAGCTGGCCGTCGGATTCGATGCCGGCCCTTCCTCCTCCAGCGTGTCGTCATAGAAAAGAAGATCCATGTACAGATAGTTATAAGGAACGCCGCAGAGCTCGATCTGCGTGCCATGATTCACAAAATGCTGCATGCGTGAATCCTGATAGAGCCAGGCAACCAGCGGTGCGTTCTGAATGGGCGGCTCCTGTATGTAGTCGGTTTGAGTGTTCCAGATGCGGGCTACGGTGTGCCATTCATCTCCGGCGCGATGGCACCATACATTGGCGCTCGGCTTGCTGTTCAGATAAGGATACTGCATGTTCTGGTAAAAGCTTGCCCGGGCCTGTTCATGCAGGAATCCGGAATAATGATCCTCTCCCGTTAAAAACGAGAACTCCGCCACTGAAAGAATGCTGCTTCCCTCTTCGCCTAAAGACGAATCGTAGCCAAAGTTGTCGAACATGCCACCGAAACTGCCCGGAAGAGCCGTGTTGTATTGCGGACTTCCGGCTATTCGATTTTCAATATTCCAGAAATAACCCCCGGACGGGGAAAACTCGTCCTTCACGTGGGTCAGAAAATTGTGCGCATCGAAGCGATGGATATTCGCGTCTTTGTTCATTTCGTAATCCGTTCCCGCGAACACTCCTGAATACAGAAGAGCCACAGCAACCCCACCTTGGCGGTGATAGCCCCAGCTTGGCTTGATGCTGGAGTTGGATTCACCAACGGCGCCGTAGTAAAAACCGTCAGGATTGTCTGAAGCTCTTTTCATGACAGCCCATTTTGTGGAATCCGGAATATCGTCAAAGACAAGATCGAGCGCGCGAAGCTCCTCGATTGAAGGAGCACCCGAAGTGGAACTAAGAGGAATGCGTGAAATGAGCTGGCTCAGGTAACTGATATCTCCCGTGACTTTATAAAGGATGGCCAGCGACGGAAGCTGAACCGGGGTACCAGAATCCTGGGACTGCTTCAGAAGGTTGAACCATCTTTTGTAGGGATCCTTTGCCTTTGGCCCGTTCATCAAAGGGAGCATTTCCTCGAACTTCTGTTTTGTGATGAAGACCCTCGGATGTTCTGAAGATATTTGCATGCCATTTGGCAAGCTGATGAGTTTTGAGGAGGGCCCGGGCGAAGGCTGCGGCGCGGATTCAGGCGCAGTATCGATCGACAAGCCGCTCAAGAGGACGCTGCGGTTGCAGCCAGAACTCACAATCGTGAGACTCATCAGGACAGTGAACAGCTTTGCCACTAGCGCCGCCCGCAAGGCACCGCCTCGCCCCGACATAAAACCCCCACGGTAAAAAATGACGATACTCATATGATCGAGCAAATGGATTGACCTGAACAGATGTGTCATGACTGACACCTGAAGGAGAAACTCCCCACCTCGTACACA
Organism: Bdellovibrionales bacterium GWB1_55_8; assembly: GCA_001769835.1. Classification (GTDB taxonomy): domain Bacteria; phylum Bdellovibrionota; class UBA1018; order UBA1018; family UBA1018; genus GWB1-55-8. The sequence goes on from MEPR01000051.1 coordinate 29,830, forward strand.
CTTTGCAAGCGACGCCTTTTGCCTTCGGGGGGACTCGCAATGACCAAGTCTGAAAAACGCGGAATGCTGATTTCGAAACGTTGGCTTCATGCGTCGCTTTTCGTTTTTCTGATCGGATTCTTCGTACTCGGCTTCCTTGCCTTTCGCACGTACGGCCATGCTCCTCCGATCCCGGTCAGCGTAGTGGACTCATCCGGAAGCGTTGTATTCACGGGCAGGGATATCCAGGACGGACAACGCATTTTCCTGCGCAGCGGCCTGATGGAATACGGCTCCGTATTCGGCCACGGCGCATACCTTGGACCCGATTTCACAGCTGACTATTTGCGGCGCGCTGCGGAATTCGTGGCTGACGCAAATGGCGGCAAGGACAAACCAGAAGCGCGTTTTCGCACGGCTCGCGAGTTCAAGGAAAACCGCTATGATTCTCAGACCGGGATTCTGACTCTTACCACCACTCAGACAGCAGCTCATGCGCGAATGCTGGAACATTATCGCGAATATTTTTCTGATGCCGCCGCGACCAAAGGACTGCAACCGGGAATCCTCTCGAACGCTGAGGACCTGAGAAAAGTAACCGCATTTTTCGGATGGGCAGCATGGGCTTCTGCCGCACTACGCCCAGGCAAAGATTATTCTTATACGAACAACTGGCCCCCAGAGCCGCTGGTGGAAAATCGGCCGACGGCCGATATGGTTTTCTGGAGCGTCCTTTCACTGATCGCCTTATTGGGCGGCATCGGCCTTCTGCTCGCTTCGTTTGGAAAGTGGAACTTTTTGGGGTGGCACGGACGCGAGAGCCTCATCCTCTCTTTCCGGCGTCCTGGCGATGTGGCGCTCACTCCTGCCCAGCGAGCCTGTGCCTGGTTCATGCTCGTGATGGCGGCGCTGTTCCTGCTCCAGACACTGGTCGGCGGCGCCACCCAGCACTACCGTGCGGAGATATCTGGTTTCTTCGGCTTGAACCTCGCTCAATACATCCCATTCAACCTGGCTCGGACATGGCACATCCAGCTCGCTATTTTCTGGGTATCCACGTCCTTCCTGGCCGCGGGAATCTTTCTCGCACCCATGATTTCGGGTCGTGAACCGAAGGGTCAGGCGGTTCTTTCCTACCTGCTGCTCGGTGCTCTCGCCGTCGTCGTCTTCGGCAGCATGGCAGGCGAAATGCTCGGAATTCACGGAATCACAACGAGTCTCTGGTTTGGAAATCAAGGCATGGAATACCTGGATTTGGGCCGCTTTTGGCAGTTACTGCTGTCGATCGGGCTATTCTTCTGGGTGGTGATCGTTTTCCGGAGCTTGAGAGCCAGGCTGCCGTCGGACCACATCGGCAACATGCCTTGGCTCTTCTTCTTCTCCGCGCTGGCAATTCCGTCATTTTACGCGGTTGGCCTCCTGTCACACCCCGACTCATCATTCACCGTGAACGACTTCTGGCGCTTCTGGGTGGTCCATCTCTGGGTGGAGGATTTCCTCGAGTTGTTCACGACAGTGGCCGTAGCCTATATTTTCGTCTTACTCGGAGTTGTGACCGAAAAAATCGCGCTCCGGGTCGTCTACCTCGACATCATTCTGTACTCGATCGGCGGAGTGGTCGGAACAATGCATCACCTGTACTTCTCGGGCGAGCCGGTCGAGCACATGGCGCTCGGCGCGTTCTTCTCTGCTGCGGAAGTGATTCCGCTGACGTTCCTGACCGTTGAAGCCTGGAGCTTCGTGCGTCTGGGCCTGCATCAGCAGGCTAAATCGGCGGCACCGTTTCCTCATCGATGGTCGGTCATGTTTCTCGTTGCCGTGGGATTCTGGAATTTTCTCGGAGCCGGTATTTTTGGATTCCTGATCAATCTGCCGATTGTTTCCTACTTCCAGATCGGAACCGCCCTCACCGCCAACCATGGACACGCTGCGATGATGGGTGTCTACGGGATGCTCGCGGCCGGGCTCGCGCTTTTCATCCTTCGCTACCTGATGCCCGACGACAGGTGGTCGGACCGTGCCGCGAAAATCAGTTTCTGGTCACTGAACCTGGGGCTTGCATGGATGGTCTTCGCCACTCTGTTTCCGATCGGACTCGTTCAGTTGTATCACTCGGTCCGGGCTGGATACTTCGAAGCTCGTCAGATCGATTTCCTGACGACGGATACGCTGAGATTGATCGAGTGGCTTCGACTTCCGGGAGACGCCGTTTTCATTATCGGCGGAGTGCTGCCTCTGCTCTGGCTCTGCTGGAGAGGCGTCCGGTACCGCGTGAAACCCGCACCAGCTGACATCACTCATCAACCCCTTTTCACTGAAGTGAGCGGCACATCGGAAAACCGGGGCCTTGAATGAGCCACATTCATGGCGAAGTGATCCTGGGAGGGGGCTATGCGCTTTTTCTACTCGCGGTCTCCGTCGGCTTTTCCGCAATGGGAGCCCGGTCCGATGCAATTGCCTGTGATATCGAAAAAGAGTTTCATCCAAAGCGCGAAGCCGCGCGACTGCCTTACGGACTGTCACTGCTTCTCGCCGTGATTGCGGCAGTCATCTTCTTCGGGCTCGGCCTTCGCCACTGGTCTTCACATTCCGATGTGCTGATGTGCGCGGTCGGGGAACTCATCGCAGCGAAGGTGTTTCTCAGGAACTTAAGTCGATTCAAACAAAGCTTCGGCCCCGATCGAGCCGTCGTCTTCAGTCGAAATCGGCCACTTTAAGTACAGCCGCAGCTGCCTTCCTTGCCAAATTGTGAGAGTTCGACAACCGCCTTCTCCAGTTCCTGGATAAGCTTCTTGTTGCCCTGCTTTTTCGCGAGCTTGAGATAGTCCTTGTAGAAAGCGGCGCCCGCGCGACCAAAGGCTTTTGCCTTTTTTCCAGTCATGAGGAGGCAGATCGCCTGGCACTCAGCTTCTTTTTTGTTAACTTTGTTTTTTTTCGACGTTGCACGTTTTGTTTTCATGTTTTTTCCTTTTTGATCAAACCAGTTTCGAAAGGGACAGAGTAATTGAAATTCGAGCGTTCTACATCTCCCGCGGATGCTGCCCGAAAAAATAGCTCACCGTCACATCGACGTTCCACAGCCGTGGCAAGGAGAGCCTCTGATAATTCTGAATATCCGAATTCAACGTCAGATTGGTTCCGACTTCCATCTTATTCATTGAGAATTTGGCCCCAATGGGTTTCATATTCGACATCCAGATATCCGTATTGCGAGCCGTCCTCAGATAGGTGATCCCAAACCCGGTGCTGAGCGAAACGGAATCCGATAAAGAGAAAGATCCGCCGATCGAGGTCATCGTACGACTGACTTCCCTGTCACTGAGGACGAGATCAATCTCTTCGATCTGACCCATCGCGGGCATTCCGCCAGGCCCCCCCGCCCCGTGGGAAACGGAACCATGGGAGATTGCGCCGGGTGTCGCGGAAACCGCGCGGAAGAACGGCACAGAATGCGACAAGCTGCCATGAGCGGACCAGTTGGCTTTACGAAGATACGCACCCGAGCGCGCCGTCGTGCGCGTGATCAGATGATCTCTTTTGCTTTTCGCATTGATGGGAGCGGCGAAGTCAACGCCCATCCGGTAAGACAGCCCGTTCCCGGCGGAACGCCTGTACGTCACTCCCGCGGAAGGATCCGTGAAACGGAAAACATCGATATATGCGCCTCCCGCACTCAGCCGCCAATTCGGCGCTACTGCGTAGCTGTATTTGAGAGCGAATATCTGCCCGGGAATGACAAAATTTCTGCCAAACGGCGTCGGAATGGTGCGAAGTTCACGGCTATCCAGCGATTGCAGGGCCGCAACCACGAATCGGTGGTTTTCCTGAAACTTCAGAATCCCGACACCTGCGGCATAACTCAGGTTTGGGATCGAAGTGGATTCCGACATCCCGCCGGTGTCATCACTGGCTGAACCCTTCAGGGAACGAAAATCGTTCTTCTGTCCCGACTTTGACGAAAGCATCGAAAACTGCAGGAAGTAATCCGAAGCGGGTTTCACCGAGTGTACGGAACTCGGGGCTGCGGTGGTTTCGCTCGCAAGCAAAGACGACGGAAGAACTGTCACGGCCAGTAAAAGTGGAATGACGCATTTCATCATGGACCGCAGACTATCCAATATTAGCAATAGATCAAGCGGCTTTTTCCTACTAAGCTGCCTGTTTCTTGCACCCCATGAGACCCGTCCTCTGACGCCCCGTCTCGAAAGGAGTTCGTGAATGGCTCAACTCAAGTTTCCGCTTCAAAAACTTTTGCTATTTTGGGTTGCTACAACGCTCCTGAGCGGCTGCGGCATCCAGAGCATCCCTACCGCACAAAACGAAGTCGAGGCGGCATGGTCCGAGGTGCTCAACCAATATAAGCGACGCGCGGACCTGATTCCGAATCTGGTTCAAGTGGTGAAGCAGTATGCGTCTCACGAAAAGCAAACGCTGCAGGCCGTAGTGGAAGCGCGTTCCAAGGCAACGTCGGTGCAGTTTAATGCGGACCAGCTAACGCAGCAAAATCTCGAAAAATTCTCACAGGCCCAGGCAGGGTTGAGTACGGCCCTCTCACGTCTGATGGTGGTCGTCGAAAAGTACCCGGACCTCAAAGCAAACGAGAATTTTCGCGACCTTCAAGTCCAACTCGAGGGAACCGAAAACCGGGTCACCATCGCCAGACAGCGTTACATCGAGGCCGTGAAACGTTTCAATAATCTGGTGACGGTCCCACCCTCTTCCTGGACCAACTCCATATTCCTCCATTATGAGAAAAAGCCGCAGTTCACGGTTGAGAACGTAGGCGAGCTGGAGAACGCCCCCAAGGTCGATTTCAAATGAGTCGATTCGGATTTTTCGCCGCTAGCGTCCTCTTCATGCTCACGCAACCATTCGCCGCGCACGCCCGGAGCATTCCGGTCTATCAGGAATTCGTAGTGGATGAGGCTGGGTTACTTGGGCACACCCTTCAGCAGCAGCTTGTTTCAAGCCTCCGGCAATTCCGGCAGCAGCACGGACCGCAGATTCAGCTGTTAACCGTGAGCTCCCTGGAAGGCGAGCCGGTCGAGAATTTTTCGATACGCGTCGCCGACGAGTGGAAACTCGGAGACGAGAAAAAAGACGACGGAGTTCTCCTTCTCGTGGCCCTGAATGACCGCGCTGTTCGAATCGAAGTCGGTCAAGGTCTTGAAGGATCTCTTCCGGACATCACCGCCGGCCGAATCATCAGAGAAGAAATTCTTCCCCATTTTCAAAGAAGCGCCTACGACGCGGGGGTGATCTCGGGACTCCAGGCAATTGCCGCAAAGATCGGAGGCCCGCTGGAAGCGCTCCCCGCGCGCAGGGTGCTGTCACGCCCCAAGGTAGGCGGCGGGGGTTCTCTTCTTTTTCCAATTCTCCTGTTCTTCTTCCTTTTTCCGCGATTTTTCGGTGGCGGCAGAGGTTTCGGCCGGACAAGACGCCGAAGCATCTGGGGCGGAGTTGGGGCGGGGCTCGGCGGATTCGGTGGTCTCGGAAGCGGCGGGTTTTCGCGAGGCGGTGGAGGCGGCGGTTTCTCGGGCGGCGGCGCATCGGGGCGGTGGTGAATGCGTGAGGGAAAAATGATTCGTGACGAAGATATCCAGGCGATCTCAACGGCAGTTCAATCCGTGGAGAAAAGGACGTCAGGAGAGATAGTCCCGATGGTTCTGGCGGAAAGCGATAGTTACTCCAGTGCCCACTGGCGTCTGGGTATTTTCATCGCTCTGCTGGGAGCTCTCCTCTCGTATTACCTCTTTCCGGAATGGGAACCGGTTTGGTACCTATGGCTTGAATTGCCTTTGCTAGCGCTCGGTTATGCTCTTGCTGCGTACTCCCCTTTGAAGCGGATGCTCATCGGACCCCGGGTCATGGCCGAGGAGGTCCACCAGCGCGCGATCCAGCAATTTCACGTACTCGGGTTCTCCAAAACTCAAAACCGCACAGGGGTGCTGATCGCGGTTTCGCTCCTGGAGCACCGTGTGGAAGTGATTACGGACGTCGGAATCGATTCAAAAGTGCCTCCGGGAACCTGGGACGAACTGGTGAAGCAACTCCTTATCAGGATCCGCGCGGGGAATCTCAGTGCCGGCCTGATTGAAGCCATTGAGCATGCAGGAGAAATTCTGCAGACCCATTTCCCCGCTGACAGGGAAAACGAAGACGAACTCCCCAATCGTCTGATCATCGACCTTTAGCTCCTTGACTAATTATGCGTTGTGTCATAACCCACCCTCATTCAATGGGGTGGTTATGAAGTCTTCTGTATTCAAGCTCTTGCCATTTCTGAGTTTACTGCAGCTTTCCTGCAGCCCGGACATACAGTCGCCACCCGCACCCGAAGAGGTTCTAGAAGCAACCCTGGCGGGCCCCTCGGTCGAAGAGCGTTTCTACACCGCGAAAGATTCGCGGGAAGCGCTTCTCGTTTTTGATCACGAAGTGGAGATCGCCAGCCAGCGCACTCCCGGCAAACAGCGCGTTGAAGAGGCGATCGACGCGCAGATTTGGCATCTGTTTGGCCCAATGGCCGCCGCCCAGATTCCTGCTGTCCCGAAGGGCGATCATCAGATTACCCGGATTCAGGTCAGCCCCAAAGCTGGTGCGCGAGGCCGTTACATCATCAGATACCATCACGAAGGAACGATCGTGGTTCAACGGGGACCACGCACTCGCTATAAAGTGATTCTTCCCATGAATCCGGATGAAATTTATCAGGCCGGAAGCGTGCGCCGCGGCGGCACGGTGACTTACCCCTGCACGGACGAGCATTACAGCGACGAAGAGGACTTCTGGTATTTTTGGAACCCCGCACAGCCGGGGTGCCCGCTTCTACAGGGACGGGATTATCGGGTTGTGGAAGCATTTATCCGGCCGATTCCGGTCATGACTCGAAGCTATCCGGAGTACGAGCGCCTGGCCGACCCGAACGGAACGATTTCGATCCATGTCTTGATTGGCATGGATGAGCCCGAAGGGAACAAGCCCCATCCAAGCACATCCAGGGACATCGGTGCCGAAACCTTCCGTTCACTGAAACAGAAGCTCTTGCAGGGAGGCTTCAGTTCACGCCAGTGGAGCCGAGCCGAAATCACCGCACTGATTCAAAGCCGGGCCCGGAAACTCCCCTACATCGAGGAGTTCACCAAACGGTCGGGCAATCATGCTCTCGTTATCCGCCTGTTCTTCGGAGAAACCGGAATCGATGAGAACAGTCGCGCGTTCCATTACTTTTTCAAAGACGCCATCGAAAACGCCTCGGTCGTGATTTACGACGGCCATTCCGGCCTCGGCGGCTACCTGGACCTCCCCACGCTTGAAGCGCAAAACGGCTTCCGCATACGCCTGAATCCAAGAAAGTATCAGATCTATTTCTTCAACAGCTGCAGCTCATACTCTTATTACAACTCGATGTTCTTCGCCCGAAAGTCGAGTCCGTCGGATCGGAGAGGGACAAAAAATCTCGACATCCTGACCACCGGTCTGGCCACCTCCTTCGACGTCGGCCATGAAACGAACTTGGTCCTGATTCAAGCGATCGATCATTGGGCGAGCTCGGGCGGCAGGGTGAGTTATCAGGAACTCGCCTCTGAAATCGATAGCGAGAACCTGTTCGGTGTAAACGGCGACGAGGACAATCCTCGCAGGTGATCACCCGCTTATTCAGCGGCCATGTTCCCGTGACGTTCCAGATAGAGCGAGAGCGCGTCGGCCGCCAGTGACGTTGTGTAAGCCTCGGATTTCCAGAAAATCCAGTGACGGGCGAACGTTCCACCGGAGAAGAACACCCCCTCCTTCCACGACATGCTTCCATCAAAGTTCTTGTGCCCGCTCAGGAGCGCTTTCCCGATACCGAGATCGATCGCCGAGCCTGAGCTGAACGTTTCAAACTGTCCCGCATACAGCAGCGCGTTCAGCGCGTAGAGACTCGTGTGGACATCGTCTCCCGAGATCGAACTCCTCCAGGAACCGTCGGGAAGCTGCTTTTTGAGGATATCCTTCACGGCAATCTTCACCGCGGGCTCAAGGCACTTCACGCCGGCATCAAACGCCTTGGCGACCACGTAATGAGCATTGAAAGGACTGGGGTAATAAACTCCGCAGCTCTTCTGACGCCCCTTCCGGAAAGCCCGCTCAATATAACGGCAGGCCTCTTTGACTCCTGGAGTATCCAGCTCATCGTAACGGGCCAATGCGTTCAGCACGTTCGCGTTCACGACACAGTCGACATCGTTCAAGCCGAAAGGAAGATAAAACCGGTTCGTGCTCGGGATGTAGGATTTCGGACGGAACGGCTTCTCATCTTCGAGCCAGGTCATGAACGCGCCTGTATTGATCGTCCGGTGCAGCAGATTGTAAAAATGAGGAGTCCAACGGTTCACATCGCGGAATCGGCTGAAAACAGGGCCGATCTCGGAGGGCAGCTCCAGCGCGTTCTCCGGACGGACCAGATTGTAATTCTGCATGGCCGTGAACGCGACGGCAGTATCGTCCGCATCGTTATACACGTTGCAACCGGCTTCGAGCCGAGCGTATTTGATCGGGAAATGATTAGGCCTTCGTATTCTGGCGAAGGCCGGATCAGTGGACTGATACAGCTTCGGTTCGAGCAACGGCCAGAAGTTAAAGGAATCGCCGTTCTGATAGCTGAGTATCCGTTCCATTGAGAGATCGAGCATCGGAGGAATACGTTCAAGCTGCTGGCGCTTCCAGATCGACGCCAGCGCATTATGAATGGAGGATACGGTGAAACTGTTGGAATCGTATCCGCCCGTACCGGCAGGTCCGATCAACGGAATGCGACGGGTACTTCGCATCGTACTGGGCCATTCACCACTGAAGTAATCCTCTCCTGAGGTCACCTTCTGCTGAGACAAATCAAGATACTGGACAGCGCGATCCAGTGCCTCGCGCACGTCCCCGTGTTCGGGACGGGCCCAAGCGCTCCACGAACTGAGAAATACAATGAGGATGAAAGTCAGAAAACGCACGGCGCGAACATATATTACCTGACTATATTAGTCAACTAGTCGCTCATAAGAGGTCTGTCCCTAGTCGGACAGCCCCGTTTTCGTCTTCAGAAGCTCTTTTCTGAAAAAAGCGATATTCCCGGAAGTAGCACTGATCTCGTCAAGCTGTGGGCCAAAAGTCTCGCGCAGCCAGAAGTTCACGTCCTTGGCGAGTTGAGTCCATTTCTCGTCTTCATCCGTCCCCTTGGCAGCGTCCTCGGGAGCAAAGTCACTCTTCAGAGGCACTCCGTAACCGTGCTGAAAACGCGGGGCCCGGCTTCGGTTCATTCCGGAGGCGATAACGGTCAGGAACTTCTCCGCACGCGGATCTTTGCGATCACGCAGCGATTCAAGCTCGGCGGTGACGGCTTTTGAGAGCTTCCTCTGATTCTCCATCAACGCAAAAGTCTCCAGAACGTAGAATGCGCCTGACAATACGACTCGCGCGCGTTCCTGGTACACTTTTCGGCGTGCATCGGCTGTCGTGGCTGCGGCGAACTCAGACACCCGGGTCTGCCCGAAGGATGCGCCCGCGCCGTCGAGGATCCGCAAAGCCTTGTCGTAAGCCGCCTGTTTGGAGCGAAAAAATAGTCCCTGGCGTTCGGCCTCGTTCTTATCCTCCACCAGCGCGGGATCGATCAGGCCGGCCTTGATGTATTTCTTATAAAGGCCGAGGGGATGCAAGGTTCGCAGCTCGGCGAAAGCGTCCCCTTCTTCCGCAGCCTGGACGAGCTGCAACGCCTCGTCGGCGCAGTTGTTCGTGAAAAAAAGATAACGCCCGCTATACCCCCAATACTGCTCAAGGACTCGGTTCACGAAATTCTGTTTTTCCGCATCGGAGATCTTCAACGGCAGGCTCAGCATGTCTCGGAGTTCAAGCTTCGTGTATTCATCGACGATCTCAGGAAGTGAGTAGAGAAAGAGCTGAGAAGGGTACTTCCCGAAAATTCCCTTCCAGTAACTGATCGAGAGGTCGTCCACGGCGGCCCGGTGACTGACAACCACATGGTGCTGAATATCCCTCAGGCAGTCAGGCCCCACTTCCGTTCGCTCTGGTGCGCAGACCACCAGCCGGTACATGGCATGCCCCCAACGCGACATAAGCGCCGGCCCGCGCGAGGCGAAAAGAAAATGCACCTGATAGATCCGATCCGGATTCAAGTCGGTCTTACGTAAGAGGTTTTTTCCAATGTTCTGTGAGTGCAGAAACACCGTCGAGTCCCGCTCGCAAGCGGTGGTCTGTAACTGCGTCTTCCCGAATATCGACTGGAAATAGCGGTTCAGAGTCGGGCGTCGACAGGCGTACTCCGGATCCAGAAGAAAAAACTCGAGATTCACCGCAAAATTCTCTGCCGAGTTCTTGAGTTCGTAAGCGTCTGGAGTACGGAGAGGCACGCCTCCCGTCCAGGTCCTTTTCTGAAATGCGGTTTGGTCCGAAAACCTGTGCCGGCCCTCTTCGTCTCGCAAATCGTAAAGATGGGCCAATTCATGGATGACCGTGGCAAGCGCCAGCCTTCGAATAGTTCCGTGCGTGCAGGCGATTTCCCGCTCGGGGTTGAGCTCGAGTTCACGGATGAGCCATGGATTCAACTCAAGCCGATCCTGAAACCAGGCATTTACCCTGCCCAGAACGATTTTCTTTTTTGATGCCCCGGAATTACAGAGCTGGTCTGCACGTTCGGGTGCGGGAAGTTTCGGATTCAAGACAACGCGAATTCCCGCCTCATGGCTTGCCCTTAATTCTTGGACGAGCGTTTTCGGCAGGCGTTCCTCGACCTGTTCGAGAAGGCCGCGAAGAGCCGCGTCCTGGGCGCCTTTTCCAGCCACCCGGAGCAGAGCGGATTCAGCTCGAACCCCGGATGGAATCGAAAGAGCCATGACCAGGGAAGCAGCGGAGAACAGACTGAGGATTCTCATTTGCCCGACTTAACGCATCGCAGCAAAGAACGCTAGAAAAGATTTGCCATGCCGTGTCAAAGCTGTTACTCAGGCCCAACTTTTGTTTTTACCAAGGAGAATACGATGAAAAAGCTTATTTCTATGCTGTCTTTGGCCCTGACCCTAGGCGTGGCTTCACAAGCCAAAGCCCATGAAGGCCTCATCACACTGGGCTCCTATTTCGCCAGCTCCACGGTGGGTTTCCTGGTTTGCATGCAGGACTCGAATCACACTGTCCCCGAGTGCCTCTTCGTCGCGACGGTCACGACCGCGATCACCATGGATGCCTACGACAAAGAAGCGCTTCAGCAGGCTTCTGACGACGCCGCCGCTTTCCTCGCGGGCGTTGCCCAGCCTTCCGCGATTCTCAATCAGATCTTCGCTGAAATGAGAAAGGAACCGACCGGAAAAAGCGCTCAGTTCAGCGATCAGGAACTGGCCTACGCGGTCATGGAAACAGCCGAAGCTCTTTTGACTCAGACGACAGCGCAGGGGCCGAAAACCGGCTCTTTCGGAAGCTGTACGACCAAGACCCGTTGCAGTGACGGTCAAATCATTTCCTGCACAACCTATGGCAACCGCGCAACCAAAACCACTTGCACCTGGGACATGACACCCGGTTTCTTCGTGGAATGCACCGGCCTGGATGCAAAGGGTCAGTGGACGGCGATCTCTCAGATCTGCGGCGCCTGAGCCTCAGTGCGAAACGGGAGGCTTCTCTGACGGAGACACTCCCTGCGCGACCTGGGTCGCCTGAACGACGTTGAAATCAAGCAGGGACTCGCCCACTTTGGATCCCTTGTCATTCATCAGTGACACCACAAAACGGTGATCACCAAAAGCAAGCACCGGGAATCCGCCGAAACGGAAAACGGCTTTCAGACGTCTTTGCTGGGCAGGAACGCGCATCTCACCTGTGCCCACCATCTGCTGTTTCCCATCCGGTGTGAGGATGTGAATCAGTACCTTGCCGTTGAAATCGCCGGGTTCGGTTTTCTCCATGGCAAGAGTAATGACCAACGCCTGCAAATGCATCGGCACCTGCGGGGTCCGCAACTCCTCGACAATATCAAATATGGAAAGGCTTCCGGTCTGCTGATCAACGGATGCACCAAATGAAAGACTCGCGAAGTGGACTTTGAGCGCCATAATGAAACCAGCCTACACCAATTTCAGCCCGACGTCGAACGCTGCCGCTTATTCCGGAAGAACTCGCTCAGGATAGCGCCGCATCGCGGATCGAGAGCCTCTTCAACCTGAAACCTGTGATGGGTCCTCGCATCCTCGTGCACTCGGTACCCGAGGCTGAGCGCGCCGCCCTTCGGATCTGTTGCGCCATACACGACGCGTGAAACGCGGGATTGCTGACAGGCCGCAAGACACATCGGGCAGGGCTCCAGCGTCACGAAAAGGTCACAGCCTTCGAGTCGCCAGCTCCCGAGCTTCGTGGCTGCTTCACGAATCGCCATGATCTCGGCGTGCGCCAGAGGATCCTGATCCTGCTCGCGACGGTTGTAACCTGTTCCGATGACAGCCCCATCCTTCAGGACGACCGCTCCCACGGGAACCTCATCCTCATCGCGAGCTTTCCTGGCGAGTTCCAATGCGCGCTCCATCGGAGAGGGGGAACCCGGAGTGGTCAAACTCACTCCCGCTTCTCCGGTGCAGCCACACCGTCCGCCGCAGCGGTCGCATCCGGAGCCACCGCCTTCATCGGACGTGAAAATCTCACAGGCCTTTTCAAGGTGCGACGTTTGCCAACCTCAATCTCTTTCAGACGATCGACGAATTCCTGCTGATTCAGAAGGTATCTGGAACGTCGATAGAGCTGCGCGATTTTTTTCAGGCGCCGGTTAATGAACTTGAGGTGCCTTTTCTCAAGCCTTCCAAGCACGCCGAACTTCACGCCAACGCCTCGCGGAACCGTCACGGTACTATGAGTCCGCCAAACCACGTTGCCGCGGCAAATCACGCTATAGCCGAAAATCGTGAACTGAAGAGCAATGTCCTCATCAGTCGCCAGGTCCCCGCGTAATTTCACGAAGCACCCGCCGATCGAGAGATCCATGATCTGCCCGGTCATGGCTTCGCCATTGTTTCGGGTAAGTTGCACCGGCACGGAAAGCTTGTAGCGCGGGTCGCTTTCCCACCAGCGAATCTTCGGGAAAAAATAGGGAACCCGAATTTCCTTTGCCACTCGATAAGTCACCCCCAGGAGAATTACCAGGGATGAAAGATATGCGAGAATTTTATGATGACTTTCGCCGTAGAGATTCGCGATGACGGCGTTCTCGTAGCTGATCAGGACATTACTGAAAAGAAGCATGTACCAGGCCCAGCGCCGCATTTCCCAAAGGCCATATCCGGCAGAGACCGCCGACGCTCCCACGATGTAATAAAAAGGGGAAAGCAGAATTCCGATGCAGAAATTGAAAGGAATGTCGAAAAACACAGCTGCCGCCAAAATGTGCCAGAGCGGAAAAGCCATGTACGCGACCGCGAGCGTTTTCAGGAATTTCGAAGTGTACTGCTTCACGAAATCGATATTGCCATGAAACCGAAGCGTCAGAAAGAACCGAACGAGATTTGCTTAAGCGCTGTCCAGACCCCAGAGCCAGAAATCCTGAGGAGCCCGACCAGGCTCGAGCACCTTTGCAAGACAAAGTGGTTCCGATGATTCGGGCGGCAAGATTCCCTGTTCAGACATCAGGGTCGGTGAGCCAAGAAGTTCCGAGCCAGGATGTTCACGCTCGATGGCAGCGAAGAGTTGGACCAATTCCTTTCGGGCCCCACCCCACTCATGGATCATTCCCGCCAAATCGATGCCCTTGCCCAGCGCCGCATAGGCGTTTGGCTTCCCGGGATCGCCCGTCCAGAACCATTTCACGTTCTTGTGCGCACGCACCCAGGCGAGATCCGCCTCTCTGAGACGAAGTCCCTGAGGACGGGCCTTCAGAAGCGGGAAAAGCGCATCGGTCCATCCGGTCTGAACGGCAACCGAACCCAGCCCCTGGAAACCGGCAAGCGGAACCCGGACCTGCTTTCCACGAAGAAGGAAGCCCAACTTTCCATATAAGGAGTGCTCGGATCCCCAAAGCACCGCAAGAGCCGCTCGTTTTCCGACAGCCCACTCCAGCGCGAGCGACACGGTCTTGGACGCAAGTCCCCGCCCCCTCCAGGCTTCATCGGTGGCAACGGCACCGACAATGGCGACGGGCACAATTCCGCCCGTAAGATCCTTCAGTTCGGCCATCCGAATCGCCACGGAGGAAACCAGCAGATCACCATCGAAGGCTCCGATCTTGAGAAGATCAGCCCCGCTCGGGATACATCGCTCATCCCAAACCGGGAAATCGTCCAGATAATGTGAGCCGGCAGGCAGGCAAAAGGCCTTGTCCAGAAGTGTGCTGAACTGCTTTAGCGCCGCATCATTCCGGATCATGTCGATCTTCAGGGGGCGATCTGCTTCATTGGGGTTCACGTGGGCCTCCATGGACACACTGTATCTCAAGCAAGAGTACCTTACCAATTACGCTGGCTTGGACAATGCAGCCGCCGGCATTAAGTGCCGGGCAACGATTGCCGATAGGTAGAAAGTAGAACACACCGTCCAACGGAGGAAAGACAAGCGTGGCAAAGAAAAGCAAGAAGTTCGACCTGACGCACCTGGTACATGCCGGATACGTAAAAGAGGGCCAGCCCCTGTACTTCGTAAGCGACCCGTCAAAGACCTGTGTCGTGACGAAGCACCCCAGTGGCGAATACAAGGTGTCGACGGACGGCAAGCAGCTGGTAACTGTACATGCCTTCGCGCAAACCTGCCTGGGAACCGAACCCCCGGACCATGCTTCGAAATGGCTCCGCACCGCGGAAAACAAAACTCTTTACGAGCTGTGGCACGCGGAAGAGGAAGAATCCCTGGCCGCCTAAAAAGCAGCCCGACAGCCGGTCATGTAAATTTTTAAACGCTCCGGACCACCCCCGAAAGAGGGTCGGAACCGGGGCGTTTCTTTTTTTCATTTTTTTCTAAAGAACTCCCGCCGAACGCCGATCCGTAACTTGGAAGCAGGATTCACCGGCCAAGATGGCCGGGTAGCCCGCTCCCCATAAAGGCCACGGATCGGCCGCTAACACCTACATGGAGGTAGGTATGGGACTACGAATCAATACAAACGTACCCTCCTTGGTCGCGCAAAGAAATTTGCGTTCCACCCGTGGTTCCCTCGATCGCACTCTCGAAAGACTCAGCTCAGGATCACGAATCAACCACGCCGGCGATGACGCCGCGGGCCTCGCGATTTCCGAAAGCCTTCGAGCTCAGATCCGCGGACTAGGTCAGGCCGAGCGGAACGCGCAGGACGGCATCTCCCTGGTTCAGGTCGCCGAAAGCGCGATGGGCGAAGTTTCAAACATTCTCATCAGGATGCGCGAACTCGGTGTTCAAGCCGCATCCGACACGGTCGGACCGCAGGAGCGCCGGTTCCTCGACGTCGAATTCCAGCAGCTGATGGAAGAGGTCGATCGAATCGCGAACAGCACCGAATTCAATGGAATCCCCCTTCTGAACGGAAATGCCTCCACATTTGAAATTCAGGTCGGCACGGGAAACAACCCTGCAATCGACCGGATCAGGCTCTTTGATTCAAATTCCGCGGACATCAGTGTGGTTGCGCTGGGGCTCAACCTGAGCAATGTCGCCGACAAAGCCAGTGCCCAGAACAGTCTGGCCTCGATCGACGACGCGCTTCAGGGCGTGACCTCCATTCGTGCTGAATTCGGCGCCATGCAGAACCGCCTGCAATCGGTTTCCAACAACATCATGATCAGCAAGGAAAACCTCTCAGCTGCAAACAGCCGAATCCGCGATGCAGATATCGCCGAGGAAACTACCGAGCTGACGAAAAATCAGATTCTGACTCAGTCTGGCATCTCAGTGTTGAGCCAGGCGAATAGTACAACCAAAGCTGCCCTGGGACTCCTGGGGCAAGGAGGATGATGAAAAGTTTACCCTGAAGCAAAGGCACGTTGCCTGAGCTTGTTTCCTGGATAGAGGCTATCGGTCCGCCCGTATCGTCCAAGACGGTACGCTGCGGGTGGGCCGAACCTCAAAACCATAAACAGGCCCTTTAGGACTCGAGCCCTACGCACGGCCATCAGATCCTGTGCGGGGAACGAACACAAGTTTGACGGGAAGGAGTTCGCTCCATTCGCGTCAAAGACCACCCGGGCCCGAGGCCCAGATGGACGCAGTGAGTGACTTGTCACAGTCCCGCGTGCGGGACGTTGTGATGAGGAGATAAACGGTAGTGCAGTAAAAATAGCGGCGAATTGCCGGCCTCGCGCAAGCGAAGCCGGGGATCCGGCGCATAAACAAAAAGGGCATGGATGCCCGCCGCCCCTATGGATAGGGGTGTGTCGCATGGAGGATGACGCTTATGAACGGAGGCTAATATGGGTTTGCGAATTGCGACGAACACAACTGCGCTGAACGCGCAGAGGCAGATGGCAACGACACGACTCAATCTTGATAA
This sequence comes from Bdellovibrionales bacterium GWB1_55_8, assembly GCA_001769835.1. Taxonomy (GTDB): domain Bacteria; phylum Bdellovibrionota; class UBA1018; order UBA1018; family UBA1018; genus GWB1-55-8. The sequence goes on from MEPR01000051.1 coordinate 46,280, forward strand.
ATCGCTTGAACGGCTCGCCAGCGGCAGCCGCATCAATCGCGCAGGCGACGATGCCGCAGGACTCGCGATCTCGGAGAATCTCCGGGCTCAGATCCGCGGTTTCAGACAGGCGAAACGAAACGCGTCCGATGGCGTCTCGTTGATCCAGGTCTCGGAAGGTGGACTGAATGAGATTTCAAACATCCTCATTCGTTTGCGGGAACTCGGCATCCAGGCCGCTTCCGACACGATCAGCGATACGGAACGCCAGTTCACGGACCGTGAATTCCAGTCTCTGAAAGAAGAAGTGGACCGGATCGCGAATGTCACGCAGTTCAACGGCACTCCCCTGCTCAACGGCAAGGCCGGGATCTTCGAGATCCAGGTCGGCACAAGGAACAACCCGGTACTCGACCGCGTGGTCTATAACGGCGAAAGATCCGATGCCTCGCTCGATGCGCTGAACCTGGGCGGCGAGTCTGTCGCCACCAAACAGGGTGCACAGTTGAGCCTCGCGGTGATCGACGACTCCTTGATCCGGGTGAACAGCATCCGAGCGGATCTGGGCGCCATGCAGAACAGGCTTCAATCGACGATCAACAACCTTGCGATCAGCGATGAAAACCTCTCGGCAGCCAACAGCCGCATCCGCGATACCGACATGGCCGAAGAAGTCTCCGAGATGACCAAGCAGAACATCCTGATGAACGCCGGCATCTCCGTCCTCGGGCACGCGAACACAACGAGCCAAGCGGCCGTGAAGCTGCTCGGATAATACCGGGCGGTCCGCTTCTCGCAACAACAACACGCCGGCATGGATGCCGGTCCACTCCAAAGGATAGGAGTGCGCTACATGGAAGCTGGGCATTTATGAACGGAGGCTAATATGGGTTTACGAATTGCGACGAATACAACTGCGCTGAACGCGCAGAGGCAGATGGCCACGACTCGCCTTAACCTTGATAAATCGCTTGAACGGCTCGCCAGCGGCAGCCGCATCAATCGCGCCGGCGATGATGCCGCAGGACTCGCGATCTCGGAGAATCTCCGGGCTCAGATCCGCGGCTTCAGACAGGCGAAACGAAACGCATCCGATGGCGTCTCGTTGATCCAGGTCTCGGAAGGTGGATTGAATGAGATTTCAAACATCCTCATTCGTCTGCGGGAACTCGGCATCCAGGCCGCGTCCGACACGATCAGCGATACGGAGCGCCAGTTCACGGACCGTGAGTATCAGTCCTTGAAAGAAGAAGTGGACCGGATCGCGAATGTCACGCAGTTCAATGGCACTCCCCTGCTCAACGGCAAGGCCGGGATCTTCGAGATCCAGGTCGGCACAAGGAACAACCCGGTACTGGACCGCGTGATCTACTACGGCGAAAGATCCGATGCCTCACTGGACTCCCTGAACCTGGGTGGAGAATCGGTTGCCACGAAACAAGGGGCACAGCTCAGCCTCGGAGTGGTGGACGAGGCATTGATTCGTGTGAACAGTATCCGAGCGGACCTCGGCGCCATGCAGAACAGGCTTCAATCGACGATCAACAACCTTGCGATCAGCGATGAGAACCTCTCTGCAGCCAATAGCCGCATTCGCGATACAGACATGGCCGAAGAAGTTTCCGAGATGACCAAGCAGAACATCCTGATGAACTCCGGCATCTCCGTACTCGGACATGCGAACTCGACGACTCAGGCAGCACTGAAGCTGCTCGGCTGAGAACGAGGCACGAAGGTGCACGCGGATTTCTGATGTGTTTATGTTAACGTTGGGCACATCCTCGCCAAAAAGGCGCGGCGGCCCGGCTGGAGAATTGTGAATCGAGCAAAAGGAATACTCATTGTAGGCGGCAGCGGAGCGCTCGGGACGCATCTCGCGCTTGCGCTTCGCGACCACTACAAAGTTTACTCAACCTATCATAAAAACCGCATACCCGTTCGTGGAGTGACCCAGATCCCTTTGAACGTGGAAAATCGCGATTGGGCCAAGCGCGTCGCTTACATGGCTCAGCCGGAGGTGGTCATCTATGTGGCGGGTAGCAATACGTTGCCGCCGGGCGAGGTCCATGCGCGGAACGCGGAACACGTGCATGCGAGCGGAGCAGCGACGATATCCATGGTTTCAGACATCCTTCAGCCGGTTTTTATCTATCTCTCGAATTCCTATGTCTTTGACGGCTCGAGAGGGAACTACCACGAGACCGATACGACAGTTCCTTCCAACGCACTCGGAAAAGCCAAGCTGAGCGGTGAGAATTTCATCCGCAGCCGAACGCTGAACTATGTGATCATTCGGTCAGCGCCGCTTCTCATGAGAGGTAATGGTTACAATCTCTCGCAACTCGATCAGATCCGGATGACTCTCGATGCGGGAAAGAAAATTGAACTCTCGAATGATGAGCTGCACAACTTCGCGTCCGTGCACGGCCTTCTGGACCTGGTACGGCGGGTGATCGAAACCGGCGTCCGGAAGAAGGTGTTTCATTATGGCGGTCTCACGAAAGTCACGCCGTATGACATGGCCCGCTCTTTCGCCGAAAAGCTAGGATATGATCCTCGACTGGTCTTCTCGAAGAAAACCACTGGTCGGCATTTCGGTCCCCTGGATGTTCCGTCGGAAGATTACTCGTTGAACTTTTCCCAGACGGTGGAGGGATTAAAGATCAAGCCCCTTTTCCTGGAGGAGGGCCTTGATCTGATCAATCAGGACCTGGTTACCCGCACGTGAACGCCGCTGATCCCGCGTGATTCGCGCGAACTCCGTGAAATAAAATTTCGAAACCTGCTCCGGCGTGACCTTCTCGCCCTGAAAAGTCCAAAACACGTCCCGGAACGGCCCTACCTGCGCGAGCAGATCCTGTGACTGACTCAAGCCGGGTGCGACCAAGGTCTGATCTTTTGACTGAATCTGCCCGTCGACAGCCAGAGTGCCGCGGACGTGCTGTGCAAGCGCGATCTGAATCACACCGTGCGCGGCGTTTGAGATCACAAGCTTGACCTGATTTCGGAATACCATGAAGTCGGCCGGGGTCTGGGCGACACTGTAAACTTTGATCTCCTGAAAACGGGCTCCGCCCTCTGAGTAAGCATTCAGGACGCGCGCGGATTCAGTGAACGACTCCTTCAATTCCGTGAGGAAATCGATTGTGCTTTCTTCGACTAGCTGCTGCGGGTCAAAGCTTCGATTCAATTGAAGAACCCTCTCAGCATCCGGATGGATCTCGGCCCTTGCGAGCTCGTGAATCCAACCCTGCCTTGACGGAAGCAAATCCTTAAAACTACTCATGGATCCCCCTACCTGTAGGTGAGTGTATTTCTGTCTGAGTGGGATTGTCAAATTTATGGATAGTCACGGCCGATTTCGCCGTAAGTTCTGCGCTTTGCGCCCGCTTTGGATTTAGCCGGGGCCCCGTTGGGGTTCCAGCGAGCCGAAGCCCCGCATTGCGGGGCTGGAGAGCTGGAATTAAAAAAGACCCGAGGCCGGCGAAGTCAAATGGACCCCTAAAATCTTAGGTGGGCGCCGTATGGTCAGCTTTAGGCTTCCTGGTAAAACCAGGCATGCACACCACTGACAGGGACAGCTCCCTTGGTCTTGACTGTCGGGACCAAATGAAACGGTGCCGGCCCCGGGTCACCTACGATTATAGCGGAAATCCAAGACCCCAACACAAAAAATCGAACCCAGCGAGAATTCAAAAAGAAGCCGACGAGAATTGCTCGACCTTTGAAGTGTGGCTTTACAGCACCCCCAGGAAATGACACAATTTTTTTCAAATGCCTGGAAAAAAAATCCTTGTAGCAGACGACAGCTTGACAATACAAAAAGTCATCCGCCTTGCCTTATCGAACGAGGGATATGACATACAGGCGGTTTCCGACGGAAACGACGCCATTCAGCAGATCGCCGTATTTCGGCCGGATGTCGTACTGATTGACGTGTCGCTTCCAGCAAAATCCGCCTTCGAGGTCAAGAGAGCAACTGATGCTGAGCCCAGCTCTGCAGATCTCCGGTTCGTGCTCATGTCGAGCGCTTTCGAGCGTGTTGACGAACAGCAGATCCAGGAGCTGCAGTTTCATGGTCAGCTCACCAAACCATTTGATCCGGCACATCTCAGAAAAGTGCTCACGGATGTTCTGGCGTCCGCACCAGAAAGAATGCCGGCTGCATTCGAAGAGCAGATTCAGCCCTCCATCGAACTGGTCCCGCCACCGCTGCCGGCGTTTGACTCACCCAGCCTGGAAGAGGCACCACTCCCCGATTCCTTTGGAGCTCCTGAATTTGATGAACTCTCATCTGCGGCACCGCTTTCTCTCGACATGCCGTTTGAGCTCCCCCCCGAACTCCCCCCGGAGCTGCCGCCGATTCCGACCGCACCGCCTTTTGCCCCCAGCCGACCACCACTACCGAGCAGCAAGCCGGCAACTCCCGCACAGGACGATTCCGATATCCGACACCTGACCGAATCAACCATTCGAATGAGCGGTCTCGATGATTTTGAGTGGAGCGTGAAAGAACCCTCCCTTAAACCTACTTCCGACATCGTGGACCTGTCAGATTCTAATTTCCCGGAATTTCCATCCGCGCTTGAGCCCGGAAGCGAACCCGATTCACCGCTGCCGGGACCGGATCTGCCGCAAGCAGATATCGGCGGATCCGAGTTTGAGGAGTTGCACCTCGACATTCCCGAACATCAACAGCGCCCGTCCAACGAATTGCAGGGCCTCTCACAGGCTGCCATTGAAGAAATGGTTCGCAACGAAGTTCAAGAAGCGCTTGCGAGGATGGCTCAGCAGATTCTTCCGGAAGTCGCCGAACGGGTCATCAAGCAGGAGATTCATCGACTGCTTTCAGAGCAGCCCTGATACGGATCTCTTCAGCATAGAGAGCCTGCTCGCCAGCAGGCTCTGCTTCCGCTTGAACGCGCAGTTCAGAGGAGGGCCCCAGCCCTCTCACCTCTCCGGAAAGAACTCTGCCATCAGAAGTGTCCCATTCGATTCGCATCCCGGGACGAAGCAAAGCGAGGCGAGCATATTCAGCGGCGATCTCTCTCGCTCCCTCCGCGCCACGCGCAAGGCTTCGCACAGAAGCAAGAATCGCCTGTGCTGCGTCCGAGCGGATCGCGTCAGCTGAAACCGGAGTTCCGGTTTCCCTGGTCAGAGAAGTGGCGTGTCGCGTGAGGCCTTCTGTTGCGGACAGTTGGGGCGCGTGAAGGCAATTCAAACCCAACCCGACGATCAAGAAAGCTCCCGAAGAACTCCCAACGGATTCGCACAGAATTCCGGAGAGCTTTCCATTTGCAGTGACCAGATCATTAGGCCACTTCACTTGCACCTGAAGATCGGGAAACCTCGTTTTGAGATATCGGGCCAAACCGACCGCAGCCGCGAGCGGAACCCATGTCCAATGAGATGGCTTGGGCGTACGTACGATCGTGGATAAAAACAGATTTCCCGGTTCAGAACTCCAGACTCTCCCCAGGCGACCGCGTCCCTGTGTCTGTAGTCGCGCTGAAACCCATGAACCTTCCGGAGCACCCGCTTCACCCAAAAGGCGGGCTGCCTCGTTCGTGGAGCCGCAAGTCTCCAAAATCCTGCAGACGGGCTCCACCTCAGGTCACCAGAAGAGACAAATCGGCGGCGCGAACGGAATGGGTCAAACCGCCCAGTGAAAGGATGTCGACGCCGGGCATCGCGTATGCAGCGATCGTATTCTCGTTCAAACCGCCGGAAACCTCGATCAGCGGACGGTGAGATGAGCGCTCGACCAGAGCCACCGCGTTGCGTACTTCCTTCGGCGAAAAGTTGTCCAGCATGACAACGTCCGCCTGTGCGCGAAGCGCCTCAGAAAGCTCGCGTTCCGAACGTACCTCCACCTCAATTTTCAATCCATGCGGGGCAATCCGCCGCGCGGCCGTTACCGCCTTGGACACGCTCCCCGCGGAAGCGATATGATTTTCTTTTACCAGCACTCCTCCGGCAAGGTTCACGCGGTGACTGTAGCCACCTCCGGCAATGACAGAATGGATTGCGATGTCGCGGTAACCGGGAAGGGTTTTTCGGGTCGCCGTGATCCGGGGAGTGCGTTCAGGACATGCCTTGCGCACAAGTTCCACGATACGACGGGTAGCTGTCGCCACACCGCAGGCATAAGCCGCAAGGTTCAGAAATGGCCGCTCCAACGCGAGCACGAGTTCGGGAATTCCTTTCCATTCGCAAACCGTTTGGGTTTTCTTGAATCTGGTTCCGGTGCGCACTCGAGATGAAGCCGTCAGAAGTTCACGCGCGCGCGACGCAGTTCCGAGTTCCGGCGCCACCAGTGAGAGTGCCGCCACCAAACCCTCAGCAGCCCAGATGCCGTCCGACTTCGCGATAATCCGAGCTTTCACCGAAGCGGACTTGGGCTGAATCCCGAGCGAGGTCCAATCCCAGGGCCAACCATCCTCCTTCACACCTTGAAGGAGCAGAGACTTCCAAATAGCGGGGCTATCGTGATAGCTCATTGAAAACTTCGTCGAGTGGTTCACTGGAAACTCTCCTCGAAATCGGTGTACCTTTATTAAGTTTCAGGAACAAGGGGCAACATGAACGCACGTCAAGCAGCTGGAAGAACCAATCTCGATATCCGTACGGTCTCAATCGATACAAACGTGAATCTTTATGCTGAAGGCTCTGTGCTGATTCGCTCGGGGAACACCCACGTGCTCTGCACCGCTTCCGTTGAGGAATCTGTCCCGGGCTGGATGAAAGGCACCGGTAAAGGCTGGATAACCGCGGAATACTCCATGCTGCCCAGAGCCACTCATACGCGCGGAAAAAGAGATCGGGAAAAAATCTCCGGCCGGACCCAGGAGATCCAGCGCCTGATCGGGCGCGCCCTGAGGTCCATGGTGAAACTCGAATCACTGGGAGAACGCTCCATTCTCGTTGACTGCGACGTACTGCAGGCGGACGGCGGTACACGAACCGCTTCGATCACCGGTGCCTGCGTTGCGGTAGGAATCGCGCTGAAAAGGCTCGAGCGCGAAAAAAAGCTTGCCGTGCCGCTTGCTGAAATCTGGCTGGATACTGTCGCCGCGGTGAGTGTCGGAATCGCTGCAGGAGAACCCGTCGTCGACCTCGACTACAGCGAAGACTCGACTTGTGACGTGGACATGAACTTCGTCATCACCGGCAAGGGTCTCTTTGTTGAAGTGCAAGGCACCGCCGAACGGGGCGCTTTCTCAAAAACCGATCTGGACAGGATGACTGCGGCTGCACAGGTTGCGGTTGAGAAGCTGAAGAAAATCCAACTCCGGGCCATGGAACAATAACCCCCAGCATATCAATTTCGTTAAACATTTTGCCCTCACCTCATTATTTGACTAAATCAATCAAGTAAGCTACAACCACTCGTGATTGGAGATTTAAATGAGGCGAATCACCCATATCCTGCTCCCTGGTATCATCGCCCTGCTGACCTTTTCAGCCGCATACGCGAAGGCCAATATTATCTCGTCGCAACCGGCCAGCGGGCTTCTTCCGGATATTATTCTCCGTCACATCGACTGTCGGATTGTTCACAGGGTCCCGAACGACTTCCCGGTCGTGCTGGCCGACGCGAACATCAATACACTCAGTAAAAACCCCAAGGACTTCACTCTCAATGCGACATCCGCGGATGGGCACACCTTCACCGCAGCGGTCTGGCATGTTCCGACGGCTTACCCGACCTCACGTTTTTGGGTGACCATTCAGCTTGATGGTAAACCGCTCATTCGAGTGACTCACATCGATATGATCATCTGGTTCGAGTGGACTCACAACGGCAACACCTACGCTCTCCACTGCGACAAACCCGTCGAGCTCCCGGAAGACGAGCTCATGGAAGAGATGAAAAAGAACCAGCGCGAATAAGGCGGATTTTCCGCAACTCAGCAGCAACCGGATTTATCGCAGCCACAGCTCGGCTCACCGCCACGGATCATTCCGTTGATGATGGCGGCAGCGCAACCCACGCCGGCGGATACACTCAGCGCGCCCGCCTCGCAATTCTTCATGCAAGCGCCGCACTCCATGCATGCTTCTCGGTCGTGAAGAACAGCACGTTTATTCTCGAATGCAAAAACCTCGCGAGGGCAAACCTCGACGCAGCGCTGGCACCCGTTGCACTTTTCGGGAAGATACTGAAGGCTCACATTGCGCAGATAACGGAACTTCATGGCCCCCCCGAAAACAAGCGGACGCCCAGCAAAGCGGTCACCGACAAGAGGGCGCCAGCTGCGTACACCGGGAGAGCCAGCTTCAATTCCCGCTTCACCCCTGAAAAATGCGTGAACGGAGTAGACCCTGTGAACTGCAGCGCAATGTACGAGG
>MEPR01000051.1:54665-56182 GCA_001769835.1 Bdellovibrionales bacterium GWB1_55_8
CAATCCGACTGCCTGAGCAAGAAGCAGGGTGACAATCCCCATGATCCACCCCTTGAGCGCGAAGGAACGGAATGGGATCCAGGGAAGGAATGCAGGTGTGAGAACTGATCCCGCAATGACCGTGAGCAAAGCCAGAATCCCGGCGGCGAAGGAGTTCGCAGCGGAAAATGAGAACGGACTGAACTCCTGAATTCCAAGAAGCGCGATCGCTGGAATTCCCCAAAGCGGAAACTTGCGTATGGCAGGGAGAAATTCCATAGGAGTCAGGACCAACCGCTCGGCCATCGTGAATGTGACGGCCCGCATTCCTGGGCTCGCCTTGCAGCCGTCGCGCAAGTACTGAGGCAGGTCCTTCGCTCGAACGGGCCCGAAATAGACCCTGAATCCCGTTTTCTCCTGAATCTCCTTGGCTGAAACACCCGGAGCGCCCAGCTGAGGCAGCACCAGCTTCCTGTGGCGAACGAGTTCATTGAGATGAAACTGCTGGATTCGGCCCACGAGCTGACCCGTTCCGAAAGTCCCTTTTCCTGCCGCGCACCAGACGTTGATCGCCCGCGTGTCCAGAACGAGTATCCAGCAATCCAGGCCGGCAAGCGCGCGGCGCAGGACATCAAAGCTCAATTTATAATTCGCGGAAACGAGCACCGGCGAATCCTCACCAGGATCGCCAATCGCATAAACCCCGCGTTGCACACGGTACTTCATGCGAAACTCACTGGTTCGCGCACGAAAATGCTCCCAACGGTCCTGCCAGGACCATTCCGATGAAACCTGAAGAACTTCACCGGCGGGCGTGGAGATCCGCTCTTTCGCCCACGAGGGCACCGAGCAGCACTGAGACGCTTTCATGTCGTGCTTTATAACACCAAGAAGCGATATTTTCCCACTGCGCGTCGATTAAATTCAAGTTGATGCCGCTTGGCAGGGTCTTTGAATCGGGTTCTTTTCACCCATGGTCATACTTGCAGACCTCCTGCTCATCACGCACTTCCTGTTCGTTGCTTTTGTGGTGGTCTCGGTGCCCTTGATCGTTCTAGGAGGTGTACGCAATTGGAAATGGGTCCGAAATTTCTGGTTTCGTCTACTCCACCTTTTCGCCATCGCGTTTGTGGCCGGTGAATCCCTGATCGGTGTCTTTTGCCCGCTTACCGTCTGGGAGCAAGAGCTGCGCAAGCGCTCAGGGGGCGAAGCATACGAAGGTTCTTTCATTGAGCACTGGATCAGTCGCGCACTTTACTGGGAATTCGAACCTTGGGTTTTCACGGTGGCATACGTTGCCTTCGCCGCCCTGGTGCTGATCCTCTATCGAGTCATTCCGCCTTTTCCCAGGCGTGTGCGTTAAACGCGACAGGTGCCGAATCGCACTTCCGGCGCAATAAGCGCAAGAATTTGGTCGGCTATAGAGCCGCGGCGAGCGGCGCTTCGGACCGACGCTCAGCTTCGATAGTACTGATCCAGAATCATGTCGACGACGGGCACCCATCCACGCCCCTGAACATTAATCCGCTTTAGCAGCT